>JAZLGC010000035.1:0-34161 GCA_045616125.1 Treponemataceae bacterium | reverse complement strand
GTCATTTATCCAGTACCTGCCCAACCTGACAATTTTTTCGTTAGTTGAGACAAACGAAATACAAGACGGCTGCCATCTTAATCTGCAAAACAACATCAAATTGGAAAAGCTTGTTTTACATGGCTTCTACAATGAGGATTATCCAGTTATCGATTTTGTACCAGAAAGTTTGCGCTCAATTGATATTCGTGGAAGCTCCTTTACACAAAATACAGAGGATCAATTCTTAACAACAGTGGCAGAAAACCAGATTGAGTTGATAGTTAACAAACGGCAGTATCAATATTTTCAGACAGAAAAGAAATATGCCGGAATTATTTTGACAAATAATTAACCCTGTAAAATTTGGTGGTTACCCCTATATTGTTCATATATTCTGCCCCTGTGATACAATCATAGCTGATGAGTACTAAGAATTTTCCACCCCAAACTTGGTACTCCTATGTGCAGAACGAACTTATGAAGAACAAACAAAATTGTATGCAGCTGGTAGAGATAGTGCTGGAAATGTACAGGATGCATCAAAAATTATAACTAATGCAAAAGCAGGCCAAAGTTATCATAATTTTGGATTAGCTTTTGATGTTGAAGTGTTCAACAAAGACAATACCAAAAATTGGGATTTTTCCGGATCTATTTGGGAAACCGTATATCAAGCCGGCATTGATAACGGTTTTGATGCAGGAGGAAAGTGGGAAGATTTTACAGATCCACCCCATTTTGAAAACACTCTTGGTAAATCACTGAAAACATTACGAAATGAAAAGGCTGCCTCAAAATGAAAAAAATATGTATTTTTACCCTGTTATTTCTTTTTTCTTTTCCACTTTCTTCACAAAGTATTCTTGATTTAGATAGTTTCGCGTCAATAATTGATACAAAGCCTATCCAATTTGAGGAAATCCCAAATGAAAATCCTCGTGTAGATGCAGCAATATATTTACTTCAGTATTCTGATTATTCCAATCATCCCGTTTATTGTATAACCCTGTTTTCACCAAGTGGGAAAACAGAATACTATATATCAGATTTAGCCCAAGACCAGAAAATAATTGGCAAGAAAACATACTTTTACACACAAGCATATACAGTTGAGGATGCAGAGTTTTATAAGTATATATTACTACTCAATTCTGAAGGACTTTTTCTGAAAACTGAAGACGGAAACCTTACGGCAATCCAAAATATCACTGATATACCGGCTATTATCGATTTTAAATCCTATTCTTTCATGTATGATTTTTTACAAACGAATCTGAATATCTTTTATGAATGAACTATCTCCAGTTTGTTTCTAATTATTCCATATAAGAGGATAGTAAACAGTCAGGAAAAGGATTTGTGTACTTTGAGCTTCATGTAACGTACCCATTGAATCCTGAATTACAATTGTATAAAAACGATTCCTTTGAATTTACTGAAGAATTTATCTGGCCACTTCAAATTTCAGAGAATGGGGCAATAGAGGATTTTTTACCGTAAAGACTATCACAAAATTGACGGGTTATCGATAATAAACTATATTAAAAGAACGGAAGGCAACTGCATAAGCGGCCTAGCCTCTGGTTTTGCTATAAAAGCTCACTTCGGCAGGTGCAATTGCGAGGTGGGCTCTTTTTTTGCACTCTACTTTTTCTTGAAGAATGAGAGCACAACAAATATCAAGTCAATCACAGCAATGACAAGCATTGCTATAGAAATCATTTCCATTTGTGGCCTCCTCATTTCGTTTAATAATAGAGGCCAAGTCACCAGGTGCAGTTACCTTCCGTTTTTAATTATACAGGAAATATAGGTCACTGCATATTATCTATAAAATCTCCCTTCGTGATACAATCATAGCTGATGAGTACTAAGAATTTTCCATCTCAAATCTGGTACGCCTACGCCCAGAACAATCCGGTAAATTTTAGGGATTTGTGGGGGTTAAGTGCTGCCGATTCTTCATTAAAGTCAAAATCTGGACCTGTATTGGATATGTCTACCAGTGGAATTCGTAATCCATATGAAGGCGTATTACCAACAATTCCTTTTTCAAGCCTCTCGGAAAATAACCAAGAGAAAATCAAGACTTTGAATTCCGCTTTATGGAAAGATGCGACAAATATGATGTATCAATTGCAAAGTAACCAAACATTCAGGGATGCAGGTATTACAGTTGAAATTGTTTGTGCAGAACAATCCGGTAAATTTCAGGGATTTGTTCGGGTTGGAAACGACTATACTTGTTATCCATTCTAATCGATGGTGGGAATATCCCGCAGGAGCCTCTCACGTGGCTGTACATTTTAGTAACCCATCTGGTGAAAATGAAGAAACTTTGTATGATCCTTCTGGTAGTTATGAGGCTGAAGATGAATTTCATGCAACTTATCGAACTTCAAGTGGGGTCTTCATAGGAAAACAAGCTAATTTAAATAATTACATTAATGACATCTTACACAGAGAGAACGGCGAAACTGTCAATATATACAAAATTGACACAACGCCAGACCAGGAAGCTGCAATGATTGAAAAAGCCTTTGAAATGGGAGATGGCAGTGGTTTTTCATGTGCATATAATGTTTCTTCCGTTCTAAACAGTCAAGGATTAATGAACATTTCTCTTACTCCAGGTACCGTTGAAAAGCAGCTGAAAAAAAATGGTAGGTGCCGTAATGACTAAAAAACTATTGATTTCTGCTATTCTAATTACGTTGCTTACTCTTTTAAGTAATATTATTTTAATCCCATTTATGCTTTTTAATGGGCGGGGAATAGTCATTTGGGGATTATTCTTGTTGTTCAACACTACATTAGGAATAGTAAGTACTCCAAGTGGGAAAGGCATTTTTCAAATTCTTATTGTGAATTTCTTTTTATCCCTTATCGACACCTACTATACTTACCCTTCTTATCAGTATGAGTCGACTTTCTTTTTACTCTTAAAACTATGGATAAGATCCTCACCTCTGTATGTTGTTAAAAGCAATGTATTACTTGCAGTTTCGGTTAGCTTATGGAGAATACAATTAAGTAAAAAAGTACTATACTAACAGTCTAAGTAAGTAAAGGATATCCACAAAAAAACTTGATGTTCTTCAAGGCTTTTTTTGTAAATCCTTCCTTCGTGATACAATCATAGCTGATGAGTACAAAGAATTTTCCCCCTCAAAACTGGTACTCCTACGTGCAGCACGATCCGGTAAATTTACGGGACTTTTTGGGGCTTGCACCCTGGAATCTGTATAGTTCAATTAAAGAAACACGTGATGACTTCGGAATCAATTACAATGATGATTCTATGAATTCTGGAAATGGTGTTGAATTCGGAACAACTATTTACCAAGATTCCATAAGCCACAATTATTATTATTCTCTTCCAAATATCGGAGATGCAGTATCTAGTGATTCTGTATGGTTACTCACGGATCCATTATCCCCAAATGACATAATAGTTGAATTAAGTCATACCCATGGAGACATCTCTGGCAATCCTGAGCACCTGTCAGATTTTGGGCCGGGTATTGAATCTGATATAGAAACCTCCAGAACTTATAACATACCTATATCAGCTTTTGCGCCAAGTGGCACTTGCTATTTATATGACCCGAATAAAACACCAGGTTCGCAATACAGCAGTTATGTTAATTCTGATGTTCCTCATGTATCTTATGATGATAATGGGATGCCTGTATATCCTGATGTTGTTTCATCCGCATATACAAAAATTGGAGTGGAACCTAATAACAGACAATTAACGGAAACTGCACTGAAGCAAATTGCAGCTTCAGAAAAGAAAAATAACTGCGTGATAAATAATAAATAGAAGTTATCCATGAAAAAGAACTTTATACTATTTTTAACTCTGTTAACTGTAATGTACACCTCTTCTGCCCAAATGCCTAATGAATATTCACAATGTCCGAATAACCTCAGTCAACTAGCAGTAATTCTTGACGAAGAATTTCCCGATATTGTAATTTCAGATTTTCAGTCGGTTGACAACTTCATTAATGCTAATATTCACAGCAAGTTGGGGAATAGGATAGCATCTCTTGTGTCTCCCAAAAACAATCCCACCTTTTGGGATAACACAAATCCATCAGATTATTCCGTTCATAAAGAACTTATCCGTTCGATTATTTTGGAATGGTACTGGTATAATAAACAAGGAGTATCATTTGATATTGAAATAACACTTGAATGCCAGGATCGAATTTCAAAATCATCTGAACTACCCCAGACAATGCCGGCACCTGATTTGGTTCGTGATAATAATTTCAGCAGTGTTCCATACCGTTATAAGGGCCGATATTGTACAGAATATGTTTATCGTTATGTATCCCAACAAAACGGGGATATCTATTTATACTCCTTTCATTATGGATGGTTTGTTTTAACTGAAAAACAGCACCAAAACATGATAGACTCGGGTGATTATGAAAATCAGTTATGGAATCTACTGCAAACCAATATTATTGTTCAGTAAAAATGACCAACCGGAACTCACCGTATCAGATTAAGACACTGGATACCATTACTAGAGATGATTTTGAAGTAAGAGAAGAAAACGGAATAACGACGGCAACCTTGCTTATAAGGGTCAAAAATTAAATGATCTACAGTCATTATTGTTACGGAGACAAGCCATCAGGTACAGTTACCTTCCATTTCTCTGTATATACATATATACAAAAAGGCCTTGAGAAAAGCTCTCGAAGAACATTTCCGCGAGCATCTTAGTTTCTCCGAAATATCCAGTCTACCGTTTCTTTACACTTTAAGAAGAACAGTATCAGTCATAGAGTTGTTTTTTGAATATGCACGAATTTCCAGACCAAGACCCAAGTCATCAAGATAGTCAATGAGTGTTGAGATTTTCATATCCTTACGTTTCTCAATTTTTGAAACAGAAGTCTGCTGAAAACTGTGCATTTCAGACTGTTTGATATTCTGTTCTTCGCGTAACTGGGCAAGACGGATAGCAAGTATCTCCTGTTCTGCTTTCTGATGTGCTTTTTTCACAGCGTCCGGAGACATCTGCGATTCCATCATTTTGATTGCATCTTTCATTTTTCACCCTCCAATGATTTTTCATGTTTCTCTATTATCGAAACAGCTTCGGCAACCAAATCCTTGTAGAATTTTCTTTGGTTCTTCCCCTTTTTATCTCCTCCAGTAAGTAGATACGCTTTTCTTACTGGATCAAAATAATATGCGACCCGTAGAACATGATTTTCAGTTTTGCAACGAAGTTCTTTCAAATTGCAAAAACCCTTAACACCGTGAATTACATCTGCATAAGGACGAGGTAAATTTGGCCCCATATTCTGTAGTAATAAAACACGTTCCAAGACCACAATCTTTGATTCTTCATCCAATGAAGTGAACCATACATCATACTCATCTGAGGACTCTACATCCCACATATCAAAATTATATGCACTTTAGTGCATATCTGTCAATTGAAATCACTTCTGCCCATCCAAACTTATGCTACAATATTCCTAAACAGGAAAATAATGTGCAACAGAACCTGACTGTAAAAACACCGCTCAGACAACAAATACCACCCCGTTTTTTACCCCAAAACTGGTACTCTTACGTCCAGAAAGCCGTCAGCAACAGAAGCTGAAACTTTTTTTTCACATTTTTCCCGAAAACTGAAATTTTTTTACTCTCTTGGGCGAATAACTATATATCAGGAGTTCGTCATGCACAAACATATAAAACCATCATCACTGTTGCTGCCGCTGTTGCTGCTTTTCTTCGCAACAAGCTGTCATACGGGCTACAATACATCACGTTTTGCCACAATCTACACCACCACTGCAAACATCACATTCCCCGCAGATACCGTTCAGTCAATCATCTGGTTCGATGCTGATGATACCATCCAGACCATATCACCGGAACAACTTCCATCTGACAATACATCCCCCATCACCCTTACCCTCCCTACTCAGCAAGTTACCCCAATTCTGGTGTTCTACAAAAATCAAGAACGTCCGTCCGGCTGCATTTATCCTCTGTCTACCCAATGTACCCCTCTGGGCGGATGGGCAGCTCATCTGCTGTATCAGTTTCTGCGGAAAACAAAAGGAGAAAACATCAGACAGTTTGCAACCCAGTTCAACTGGAAAAAACTGATGGATGCCGCAAGCCGTCTTAATGACCCATGGCAACTTGATGAAGAAGCAATTCTTACTGCTATTTCTGAAGGCTCCTTTGATACATCCCTTGTTACGCGTCCCAAAAGCAGATAATCTGACAGTATGTCATTAAACTGTAACGAAATTGAAAAAGTACTGGGAGAATTGGATCTGAACGGAGCATTTATCCAGCAGATTGTACAGCCCGGATACGATAGTCTTGCCCTGTACTGCTACAAAAACGGCACCAGCACCACCCTTCTTATCTGTCTTGCTCCCGGTGCTACCCGTATTCACGAAACCCGCAGAAAAATTCCTAAAAACGACAAACCCCTCAGGTTCAATGAATTCTTAAAATCACGGATTAAAGGCTGCCGCATCAACAGCATTGAGCAGATTGGTTATGAACGCGTGATTAAAATGGACATTACCAATAGCGATGAACAGTTTTATCTGTACATCCGTCTGTGGAGTGCTTCCAGTAACATTATCGTTACCGATGGTAACCACCAGATTCTTGATGTATTCTTCCGCCGTCCCAAACGGGGAGAAATGCATGGCGAGCAGTTTGAACCGCCGGTGGCAAAAACCTACACCGATGAAGAACTGGCAGCTCTGAAAGATCGCTTTCCAATCCGCGATTTTGCTGAAGCAGCACCGGAAAATCCTCAGCCGTGGCAGGTTACTTACAGCGCATTAATGGATGCCTGGTATAGCGAACACGCAGAAGCCCTTTCTCGGGAAGCGTTGCTGGAACAGGCAGAAAAACTCTTTACCGCACGCCGTGCCCGAATGGAAGCAGCCCTTGCCAGACTGGAATCCAAAAAGACTGAATTTCTTTCTGCCGAGCAGTGGAAACACCAGGGCGACCTGATTCTTACGTACGGCTATCTGATAGATGGCACCAGTAATTATCTGGACTGCGAAGATTACGATACGGGTAACCAGATGCATATCCTGATTGATCCAAAAAAGCGGGTTCAGGAAAATGCGCAGGTATACTACGAAAAATACAAGAAAGCCACCAGCGGTCTTGAAGCTCTGGAACACGATATCCAGAAGGCAAAACGGGATCTGACAGATCTGGAATTTGCCTACGAAGCAGTATGTAAAGAACCGAATCCTTTGCGCATGCAGCAGATGATCCGGAAAGAGACAAAACCAAAACAGCAGATAGCAAAAAAGCATCCGGGTGTCGGCTACACCATTAACGGTTGGAGTCTTCTGGTTGGCCGTGATGCTGATGAAAACGATGAACTGCTGCGGCATCATGTGCGGGGAGCAGATTTATGGCTGCATACCAGAGATTGTCCCGGTGGATTTGTATTCGTAAAGGCACAGGCTGGAAAGACCGTTCCACTTGATATTCTGCTTGATGCAGGTAATCTTGCCGTGTATTACAGCAAAGCCCGGAAAAACAAAGAAGCTGACCTGTATTACACCCAGGTAAAGTACCTGCGCCGGGCAAAAAACGGTCCTAAGGGAAAAGTTCTTCCTACTCAGGAAAAGAACCTTTCCATCAAACTGGATGAAGAACGCATGCGCCGCATTGAAGACCAGCGCAACACATAATAGACATACACCGGCTAAAAATGGTATAAATATTCATCATTTTTGCATATTTACAAACTTAATGATAATCCAGAGGATTATATGTCACACGTTACCATCCCACAGGGATACGAATCACTGCTTTCCGTACAGGAAACTGAACATGCCATCGTTATGATCAAAGATTTCTTTCAGCTCTGTCTTTCTACAGAACTGAATCTTACCCGCGTTACAGCCCCGCTTTTTGTTCCTTCCGGAACCGGTCTTAATGATGATTTGAACGGTGTTGAACGGGCAGTCCGTTTCCCCATTAAAGATATGAATGACATGAACATGGAAATTGTTCATTCTCTGGCAAAATGGAAGCGCGTAAAAATCAGCGACATGGGGTTAAAACCAGATTTTGGTATTTATACTGATATGAATGCTATCCGCGCTGACGAAGAACTTGATAACCTGCACTCAATTTACGTTGACCAGTGGGACTGGGAAAAAGTAATTACCGACCAGGATCGTCATGTTGAATTCCTCCGCGAAACCGTCCGCCGCATTTACCGCTGTCTGAAACGCACCGAATTCTATATCTACGACCGGTATCCTCAGATTACCCCGGAACTGCCGGAAGATATTACTTTTGTTTACGCAGAAGACCTGCAGCGCCAGTTCCCCAACAACACCCCGAAAGAACGGGAATCCATTGTTGCCCAGCGCTATGGTGCCGTTTTCATCATCGGTATCGGCAATGTAATGGACGACGGTACCCTCCATGATGGCCGCGCCCCTGACTATGATGACTGGATTACTGAAACCGGTAACGGACATCACGGTTTGAACGGCGACCTTGTTGTATGGAACAACGTACTGGGTCAGGCCTTTGAACTTTCTTCCATGGGTATCCGGGTAAGTCCTGAATCATTGATGCAGCAGCTTGAAGAACGTGGCTGTACCGAACGCAAGGAACTGTACTTCCATAAGCGTCTTCTTGAAGGAAAACTTGCTCCATCAATGGGTGGCGGTATCGGACAGAGCCGTTTGTGCATGTACTTCTTACGGAAAGCACACATTGGTGAAACTCAGGTATCAATCTGGCCTCAAGAGATGATTGACCAGTGTGATGAAAACGGCATACATTTGCTGTAATGACACAGACATTTTCTTTTGCAGCTGGAACCTTATTTTCAGAATTAGACACATTACAGAACCGGGGCATTACCGTTGTACAGGTAACTGACCCGGCAATCTGCAACAATAAAAACGAACTGCTCCGCTTTATTGCCAAGGCAGAAAAAAAAGCACCTCAGGTATTGTTCAATTTTGAACTGACTGCAGAGGTGCTTGATTTTAAAGTTATTCAGGCATTAAGTACCATTTACAGTTCAACAACCATTCCCCTTACTGTGGGACAATCTTCCAACCCTGACATTAAAACTGCCCGGAAAAACCTGACAAAAAAATGTTCACTGCTCAATGATGCAGGGCTGGTATTCGGGTTCACCCTTACCGGCGAACAGGTATCTTTAAAGGCACTGCGGGAAACCATTGATTTTGCACTGGAACAGTATCCGAACCATATGGAAACAGATACCGAATCATTGGTGCCAACTGCAGTGCTTTCTACCCAGGATATTACCACAGCCAAACGGTTTGCCCATGCATTGGAAGCATTCTATACCAGCGGACGTGCAGTGCCCTGGTTCCTGTCAGTATTAAAACCGCTGAAACTGCGCCCCAGTGCATTAATTACTGATTTTGCCGAATGGATGGACTGCAACAACTGTGGTATTTCCACTGGTTTTTCGCCTCAGACTGCCCCGCACACAGAACTTGAAGCCATGCAGCTTGCTTTCCTGAAGCTGAAATACGAAGAAAAACACTGTGCGCCGCTTTTTGTGGCTGTTGAAGATATTGTCAGATTAAATGGAGCCTTTGCCCGGGCCGCCTACGAACAGACATCAACAGAGCTTGACCTGTCGTATACCCCAGACGAGCTGTTTTCACCATATGCATTAAGCATCCACGACTTCTACGAGCAGGCCATTATGGAAGCATGCTCGGTTCGGGTTGTACCTACCGACGACGGCCCCGATATCCAGTATCTCTGAGTTAAGTCAACAGCAGACGCCGCTCAGTCAACCGAGCGTACAAAGTCGCGGTGTGCCAGAACGGCATAATAAATGATGAACACAATTCCTGTGACAATCCAGCTGACAGGATACGAATAGCAGACGGTGGTTATGTCGTTGCGGAGTGGAACGGCGGTAAAGAGCCAGATGATACGAAGAAGGCAGATAAAGCAGGTAGTAATCATCATGGGCATGAAAGAACGACCAGTACCGCGGATGGTGCCGGAAAGCAGTTCGATAGGAATGAACGTAAAGAAACTCCAGGCAATGGCATTCATGATAACAACACCGCGGGCAATAACGGCTGCATCATCGGTAAAAAGCAGGTAAATCCAGGAACCATACCGAAGGAATACAAACGTAAGCAGCCCGGTAGCAATACACGCCATAAAGGCACACTGCAGCACCCCTTTCTTTACCCGGTCAATTTTTCCGGCACCGTAATTCTGGCCCGCAAAGGTAGTAATGGCGATACCGAATGAGTTAATGACCATCCAGAAAAGTGAATCTACTTTACCAAAGGCAGCCCAACCGGCAATGGTGTCGGTGTCAAACGAATTAACGTTGGCTGCAATAATCAGGTTTGAAACAGTATACATGACAGACTGGATAGCAGAAGGAACCCCAAGGCGGACCATGCTTTTAAGAACCGGCACATCAAAACCGATTTTTCTGATAATCAGACGGTAACATTCCGTAGACCGCATGAGGGCAAGTCCAGAAAGAACACAGGTAACCACCTGGGAAAGAACGGTAGCCAGAGCGGCACCTTCAACACCAAGCTTGAATATCACGATGAAAAGGATATCAAGAACGATATTGGTCATGGTGCCGACAATCAGGTAATAGAAAGGCCGTTTACTGTCACCGATGGCTCGAAGAATGCTGGCAGCCATGTTGTAGATAACCTGCGGCATGACCCCGATAAAGTAGATACGAATGTAGCGGATAGCAGGATCAAGGATTTCAGGAGGGGTGCCAAGCAGACGAAGCAGAGCGGGTGCAAAGAGCAGCCCCAGAATGGTTACGACAACACCACCAACCAGTGAAAAAGCCATGGAAGTATGAACTGATACGGAAACCTTTTCTTTATCACCAGATCCAAAAAACTGACTGATGATGACAGAAGCTCCAGAGGTAAGACCGATGAAACAGCCGAGAATCAGGTTTACTACAGTACCAGTACCGCCGCCAACGGCTGAAAGGGCTTCTTTTCCCAGTACCCGGCCAACAATAATTGCATCAACAGTGTTGTACAACTGCTGAAAGAAAGTGCCTAAAACAATGGGGAAGAAAAAAAGCAGCAGCTGTTTCCAGATAACGCCTTCAGTAATGTTTACCGCAGTCGACATGCTGCGGTTCTTGTAAGCTCCGGTTTTCATAGGACTTGATAGTATCGTTTACCAAACCTTTTTGCTATACTGCATCTATGAAAAAACTACGGGATTCAGTACAACTTTTTGCTCTCTTTTTTAAGATTGGTGCAGTAACCTTTGGCGGCGGACTTGCCATGCTTCCTATTCTGGAACGGGAACTGGCCGAAAAACGAGACTGGACAACAAAAGACCAGCTTCTGGATTACTACGCCATCAGTCAGGCTACTCCCGGCATCATTGCCGTTAACGTTGCCACATTCATCGGGTATACCCGTGCCGGTGTACTGGGATCAGCCCTGGCAACTTTGGGCGTTGTCACCCCCTCTCTCATTATCATCAGCCTGATTGCTCTGGTATTCAGCAGCATCACCGGCCAGCCACTCATGCAGAAAGCCCTTGCCGGCATTACTATTGCAGTTTCTGCCATGCTTTGTAACATTATCTGGGGATTCCGAAAAAAAGTAACCGCTTCTGTTCTGTCTGCCATTCTTTGTCTGGCCTCGTTTCTGGCAATCGTTGTCTTTAAAGTCCCCACCCCAGCTGTCATCATTGCAACCATCGTCATTGGCATTATCCTTCATGTAATCCGCAAAGGAGGTAAGCAATGAGCCTTTTCCAACTGGCCCTCACCTTTTTCTATATCGGTTTGTTTACCATTGGCGGCGGTCAGGTAGCAATTACCTTGATGTATGAACCTATTGTTGGCGGTGGTCTGATTACAGCCGAAGACTTTTACGCAATGGTAGCTGTTGCAGAAAGTACGCCCGGCCCCATCGGCATCAATATGGCTACCTATATCGGCGTTTCTCAGTATGGAGTTCCCGGCGGAATTGTGGTCACCCTGGCAACCGTTCTGCCATCTTTCATCATAATTCTGCTCATTGCAGCTTTCTTTGATCATTATCAGGATAACCCGCTGGTTAAAAACGTTTTCACCGCCGTTCGTCCTGTTTCCGTTGCCCTGATTGCCGTTGCAGCCTGGAATGTTCTGTCAATTTCCATTGCCAATCCGGCGCTGTTTTCCTGGCAGCGGCTGCTGATTTTCGTTGCAGCTCTGGGGATTTTTGTCTCAAAAAAAGTATCCCCCATCATTGTCATGATTCTGGGGGCCGTTGCAGGAATGCTTATTCTGTAGTTTCTGAATCTGCTGCCGTTTCCAGAGCTTTTTTCTGCTCTTCGTAATTTTCCAGCAGATTCTTTGTGCCTTCAATATTGGCAAGAACACTCTTGTTATGCTCCTGCAGTTTTTCAATGGCACGGCAGGTATCATTGTAGTCAGTCTGCATTTTTTCTATCTGGGCGCGGCAGTCGGCAATAGCATCTTCTGTCTTTTTAATTTCAATAGTCCGGTTTACAGCTGCAATTCCCTGAACAATTACGCGGATTGCTTCCAGTTTGTCTTCATTCTTTTTGGGGAATGAACTGAGCACAACTCCCTTATCATCAATATAGTCAGCCGTGTATTTTTCAGCTTCGGTAAGAGCCTGATCGTTACATTGCGTTTCAAGACTGTCACAATACCGTTCAATCTCGGTCAGTTTAGTCCGGCTTTCTTTTATTTCAATCTCAGCAGCAGCCTTTTCTGCAGTCAGTTCTGCATCAGTTGTCTGAACAGCAAAAATTTCATCACGGATTCTGCAGCATTCAGCATAGTCATTTCCACCGTTTTCAGCTGAAATAAGTTTTTCGGTTACTGCGGTACGTGCTTTAGCATCAAGAAGTACTGCAAGCTTTTTCTTTTCAGACGAAATGGAATTCTGAAGCCCACCTTTTTTTACCTGCAGCGGAACTTTCTTAAAGAAACCGGCGGCTGCAATCTCTGATTCTAGTCCCGTAAGATTTGATTCCAGTGTCCGGATTTTATTCTGCAGTTCATAAGTTTCTTCCCCTAAAGAAGGATCTGCACAGGCAAACAGAAACTCACCCAAAGAATGGCAGGCAGCCGTAAATTCCTTTTCCAGCATTGCCGTTTCAGATTTCTTATCAGTAATAGAAGTTGCAATTGATACCGTACGTCCTTCAAGTTCACTGATATGTTGTTTTACGTCTTCTTTTCTCTGCTTCTGGTTTTCAAATTCCACAAACAACGACTCTTTTGCCATCAAGTCATAGCCAAGACGTATCTGATTATCTGCCAGTTCCTTAAGCAACCCGGTACGCTTGCTTTCAAGTTCCCGGATAATTTTTGAATTTTGAGCCATAGGACACCCCCTGCACTGAAAAAACTTATCAGATATATGATAACACGAGTTCCAGTGAATCCCAAACCTTGACACCTGCAAATTTTGGACTCATTATCTAAGGTATAAAGAGGTATGCCATAGGTATACCTCATTCTTTTTTAAACACTTTCAAGTACACAGGAGAATTACATGGATTACACCACAAAACAGTTACGTAATGTTACCATTGCAGGTCATGGACAGACCGGTAAGACCACCCTTTTTGAACATCTTCTGTGTATAAGCGGCGCAATTCCAAAAGCAGAGCCGGTTTCTTCCGGAAAAACTGTCAGTGATTACACAGCCGAAGAAATTGAACGACACATTTCAATACATGCATCCCTTGCCCACGTTATCTGGGACAACGTACACATTAATTTCTGGGATACTCCAGGTTCCTCAGATTTTATTGGCGAAGTTATATCTGCATTCCGCTCATCAGAAATGGCACTGATGATGGTTGATGCCCGTAGCGGAGCTCAAATTGAAACGATTAAACTGTGGCGTGATTTAGACCGCCGCAATAAGCCGCGTATGGTATTCATCAATCATTGTGAAGACCAGCGTTCAGATCCGGATGGCGCACGCAAAGATATTCACGATAAATTCGAAGTTGAAGTCTCACCGGTGACTATTGCCATGGGGTCGGGAGAAAATTTTAAAGGGATTATTGATGTTCTGAAAGGAAAAGCCTATATGAGCGATGAGAGCGGCAGGGAAACAGAATGCGATATTCCGGCAGAATTCAAAGATGCATACGAAGATGCATACGGAGTTCTTTGTGGATCTGCAGCAGAAGGTGATGATGACCTGCTGGTAAAATTCATTGATGAAGGTGAACTTACTCCTGAAGAAGTAGCCAGTGGTCTTCGCATTGCGTTTGCCAATAACCGTATTGTGCCAGCCTTTGCCGGCTGTACCACCACAAACTGCGGATTAACATCACTGCTGAACTTTATTGCCACTATTGCCCCCAGTCCTGACGACACCATCGAAACTGCCACCGATGCTGAGGGAAATACTGCCACCGTAAAAATTACCGAAGACGGTGCCATGTCAGCTCTGATTGTAAAAACATCCAGTGATCAGTTCAGCGGCAAAATGTCATACATGAAAGTTATTACCGGCTGTCTGAAAGCAGAAACGGAATACACCAATATTAATGAAAACAAGAAAGAAAAGATTGGTAAGATTTTCCGTACCTGCGGTAAAAAGCTGGAAGAAGTGAAAGTTGCCTATGCCGGTGATATTGTAGTTGCAACTAAACTGCCTGCAGCACGTACCAGTGACACCCTGGCAGAAGATGCAGCAGCGCTACCCTTTATCCGCCTTCGTCATCCGGAACCGGTATATTCCATGGCTGTTTCTGCCGGCGACAAAAAAGAAGAAGATAAAATGTCAGAACTGCTGCTTCATGCCGTAGAAGAAGACCGGACATTGTCATACACCTACAACACTGAAACAAAGCAAAACGTACTGAGCGGCATGGGTGAACTGCATATCAGCATTATTCTGGAACGTCTTAAAAACCAGAACAAAGTATCGGTAACTACTGCAGTTCCCCGTATTGCCTACCGCGAAACAATTCAGCGTAAGGCCCAGGCAGAATATACCCACAAAAAACAGTCAGGCGGACACGGTCAGTTTGGCCGCGTTGTTCTTGCTATTGAATCACTGCCACGGGGCGATGAATATAAGTTTACCAATGCAGTTTTCGGCGGTGCCATCAGTAAAAGCTACATTCCCGGTGTAGAAAAAGGTGTTAAAGAAGCCATGATGAACGGTGTTCTGGCAGGCTATCCTGTTGTTGATGTTGCAACGACAGTACTTGATGGTAAGGAACACCCGGTTGATTCCAGTGAGTTGGCATTTAAGATTGCAGCCCGGAATGCCTTCCGCGATGCCATGCGGCAGGCGGGCCCTATTCTGCTGGAACCGGTTATGAATATCACGGTTTGGGTTGAAAACAAATATCTGGGCGATATTATGTCAGATTTAAGCGGTAAGCGGGGTCGTATTCTGGGTCAGGACGAAATTGGTGACGGCATTGAAGAAATCCGTGCACAGGTTCCTCAGGCTGAATTGCTGAAATACGCCATAGATTTGCGGTCTATTACCAGTGGTACCGGTAGTTTTGAGACCAGTTTTGATCATTACGATCCGATTAGCGGAAAGATTGCGGATGAAGTAATTGCGGCAGCCAAAGAGTTCATCACCGTAACAGCCACTGATGAATAAGGGGTAAGAACTTTCTGTCTTGCGGAATGGGTCCCAGCGACGGCAGATAAAATAAGGTCTCCCCCGGAATCCCCGTTCGGCATGAACTTCGTCATGCCTCTCTATTCCGGGTCCCCCTCATTTTTCTGCCTGCGTCCCATTCCGCAAGACAACACATTTCCTAAGTATTTCATCAGTGTCTGGGCGGTTCACGCGTAAGGGGTATCGTCGCTGGGGCCCGCTTTCTCCAGCCCCCAGAAACTTATTGAATAATCATTACTGATACTTCTTTGTGTTCGGCGCTGGTTAGGGTAATGGTTTCTTCGCGGTGGCAGATGATGGTATCTTCTGCCTGAGCAATGATAGTTTTTCCGTCCGCGGAAGTAACTTCTGCAATACCGTCAATAATGAAAAGCGTTACAAAAGGGTTTTCCGCACCGGCAAAACTGATGGTCCGGTCAGATTCAGTAGCAAAAGGATCAATGACCCGGCGCTCCAGAGAAAAGTACGGACAATTAAAAGGGCCGGTAAAATCGCGGGTAACACAAGGCTCTTCATACGTAATTACCTGTAGAGCTTTTTCCACGTGCATTTCCCGCTTACGGCCCCAGTCATACAGACGGTAGGTGATATCACTGGGTTCCTGTACTTCCAGAATACGAAGCCCGCCTTTTATGGCATGCACCGTACCAGCTGGAATAAAGACAAAATCACCTTTAGTAACAGGAATTTCCCGCAGACACTGCTCTACTGCATTCTGACTGCCATCTTCCAGGGCTGCTGCCAGTTTCTCCTTGGAACATCCGGGGGTAAGACCGCAAATAAGTGACGCACCTTCAACCGCATCAAGAATATACCAGCACTCTGTTTTACCGTAGGTATTTTCTACTTTGCGGGCAAATTCATCGTTGGGGTGAACCTGGACGCTTAAGGTTTCGTTTGCCTGAATAATCTTGATCAGTTGCTGATACTCACCTTCCAGTTCCGTAATAATCGGTTTTCCGTTGTTTCCGCTATCAACATCGTCAATGACAGACTGACCAGATGCATGAGTTGACACAACCCAGTATTCACATCCCCAGACTTTCTCTGATACAAAAGGTGATGTCTTAAACATACGCACTCCGGCTTTTTATTTTTCCCAAAGTTTTTCAGGATAGTAACCGGATGCAATTTTCTCTGCAATGGCATCACGTACCAGCTGCCGGTCTTCCTGATAAGTCATTCCAAACCATTTTTCAGTAGAAGTAAAGAATTTCATCTTTCCGACACCAGTCTGAATAATACGGCTGGCTCCAGATGGCAGGTATGCTTCACCCTTAAGAGAGGAAACATTATCTTTCAGGAATTCGTCCCAGTAATCATGGAATGTTTTGAACGCATTGGTATTGAAT
Source organism: Treponemataceae bacterium (assembly GCA_045616125.1). Classification (GTDB taxonomy): domain Bacteria; phylum Spirochaetota; class Spirochaetia; order Treponematales; family Treponemataceae; genus Treponema_I. The sequence goes on along the minus strand of JAZLGC010000035.1, from coordinate 17,144 downwards.
CCCATAAAGTTCATGGAAACCCATTCTTTACCGGTAAGTTCCAGAGTCCCTTCCGGCATATCACTCAAAATGCGTTCCGTTCCGGTAGCATTGTCGTAATAAATTTTGGTGTTTTCAGTAATGCTTACCAGATCATCACCTTCGGTCTTCATAACCCCACGTGAAACTGAACCGATACGGCTCATGGTGTTTTCAAGAACATAGCCTACAATGGCATGATCAGTTGAATCAGGTGAAAGAGCAGAAAGATGTGCCCCCATGGTTTTAAATGCATCACGTCCGTAGTAATCATCTGCATTAATAACAGTAAATGGAGTATCAATGGCTTTTTCACCACAAAGAACGGCATGCATGGTACCCCAAGGTTTTGTCCGTTCCTTATTCTTCAGTGCAATCTGCTCAGCAGTGAACAGCGCATCCGGATCCTGAAACACATATTCCGCATTAAAGTTCCGGGCAACCTGATCAAAAAACCGTTCCCTGAAATCGTTTTCTATTTCTTTACGGATAACATAGACAACTTTTCCATAACCGGATGTCATGGCATCATAGGTGGCATAATCAAGAAGGCATTCGCTGTGAAGTCCTACCGCATCAATCTGTTTAATTCCGCCGTAGCGACTGCCCATACCGGCAGCAAGTACTAAAAGTGTTGGTTTCATAGGCCTATAGTATAGCGCATAATCCAGTAAGACAATACTACAGAATTTCGACGAATATTACCCTGCATAAAGTCATGAAAAACCTACTTCTATACCTTACGAATCATGTTTTATAATGAATGCATGAATACACTCAAGAAAGCACTTTATCCCGATGAGTTAACTATCTCCAAACTGTCCCTAAAAATGCAGTTTCAGATCCGCTTCATGATTGCTGTATGCTCCCTTTTTGATATTCTGATGCTTGCCATGATGGGCGTACTTTTTTTTCAGGGTCTTCCTTTAGTGGCAAGTCTTTTTCTTATTGCCATTGCCTTTTTTGCAGCTGCCCTTATCACCTTAAAAAAAGGAATAATCATAATCTCCGGTTATTTGGCATCTTTTGGATACCTGGCAGCCGCGTTTGTGCTCTTATTTTTTGGTCCGCAATATGAATCAAGCCTGTTGTTTTACCGTGATGCTTTCTTCATTTCCGTTCTGGCTATCTGCAACCTGCTCACGTCAACCAGTAGAAAACAACTGACACTTTTCTGCATCATTCAGATGCTTCTTTGGTTTGTAAGTATCGCCCTGACAAAACAGGCTTTTTTTGCACGCAGTATGATTGGTGCTGTTTCAGGTGTTGCCATAAACACACTGGCTATTGTTCTGGTTGATATGATTGTCGTGCTGGCAAACCGTTTCAGTAACCGTATTATTGCAGAAACCGAAAAAAAACAGGAACAGGCACAATTATCTCTTTCAGCAATTACCAGTATCCTGAAAGAATCGCGCGAAGGCCTGAATATTGGTACAACTCTGAATAATTCTGTAGCCATTGCAACTGAAAACGTTAATCAGATTCATCAGTTATATCAGTTTCTGAGCACCGAATCTGATACTCTTTCTAGCCAGACCATGACTGCAAAAAACAGTGGTGATCAGGTTGTATCCCAGGCTGGAAAAATGCAGCAAAGTTTTACGGCCCAGAATAACAACATTGCAGAAACATCTGCTGCTCTTACTGAGATTTCTGCCAACATTACCAACATTTCCGGTATTGCCCAGAAACGCCGTTCAGGAATGGATGCCATTATCAAAGATCTGGATGATCAGGCCCTGCTTATTTCGCAGCTGGTAGAAGAAGTTAACCAGGTAAAAGATTCTTCTGACCGCATTGCCGTTTTTGTAAGTACCATTGATAACATTGCAAGCCAGACCGGTCTTCTTGCCATGAATGCCTCTATTGAAGCAGCCCACGCCGGCAATCAGGGAAAAGGTTTCAGCGTAATTGCCCAGGAAATCAGAAAACTTTCTGAACAGACAACCAAGAATGCAGAACAGATTACTGACACTCTGCACGAAAATGCCCAGATTGTTGCAACCACTGCCGAATCCGTAAATTCTTTTGCAAAAACCATTTCTGAATCTTCTGCAGAAATGCGCAATACCATTCAGGCCATTGAAGAGATTCTTGCCGGTATTACCGAAATTGACACCGGTACCCGTGACGTAATGAACGCGCTGAACAGCATTGTAGATACATCCCGGGACACGGGCGATATGGTTCAGACGGTAACCAGTGAAATTGGTCAGCAGGGTAACGCCCTTACTACCATTGCTGATATTGCCGATACCCTCCGCGACCGGGTAAGCAACCTAGAATCGCAGCTGAACCAGATTACCAAAGCAGTACAGGTTATTAAAACCAATGCCGAGCAAAATGCGGTGGTAACCGAACGGATTACCATGGGACTGGACGCTGCTTCAAACTGACACAAATATCGGGGACACTCACCAAAAGGTGCACTTCACAGTGAAGTGCACCTTTTTTTTCATACACGACAGTATGGTAACGTTGTTTTCCTATACTTACATTACTATTTAAACTTACTTTAATTTTACCTATTTTAATTAAAAATATTTGCGTTATATGTATGTTCGTCTTATCATATAGACAAGGAGTCAAATTATGAAAAAGTGTCATTATTCTTTTTTTATTTTAATTATGCTCATCGTAGCATCATGTACAAATCCGTTTTCTTCACAATCTGCTGTGCAAAGCAACCCCCAAATTGTTGTAGAAAATGTTTCAGGTATCCTCAGAATATGCAATCAGGACTTAACTGATAATCAACGTGAGTTCTATATGCAAATAGCCAATGACATCAATCAATCTATCCAACTCGGAGAAGGTGAATCATTTTTTTTCGAAGTTGAGAGTAATTCAGTGAATCAAGCAAGATTTTACTGTTCTAGTGGTCACGATATGAAATCTTATCACATGAGACAAGTTGGAAACCATAGAGTAAAAATTGGTGAAGACTGGTGGACTTGTTATGTTCTAGTATATACTTATCAATGTTCTAATTGTGACTATTATACAACTGTCACGGCACATAGTATTAAACATTAAACAAAGGAGCATTACTTGAAAAAAACCATTTTTTCCGTTTTAAGTTTACTAGTACTCTTTTCTTTCATTTTTGCCAATGACATTCACTCAAAAGCGGTTGCTACAACAATAAATCCCGAAGATGATATTTGTTATAATCCAGAAGCAGACATGGTATATATGTATGATGACAGCCTGCAGATTTATTACTACTTTGACGAGCTGAGTGATACTTACTACTGTTTTGATGAAAACACCTTTACCCTTTTCAATGCAACGTCATTATCTTCTATTTCGTCAGAATATCTTGAAAAACTACGTACAAATTTTTTCACGGTAGACAATAGTAGATAAAATCTATGCGCCTTGCATGATAAAAATAAACTCCGATTCTGAAGAATTTCAGGTCGGAGTTTTTTTATTTTCCTGTTGACAGCGCACCTGTATCACTGTATTATTCAGTTAATACAGTTGTATTACATCGTTAGTACAGTAACACAGTAATACAATACGGTATAAGGAGCAGAAATGGCATGGAATCTTGATTCAGACCGGCCTATCTTTGCGCAGATCATCGAGCGGATAGAAACAGACATTGTCTCCGGTGTGTACAAACCGGGTGACAAACTGCCATCGGTCCGAGATCTGGCAGGAGAAGCTGCCGTTAACCCTAACACGATGCAAAAGGCATTTGCCGAGCTGGAACGAACCGGTCTGGTGTACTCCCAGCGGACAACCGGCAGATTTATTACGGAGGACACTGCGATGATTGCAGAACTGAAACAGACCATGGTGCGCGACAAAGCAGCTGCACTCATTGAACACATGAAAAAACTTGGCTTTTCAGGAGATGAAATCATTGCCCTGATGACCACCCTTATTAAGGAGGATGCAGAATGACATCACTGGTACAGTGCAAAAACCTGACCAAACGCTATGGCAGCAAAACTGCAGTAGACCATATCGATCTGGAACTTGAAGCAGGTCACATCATCGGCTTACTGGGACCTAACGGAAGCGGTAAGACAACCCTGATTAAAATGCTCAACGGACTGCTGACTCCGACTGGCGGAGAACTGACCGTAAACGGAAACCCGGTAGGACCAAAATCAAAGGCTGATATCGCCTACCTGCCCGACCAGAGTTACCTGAACATGAACGAAAAGGTTTCTGATGTTATCACCATGTTTGAGGAATTCTATGCCGACTTTGACAGCAAGAGAGCCTACGACATGCTCTCAAAACTGAAAATCAGTGCTGCTGACCAGATGAAATCCATGTCCAAAGGTACAAAAGAAAAAGTACAGCTGATTCTGGTCATGAGCCGCCGGGCAAAACTGTACGTACTTGATGAACCCATCGCCGGCGTAGACCCGGCAGCCCGGGATTACATCCTCAACGTAATCCTCAGCAACTACGATCCGGAAGCTTCAATCCTGATATCTACCCACCTGATTTCAGACGTAGAAAACATTCTGGACGACGTAATCTTTATTAAAGAGGGAGAAATTACCCTTCACAAATCGGTAGACGATATCCGCAGCGAATACGGGAAATCCGTAGACGCACTGTTCCGGGAGGTATTTGCATGTTCGGTAAACTGATGAAAAATGAATTCCGCAGCACCTGGAAATTCATGGCAGCCATTTTTGCAGCTTTTGTACTGCTCACTATTTTTGGGGGAAATTCAGTACGTATCCTGAATAATGCCAGCCACCCCGGCGTACTCCCTATTCTGACCCTCATGCTCTATGTCATGTCGTTCTTTGTTGTTTTCTTTGGTATCCTCATCTTTTTGTGCAACCGGTATTACAAAACCATGTACAGCACTCAGGGATACCTTACCCACACCCTGCCTGCCACAGAAAACAGCATTTTCTTTGCAAAGGTGCTGGTATCCGTTATCTGGATGCTTTGCGGTATCCTTTTGATGATGGGCTCGATTTACGTTATGGGTGACATCGGTACTGAGGGCGAATTAAGCCGTGAAGTTCACCATGTATGGAGCACCAGTGGCATTACCGTAGATGAAGACGGTACTCATGTGCAGATTGATGGAAACGGCATTGTCGTAGACGATGGTGACAGCCATGTGTCTATTACGGCAAGCGGCATTATCGTAAACGATGGCTCAACATCAGTAGAAATCATTGAACCAGGTCTTCAGGATAAAAACTTTGAAAGAATCATCAATCACCCCAAAAGAACATCCTGGTTCTTTATCATCTGGCTGCTGATTAATATGATTCTTGGATCAGGACTACTTCTGCTGTGGATTTTTGCCAGCATGGCCATTGGCCAGCTCAGTGATAAACACCGAACCCTGGTTTCAATCCTTTCAGGTATTGGTTTTTACATTCTGAATCAGCTGATTGGTGTCAGTGCCATTATCAGTTTTGTGACAAAAGCAGAAAATTGGGTACCATACCAGGTTTTCAAGACAGTAGTATACGGAGCACCCTTATACCTGCTGTTCCTGTGCGCCATTCTTGCAACCATCTGTCAGGTTATTAACCATAAAAAACTGAATCTGGCATAACCGTTACCTCAAGAAAAAAAAGGGCATCCTTGGTCCTGGACCAGGGATGCCTTTTTTGTTTCTATCAGTTGAACCTGTAGAAAATAAGATCTTTTGAATAATTAATCTCTATTCCGTTACTTTCTAATATTGAAATAACAACATCACTGTAATAGTAACTGCTGGCAGTACCGGATTTGTAATAATGCCAGCCGCTGGCATAGGATTCATAGGACTCCCTATCTGCATGCTCCAGCCATTCACGAAGTATCTGACCATCAAGAGTACTATAACAGGGAACCAGACCATCATATTCCGAAAGCATATTGGCAAACCGGGCAAGATTTCCTTCATCTAGACCCAAAGAAGGATCATTAAACTGCGTATATTCTTTTACCAGATAATCATCAGTATACAGGGTATACCTGAATGGAATATTCCGTTTTTCAAATAAATTTTTAGCATTCTTGAACGTTAAGGGAGTAGCACCGTTTTTTACGAAATAGACACTCATCGAAGGCACATAGCACATACTTCCATGATAAGTGCTTTTATAGGGCCAGAAACACTCCTGAATCGTTGCCTGCACTGCGTTTGCTACTAAGGGCGTATCAGCCGTTACCCGCTGAGAAGCTTTACGACAGATTGGTAACTGAATGGAAGTTGCCCGTCTGCTGTAATCAGAAGTATTGTAGTAATACTCACGAACAATCAAATCTTCAAAATTTGAATTTCTTGAAATTTCAACAACTGCAGTATTTCCCAATACAAGATGATTCTGGGAATCAACCCGGTAATCATAATCAGGATTTTCATAATTACTGATAGGAAAGGAATCCCGATCATACACCCCGATAAACCAACCGTTTGCCGTCATATCGGTATACACAGGTTCATTCCTGCTGTTCCACAGTTTTCTTACCGGTTTGCCATCCTTAAAAACGTATGCCGGTTTCAAACCATCCATGTCAGAAAGAATATTACACATCAGGATAATTTCGTTGGTATTTAATCCACGCTGATAATCATCCTTGTTGGAGTTAATGTCGCGAATGTTCTGATTTTCAATTTCGGATAAATCATAGCCGGCATTCACTGTAGCCCACTGAAAGAGTTTATCAATGGAATTGTTTTTCCAGGAATAAAAAGAAAAATCTGCAACATTCATTTTATATGCAAAACCATTATAGGTAACATCACAGTCACCAGATGAAATCTGTTTGTATACTGCAGAAGTATATACTGCCGGTTCCGAATCTTTTATCGAAACACAAGAAGTAATAATCAGCATTCCGGCAACTACAAGAGCCCCCAGTGCCGTAAGTTTTTCAGCGCGCATAGACAAGACCTCCAACAGTTGATGTACGAACATTTATCTGTATGTTGCCGGTAACTTTGTCGGCAGGACAGGTTACCGATACCGTTGCGGTAGTTAATCCTTTTATCCGGTAATCATTAATGACTACCCTGTGGGATCCACTGCTGCTGTACGAACTTGAGGGTTCTGAAGTACCGATTGTATTGCCGTTATCATCAAGAATATCAAAGTACACGGTATATCTGAAGGTATCTTCCAGACTTAAACCCCAGTTCCGGGTATCGTGCCCGTTCTTTCCAAGAGTAGCATAGGCACCGAAAATCTGATGATACAGGTCTTCCACATCCGGGTTTACGCCATAGACATAGTAAATAACCACATCTACGGTTTCTTTCTGATAGTTGATTTTTCCCTGGGTAACATTGGGTGAATAAACAACATAGGTACAGTTTTTATTTGCATAGGATTCAAAATCTGCAAAAATCTTTTCCCATTGTTTTCTCAGGGCAATTTCGTTCAGCGCATTTTCACCAATGGAACCACTTGAAAGATTCGTGGTCAAATCAGCAAGACGCTGGCTTGCTTCTGAAATACCGGGACGTGCTCCTACCGATTTATTGTAATACGTTAAGGCTTCAACAATGTTACCGGTGGTCTGCTGGGCTGCAAGACCGCGCGCCAGGTTCTGGTTGTACTGAATATCAGCAGTATTGGCAGAAAGAACTGCTGCATCGGTGGTGGTAATCAGCTCTGCAACAGAGTCGGTTCCCATGCCGAGACGGGTCAGAACTTCATAGGTAAGTTCATTAAAGGCTGAACCATCTTCTACAGCATTTCTGGAAGCATTGGCATTTGATACGCTTTCTACAATTGCAGCCGAAGTAGTGTCTGTAATGGTAAGAGTTACACTGTAATTGGTACCTTTTTTGATAATATGCAGGTTCGCCAGATATTCTGCGGCAAGCTGAAGGCCTGCAGTAATCATGGTATCATCAGAAAATGCAGCACTTTCAGAAAGCCGCTGTTCTTTTTGAATGGCTTCAAGATTCATTCGGTCAATAACCGTCATGGTACTGTATTTCTGCAGGTTAGTAGTAATCTGTCCCTGGGCAAAAATGGGCAGCCAGGTATCAGCTTCACCAAGATTTTCTGCCTTTGGTGAAGGAACTGCAATACGTTTTGCATCAGGTATTGGTTCTGAAACCAGCGGTTTTACAGAATTTGCTCCGGGTTCATTCAAGTCTGAAGAGAAAGAACGGGATGCCGTTCTATTCAGAGTCTGAGCAGATACAGGCACTAGTAGGCAGGCAAAAAGAGCCAGCACTATGCCGATACGTATTTTTTGCATATAAGCTCCGCGTTAGAAAAGTAGTTTGCTATTTTTACTATACCAGAAAACACCCGTTTATTACATACGACTACTACCCGTCAGAGAATTCAGCTATGTTGGTGGTCTTGCACCAACTAACCCATATCGTTATTTTTACAGTATGTGTGGAATTGTAGGATACATCGGATCAAAGAACGCAACACCTGTACTGGTAAATGCACTGAAAAAGCTGGAATACCGCGGATATGACTCTGCCGGTATTGCCGTATATAACGGCGAAGACATTGTCGTACGCAAGATTAAAGGCGCACTGAAAGGGCTTGAAGAAAAGCTGACAAAGGAAACCGTAGAAGGAGCCATGGGTATCGGACATACCCGCTGGGCTACCCACGGTGAACCGAGCGAAACCAACGCCCATCCCCATCTGAACGAAGCCGGTACCATTGCAGTTGTTCATAACGGTATCATTGAAAACTATGCACCCTTAAAAAGCTGGCTGCAAGGTCAGGGCATTGTATTCAAAAGCCAGACCGATACCGAAGTTATTGCCCACCTGGTAAACTACCACTACAACAACACCCACGACATTGTAAAAGCTGTACTTGAAAGTTTGAAACAGCTGGAAGGCTCATACGCACTGGGCGTAGTCTGCAAGGATTATCCGGACCGTCTGGTTGCAGCCCGCAAAGAAGCTCCCCTTATTGTGGGTCTTGGAAAAGGCGAAAACTTTATTGCCAGCGATATTCCTGCCGTTCTTGAATATACCCGCGAAGTTATCTTCCTTGACCAGCGTGAAGTTGCCGTTCTGTACAACGACCACATTGACCTGCTTGACGAAAACGGCAACCACGTACGGAAGGAACCGTTCCATGTAGACTGGGATTTAAGCAGTGCCGAAAAAGGCGGATACGAACACTTTATGCTGAAGGAAATCCATGAACAGCCCAAAGCTCTTCTGGATACTCTGCGGCCCCGTCTGGTCTTTGATGGAGAAACGCCGGTAGATATCAAATTTGATGAAATCGATTTTGAAACCGGTGATGTATGGAAGAATGCCCGTCGTGTAGTTATTACTGCCTGCGGTACTGCATATCACGCCGGTATGGTAGGAAAATACGCCTTTGAAAAACTGGCCCGCATGCCTGTTGCAGTAGACGTAGCAAGTGAATTCCGTTACCGGAATCCTATCCTGAATAAAGATGATATCTTCATTGTGATCAGCCAGTCTGGTGAAACAGCCGATACTTTGGCAGCTCTGCGTCTTGCAAAATCAAGCGGAGCCCATGTTATTGCCATTACCAACTGCGTCGGTTCTACCGTTAGCCGAGAAGCAGATGACGTAGTATACACCTGGGCAGGTCCTGAAATTGCCGTTGCTTCAACCAAGGCCTACACAACCCAGCTTGCCTGTCTGTATCTTCTGGCACTGAAAAGTGCATACCTCCGTGGCATTATGACTGCTGACGAGTATCGCCGGCTTCTTGCTGAACTGTATACTATTCCTGAAAAAGTGCAGCAGATTCTTGACGATAAATCGGACATTCAGCGCTTTGTCAGCAAGAACTTCAACAAAGAAAAGGTATTCTACATGGGCCGTCAGTTTGACAGCGCGTCAAGTCTGGAATGTGCGTTAAAACTGAAAGAAGTAAGTTACATGCACTCTGAAGCTTTTGCCGCCGGTGAACTGAAACACGGTCCTATTGCATTAATTGATACTTCAACCCTGTGTGTAGCACTGGCAACCGACCCTGCCCTGTTTGACAAACTGGCTTCTAATATTGTGGAAGTAAAAACCCGCGGAGCTGCAACCTTTGTTATTACCCAGGATACCAGCGGCGCCTTTGCTCAGGCAGCTGATGCAGTCATCAATATTCCGGAAACGGAAACTGCCTTTGAAAGCATGCTGAGCATTATCCCGGCCCAGCTGTTTGCCTACTACTGTGCCATCATGCGCGGTAATGACCCTGATAAGCCGAGAAACCTGGCAAAATCCGTAACTGTGGAATAAGACGGTCGAAGGACGTCCTGTCCTTCGACCTTAACGAGTTTGCTGCCGCAAACTCGGAAACTGTTAACAGCCGGCGTCCATGCCGGCAGATACTGCACAAGCCATCCGTGCCGGCAGATATTGTCATCCCGAACTTGATTCGGGATCTGTTTTCAAGATGCTGAATCAAGTTCAGCATGACAGTTATCAGTCTATGTCGGCAAGCCCGTGTACCGTATTCTTTACCGTTACCGAAGTTTCTTTCAGATTGTTTACCGCATTCTGAACGCCTTCTGTATTGCTCTTCATGGTAACAAGCGCTTCAAGAAGCTGCTGGCTTCCGGCATTCTGTTCGTTAATGGCATCCTTAACGTATTTTTCCTGAGTAGAAACTTTATCAGAAACCGTTGAAAGTTCATCCATCTGCTGTTGGGCAGTGCTGGCCATGGTATAAGCCTGATCAATCAATTCCTTGATTTTCTCAAGAACAGTACTGATCTGCTGGGCTTCTTTACCACTGTTTTCAGCAAGCTTACGGATTTCGCTGGCAACTACGCTGAATCCCCGACCGGCTTCCCCGGCATGAGCAGCCTCAATGGCAGCATTCATGGCAAGCAGGTTGGTCTGAGTTGAAATTTCCTGAATAACGCCGGACATTTCCATAAGTCCTTTGGAATTCTTTTCAATTTCCTGAACGGTTTCATTCAGACTCTTCATACCCTGTTTACTGGCGCTACTGGTTGCCGTCAGTTTTTCGATACTGGCGTAGTTTTCATCAAGGATATTACTGATACTGTTAACATTTGCCAGCATTTCTTCAATGGCAGCAGAAGAACCATTAACACTGCGTACCATTTCCTTGCTGATTGCATTAATGGCATCAACACCCTGATCATTGGCTTCAAACTGCTTCAGGCTTACTTCGATAACCTTCTCAACAGCCTGTTTATGCAGCTGTTTCTCTCTTTCAAGATGCGTCTTCTCCTGCAGATGTTTTACATACTGATGACAGTTTTCCTTCTTATTCCGGCCATTGAAAATAGCTACCGCCATGCGCTCACAGGTGTCATATCCACAGGCACCGCAGTCAAGAACATCGGATTTATCGTATTTTCCCATATCCATGAAGATTTTCTGGATATCGGCATTGGTTGGAACCTTGAAGAAACTCTTGTAGGGGCCACTGCGTTCCAGATAAGTGCGGTCATATATTCCGGCTTTCCAATGCTTTTTCAAGCTGCTATTCACCCGTTTCAGCGCAAGAGGATTCTCCCGCACCGTATTCCATGTTTCCTTCTGACGTCGGGCACGGCTTTCCACATACCGTTCCATTTCATCAAGCCCCATCCGGTTTGGAGGATTTCCAGCTCCACCATTACAGCCACGGCCGCAATGCAGACAGTCAACCAGTTTAAACAGCGGCGCTGCATTCTTATTCATATCCCGCTCAAGGTTCGAAAGATAATCGATGATACCTTCGCCCTCAATTTTTCGGGTTGCGCCGGCAAGTTCCGGCATCATACGCTCAGCTGTACGCATAAGTCCCCCCGGAGATGAGAACAGAACGCCCCGTTCAGCGGCAGGATTTTCATAGTCTGTTTTCGGGAAGCTGGCAATATCGATATTATGCTTGGCACAATAATCCGAAATAGAACGCATGGTTACGTTGTAATCAGCAGCTCCGTTTTCATCAAATTCGTGGCGTTTGGCATAACAGGGAGAAATAGCCGCAATCTTGCAGTCTTTGAATTCAGGGTAAAATTCCCGGATCATGCGGGACGTATGAGCCATTGGACTATCTGCCGGTGCCAGATAGGGAAGAAGTCCTGGACGATATATTTCACAGAACGTAACCAGTGCAGGACAAGGCTGACTGATTACCAGCGGCGGATTTTCTTTCTTGATGTACTCTACGTATGACTTTGTGGTCAATTCTGCACCGTAACTTACATCAAAACAGGCAGTAACGCCCACAGATTTGAGCCAGCCATTGAGTTCCAGATCGCGACCCTTGAATGCCACTGCCACAGAAGGAGCCACAATAGCTACAATTTTTTTATGGGCGGCCAGATCTTTCATGAACTGTTCAAAATCATCAATACCCAGACGAGCTTCATGTTTACAGGCATCAATACAGCGACCACAGCCGATACACATATCAGTATTCAGGTCTACATAATCGCCGGATGCATCATTACACATCTTTACGGGACATACAGAAATACATTTCTGACAATTAACACATCTTTCTTTATCTACACGAATTACAGGACGAAGTCGGTTTGTTGCTTTTGCAAAAGATTTTACAGCCATAATACTAATATTGTACTGCCAGCCGGAAAGATGAGGTACGAAGATGTTACGCCGATAAGGAATATGTTATCAGTAATTCCCTAAAATCTTCAGATTACGGGTTTCTTCCCGCAGGCCCGAAAGCGCATTTTTTACAGCAGGATCATTCAGATTGCCTTCAAAATCAAGGAAGAAACGATACTCCCAATTGCGGCCTTCAAGAGGACGGGATTCGATTTTAGTCATGTTAAGTCCATTGAAAATCAGATGACTTAACGCATGATACAGAGCACCGCTGGTATGGCTTACTTCAAAACAGAGGCTGATTTTGCGGGCGTTTTCCGGGAACACTTTCTGATTGGTAACGATGATGAAACGGGTTGAGTTTTCTTTTTCGTCGTTGACACCGCGCTCAAGAATCTCAAGACCGTATTCTTCTGCAGCCGCACTGCTGGCAATAGCTGCATGAGTAAGATCATCTTCGCCGGCAATTTTCTGTGCAGCAAAGGCATTGTTTTTCATGCTTATCTGCTCATATCCCTGACGGGTCAGAAACCCTTCGCACTGCATCAGGCTTTGGGGATGACTGTATACCGTTTTTACGCCGTCCAGCGTAGCACCCTTTTTTGCCATAAGACAGTGTTCTACTTTTATAATCTGTTCTCCGACAATGTAATTTTCAAACTCTACAAGGAGGTCATAAATATCAGTTACGATGCCGGCACTGCTGTTTTCAATGGGAAGAACGGCATAATCTGCAGCCCCGCTATCAATGGCAAGCATGGCATCGCGGAAGGACTCCACGTTAACGCTGGTAATATCCTTTCCAAAGAACTGCTGCATGGCAATCTGGGAATAAGATCCCACTGCCCCCTGAAATACAACACGGCAGTTTCTGGTGTTCTCACGAGTTAATGGCGGAACAGAAATAAATGCAAGTTTACCGGTAGTATTCCGCTTGCTCATAATGGAATACTGTTGCTTGCGGCTTAATGCCATAATCTGCTCATACACTGCGTGAACACACTGAGCATACTCTTCATTTTTAACCATGCTTTCTACAGAAGCCAGTTTCTGCTGTTCCCGCTTTGGATCCAATACCCGCTTATTGCTGGCAATTTTATATTCAGCAACCTGGGCACAAACATCCATGCGCATTTCATACAGTTCTACAATCTGGCGGTCAAGAGCATCGATCTGGTTACGGCATTCTGTTAAATCAAGCATTTCTTCCATGGCCCCACTGTACCACAAAATCTTAAGTGACGCTACATAATCTGCAGTATTTATACATTGTGACACCGGAAATAGTCTTATTTTTTAGGCGATGTCCGTAAAAAGTGTTGCTTATAGTCACCCTGAACTAGTTTCAGGGTCTCATCAAAACTCCACAAATCTACCGGATTGCCAGTACATCCAAAAACGCTGTGAATGACGTTACAACTGTTGAGTTTTGCATTAGCAAAACTCAGTAAGGTTGTGTTGCAATGCAACACAACCGACCGTCGCTATTGGTGAATCCCGGCGTAGAAACTATATATAGTTCATGCTGCCGCATGAACGCCGGGATTCAACAATTTTTGCCTGTACTGTCCCTCCTCCCGATTTGTGGTATTTCTGTCCAATTCTCGTTGCTGTGTAGCATTCAGCAACACTTTTTACGGACATAGCCATTTTTTATTGATAGTTTATCGATATCTTGCATTAAATTTTTATTATTATTAAAATGCAATTAAATTTATCTTAAATGGAGATATGCTATGAAATGTATTTTTAAGCGGGTTATTGCTGTTGCAATTGCCCTGTCAGCAGTGATGGCTGTAAGCGCACAGACTTCATGGGCAAACGCCAAAACCAACGGAGTTATTGAAACTGATGTTGATAACTACATGGATGTTCTGGACTACACAAAAGTAGACACCGGAAATGCATGGGGATTTCTGGAATTTGAAAACAATGTTCCTGTATTTGGTTATGCACACCAGTTTGGATCATTCTATCTGGGAGCTTATGCCTCAGGAAGCTTACCCGGCATCACAACCACACCAATAATCACAACCGATACCGTGGAAAATAAGGATGCCGACGGAACCCTGATTTCCACTGAAACTACCAGTAACGAAACCAGACAAACCAGTGTAACTTCAAGGTCTCCACTTACTACTTCAGCTCTGTTAGGACTTCCTGGCGGGATTGGTGTTAGAGCAACTGTTGCTTACAATTTTGATGAAACCACAAATTCTGTAAACAATTCTGAAGTTACAAAAGATGCAGACGGAAACACAATTGCTGAAAATTCTGTGTCTTATACCAGAACCACTGGTACATCAGAAGCAGGATATACTCTTAATGGTGGTCTGAAAATTGGTGACATTGGTCTGAAATTCGGGGCTAATTTCAAAACTACCAATACTAACCCTTCTTTCGTTTTGAACGGAAACACTCTCTATGATGGTCGAACAACAACAACCATAACCACTACTCCTGCTGGAGGCGATTCAACAACAGTTACCACTACGTATGATAATACCATTAAGGGTGGCACTAATGTAATTGGTTTCGGAGCCACCGGTATTCTTCCAATTAAAAACGGTACTGTAACTATTAATGCATGGGATTATATCACTAAGTATAACAGTACAGTGTCTATCAAAGGAAAACAGACTATTAAAACTGGAACTACAACCACCCAGGATGATTCTTTTACCTATGCCAAATCAGTAAGCGGAAGATCAAGAAACGAATTAGACATTACACCTTCTGTAGCACAGACCATGGAAAACGGAAAACTGACAATTGGTTACAGAGCTGCAGTACCAGTAACATATGAAACCAATAGTCCAGTACTCTTAACTACAACAGAAGAATCTACCACTAATAATCTTGATTCTACTGAAAATCGAACAACGACAACTACTACAAAAGTATACACCGATAATCGCCAGAAGACTTCAAGCACCTCTATTGGACTTACTTTGGCAATGGGTGGTACCTATCAGCTGATGCCTTCAAAACTTGACTTTAATTTTGGAGGCAGACTTTACAATCTTCCAAGTCTTACCATCACAAAGACAGTTACTGAACACAGACAGGATACCTCGACTGAAAAGCCATCGGGAACTACAACAAGAAAAAACATTGCCTTTTCTGACGCTATTCCAAATCTGAATCTGACAAGCGGTTTAGCCTGGTACGTAACCAACAATGTTACTCTTGACACCAGTTTCGATATTCTTGCACCTATCAGCACTGACTTACACTGTACAGCAACCACCTTAGACGATCTTCTGGTTCGCCAGTTCAACGTACAGGTTGTTGTAAAGTTCTAATCTGAATTTTACAGATTCCTGACTAAAAAGGCTGTCCAAACGGACAGCCTTTTTTTGTTATTTATTCCGTTCAGCAAGCAAAGCTTTCAAACGATCTATTTCTGCATCCTTGGCGAGGATAACAGCTTCATCCTGCTGCCGCTGAAGTTCAATGCCGGCTTCGCGACCAGTTTCATAGCCTTCAGTTCGACCAGTTTCATAACCATCTTCGTAGCCAATTAAACGGTAAAGTTCTTCGGCTTCCTGATCAGTATAGGCATGGGTTAAGATATCCACAATTTCCCTCCTGAATTTTTTGAACAGCCCGTCAAGATAGTTCTTTGCTATAACCTCGTCCAGGGCCCGGTTTATTGCTTCGGCAAGGGACAGATGTTTTTCTGTCTGTCCTCTGCGTACCAGTGTAACAAATTCCTGGTATTCGCGTAAGGGCTGACATACGGCCAGCAGGTTTTCGTTATGCCCTTTGTTGATATTCAGCATGGTTGCTGTCCACTCAAATTCCCGGCAGGTCTGGTTGTCTTTGTGAAAATAAGCATCAGAAAGTCTCAGTTTTACCTGGTCGTCAGTTTCTTTCAGCCCGTTATAGATGACATAAAATCGTGGGGTAGGAATCTGCAGAACTCTTGACTGGTACAGGTTATGTTCTCCCTGTTCATCGATGTAGGCCTGGTACAGCCGGGCAAAGTACAGGAAACCCCGGAGCGGCATATTGGGGTTAAAGGAACTTTGATGTTCCAGAAGAATCATCTGGTTATCGATGATGTAGGATACATCGTTCTTCATGGTAATGTAGAGAACGTCATCCAGTGTGGTCAGCTGGATAGGCTGGTCCAGGGGATAGTTGCTGCCGGATATGGCGTTAATGAGGCTGATCATCCAGTCGTGGTGATCAGGCTGACTGAATAAAAACGTGAACAGTCTGTCTTTATGTTCACGGTTTGCGTTTGTATCGCTCATGCGAATTACTCCTTATACGTGGAAAAAATCTCAGTACTATAGTTATTCGCAAATTTCAGACAAAAAATTGCAGGTTCTATAAAAAAAATTGAAAAACGCTATGTCCGTAAAAAGTGTTGCTGAATGCTACACAGCAACGAGAATTGTACAGGAATGCCACAAATCGAGAGGAGGGACAGTACAGGCAAAAATTGTTGAAGCCCGGCGTTCATGCGGCAGCATGAACTATACATAGTTTCTACGCCGGGATTCACCAATAGCGACGTTATCGAGCGTTTTTGCATGTACTGGCAATCCGGTAGATTTGTGGTATTATGATGAGACCCTGAAACTAGTTCAGGGTGACAATAAGCAACACTTTTTACGGACATAGCCTT
>JAZLGC010000034.1:0-60657 GCA_045616125.1 Treponemataceae bacterium | reverse complement strand
AATCTTTTTGGATTGGAAAAATTGTAATTATATAAAACAACTTTCAATTTGATTATCTTTGCTCTATATAGCGTTTTTTTTGCTTTCATTTTAATTATACGCTATATATAGTGTTTAATTTTGTTAATATCTTATTATGTTTCACGTGAAACATTTTTTATCTAGGCTTTGTCCGTAAAAAGTGTTGCTGAATGCTACTCTGCAACAAGAGTGTAGCGAAAAGCTGCAAATCGAGAGAATTGCCAGTACAGGCAAAAATTGTTGAAGCCCGGCGTCCATGCGTTCAGCATGGACTTTGTATAGTTTCTACGGCGTGATTCACCAATAGCTACGTTATCGAGCGGTTTTGAATGTACTGGCAATCCGGTAGATTTGTGGTGTTATGATGAGACCCTGAAACAAACGTCGTACTAAGCTTGCCGAAGTATTCAGGGTGACAATTAGCATCACTTTTTACGGATATAGCCTTTATTTATAGGAGATAGTACTAGTATGGGAACCTTTGTTTATTATACTCAGATGATGAACGATGGAGGTCTTATAGAAATTTTCTTGGCTAATGAGAATGAAGTTAAGTATCCAACAATTCACGGAATCAATCTTTTTTCTGATTCTGAGATCCAGGATTTTTTACATATCTATAGAAAAACAGGCTTCATTAGTAGCTCTATGGATACTGAAATAATTACGGAATGCAAAAGACTAGGTAAAAAATTTTGCTAACTGTAGTGTGCTTACCAATAAGTTCTGTCATGCTGAACTCGATTCAGCATCTGTGTAATGCATAGATTACGAAACAATTTAAAAAAGGACACTATGAGTTATGTTCTTTGGAATAGTCTACTTCTTTTAATTCCACAAATCTACCGGATTGATAATGTATTTGACACCCGATTACATCGTTTTTGTAGGTTTGTTTCACGTGAAACATTTGTAATAGGACTCTTTTACAATTCAGCGAGCATAAAGGAGAATAAATAATGAAATCTTTAGAAGAATTAGATTCTATGTATGTTTTTGAGTATCGTGAAAAAGCTCTTTGTTCACCTGTTTATATAAGAATGCGAAATACATATGAACAGGGAAATCCAAATAGATGGG
The DNA here is from genome assembly GCA_045616125.1 of Treponemataceae bacterium. Taxonomy (GTDB): domain Bacteria; phylum Spirochaetota; class Spirochaetia; order Treponematales; family Treponemataceae; genus Treponema_I. The sequence goes on along the minus strand of JAZLGC010000034.1, from coordinate 59,556 downwards.
TGACATTTGAGGATGCTATAAATATCGTAAAAGAAAAGCGTTTGTGTTTTTCAGCAGAAGGCTCTGCGTTTATGTCTAGCTGGAATTTAGCTGTTGACCTTAATTCAATGCTCGGATTAGAAAACTGTACACATCCCAGAATGGTGTATTTTAAAGCAAAAAAGGATAATGCTGAAATACCTGAAGCTGTATATACCCATATTTCAAAAAAGACCCTTGATGATTGGTATGAATCTCTATACCAAAAATAATTAAGAATATTTCTGGTATAGTTAGGTTTTATCTATTGATATATACAATGTTTCACGTGAAACAATTTGTTTAAGTACAATTATCCAAGAAAGTTATTATCTGTAAATATTTTTACACACTTAGCCAATTTTCTTAGTAGAGGAGAAGATAAAGTGATTAATTTGAATAAATTAAATGACTGGTATGAAATCAGTTATAATCCATTGGAAGGGTATGAGTATCTGTACGTTCAACATAAAAATGACGAAATGAACGTGGATAACTTATTTTAAGTCCTTTGAAACGCTTTCTATTACAGTAGGACTTACCATAGCAAAACGAAATAGAACATTCTTTCGTAATGGAAGTTCATTAGATTCTCATCCTGAAATAGATACAGTATGTGCAGAACTTAATGCTATAATATCTTGATTCGTATATATTTTGTTTCACGTGAAACAGTAAATAAAAAGTGAGGAAAGTATGATAAAAGCAATTATTATAGATTTAGATCAAACACTGTTGACTACCGACAAAAAAATATCTGATAGAACAGTTAAGGTAATGCAGCAAGCAAATAAAGATGGAATAAAAATTCTTTTTGCGACAGCCAGACCCCGAAGATCAACAGTGGAATATGAAGCAGTTATTCAACCAGATGCAATAACAACATTAAATGGAGCAAGAACATATTCAGATAAGTTAGATTCAATAGATGTTCCAATAGACCAGGATTCAGTACGGACAATATTGCAGCGTTTAGTGCAGATTCCTGGTTGCGTTATATCTTTAGAAATACCAGCCGGTATAATTTGTAATAAGATGATACCAGAATGGAACACCACAGTAGTAGATTGTTTTCCGGAATTACCCTCGGATTGTGATGCTGTTTACAAAATAATTGTAACAAACGAGTTTGTAGATTTGAAACAATATATGGAAAAAGTTCTTACCCCCGATGTGTATTACACCATGTCTTCGGGCTGTTTTTTCCAGATTATGAACCGGAATGCCACAAAATCAGATGGAGTAAAAACGATGCTGGATACCCTGGGAATCGATAAAAATGATGCAGTTTATTTTGGAGATGATCATGATGACATTGGTCCTATTCAGTGGTGTGGCAGGGGAATTGCCATGCAGAATGCTATTCCGGAAGTTCTAGCTGTGGCAGATGAAGTAACAGAATCAAATGATGCTGACGGTGTTGCTATATGGGTTGAAAAGTATCTGCAAGAAATGCAGGATAAAATGGAACTTTGATTATGGAATTTAATAGTATAAATCTGTTTAATGGTTTACAGCTTATAGTAATTTTGGTCCCAAACCTATTGTATGCTATAAAACAGCAGAAAGAAGATATGCAGAAAAACACTAGGAAAACCCCTGGATTTATTGTGATAGGAGAAGAAATTGGGCGATATTGCTGCATGTTTTTTCTCATTTTTCCGGTATTAGTATGGAAGTTTTCTTTTGCAGGTAGAACCGAACAGATATTGTATTATGCTGTATGTGGAATGCTGTTGGCATTCTATCTGCTATTTTGGATTCTCTATTTTCACAACCAGAATCTATGGAAAGGTTTTGCATTAGCGTTCATACCTTCTGTGCTGTTTCTATTTGTTGGAATTATTCTGAATCATGTATTACTGACTGTATCAGCTATAGTATTTGGCATATTCCATATTTGGATAACGCTATTGACTCATGTTTCACGTGAAACAAAATAGCTGCAAAAATTAAACCATGGCTTTATTGTTTGGGGTTTAATTTTTTGCTAGAGTGTGACTTCGTTTTAGATGAAGGAGTGAAAAATGGATTTTGAAAAATTGGAAAAACTGGCGTGGAAGTACATGGGAAAGAAAAAATCCCATCTTGAACGGGAAATAGGAGCTGCTTTTTATCATTGTAAAAGAGTCAGCAACTCGGTATTGGAATTACGGAAAGCACTGTTCCCTGAAGATTGTTCCATGGATGACGTACTTCGCTGCGCCGGATTGTTTCATGATATTGGGAAAGGAATAGAACCACACAGTCATAGTGGAGCAGTACTGGTCCGGGATTTGTTGAAAGATGAACTTTCTGCAGAAGAACTTACTTTGGTATGTCAGCTTATTGAAGCACATTGTGACAGACAGCCAGAATCCGATGTTCATACCTGGTATGAAAAGCTCTTGCAGGATGCGGATATGGTTGACCATTTTGGAGGACAGGGAATCTGGCTGACTTGTGTGTACCGGGCTTTTACAAACTGCGGCAGTATGGCAGACGTTGTAGAGTACCAGCAGAGCGAAGGTCATGAAGAAGCAGTAAATGCAAAAGAACTGCTGAACTACGATTATTCCAAAAAAATCATGCAGGATAAGATTGATTTTGAAAAAATGGTCGTAGATCGTTTTGCGGTAGAATCTCAGGGAAAGTTTGTATTAAAACCGTAAGATATATACCTTGGAGTTTCGTTCCGGCGTCCAGTGGGATTTCCGTTCAACGGGAATTGCATCAATATCTGCTGGAACAAAACCAAACTGTTCAAACCAGTCTGATGTCTTGGTGGTCAGAATGAATACCTGAGAAAGTTCCTGGTCTCTGGCACGGTCAATCAGATAGTTAATCATCTTTGGCCCGATGCCCAGGGATGAGAATTTCTCTGAAACTGCAACTGCTGCAATTTCTGCCTGAGTGTCATCAGATTCATAGTGATGAAGTGCGGCGCAGGCTTTAATACCACCATCAACTTCATACACAATATAATCCTGCCAGGTAGCAAGAAGCTGGGTACGGCTTCTTGGTAACAGATTTCCTTTTTCTACGAATGGCTGCATCAGACTGAGAACAGACGGAATATCTTCTGCGGTCATGTTTCTGATGCCACCATAGTTAGAGGTATATATCATAGTACCGGATCCGTTGTCAGAGAAAATCTCTGTCAGCAGTGAACCGTTGGTTTGTCCATTGACGATATGGGCACGGTCAACACCATTCTGGCATGCGGCAACACACTGCCGGATTAGCGACATGGTTTCTTCTGTTACTTCAGATTCAGAAGTATTCTGCAGAACATATGCAGCTTCATCCAGATCCAGGGAAGGAATGGAACCATCATCAGTCAGGATGACAGACGATGGCACACTGAAAGAATCTGCCGTAACACTTTTACCGGCAGTCAGGAAAAACAGCTTCTGTGCTTTAAGCATGGAAGCAATTTCCGTAGACAGCCGTACCGAAGAAATGTTGTAGGGTTTTCCCTGACCGGACCAGCCGATGCAGGGGAAAATAGGAATATGTTTCTGTTCCAGAATAGTTTCAAGAGAATCTAGATTGATCTTATCGATGTCGCCGGCTGTACAGTAATCAATGCCATCTATGACACCAAGTCCACGGGCCCGCACCCAGTTACCGATGACAGCGGTCAACTGTTCCTGTGCCAGATGAGTCATAACGGTATTGCTGACATCAAAGGTGGCCATTTTTACCAGATTCAGTGCAGACTCCGGAACAATACGTACGTGGTTGTGGGTTGTCCATGAAATATTCTCATTCTGCAGAATGGTATCAATCCGTTTTTTTGATCCCGGAACGATAACCACTTTCAGCCCGGCTGCATGCAGCATGGCAATGTCACGGATATGGCTTGAGAATACGGGGGAATCAATTAAGTCATCATCAATGTGGATGACAATGATTGCCTGATTGAACTGGTTCAGGTAACGGAGAACATCACGTACCTGATCAGCTTTTTCATGGATTTCCTGAGGTTTCATATACAAAAAAGTATAGTGGGATTTTTACACCTTGGTAAAGCCAACTTTAGAAAAAACGCAGCCGCAGTAGTCCTGGCGGTACAATCCGTATTCCTTTGAAAGCTCCAGGGACCGAAGATATCCGTTTTTCTTCTTGAAATCAGCGTACAGATACGTGCAGACGTCATTACCTGATGTCCGGGCTTTTTCTTCCAGTTCTGCGCCAATCGTATTGATCTTTTCTGCATCCTTGTGGGGGCTGATACTCAACGTTGTGGTAAAATAATCGAATTTCTGGCTGCAGGCATAGTCGTAAGCCTTTGCCATCCGGAATGCATAACAGCGCCGGCATCGTTCTCCCCGTTCCGGTTCCGCCTGCAATCCCGGTTCGCTTTCCGTTTTCACCGCATCAAAGTAATTGGTCACATCATAGGTGGTTTCAACCAGTGTCGGAGGAGCAGCAAGTTTTCTGATGAAGGCTTTCAATTCTTCCAGACGGCGGGTGTATTCCTGCTCAGGATGGATATTGGGATTGTAGTAGTATATGGTGATGTCAAAATAAGAGGATAGATATTCAAGTACATAGGAACTGCAGGGTGCGCAACATGCATGAAGAAGCAGTTTCGGTTTTGGAAAACCGGCATCAAGATGTTCCTGAATATGGGATATTTGTTCCTGTTGTATTTGAAGATATGTCTTTTTCATTAATTTGTCCCAATGTATACTATACTTTCGTGGGAAAGTCTGTGAAGTCTTATTGCAAGTGGTTCCGCAGATAGTGTATACTTTTTTTAATATAGTTTAAATTGACATATTTTGACATATTGTCATATATGATTTGACGTTAAAAAGTGGGGTTACGACCGTGGAGAAAACATTACCGAAGATCCTGAGAGAAATGACTCTTCAGTATCCAAAGATTGCTGCACAGTATTCCAAAGACGAAAAGAAAATATTTCAACCGATTTCTTATAAACAGCTTTTTGATATCGCCATGAACTTTGGTGGTGGGCTTTTGAATATGGGTGTTGTTCGCGGTGAACATATCGGTTTGATTTCTGATAACCGTATGGAATGGGAACAGGCCGACATGGGTCTTTTGGCAATAGGTGCTGTTGACGTTCCCCGCGGTTGTGATGCAACAGAAAATGATTTGCGGTTTATTCTTGCAACTGCAGAATGTAATATCGTTATTGGAGAAAACCCACGTCAGCTTGAAAAGATTCTTGGCCTTAAGGAAAACCTTCCGCTGTTGAATAAACTGATTTGTTTTGAAAATTACAGTGATGAACTTAAAGAGAAAGCTGCTTCCTTGGGAGTAACCCTATATACATTCAAACAGATTGTAGAAGAAGGGGCTGCCTGGAATGAAGCTCATCCTGGGGTAGTAGAAGCAGAACTTGATAAAGGTCAGGAAAATGATCTTGCTACATTGATTTTTACTTCTGGTACAACCGGAGAACCAAAAGGTGTAATGCTGACCCACGGCAACTTTATTGCTCAGCTTCCTGATCTTCAGAATCGTATTTATGTTCATCCCGGTGAAAAAATCATATGTGTACTGCCTGTATGGCATGCTTTCCAGCGAGCCTGTGAATATGTAATTCTCAGTCAGGGAGGTGCTCTCTGCTATTCAAAACCGGTTGGATCTGTTCTGTTGAAAGACCTTGAAGCACTGAATCCCCACATTATGCCAGCCGTACCGCGCGTTTATGAAGCTCTGTATGATGGTATAAATAAAGCCATGCGTAAAACCGGCGGTATTGTATACAACCTGTTCCGCTTTTTTACCGCAGTTGCTCTGCTGCAGTGCCGCATAAGCCGGCGTATGTTCCGTAAGACTGCCCGCTTTAAAAACGATTATATTATCCTTACCTGGATTGTCCTTTTTATTCCATGGCTGATTTTGACTCCGCTGAAAGCTTTGGGAAGCAAACTGGTATTCAGTAAAGTACGTGCAAAACTGGGAACTAATTTCCGTGCCGGTGTTTCCGGTGGTGGAGCACTTCCTCCTGCTATTGATGAGTTTTTCTGGGCAGCCGGCGTTAACGTTGTAGAAGGATATGGTCTTACCGAAACTTCTCCGGTAGTTGCAGTTCGCCCGGTAGATGCACCTATTTTTGGTACCGTCGGAAAACCTCTTGATGGTGTAGAAGTTCGCATCGTAGGTGAAAATGGTGAAGTTCTTCCCAACGGTAAGAAAGGTGTTGTACACGTTCGTGGTCCTATTGTTATGCAGGGTTATTACAACAAACCAGAGCTGACTAAAAAAGCAATTGATGAGGATGGCTGGTTTGATACCGGTGATATCGGTATGAAGACCGTAACCGGAGAAGTTGTTATCCGTGGACGTATGAAGGATACCATTGTTCTTCGTGGCGGTGAAAATATTGAACCACTGCCAATCGAAATGAAGCTGGCGGAATCACGGTATGTAACACAGAGCATCGTGGTTGGTCAGGATGAAAGGTATCTTTCGGCTTTGATTATTCCTGCAGAAGATGAAATCAAAATTTATGCCCGTGATAATTATGTTGCGTATGAAACATATGAAGACCTGCTGAAAAAACCAGAGATCATTAAGTTTTATAAAAACGAAGTGCAGTCACTGGTAAGCAGTAAAACTGGATTTAAGCCGTTTGAAATCATTAACGAAATTACTTTGCTGCCAAAACCATTTGAAGTAGGACGGGAACTTTCTCCAAAACAGGAAATGATGCGGTACAAGATTTTCGAATTGTATGAAAAAGAAATAAAAGCTATGTATGAGTAACGAAAAAGGGTCCTGAGTTAATCAGGACCTTTTTTTATGAATGAAGGATTCTTACTGGAGACGGATTTTTTGAGCTCCTGATTTACGGTCAATCTGAGGTCTCATCAATGCAGGATGATTTTCAGGTACAGCAACAAGATCACCGGAAGAAAAGGCATTTTCTGGAGCCTGCAGCAGGGTAAGACCAAGATCAGAGCAGCTGTAACGAGCCGTTGTATGGTCATAAAGCGTTATGGAATCAGATACAACCCGAATAGCCATGGAATCTTCAGATGCAGTGGAAGTGTCGCAGGCAGAAGAAACCAGACAGAATGAAAGAGAAGCCCGGTCTTTTGGGAGACCTGCTTTTTCACTTAGTTTATGAAGACGGGCAGGGGCTGCTTTTTCTGTTTCAAGAACAAAGTGACACCACTTGCCACCTTTCTTCCCTTCCATGGGACATTCCCCGGTGTGTGGACAAGGAGATATAACATTCATCTTTTTACGGATAAAAGCTGCTCTCATAAGAGAAACAAATCTGGCTGCCCGTGGAATACCAGGTTCAATCAAAAGTATGGTAGCTTTTTCATCTGCATAAGACAGAAGTAATTCAGAGTCTTTCTTTGTAACTTCTTCCAAAGGTTTGGTAGTATTCCAGTATTGCTCGTTAAACATATTGGCACAGGTAACCAGATGTGCTTTTTTACGGATTGCAGTACCAGATTCACCTTTTACTCGTACTATGTGCCAGGGTTTCTGATCTGGTGTTGTGGGGGCTGTCTTTGAAACAATCTTCAGAAACAGTTCTTCGCCTAAAGATAATGCATTTTGTGAAATATCCAGACAATAGCAGGTGATCTCTTTTGTACGCAAATCAGGACGGGCCAGCCATAAAGCAATGGGTACAGTAAGGGGGCCGGAACCAATATCAAGTATGACGGATTCATCTGTAAGATGAGCAAAGGCTGTTGTCGGAAACCCAGCTAGCAAAGGGGTCATGCGAACCAGATTCCACCAGGTGAAGTACCTGACATAGGCTGAAAGCTGTTTTGTTTCGTTCATGTATCCGATACGACGGGTAGAACGCTCATCAGTAAGGGAATGAGACAGATCTTTTATGACATCAGGCAGAATCTGAAGCTGCTTGGCATTCAGTGGCTGAATATCCTGAATCAGCTGGTCAAAGTTTTGCAGAATATTCTGAGATTCTTTTGGCAGTCGTGTAAAAAGAGGAGTTGCTGCAGGTGTTTTCAGTAAAACAGGTTTAACGGGTTTGTTCGGTCTAGTTTGTTGTTTCATTGTTTTTGTGTAACTGGCGGTATATATCGATTAACGTACCGCGGATTTCATTTAATTGCTGCATGGAGTCTGCAGTTTGAGCATTAACATCAATATCCGCAATCAGCTGATTACGGGCACCCTCAATAGTGAATTTCTTTTCGTAAATCAGATATTTAAGGCGCAGAATCTGTTGAAGATCACGGGTTGAATAGACACGACGTCCAGAGAAATCTTTTTTGGGAGTAATAGAGGGAACTACTTCTTCCCAATATCGGAGGACGTGAGCTTTTATACCCGTGAGAGATTCAATTTCGCCAATGCTGAATTGTGCCATTATTTGTGATCCCGGTTTTTATCGTTGCCTTTATCCCGGTCTTCCCACTTCTGACGGCTGGCTTTTAATTCCAGCAGTACAGGGATTTTATCATATCCTAAATCAGCACGAATTTTATTTTTAAGATAGGCCAGATATGTTGGTTGAACAACTTCCGGACGTGTTGCAAAAAGCAGGAATTGGACTGGATTTGTACTGGTCTGCGTCATATACCGGATCTTGAACCGGGCACTGCGGCTTGCTGGTGGTGGATAGGCTGCAACCCAGTCTTTTAAGGCAGTATTCAAAGATGCTGTATCAATTTTTCTAGTAAGCTGGTTGTACAGTTCCATGGCAGTATTCAGAAGCTGCTTGATACCGGTATCTTCTTTTGCTGAAATCGGCAGGACTGGAACATATTCCATGTGTCCGAACATTACCTTGATATTACGTTCAGCATCTTTGAATACACGTTTTTCCTGAACCTGTGTATCCCATTTATTCAGACAGAAAATCATGCCGCGGCCACGCTCATAGGCCAGGGAAATAAGTTTTTTATCCTGTTCAGTAAGTCCCTCGTTGGCATCCATCATGTAAAAAACGATGTCGCAGCGGTCAAGGGTTTTAATGGCACGGGTAACAGAGAAATATTCTACGTCTTCGGTAACTTTAGCCTTGCGCCGGATACCGGCGGTATCAAGAACCTGAAACTGACGGTTTTTGAAAGTGAAGGATCCTTCTACGACATCGCGGGTGGTACCGGCGTAATCAGAAACAATGGAAGCTTCTGAATTTGTAAGCAGATTAGAAAGAGTTGATTTTCCGGTATTCGGTTTACCCATGATGGCAATCTTGATGGGATGTTCTTCTTCTCCTTCTTCAACTTTAGAAAAATCGAGACGTTTAATAAGGGTTTCATACAGTTCAGGAATATGATCTCCGTGTTCTGCTGAGATGAACATAAGTTCTTCAAAACCGTACTGATAAAAGTTATAGGCATCCTCTTCATTGCGGCCACCTTCTGTTTTATTGACTGCAGCAATGAGTTTAGGCCAGTAAGGACGAAGCAGGTTGATGAATTCTTCATCTTCACCTGTAATGGTTCCGGCTTCCAGCAGAAGAAGAATAACATCTGCTGTTTTCAGCGCTTCAATGGATTTCTGTACTACCAGTTCATCAAGAACGGCTTCCATGGTACCGATGTCGCGTTCTAGTTTGAAACCACCGGTATCGGTAACACGAACCGGCATATCATTGATAAAGGCAGTTTCACTGATCGGATCCCGGGTAACACCAGGAGTGGGATCTGTAATAGCCCGCCGTTTATGAAGCATACGGTTAAACAGTGTTGATTTTCCGACATTTGGACGGCCAACAATTACCACGTGAGGAAGGTTACGGTATTTTTTTGAGCGGTCATAGCGTGGGGCTGGAGTGTCTTCTCCGGCTTCGAGAGTCTGATCTGGATTTTCCTGCATTAGTTTTCCTGTGTAGTTGAAGATGATTTCTTCGTAATAAATGAGTCGAGTTCAGCCTGTACTGCCTGAGTGGAGGGCAGCTGTAGCAGACGTTTGGACAGATGAGTTAAATCAGTGATGTCATAAGATGCCAGAATAGCCTTTGCTTTGGCAATACGTGAAGCTGACATACTGAGTGTTCTGATACCCAGTCCGGCCAGGAATATTATTCCTTCCTGATTTCCGGCAAATTCACCGCAGACAGACAGCTGGATATTTGCAGATGCAGCTGTCATATGGGTTGTGGTAATCAGACGAAGAACAGCGGGATGTAATTCGTTAAACAGTGGAGTAACGCTGGCATTTTCCCGGTCAACGGCAATGGTATATTGAGTAAGGTCGTTAGATCCAATGGAGAAGAACGATACTTTTTCTGCAAGAAAGTCAGAGACAAGTACAGCAGCCGGAGTTTCAATCATGATTCCTAACGGCGTATCTTTCTTGAAAGGAATATTTGCCTCAGTAAGTTCGTCCTGGACTTCTTTAATGAGTAAAAGTACCGGATCCAGTTCTTCAACTGAAGAAATAAGGGGAATCATGATTTTCAGGTTCCCGAAGGTACTGGCACGGTAAAGGGCCCGCAGCTGCGATTTGAAAAGATCTTCGTGAGCAAAGCAGAAACGGATAGCCCGTAATCCAAGAAGAGGGTTTTCTTCGTGTACAGGGGTGTAGTTTGTCAGGGCAATTTCTTTGTCAGCACCGGCATCAAGAGTACGGATGGTAACCGGTTTATCACCCATAAGAGTGAGAACCTTGGAATAGGCCAGAAATTGTTCTTCTTCAGTAATGGAAGAGTCTTTCATAAAAAGAAACTCTGTCCTGAAAAGTCCGATACCATCAGCACCATCCTGTAGTGCCAGCTCAGCTTCCTGTACACTGGCAATATTGGCAAAAATCTGGAAGGAAGTTCCATCTTTTGTCATAGCAGGCTGAAAGATGAATTTTTCAAGTTCCGCAGCTTCTTTTTGAGCCTTCTGTATAGAAGATTCGTAAAATACAGTGGTTTCGTCATCAGGGTCTCTGATTATCTGACCTTTATCTGCATCTACAATAAGTTGTTCATCCTGCTGGAATATTCGGGCACAGTCTTTTACGCCGGAAATATATGGAACTTTATAGGCGCGTGCCAGAATTGCAACATGGCTGGACATTCCTCCATCTTCGGTAATCAATGCAGCAATAGGTTTCTGTGAAAATACCAGTGCATCGGAAGGATTCAGGCTTTTTGCAATGAGGACAGAATTTTCAGGAATATTTTCAAGTGTAGGAGCTATGTTATGGGTCAGAATGTTCAACACTTTGCCATAAACATCAGTAATATCACTGGCTCGTTCTGCCAGATATTCCACTCCAGAATTCCGCAGCATATCTGCATATTCTTCTACTTTCTGTGAAAGAATCCATTCAATGTTGAAGTTATGTGATTTGTAAGTATCTTGTACTAGTTTGAGGAATTCTGGGTCAGTAAGCATCATGCAGTAGGTGGTGAATATTTCTGACTGCTCTTTTGATTCAGACTCGATTCCTGCCTGCAAGTAATCAAGAACATCTTGACGGGCAATGCTGAATCGTGCCCATCCGTCTTCTTTTTCTTCCGGAGAAACAGTTGTCTGCTTTATGTGAGAAAGTTCAGAATTAAGTATAAATGCTGGGCCAGTGCCGATACCAGACGACACTTTAATTCCCGAATAGGTAATCACGTGCCAATTATAAAAGACTTCCGCACTTTTGTAAAAGACGTGAATGTCATATACTTTTTTACATGTCTAAAGATAAAGAGAGTTTTGAAAAAAAGAAGAGTTCAAAGGGCGTAAGTGCTGCTTTCTGGATTGTGTTTGCATTAATCCTGCTGATTATGTTTTTGGTAAACAGAGACAGAATTCTTACAGTTCTGCAAAACACGGGTTTTTTTGGAAAGGTTTTTGGAAGTGACCCTGAGTTTGTTGTAAAGCATGAGTCTAAAAACCAGAAGAAACCTTTGGCTGAAATAGAAATAGAAGAGCAGACCTTTGTGTTTGACACTGATGAATCTGATGTTACAGATCAGGAAGATGCTTTTGTGCCTGTTCAGGAACCAGCAAAACCCGAAAAACAGGAACCGGTAAATAACCAGGAACAGAGTAATAGTAATCAGAATAAACCGGAGCAGAAACAACAGAAAACACAGGAACCGGCTGTAACTGCTCAGATGGAACAACATCTGTGGTTTATCCAGATTGCGGGTGATGGATCTGTTGTCAGAAAAGAAGTCGTACGTTCCATCAATAAAACAAATATGCCACTGACTGCAGCCATTAATGCACTGCTGAAAGGTCCTGATTTACGGGATGTTGAAGCAGGATATATATCCCTGATCTCTGAGGGAACACGGTTGCTGGGAGCATCTGTTTCTGGTGGAGTTGCAACCATTAATTTCAGTGATGAATTCCGGTATAACCAGTATGGCGTTGAAGGGTACTATGGCCAGCTGATGCAGGTTGTATATACTGCAACAGCATTTGGCAATATTGATAGCGTTCAGTTCTTAATAGATGGCGAAAAAACCGATTATCTTGGGCTGGAGGGCGTGTATATCGGTGCCCCATTACCACGGTCAACGTTCCGTTGATTCCAGTTCTTTTTCCCATCGGATGAGCAGGTCTTCAAGATACGCGCTGTGTTTGCGGTAAAAACCTGCATAACATACAAGCTCCTGGTACACAAAATCAGTGGTATTCAGGGGTTTTATTTTTCGAATGGCGCAGTTCCATTTTTCAGCAGTATCTACTGAATTAAGAACCTTGGAATAAATACCGTTTGAATCATAAATAAGAACAGCATTCGGCAGATAGGTATAGTTGGTTTCAATGCTTTGGAGTAATTCATAATACAGATTGGAAAGGTACTCTTCGTATCCGTTTTGGTATGACAGAATGACATAAGAGTGCATGGCAGCTCCGTCTGAATTGCTCAGGGTACGCCAGTAAGAAGATCCATCAATCCACATGGAATCAAGGACAGTATCAGCGGATGGGATTTTTTTAGCAGCTGTCAGTGACGGAGCATTATCAAATCCAAAGAATTGTGAAAAAGAAGTATCTTCAGAAGACTGGAGAATTCCCATGGTAACAGCTTCAAAAACCATGTCACCTTCTTCGCTGGTGATGCTTCGAAGGTTAAAAACAGGTATGTAATTCTGCCAGGTAAGGTGCACATTGCCGCCAAATTGAACATATTCCTGGGTGAGAATCAGCTGAGGATTCATGGAAGCTCCATTAAGACGTTTGCGGCGGCCTGCAAGTTCATACAGCATGTCATGGGCATAGTTAATACTGTCTATCTGAGAATCAGACATGTTGACGGGTGTAGTCTCTCCGATGATGGAAATGTAGTCGGCAGTGGGATCAAGACGAAGATAGGTGGTTATATCTGCAGTTACATGACGTGTGATGTCGCCATTCTGGTCAAGACCGGATGAAAGGGAAAATGTTCTTAATGCAAGGGTACAGTCATCGTAAACAAGGAAACCAATATAGGTTTCGTCAGTAAAGGTATAGTCCCGGTAATAGATGTACTGGCCGGAAGGTGTCTCACGGTTGGATGTAATGCCGGGAAGGGCAAAAAGAGATGTCGGGATCAGGGCAGCAAGAACAGAAGCAATTATAAGAGCGGTTAACTTTTTTCTGAAAATCATACCTTCATAATAAAAAAAAAGAGGTTATCCGTTAAGGGGATAACCTCTTTTGAATTAATCTGATTTTCAGGCGTTAAGGGCAGCAAGCTGTTCTGTTACGATGCGTACTGCTTCTTTTACGGCGTCTTCCGGCACCAGTTTCTGAGCTTCCGGTTCGGTTCTCAGTTTCAGTTCTACGTTCGGCAGGTTTTTTTCACCAACGGTAATGCGGATTGGGAATCCGATAAGATCCATATCGTTGAACTTAACACCGGGGCGTTCGTTGCGGTCATCAAGAAGAACTTCGATACCGGCCTTGGTCAGTTCGTCATACATCTTGTCTGCAACTTCTTTCATGACACCATCGTATTTGATGGGAACAATGGCTACCTGATAGGGAGCGATGCTCATAGGGAACATGATACCTTTATCATCGTGGTAGGTTTCGATGATTGAAGCCAGAGTACGGTCAACACCGATACCGTAACAACCCATAAGAGGAGTTACGGGTTTTCCGTCCTGTCCCAGATAGGTTACGTTCATTGATTTGGTGTATTTATCACCCAGTTTGAAGATATGTCCCAGTTCGTTACCTTTTTTGCTGTAGAATGGCTTTCCGCAGTCTGGACAGGCATCGCCCACAACAGCAGTGCGGACATCGCCAACCATGAATGGAGTGTAGTCGCGGGTTGGTTCAACATGCTTGATGTGGAATCCTTCTTTACCGGAGCCGGCAAAGGCATCGTGCATGTCGCAAACTGACAGGTCCTGAAGGATAGGGCAGTTCAGAGTGAGTGGTCCGACAAATCCGTGTGGGGCATTGGCCATCTGCAGAATTTCATCACCTTCTGCCAGACACAGGTCTGAACATTTCAGAAGGCCGGCAAGTTTTGCTTCGTTAACTTCCAGGTCACCGCGGATAAGAACACAAACATATGAAAGCGGGTAGTACGTGAAGTTTCCTTCAGTTACCTGTTTGAAGTTTTTTCCGCCATTGGCGTTGCTCAGATCAAGACCGCAGTTGATAACGCGGTAAATGAGTGCCTTGATAAACCGTTTAGAAGTGGTGCCGAAGAATTTTTCCATGTCTTCAATGCTGAATACATTGGGAGTAGCAACTTCTTCAACAGGCAGGTCAGTTTTTACCTGTGGTTTTCCTTCATCATCAGTAGGAATATCTGGTTTGCAGGCAGCTTTTTCAACGTTGGCTGCGTAACCACATTCACAGAGCATAAGGGTATCGTCACCAACCGGAGATTCAATCATGAATTCTTCTGATCCGGATCCACCCATGTTACCGGTGTCTGCCTTTACAGAGATGGTTTTAAGACCCATGCGTTTAAAGATGTTCCGGTATGCTTCTGCAACATTTTCGTATGAAGCATCCAGAGAAGCCTGGTCAGCATCAAATGAGTAGGCGTCCATCATGGTGAATTCCCGTCCGCGCATTACACCGTAGCGGGGGCGGATTTCATCACGGTACTTGGTGTTAATCTGATATAGGGTAACAGGGAGCTGTTTGTATGATTCAAGTCCGTCACGAACAAGAGCGGTGAAGGCTTCTTCTGCAGTAGGAGAAACGATCATATCCTGACCGCCACGAGTGGTAGCTTTCAGCATTTCAGGACCCATGGTTTCCCAGCGGCCTGATTCTTTCCACAGTTCACCGGGCTGGATAACGGTTGGTTTAATTTCAAGAAGACCGGCTCTGTCCAGTTCTTCACGGATAATCTTAGAAACTTTGGAGAAGGCACGGTAGCCCAGCGGCATATAGGAATACAGACCGTTGCCCAGTTTACGGATAAGACCTGAGCGCATCATGAGCTGATGGCTGGCAATAACTGCGTCGTTTGGAGCTTCGCGCAGTGTAGATATCATTGTTTTTGATGCTTTCATAGTTAGGAATTGTAATAAAAACGTGGTTCAGTTACAAGGTAAAGGCTCTGCAGTGGGGCTGAATTCTTGAACGCACGCAATAAGTTTGTTATACTTTTACGCAAACTTATTAAAGGGGAATTTCCATGCCCAAAATTGAAGTAAACGAAAAACTGTTTTTTAACTTACTTGGAACCAAATACGATTACGATACCCTGGAAGCTAAACTGACCTGCGGTAAAGCAGAGCTCGATGAAAAACCTGATATGACCCAGAGCGAAGACGAACGGGTTATCAAAATTGAACTGAACGATACTAACCGTCCTGACCTGTGGTCTACCGGTGGTGTTGCCCGCCAGCTGCGTGTTCACAATACCGGTAAAATCTCTGACTTCAGCAAATTCATGTCTACCAAAGGTGACATTAAAGATTTCGGTAACCGTGTTGTTACCGTTGATGAAGCATGTAAAGAAGTTCGTCCCTACATGGTTGCCTTTGTTATTTCAGGCAAACCTATTGATGAACCTATGCTGCTGGACATTATCCAGACTCAGGAAAAACTGTGCTGGAACTTTGGCCGCAAACGCCGCTCAATTTCTATGGGTGTATACCGCCAGAGCCAGATTACATGGCCTGTTCACTATAAAGCTGTAGACCCGGATAAGACTTCTTTTGTTCCACTGCAGTGTACTGAACCAATGACCTGCCGCCAGATTCTTACTGACCACCCAAAAGGAAAAGAATACGGCTGGATTCTTGATGGTGCAAAAGTATTCCCACTGTTGACTGACGATACCGGCGAAGTTATGTCCATGGCTCCTATCATCAACAGTGCAACTCTTGGTGCTGTAGAAGTTGGTGATAAAGACCTGATGGTAGAACTTACCGGTTCAGATATGGCAGGTCTTATTCTGTCAGCAAACATCGTTGCCTGTGACTTTGCAGATGCCGGCTACGAAATTCTGCCCGTTAAAGTTGTTCATCCTTATGACACCGGATTCGGTAAGGAAATTGTTGTTCCTTATTACTTCCAGGATACTACCGATGCCAAACTTGCCAATATTAATAAACGTCTGGGATCAAGCCTGACTGCTGATGAAGTAGTTGACGCCCTTGCCCACATGGACTGTAAGGCAACCGTAAGCGGTACAAAAGGTGAAGAAACCATTACCCTGTATCCACCTGCTTACCGCAACGACTTCCTGCATGAAGTAGACGTAATTGAAGATGTAATGATGGGTAAGGAACTTTCGTTCTTCAATCCTGAACGTCCCCATGACTTTACTATCGGTCGTCTTCTGCCAATTACCCTGCTGAGCCGCAAAACAAAAGAACTGATGGTTGGTATGGGTTACCAGGAAATGATCTTCAACTATCTGGGGTCAAAGAAAGATTACATTGACCGCATGAACATTACTGCAGACGGTGTTATCGAAATTGCAAACCCAATGAGTGAAAACTATCAGTTTGTACGTCCTTCAATCATTGCAAGCCTGCTGTCTGCAGAAAGCGGCAGTGCCAATGCTCCGTATCCGCACAAAATCTTTGAAACCGGTAAGGTTGCTTTCCTGTGTGACGAAGAAAACACCGGAACCCGTACCCG
This sequence comes from Treponemataceae bacterium, assembly GCA_045616125.1. GTDB lineage: Bacteria > Spirochaetota > Spirochaetia > Treponematales > Treponemataceae > Treponema_I. Next base: position 42,592 of record JAZLGC010000034.1, on the reverse strand, counting down.
CCAGAATCTTGGTTTTGTTACAGCAGCAGCTGACGCAAACTTCAACACTGTTGCCAGTGAAGTTGCAACAGTTCTGCACTTCCTTGATGAAGAATACAAGGTTTCAGAAAGTGACGACCCACGGTTCATTCCTGGTCGTCAGGCAAACATCCTGAAAGATGGAAAAGTAATCGGAATTTTCGGTGAAATTCATCCACAGGTTCTGGAAAACTGGACAATCGGTGTTCCTTGTACTGCCTGTGAATTCGATCTTGAAGCACTGCTGAAATAATCGCGTTCCACGCGACAAGCTCAGTGATTCTGAACAGAAAAGGCTGCCGAATGGCAGCCTTTTCTGTTTTAAACCAGGCACTTCGACAGGCTCAGTGACCTTTTAATCAGCGGGCCCATTCGTACAGGATGACACTGGCCGCCTGTGCTACGTTCAAACTTTCCAGATCTCCGGCAGGAGAAGGAATGGTAATCAGCTTGTCGCAGTTTTCTTTTACTTCGTTGGAAATACCGTGTTCTTCGTTACCCAGAACAATCAGAACTCCCTTATTATCCTTGTTGAATGATTTCATCTGACTGATGGGAATGGATCCGTGAACATCAGTACCAAAGCGAATCATTTTACCTTCCAGGTCTTTCAGAAGGTAGGGAATGGACTGGATGGCATAGATGTTGACTTTTTCCATTCCGCCCTGAGCTACGCGGTAACTGGAAGTGGTAATGGAAGACTGGGCCTCATCCAGGGGAATGATGACGTTCTTAAAGCCGAAAAAAGCAGCGGAGCGGACAATGGCCCCCAGATTGTTGGCGTTACCAACCCGGTCAAGAAGCAGGGCACATTCTTTGTTCTGTACCCAGGTATCAGTGATGGAACGGGTAAGGCGTGGAATTTCCGGCTGGGGGATAAAGGCTACAACGCCCTGGTGGTGTACGCTTCCGGCCAGTTTGGTCAGTTCGCTTTCATCTTTTACTTGATTGTAGGGAGCCTTGCGGGCAGCCATTTTTTTACAGAGGCCGCCAAAAAGAGGTGCGCGTTCAGCAGAAAAGTACAGGCGGGTAATCAGTTCCTGATGGTTTTTTTCCAGTGCTTTTACTGCCTCAAAGCCACATACGGCAAGTTCATTGTTCAGTTTGTTCTTCATGGTGCACAGTATAGTCATTTTTCTGTACACTGTCTTTATTATGAAAACATGGCTGATTCTTTTTATTCTTTCAATCATTCTGGTGACATTGGCAGCATGGTTGTTCAAATGGGTTTTGAAAACTGATGATGCTGCAGACAGGAGAAAAGAAAAAGAGAAGGATAAAGGTCCCAGTCACTCCAACTGTCCCTTGTGTAATTCCGCACTGTATGCTGGAGAAAACCTGATATCAAGAGTGTACAAAGGCTGCGACCCGAAAGACCAGGCATGTACGATTCACGGATGTCCCTATTGTTACCCGGTACCACGTCCTGGTATTAAGAGGGTCTGCCCTGTTTGCCATAAAGTTGTTCCACAGGAAGGGCATCTTGATGCACATCTGTTTCTCCGGAGTACCGGGAAACGTCATGTTCACATAACCGGATGCACGGAATGTCATAAAAAAACTAAGTAAAAAGCTTATTTCACAATTTTTTTCATAATATCTATAAAGTTGGATTTTGTATCTCCGATAGATAAGTATCAGCCCGAAAGAGGCTGGTTGGAAATCAGGATAACGAGTCATAGGAGCACCGGTGGGTGCAACCGGGGCTTCAAAGGAGATACACAATGGTTATCAATCACAACATGAGTGCTATGTTCGCTAACCGCACCGCAAACAACGTAAGCAGTGCAACCCAGAAGAACATGGAAAAACTTTCATCTGGCAGCCGCATTAACCGCGCAGGCGACGATGCCAGTGGTCTTGCAGTTTCTGAAAAAATGCGCAGTCAGATCCGTGGATTGAACCAGGCTGCTGTAAACGTTCAGAATGGTATCAGCTTTATCCAGACTACAGAAGGATATCTGTCAGAAACAACTGATGTAATTCAGCGTATCCGTGAACTGGCTGTTCAGTCTTCAAACGGTATTTACTCTGATGAAGATCGTATGCAGATTCAGGTTGAAGTTTCTCAGCTGGTATCTGAAATTGACCGCATTGCTTCTCAGGCACAGTTCAACGGTATGAACATGCTGACTGGTCGTTTCGCTGTAGATGTAGGAACCAACGACGTAACTTCTTCTATGTGGCTGCATGTAGGTGCAAACATGGACCAGCGCGTTCAGGTTTACATTGGAACCATGACTGCTGCTGCTCTTAATGTTCGCTCTGCAATTGATGAATCAATCATGAGTCTGCAGACTCCAGATGACGCTAACCGCGCAATCGGAACTCTTGATGAAGCTCTGAAAAAGGTTAACAAACAGCGTGCTGATCTGGGTGCTTACCAGAACAGACTTGAACATGCTTACAACGGATTGAACGTAGGTGCTGAAAACCTGCAGGCTGCTGAAAGCCGCATCCGCGATACTGATATGGCTTCTGAAATGGTTGAATTTACCAAGAACCAGGTACTGCAGCAGGCTGGTACTGCTATGCTGGCTCAGGCAAATCAGTCTTCTCAGAACGTACTTACTCTGCTCCGCTAATAGCAGAATGGCCAAAGGAACCGCTTTGGCCGCTTAAGAAAACTCCCGCGCTCCAAACAGCGGGAGTTTTTTTTATTTTAAGGCAGGGAGGAAAAAAGGTACGTCTTATGAAAGACGTACCTTTTTTTATGCAGCACTGTTAATAGTGGTAACAGTCCGGATAAAACCATAGCGTTCAAGTGTTTTTCGAATGCGACGGTGGTATAATGGCAATGAGATACCAATGAGGGCAATGGATAGCGGTAAGCTGAAAACAGTTGCCAGCATGGCATTTGACATAACTGAAATCTGGAAATAATCGGTACCAAAATCAGGTAACGCTGTTACAAAGCCCAGCATGAGTGGCAGCAAAAAACCAGTAGTCATGGTAGAAACAGAGAGAATAAGGGCTTTTGAACGTTCCTTTCTGAATGTAGATGAATTCATAAAATCTGCAGCAGTAAGAAAGTATGAATCCTGAGCGTGGGCAGTTCCTTTTAAGGTTTTCAGGTTCTTTCTGGTAACGGTGTTGTTTGTCATGTGAATATCCTCCATTTGGTTGATGATTAGAGTATAGGGAGGTGGGGTGACAAATGATGTCACTATACAACTATGGATACGGAAAAAAAAGAAATACTTCAGAAAATTATTAATGAAAGTAACAGAATCGTTTTTTTTGGTGGGGCTGGGGTCAGCACAGAAAGTGGTATTCCGGACTTTAGGTCAGTAGATGGCTTGTATAACCAGCAGTGGGCTTATCCACCGGAAACGATTATCAGTCACAGCTTTTACGAACAGATGCCGGAGGAATTCTGGCGGTTTTACCGGGCAAAACTTCTTATAGACAGCGTAGAACCGAATGAAGCACACAGGAAACTTGCTGAACTTGAAGCTGCAGGAAAAATGACAGGCGTAGTCACACAGAATATTGATGGACTGCACCAGGCTGCAGGGAGCAGAAAAGTGTGGGAACTGCACGGAAGCACATTGCGGAATTATTGTCAGACATGTGGCAGGTTCTATAACGATACAGAATTGAAGACGATAATTGATGGTGGAAAGAAAGTTCCGTTGTGCCAGTGTGGAGGCCGGATAAAGCCCGATGTAGTACTATATGAAGAAGGCCTTGATAACGACGTGGTAAATGGCGCTATCGATGCCATCTCTGAGGCCGATACCATGATTATTGGTGGAACCTCTTTGGTTGTATATCCGGCTGCAAGTCTTATCAGATATTTCCATGGCGAGCATCTGGTTTTAATCAATAAAAGTGAAACCCAGGCAGACAGTATGGCAGACCTTGTAATACATGACAGCATAGGAAAAGTGCTGGGAGCAATAAAAATATAGTCACTTTTTAGACTTTTACTTTATAGCATATATATCATAGGTGAAGATTTTGTAAGGAGATATGTATGAAGGATTTAAAAGAATTAAGAGCTGCTGTGAACTCAGGGAAAGATCTGGAAGAATATCTGCAGGCCGTAGGTGAAAAAATGGGGCCCGTCGGTATAACTTCCCAGATGAATGCCCCTGATATTCCCTGTTGTCCAGACCTCAATTTCTCATTCCGGATTGCCGACCTTTTGAAAGTGCTGGAAGAAGGTTCAAAAGAATATGAAAGTGCAAGAGAATTGTACAGATCAACTGTTCTCGTTTCTGAGCGCAAAAACTATGAAGACGATATTGAAGCAGGAAGAAACCCTCTGTTTGAGGACATAAACGGAAATCCTTTTACTCAGACCATGATTGATGCCATTAAAGGCTATGATGCAAAATCTGAATACGAAAGATTCAAATCCGCTTTTGTACACTTTGCAGCTCTTACTCTTGATGGTAGCGAAGACCTTATTGCGTATGCAAAAAAAGTGACTGAAATCATCTGATTATTCAGGAAGGAACGGGTATGAACACGGAGTGGTCGGAACAGAATAAAAGGATGCAGAAATTGCTGGCGAAGCCGGATACGTTTACAGATGGTATCCGGGAACTGATGAGCCTTCGTGATTCACTTTTTGAGCAGGTAACGCAGATTGTCCACGGATATCCGGAAGATGCGTTCTGGCAGCAGCCCTTTCTCAAGGCACAAGGGTATCACAACAAAACCCTGGCGTATTCTATCTGGCACATTTTCAGGATTGAAGACATTGTGGCCCATACGCTTATAGCCGGAAATGAACAGGTTTTTTTTCAGGATGGGTGGAAAGAACGGATTGAGAGTCCACTGATTACCACAGGAAACGAACTTGAAGGCGGAGAAATAGCTGAGTTTTCCCGGAAGCTGAAGGTACAGGAACTGTATGAGTATGTGGCAGCGGTAAAAAAATCTACTGATGATATGCTACGGGGCATGACTTATGAGGATATGTCACGGAATTTTGGAGAATCTGAAAAGAAAATCCTTCTGGAAAGTGGCTGTGTACATCCAGGAGAACGTGCTGTTTGGCTGATTGATTACTGGTGCAACAAAGATGTGGCGGGATTAATCCGAATGCCTTTCAGCCGTCACTGGATAATGCACATTGAAGCCATGCAGCGGATAAAGAATAAACTATGCAGGCAGGCCTGAAAAGGTGTTGATCCTGTAGCGTACTGCGGGTTTTCGTGCAATCACTGCAAAGACTTAGGAGATTCTGGGACAGGATATGCATGAAGGACTTGCTTTGCTGGGACAGGTATGGACAGATGCAGATATCGATGTATTATAAAAGTGGAGGCACTGATGAATTTCGAGCAGATAGTTGAATTACCTGATGAACAGGTACAGAAGGTTCTGAAAAACCTTGAAATGGAAACGCTGGTTCTGGCATTAAAGGCTGCAAGCCCCATGGTAAAGCAGAAGTTTGAATCCAACATGTCAGAAAGGGCCTGTAAGGAATTGAATGATACACTGGCTACGACAGGTGCTGTTGAAATGGCAAAGGTAGCTGCTGCACAGGAAAAATTACTTTCGCTTTTGAAGTAAGCTCACAATCAAGAGCCTTAATTGACCCTGAAATCCTTTTATGCTAGAATTCGAGAAGTAATCAATTGGGCTCATAGCTCAGCGGTTAGAGCCGCGGACTCATAATCCGTTGGTCCCTGGTTCAAATCCAGGTGGGCCCAACGAACAGAAAGCTGTCTCAGACGAGGCAGCTTTTTTTATGTCTGTTGCAACTCAGAAAATTTAGGTTCGTATATTTCGTATTGCATCATACCTATGATGTTGAGATTGTGGATTAGCATTAGGGAAGAAACGTGAATGAGAACAAAAAATATAATTACACCAGGTGAAGTACTTCTGGAAGAGTTTCTGAAACCTATGAATATCAGTCAGAACCGGCTTGCTATAGAGCTATTTGTTCCACCCGCCAGAATCAATGCAATTATTAAAGGAAACCGGGCAATATCAGCTGATACAGCATTGCGGCTTGGTAAGTTCTTTGGAACAGGCCCGGAGTTCTGGATGAATCTGCAGGCAAAGTACGATTTGTCTATGGCAGAACTGGAAGCAGAAAACGATTTAAATAGGATTCAGGCTTTTGCTTGAGTGCTTATGAATGGGAAAGGCGTAGCTTAGGGCTTATTTGTTGTACGTGAATTCATAGATGCTGTCTTGTATTGTGAGGCTATGTCCGTAAATGGAATATTATTTTATATGTTAGGTGTAGTGATTGCACTTGTTGTGTCCTGCCTGACTTTTAACTCGGGTTATAAGTTTTGATGTCAGTAACCCTCTGCTCAAGAAATTGTGTCTTGAATAGACGATTACCATCGGGGCTTTTTAATTAAGTTCGAAGCTATCCGCACGATTTATGTGGTTAACTGCTTCGGACTTTTTTGTTCATAAGGAAAATGTGATTTTTCAAAATCGACTGCAACGTTTTTGCTTTTGGTAATTTCAATTGTCTTTTCTTCTGGAAAACGGAGAGCTGATATTTTTGCCCGAAATTCATAGCATTTTTGTTTTCTGACAGCCGGTCTATATCAGACTGTACCTCATTATCATTCTTGATGGAACGCCACATAGAGAGGGGGCCTGTAAAAAAAATCCCTGAAGAAAGCTTTCTGTTAGGAGACTTCCTTCAGGGATATACATTAACGTATTACGATTGAATTATCGAAAATTAATTACGATGTTCATTCAGATAATCAATGGCTTCCTGAACTCCGGTGTTAGCTGCCTGACGAATGTAGTTTAGACCAAGTTCAGGATTTGACTGTATTCCTTCGATTTCACTGCAAAGCATAAGTCCTAATTCCCACTGAGCGTACGGAATTCCTTCTTCAGCAACTTCACGTAGATTTTGCATACCTTCTGAATAATTCTGGCTAAAGCCATTGATACCCTGAATCAGATATTCCCCGAGCCGAAGCTTGGCAAGCGAACATCCTTTGTTGCAGGAACTGATTAACGCAGATTTACCAGCCTGGATATCTTGTTTACATCCGGTTCCATGAATAAGCATATCGGCATATACTGCCTGTGCTTCTGCATTCTTATCTTGTGCAATTTCCATATAATTAAATGCAATTTCTGGATTCTTATCGCATCCCAGACCATGAAGCAAGCAATAGCCTTTAAGGTAAGCAGCATCACAATTACTCTCGCAATAAGGCTGGCATTCTTTCAGTGCCTGTGAATATTTTCCTTCATGATAATGATCCCATGCTAATGCAATAGTTTGTGAGCGGCTTTTTCTAATTCCTATAATAATCCCAATTACAATCGGAATTCCAATAAAAACAAAAATTGCTACGCCTAAAGAAAATGAAGACCAGAGGAAAATAAAAAGGATAAGGCCTAAGATACCAATTATTCCGTCTAAAAACGATCCTTTCTTTTTCTTCTCAGCTGGTTTCTTATTTGACAGCATCGAGCCAATAAGCATTCCTGACCAAAAATCATCACTTTGAGAACTCACTTCAAAACTCCTTTTCCATCACGAAAAAAATATTCTATGTCTGTACGTCATTTGTCACATTTATGTAACAAATCGGACTAAAGTCCATTATACAGATATATAGGACAATCGCAACATTTTTAGCAAATTTGGACATCTGCTGCTGTAGATATATATTCATGTGCTTTTGGGAAATGGTTGTTAGCGAGCTTGAATATCAAGGGAAGCCAAGAAAATGGCTGGCAGAAGAGGTTGGTATTGATGTTTCTACAATAGGTACCGGTATTCGAAGGAAGAGCATGCCACAGGCAGATATCGCTCTCAGAATTTCTAAGGCTTTGAATGTTTCTCTTGAGTATCTTCTTTCTGGGATACAGACGGATGCAAAAATAGAAAAAAAAACTACTGTTCCTGATTATTCATTATTCAGTAAGTATCACAAAGTTCTTGAAGATTTAGAAAAAATTTCACTGGATCAGCGTAATGCAATTATTAATCTTATTTCTGTATCCAGTGGAAAAGAGAATGTTATATATTCCACCGACGATTATCCAGTTTTAATTGCAGCTGAGTCTGATTCAACAACATACGAAATGTAAAATTCTTAGTAATGGACTGTTTGTTTATTACGAATAATGATGAGCGAAATGTTTCGCTCGTTCGAAATCCGTAGCATTTTGTGCTTTCTGATAGCCGGTCTGTATCAGACCGTAACTCACTACGGTTTGATAGCAAGCTATCACTCCACGTTCGCCTAAAGGGGCCGCGCCACAACAATGTTGGTGCAAAAAAGCCCCCTTAGGAATCCCCGGCAGGGAAGGCACCCTTCCCCGCACCCCATCCTAAAAAACGCGAGCGAAATGTTTCGCTGTCATTTTAAGTCGTGAAATGCCTACTCTTATAATCCAATAAATATGTATAGGTGTCATATTTTGTCATTGTCCAGATATACAGTGAGATATCTTTTTTTGCATTCAAGAGAGGATATGTATGACAAGTTTGTTTGATGAAGAGGAGTCAAATAACGAGGGTTCACGACTGAAGGTAGTACAAGCTGGTTTTATCCAAAGTCAGGAAACAAGCTGGCAAGATCTTTTTGAAGGCTTTGACGAATTGCATGCAATAACTTACTCAAGTGGATTAAATTTCACCTGCAATTTGCTATCAAGATTTAAATATGCAGAAATTATATTTGGTTGCGAATCAGTAGTAGATTCAGATATAGCAACTCTTCTAGCTCATCAGATTACTGCTATTCAAATGTCCATCAGGAATAAAGCATTACAAAACATTGCAACCCGTATAAATTCTGATGAAATTAATTTATACGTCTCACGCGATATAAAGTCGCATGAAAAGATATTTATTCTAAAAGCGAATGATGGTCGTTCACGGGTGATTTGTGGATCTGCCAATATGTCAGCATCTGCATTCGGAGGGGTACAGCGTGAAAATATTCTGTATTTTGATGATACTGAAGCCTATGATTATTATTTGAAGCTGTTTATTTCATTTCGAAATAACTGTTCGGACAATATGACAGATACAGTTTCTGCAAGACTACTCCAAAAAAATGAAAGCAGCATCTCTATAGATGAAATACCCATCTGCAAGACAGTAGCTTCTCGGTCTGTAGTCATGATTGATAAAGACCTACCACAGCCCACTGATGTTCCTCAATACATTAGTTCAATTACAGAGTTAAGTAAGGAATTAAGGCCTATTATTCCAAAACAGCAGAAATCAGGTTCTTTTATTCTTACTACGGATACAGTTCGGACAGTACATATAAAGTATGATGAAATCAAAACAGAAAAAACTGCAAAACAGAAAGTACGTCCAAAACTGCACATAGACTTTGAAAGTCACCAACTAACTTACAATGAAAAAAATATTTCTCTGGATTCGGATTCAGAAGCTGTACGAAACGATATTCACTGCATACTGAAATTCATAGATGGACTCTCAGATTTTATCGGCACTGCTGAAGAAATTAAACAAACAAAAATAGACTACTATAAATTCTTAAATTGGTTTTTTGCCAGTGTGTTCTGTCCAAAACTTCGATATACCGCAAATCAGAATGATTATGATATTTACAAGTTACCCGTTTTTGGAATCCTGTATGGTGCTTCAAACGGAGGAAAATCAACTTTTGTGGAACTACTTAGCAAACTGATGGCTGGTCAAAAAATACCACGTTGTCCATCATCAACTTTTACCAAAACTAATATCGTTAACTTGAAAATATTGGGAGAGGGGATACCAATAAATATTGATGATCTTTCCAAAGAGCAGTTTTCAGATAACTATGAAGGTATAATTAAGAATGATACCTTTGGTCTTACACCATTAAATGTAAATTATCCAGCAGTTACGATAACGGCAAATCGAATACCTTCGCTAAAACCAGATATCTTCAAACGAGTTGTCGCATTCAGAATAGATACAAAAATCGATTCCATTGTAGCCAGTAACAAACATAAATCTATTCGGGAATGTATCAAATATGCTTCCAACAGTCTATTTAAAGAGTACGTCCGACGCATGCTCCCGCTAGTTGAAGAGCTGGAAAATCAGATGAAATCTTCAACAGAGCAGTTTACTCCAGATATTTTTAAAATATCATCTGAAGTCCTTATGGATATTGTTTTGGAAACCTCTCATATCGATAAACCTGAGTATATAACTGTTTATACCTGGGAAGATTATCTTGGATCAAAAGTTACATCAAAAACGGCTAGCCACCTGATTCGTATGGCATGGGAACACAGCAAATCTGATTTTGTGATAAATAGGCGCAGGAATGAATTAGTTTACACAATACCGGCTACGGGTAGCGTACATGAATTGAATTATATTGTTGATGAACTACCAGCAGCCCTGAATGCACGCCGAATACAACATACGTTAGTTATGGATTTGGATGCTGCACAAAAGCATTTTGAGATGAGTTTCAGGAAAGGATTGTTATAAATGGGGTGGATTTTGCGATATAGGAATGCGATTTACTAACGGCATGTTTGATTCCTGAATAAATACCTTATAGGGTTTGTTGTATTTTTCAGCCATCTCGATATCGTGTTTTGTACCGGTAGAAGTTCCATTCCAGAAAGCGACCATATAATCACAGTCTTTTGCCATTTGTTCGTTTCTGACAAAAAGAGCTTTGAATCCATAGGTTGCTCTATCAATGGGGTGTTCGATGACTGGAATATTTTTGGTTACAGCCCATTCCTTTGCAATCAGGTCAACACCTTTAGCTTCGCCTTCAAGAACAGTGATATCAGTAATTTCGTTAGTGGTAATAAAGTCATCAAGAGTTTTGTATATCCATTCCTTGTCAGTAATACTTCTGCTTCCACAAATAAATAGTTTCATTTTTTAACGTTTCCTTTACATTACATTAAAACGTATCCGAATACTTGCATCTTGAAATCATTTCTTCTGATGAATGAGTATCAAAACCTTCGATTATTTTTACGGGAGATTCACTTCCAGTATTAAACTCTTCAACAAGATTCCAAAATTCATTTTTCCAGTATGAAGTTTGCGTCTTCGTTACGAATTTTTCGTAAGATGAAAGATTACGTTCCAAAGTAACATTATTTTCAGCAGCAGTTCTGATTATATTTTCTGACACCTCAGTCATTTCAGAAGTCCATTCCTTACATCTCCGGAATATTCTGTCTGGATGAGCTACAACATTGAATAATCCAGTTTTTATTCCCTGAATAATTGCATTTCCACAGCCTGAAAACTCATGTAACTTATTGAACCCTTTTTCATCATCAAAACTGTATTTTCCATCAGAATGCTCATAAAAATGCTGCCCGATAATAAGAAGATCTAAGTCATTCTCACATTTCAGCTGCCGGTAAAACTCCAGCATTGAGGGAAGAAATTCAACTTCCAGTCCAATTTGTACATCAATTTGAGCTTCATATTTTGTACGTAAAGTTTTTAATGAATCGATATATTCAGATAGCTGTGACAATTCCATCCTGTTCCTGAAATTATTGCCGGGAAACGGAGTGTGATCTGTAAAGGTGATTCTGTCTGCACTTAACGATAGTGCAGTTTTAATGTACTGTTCATCAGGCTCATCGCTTGCATGTTTACAACGCCAGGTGTGTACGTGAAAAATGTGATTCATCAGACCTTCCTTTCATCCACAATCACACCAGCGGCATAAAGCGGAATATACTTACTTTCATTCCTGTTGTCATATCCCCAGCTCTGGTGCCAGTGGCCAAAGAACCACTTTTTATAAGTCATCATTTCATCAATCTTTGTGTTAAAGCGCACATTTGGATCTTCCAGAAAAGCTTCCCGGCATGACTCATCATCACAGGAAGATTCGATACACGAAATACCTTCAATTGGTCCTGTATGCGAAACTATGTAATCAACATCAGTTCCGTATTCTTCAATCCGCTGAAGACATGCCTGTTCCTCTTCGACAGTCCATTCTTCCTGAGCCCAGAGATTTTTGTTCAGTGTCCGGTATTCCTTATCATGCGACTGTGCGCCCCCAAGAGTAAGGAAAATGTTTCCTTCAATGTTATAGATTTCTCCACGTTTTAAGTAAAAGATATTATCACTTACCTTCAGTACCTTTTCCCCGAACATGTCTATTTCCGGTAACTTTTCAATCATATTGTAATTGTCATGGTTTCCCATAAGAGCAAGAATCTTGAATGGCTTTTCGTTGTACCATCGCAGAAGGTATTTATCGTCTTTATCCTCAGGATGAATTCCATTTTCATCAACGGGACAGTCATACCAGGGTAGTCCAAAATCACCTAATATCAGAGCATAAGAAATGGTTTTGTAATCCCTTCCCTGACATGAACAATAGTATCTGAGATTCTTCACTGAAAGATTTGTCATATCAATCGTATTGTGTGTATCGCCCGTAATGTAGAGCATAGAACCTCCTGGAATAAGCGTAAGGGAATCAACCGACTTAGAATTTATACAACCTTTATGCATTCGCCAATGTAAGTTCCGTTAACATTCTTGGGGCTTTGATAATACAATTCAATGTCTGGAGGAAGTTTTCCAGCAATATCTTTAGCAATTATCAAACCTCTTTTGTTCCATTCAGATAAATTGAAATCCGGATTTTCCTGTTCAGTTAAGCTATCCCAATTTTTCTGGTATTCATAGAACCACTCTATTATTCCTGCTGATGCAAAGTCGTAATGTGTATTATTAATATTCAGCTTCCCAAGTTCTGCATCAAAAGGCATTCCTTCTACCCAAAATACACAGTGCCGCAATGCATCTGCTCGCATAATGATTTCTGTAAGTGCCATATTACCCCTATTGAAATATTATTCTGACGATATTCTTTCACTCTGAACAATTGTCAAAAATATTGAACTATAAGTATCGTTGACTGATAGTTGGAATTTAGTATACTGAAATTAAGAGAAGCGTATGCAGCACCCACCTGAAGGCGGAGACGAGAGTGTTCAGGTTTGTAGCCATATTGTGCGTTTACCGTTTTTATGGTTTCTCTCTTAGCAGAGTATAAATCAACAAGTTTTTTTCACAAAGTAAGGATTTCTACTGAAAGTCACTTCCATTGTTCTTGTAGCTCAGGTATAAAACTAATTCTGCCGTAATTTTTTTACGGCAAATAGTATCTTTTTAGATACATTTTTCCGATAAAAGTATATATTTGTATAGAGGTATCTATATGCTTAAATCTTTTACGGTAAGTAATTTTAAGGCTTTTGAAAAATCTGTCACTCTTGATTTTTCAACTACCGGTAACTACGCTTTCAATACAGAAGCCATTAAAAACGGAATCGTAAAAACCTCAGTAATGTACGGTAAGAATGCAAGTGGTAAGTCATCCATCGGACTTGCTGTCTTTGACATTGTTGCAAACCTTACTGATAACTATGTAAATAATAATCAGTATCTGAATTATAAGAATCTCCGATCAAATATTCCTTTTTCGTCTTTCAAATATGTATTTACCTTTGATAATACGGATATTACATATTCCTATACAAAGCAGGATATTCGAACCATTATTTCAGAGAAACTGGAAATTGGCACTAAGACAGTGATTGAATATGATCGCCAGAAAAGTGAGGATTCTATTACTTTTAATATGGCAGGTGCAGAAAATCTTCGGGTTGAGTTACGAAAATTGCCGTTTTCTGCATTACGGTTTGTTAGACAGAATGTAATACTGGCAGATACTCAGGAAAACAAACTGTTTCATACATTTTACTCATTTGTTGATAAAATGCTTTTGTTCTGGTCTCTGGAAACCAGAGGTTTTACGGGCTACACTGCTATGACTGGTCAACCCATAGTTAGTGAAATAGTTAAACGTGGCCATTTTGAAGAATTAAAGCAGTTCTTCAAGGATGCTGGATATGAGGATGAATTGACTCATAAAACGGTAAATGGCAGTGAGCAGTTACTGATAAAATATCCATCTGGTTCTCTGGATTTTTTCCTTGCCAGTTCCTCAGGTATGAGTTCTTTGCTTCTGCTCTACTATTGGCTTGAAGACATATCAGATCCGGCAAAGTGTCCCTCATTCATTTTCATCGATGAATTTGATGCTTTCTATCATTTTGAACTTTCTAAATTCATCATTGAAAAACTTAAAACATATGATTGCCAGGTTTTACTTACAACCCACAATACATCCGTTTTTTCAAATGACTTGTTGCGGCCGGATTGTTACTACATCTGTTCTAAAGACAAGATAGAAAATGCACATAATGCAACCAATAAGGAGATACGTTTAGGTCATAATCTTGAAAAACTGTATCGTGGCGGTACATTCGGTAAATGATTCTTTTTATTTTTGAGGGTGCAAAAAGAGAACCCGCTTTATATAAAACAATGAAGTATCTCTTCCTCTCTGATTCATTGAAGGACGATATTATCGTTTCTTATTGCAGTAATATATATTCGCTGTATCAGGAAATGAAGGAATTAGACGCTTTTGATGAAGAAGTTGATGCTGCTGATATCGTGAGTGTATTGAGAGAACATCTGGCTAACTCAAAAGACCAGCAAGAGGAATTACGTAAGATTGAAGGCAGTAATGCTATCTCCGAAGTGTATTTATTCTTTGATTATGACATAAAACGGATAGATGAAAAAAATAAGCTGTCCATAGAGGAACAGAATAATCAGATTAAAGAACTCTTAGAGTACTTTAACGATGAGACGGATAAAGGGAAACTGTACATCGATTACCCTATGGTGGAATCCATCAGGTATTTTAAGAAGGAATTGCCTGATGAAGATTATGTATCATATACAACTGATTTATTTATCGGTAAACAGTTTAAACAGGAAGCCGATGAGGAGTCATGTTACAAAAACCTTCGTTTCATCTGTTTTGACTTGAATAATGCTGGTGAGATAAAATTGCCTCATAACCGCAATCACCAGATAGATGATCAAAAAATCAATGAAATTCGGGAAAACTGGAAACATATAAAAGTGTTAAATGTGATGAAAGCTCATTTTATATGTACCGGTGTGAACGCCATCCCTGCAAACAAAGATGTAATTACCCAAGACAGGATTTTAGCAGAGCAGGTCAATAAATACGAAAATGCTGATCAGAAAATAGCCATACTTAATTCATTTCCGTTGTTTTTGAACGATTATTTGCGAAGCTAGTTTTGTAGCTTGCAACTTTCTTATTTGCTATCCAGAGAGAAATTGCCAATCCTTCTGCTTGTGATAATATATGAGTTGCCGGGGGAACAACGGAGTAATCCGCTAACTCGGGCACAGCGGGCAGGATATTTATCCTGCCCTGTTTTATTTCAGCTTCTACATATTCGCTCCTTTTTTTAATAGCGGTTATAATTGGCTTATCGTTTAATGTAGAGAGGCCTGCTGCGGGGTCAGATGTTTTTTGTCTGGCGGTTGAGGAAATGTGGCGAACTTCAACGATATTTTTACTCCTGCCAGAGAGCAGGAGTTTTTTATTTGGATAAACCTGTGAGAGTCAACCAAATAGTCAACCTGCTTCAAAGCGGTTAAGTCAACTTGAAAGTCACCATCTCAAATAACGCTATATATGGACTATACAGCCCTTTAGAAGTACTATATTTCGTAGCAATTCGTTGCTTTTAGTTGCAAATGATTGTGTATTCGATTCAAATCCAGGTGGGCCCAACGAAAAGAAAGCTGTCTCAGACGAGGCAGCTTTTTTGTTTTAAACGTAATTGGCTTAAAAGGGAGCGTCAGGATTCTGTGCCGCCGTTGTCATCGTGCCACTGGTAGATTTTGCCTTTAAGAATGGCGTTGTACATTTTGCCTTTGGCGCCGGGATTGTCACGGTTTATCTGGGTAACCAGATCTTTTACGTACTGGCGACGGGTTATGCCATCGTTGGGGCAGGGATTTTTGACGCAGGGAAGCTGATATTTGTTCCGGAAGCCGATGATGTCTTTTTCGGGGATGTTGATCAGGGGGCGGATAACGGTAATGCCGGCGTCTGTATACCGGGTAGATGGCGCAAAGGTGTAGAACTGTCCTTCGTATAGCAGAGAAAGCATCATGGTTTCTATCAGGTCATCCTGATGATGGGCGTAGGCAACCTTGTTGCAGCCGTGTTCTCTTGCAAAACTATTGATGGCACCTTTCCGGAGTTTTGCACACATGGCGCAGTACGTGCCCGCATGTACTTTTTCTTTCAGGATATCTGCAATTCCCGTTTTGATGACATGGTATTCTACTTTAAGGTCGTCGCACAGTTTCTGTATTCCGGATACATCAAATTCTCCAAATCCTAAATCTGCCGTTACCCCTATGATTTCAAACCGGACAGGATAGAATTTTCGTAATCCGGCTAGTGCATAGAGCAAAGCGAGAGAATCCTTTCCCCCAGAAATTCCTATGGCAATCGTATCGCCTTCCTGAATCAGGTCAAACTGCTGGATGCATTGCCTGGTATAACTGTACAATTTCTGAAGTGTCATTACTGTTCCAGCGCCTCAAAGCGTTCTACATCTGCATCGCTGATAAAGATGTGAACCCCGTGCATAACCGGCGAAGACATTCCGTAATAGCCACCCATATCTTCACTTTTACGGACAAATGGGATGTCGTTTTCTTTCAGCAGCACTTCCAAAGCACTTGCTTCCTGCAATGTCATGAAATTTCCGATTTCTACCAGCGTTACTTCTGATGCCATTTTTGGGTGAGCCTCCATTTTATTCTCATCGATTTCCGGCTGATATTCCAGGATATCGCCGGGCTGACAATGCAAAGTTTTGCAGATGGCGTCCAGGGTTGAAAACCTGATGGCACTGACTTTGCCGGTTTTGATGTTGGAAAGATTAACGTTGGTAATGCCGACTTTTTCTGCCAGTTCGTTCAGGGATATTTTCCGGTCTGCCATGACTCGATCTAAGCGAAGAATAATTGCCATATGAAAAGGATATCCCCATTATATTTCGTCTGTCAAATAAAATTTATCGAAAAACGATAATTATTCCTGAGGCAAACAAGCTCATGTATATAAGTATGACTATAAGATTTTGACATATAGTCATATCGGTAGTATCATTACATATATGAATGCACCGTTGTATGAAGTGAAATCGAAATTCTCGGAATATGTGAATCTGGCCGAACAGGGGCAGGTTGTTGAGGTCTGCAAATATGGAAAACCGGCAGTTGTGATGATTGATGCCAAAGCTTATTACGAAGGCTTAAAGCCAAAGGTATCACGTTTTGATTTATGGTATTCCAAATGGCGACAGGAATTTGATGATGTTTTGCGGACAGAAGGCAGTTCAGAAATGGCTGATTTTGAGAAAGCCGTAAATGACCGAAGCGGTAACTGGCGGGACAATCCTTTTGCAGAAGAGTAGGCACGATGAAACCGATATACCTGCTTGATACGTGTATTCTTTCAGAGGTTGTAAAGCCGGTACCCGATGCCCGGGTAATTCAGAAACTCAGGGAACTGGAAGACTATTGTGCCATATCAATGATTACCTGGAGCGAATTATGGTATGGAATTAATCTGATGCCGGAATGCCGCAAGAAGTCCATGTTGAGGAGTTTTGCCATTGATAAAGTGCAGTCTACATTCCCCATTATCCCACAGGATAAGCATTCAGGGCTTATTCTTGCCGACCTTCGGGCTAAAGAAAAACAGACGGGAACAATACATCAGGTTCTTGATTTGCAGCTTGCTTCTACTGCCATTGCCAATAACCTGATACTGGTAACTCATAATACAAAGGACTTTCAGAACATCGACAGTCTGATGATTGAAGACTGGATGTGCTGAGGATAGTTGCCGTTGTTTGTCACTCCTTTGTCACTGTGGTGTGCTACACTATCGTTATCTGTTGGCAAAATCTCAACAAAATTGCTAAAATCTTGCTCGTATTTTTTGTGGAGGACTATTCAAAAATATGGAATTAACCCAGGAAATGATTGATGCGCTTGCAGTCAACGAAGTTGAAATCATGAAGCGCATTGCTGAAGAACTGAACATCAGAATGCAGCAGGTAGGCGCTGTAATTACACTGGTAAATGAAGGATGTACCATTCCGTTCATTTCGCGCTACCGCAAAGAGATGCATGGCTCTCTTGATGAAGTTCAGGTTCGTGACTGTGATCATTTATTCAAAACCTATAGCAATCTGGAAACCCGCCGTCTGGAAATTGTACGGGGCGTATTTGCCCAGGGCAAACTGACCGAGTTCCTGTATAACGCCGTTATGGATGCAAAAACCATGACCGAACTGGAAGACCTGTGGGCTCCCTTCAAGAAAAAGAAGAAAACCCGCGGTATGATCGCTCAGGAAAAAGGTCTTGAACCACTGGCTGATGCCATGATGGAACTGAAAGACGCTGCTCTTGAAGCAAAGGCTGCCGAATTTGTAAAAGTTGATGAAGCAAATCCGGAACTGAGTGTTGAAAGCGTAGAAGATGCACTGAAAGGTGCTCAGGACATTATTGCTGAACGTGTTGCCCAGGATTCTGATAACCGCGCCGAAGTACGCAAGTTCTATATGACTACCGGTAAAATCGTGGTTAAAGGCGTAGGGGACGAAGAAGCTGCAAAAACTTCAGTATACCAGATGTACTGGGACTACGAAGAAGCTCTGAACCAGGTAAAGCCACACCGCATTCTTGCCATGAACCGCGGAGAACGCGAAGGTCAGCTGGAAGTTTCAATTGATGTTGATGTAGACGGAGCTGTAGAACTGCTTCAGAAACAGTACAAACTGAACAACAAGTATCACGCTGATGCCATTGACGATGGTCTGGTACGTCTGCTGTCTCCTGCTGTTGTACGCGAAATCCGCAGTGACGAAGCCGATGAAGCTGACGATCACGGTATCGGTATCTTTAGCGAAAACCTGAAAAACCTGCTCATGACCCAGCCGATCAAACGTACCCGTGTTCTGGGTGTTGACCCTGGTATCCGTACCGGTACTAAATGTGCCGCTCTGGATGAAAACGGTAAGTATCTTGGCTATTTTGTCATCAACCAGCAGCTGCGCCCTGATGAAGCCTACAACGAAATCCGTCACGCAATCCTGAAGTACAAGATTCAGCTGGTATCAGTAGGTAACGGTACCGGTAGTAAAGATGTACAGGCTATTGTTTCAAAAGTAATCAGCGATCACTTTCCGGACGTAATGTACACCGTTACCGATGAAGACGGTGCATCCGTATACTCAGCCAGCGACACTGCCCGCGAAGAATTCCCTGACCTGGACCTGACAATCCGTGGTGCCATTTCCATTGGCCGCCGTCTGCAGGATCCGCTGGCAGAACTGGTAAAAGTTCCACCGCAGTCTGTAGGTGTTGGTCTGTACCAGCATGACGTTAACCAGAAAAAACTGGGCGAAACCCTGGATGAAGTTGTTTCTTCCGTAGTAAACAACGTTGGTGTTAACCTGAACACCGCATCTGCATCGCTTTTGAAATATGTTTCCGGTATTAACGGAACCTTGGCAAAGAAAATTGTAGCCTACCGCGATGAAAAAGGTATGATTACCAGCCGTGATGAGCTGAAAAAAATCAGCGGACTTGGTCCAAAAGCCTTTGAACAGTGTGCCGGCTTCCTGAAGATTCCTGAAAGCAGTGATCCACTGGACAACACCTGGGTTCACCCGGAAAACTATGCTGCAGCCCGCGTTATCTATGAATGCCTGCAGAACAAGTCTGAAGTAGGTGCTGACATCCGCAAGGACCTGAAGGAAAAATACGAGCTGGGTGATGCCACCATCGTTGACCTGATTGAAGAACTGAAAAAACCGAACCGTGACCCTCGTGACGGATATCCAAAGCCAATCATGCAGAAAGGCGTAATGGCATTTGAAGACCTGCGTGAAGGTATGAAGGTAACCGGTAAAATCAAGAACGTAGTAGACTTTGGTGCCTTTGTTGACCTGGGTATTAAGGAAACTGCACTGCTGCACATTTCTGAGTTGAGTGACACCTTTGTAAGCGATCCGATGGATGTTCTGAAAGTTGGTGACATTAAGGAATGTACCATCATTGGTCTTGATATGGACCGCCGCCGCATCAGCCTTTCACTGAAAAGTGATGCCATGAGCCGCATTGGTCAGGGTGGTGCAGGATCTGCCCGCACTGCAGACAGCGGTGACGGAGAGCGCCGTGTAGTTCGCGCAGTTCGTCCTGGTGAAAAACGTACGGTTGTGGTTAAGAAAGCCGGAGTTGGGGCTGCAGGTCCTTCGACAGGCTCAGGAACCTTCCGCTCAGATCGTCCGCGTAATGACCGCCCGGCCCGCGATAACAATCGCAGCTACGGTGGAAACTATGGTGGCAGTGATGACGGCATGAGTTACAACCCGTTTGCCGCCCTGCTGAACAAGAAAAAATAAGGTCATCCCGAACTTGATTCGGGATCTCAGATGCTGAAGCGAGTTCAGCATGACAGCTAAACGCCGCCGTCCATGGCGGCAGTTGGCTGTAATGTATCAGCGAAGGAGCTTACCTAACGTAAGTTCTACGCCAAGAGCGGCCTGCAGTTCTGCATAGGGATTGCAGGCTGCTTTTTTTTCGCCTTCCTGTCGCTTTACCGCCCGGATCAGCAGATTCTTTGGCGTTCCTTCCATGTCGATGAACTCCAGAAGCTGGGTTTTGTATCCGGCTGCTTCCAGTTCGCCGGCGCGGAGGACGTCGGTGGCCAGGGCACTGAATCGTTCTTTAACAATGCCGTATTTCAGCATGGGGTTCAGTGCTTCATCTGTAACGGTACGGCCAAGAGCGGTGTTCAGTTCATGCTGGCAGCAGGGCACACTGAGAATAGCCCGTGCGCCGTGTTCAACTGCATAGGCCAGGGCGTAGTCGGTGGCAGTATCGCAGGCGTGCAGGGTTATGACCAGATCAACTGTGTCATCTGCAGCTGCATCCTGGCGGTAAGAAGCAATATCACCGGTGGAAAAGTGCAGGCCGGTATAACCACAGTTTTCCGCAAGTTTTCCACAGTCTTCAATGACCTGTTTTTTCAGGTCAAGGCCAAAAACGTCGGCATTGAGGCCGCGGATCTCTACCAGATAGTAATACAGAGCAAAGGTCAGGTATGCCTTGCCGCAGCCAAAATCAATAACTCTGAGCGGCCGTTCCTGGCAAAAGCCAGCAGCTTCTTCCAGAACGGGGAGAATATCGTCCACATATTCAAGAAAACGGTTAATCTGGCGGAATTTGTCGTATTTCTGGGCATGTACGGAACCGCTGGGGGTCATAACACCCAGTTTTTCAAGGAACAGGACGGGTTTCCCTTCTGGAATGATGTAGTTTTTGACACGGTTGTGCGGGGCCGTTGTAAGTGTCTGTAGCGGAGAAGTCTTTGCAGTTTCCTTCGGCTTTCGGAGAACAGTGGTCTTTCCCTTTTTACTGGTCAACATGGTAATGGTGCCGGTTTCTGTTCGTACATCAACATTGTGGAACAGGGAACCTGCTGAATTGTTAAGCGCGTTCAAAACTTTTGAACTATCAGCATTTTCGTGAAAAACCTGAGGGCCCCTGAAACGTGAAATCTGGAATTTTCCGGCAGAACCGCTTTTAAAATCGTTATCGGTTCTGGTAATCCTGATTTTATCGCAGTCAGCTTGGACTGTAGGTTTACTTAATGTGGCACTAATCAGTAAATCAATATCTTTATCAGTAAAAAAAAGAGAACTATTCATAGCAATATCAAAAATATATACGTAAGTGCTAAAAAATGGTATATTTAAAGGTATGGGAATTACCTACGTATTTGTTAATCAGAAAGGTGGAGTTGGAAAAACAACTTCGGCCATTAATATCGGAGCTTATCTGGCAGATGCCGGAAAAAAAGTGCTCCTTGTAGACTTTGACTCTCAGGCTAACATGTCCAGCGGTGTTGGTGTGGACAACAATAAGCCGACTATCTATGACCTTATGGCCCGGAACTGCTCAGTAGAAGAAGTTGTGCGCCATACTCCGGTTGAAAACCTGGATGCAATTCCGGCTTCTATGGATCTTTCTGGTGCTGCCATTGAGCTTGTTGACCAGGAAAACCGTGAAATGTTCCTGAAAAATGCACTGGCTCCTTTAAAAGACCAGTATGACTACATTCTGATTGACTGTCCGCCTTCCCTTGGTATTCTTACCATCAACGGTCTTACTGCTGCAGATGCCGTACTGATTCCCATGCAGTGCGAATATTTTGCTCTTGAAGGTGTTACTCTGCTGCTGCAGACCGTTAAACGTGTTCAGAACTCCGTTAACCCGGATTTGAAAATTGGGGGTGTTTTCTTCACCATGTACGATTCACGAACCCGTCTTGCCCAGCAGGTTGTTCTGCAGGTTAAGGCTTACTTTAAAGACGGCGTTTTCAATACGATTATTCCACGCAACGTACGTCTTTCAGAAGCCCCATCTCATGGACTTCCAATCAACAAATACGATCCTACCTGCGTAGGTGCACGCAGTTATAAATCTCTTGCAGACGAGGTACTTGCACGTGGCTAAGCAGTTTGGTTTAGGAAGGGGATTGGATGCCCTTCTGGAAAATAAAGATTTCGCAAGTCCTACGAACGAACCGGCTCCATCAGGCTTAAAGTCTGCTGCAGCACCTGCCGTAACGGTTGTGCAGGCAGCTCCCGGTGCAGATTTTCTTGTTGATATCGAAAAACTTTCGCCAAACCCTCATCAGCCACGTAAGGAATTTGACCAGGAAGCCCTGCAGGAACTGGCAGATTCCATTAAAGAACACGGCATTATCCAGCCACCGGTTGTTGAAGAAGCAGGTGACGGAAATTACTGGATTATTACCGGTGAGCGCCGAACCCGTGCTGCAAAACTTGCAGGTCTTACGCAGATTCCGGTACGTGTCCAGAAATATTCAGATATAAAAAAACTTGAAGTAGCTTTGATAGAAAATATCCAGCGTGAAAACCTTAATCCACTGGAAGAAGCACAGGCTTATAAAGATCTTATGGATCTTGCTCAGATAACTCAGGACGATGTTGCAAAACGTGTAGGAAAAAGCCGCTCAGCAGTGGCCAACAGTCTGCGCCTTTTGAAGCTTCCTGAGGATATGCAGAAAAAACTTTCTACACAGGAACTGACCGCCGGCCATGCACGCGCTCTGCTGTCGGTTACCAACCCTTCTGATCAACGGGTGCTGTTTGCACGAATCATGGGACAGAATCTGTCTGTACGTGAAGCAGAACAGCAGGCCATTGAACTGAATGGTGGTTCCCGTGCCAAACCGGAACCTAAGGCTGCTCCTCAGCCTGCAGAAAAGGATCCGAATCTTGCCGCTCTGGAACAGAAACTTATTGAAGCACTTGGAACAAAAGTGAGCATCAAGGGTTCTCTGAACAAGGGTACTATCCAGATTGAATACTTTGACCGGGATGATCTTGACCGGGTATACAATCTTATAGTATCTGAAGACCTCTAAAATTCCCGGAAGACCACTGCAGGAGACTAAACAGGGGCTTTTTGCAACAGATCCGGGGAAAAGTACTAATTCTCAAGATAAAAAAGTCCGATTTGTAGATGATGAGGCGTACTATCTTCTTTAAAATTTGGAGAGGTATGCTTATTCAGTGATTGTTTAGGGGTTTTGAAGTGAAAAAAACAGTTCTGATTATCGCCAGTCTATGTATTATTTCTACTGCACTATTCGCAGGTGGAAAACGTGACAATGATGCTAAGGAAATGGGCTCTCAGACTTCATGGCAGGAAGATTTTCCGCTTGAAGAAAAGAAGCCAGGTACTTACAACATCGTTGTAACTGCCGAGGACCTTGGTGGAAATACTACGGCTGTAGGCCCCTTCAACATTTATGTAGATCCTGAATCAGATCTTCCTGTCACTGGTATTACAAACCCGCCACCACAGATGCGTGTTCCGGGTAACCTGAACATTGTAGGTACCTGTATTGATGATGATGCCGTAGAATTTGTTGAACTTACTTTTGATGGCGATTTAGAAAACCCCGTTGTCGCTGAAGGTAAGGAATTCTGGTCATATTATCTTGATACAACCAAACTGTCTGAAGGTGCCCATACCATTACCGTAACAGGTGTAGATGTTCACG
This sequence comes from Treponemataceae bacterium, assembly GCA_045616125.1. Taxonomy (GTDB): domain Bacteria; phylum Spirochaetota; class Spirochaetia; order Treponematales; family Treponemataceae; genus Treponema_I. The sequence continues at coordinate 18,554 of JAZLGC010000034.1, read as the reverse complement.
GAACCCGTGGTCACAGTGTGTCTGTTGTTTGGCATCTGGACCGTAATATGCCGGTAACTGAAGTACACAACTATGGTATCGGAGACCTGGTAAGCGGCAAGATTACCCTGCAGGGACAGGTTATTGACGGTAACGGCATTAAAGAACTGCAGTATTCCATTGATGGCGGTGCAAATTTTACCCCCCTCAAACTGAAATACGATAAAAAACAGAATACCTATTCATTCAGTGTTGTAATCGATACAAAGAAACAGGACGACGGGCCCCAGGTCTGCTGGTTCAAGGCAACGGATTTGCAGGGTACAGAAGGTACCAGCTCCTTTCTGTACTTTGTAGACAACACAAAAGCTGAAATAACACTGTTGTATCCCACTGATGATGAATCAGTAAACGGCATTTTCTCTGTAGCAGGTAGTGCTTATGACCGTATTGGAGTGAAAAGCCTGACCTGGCAGTTAGGTAAAGACAGTGGAGAATTTGAACTGACAGATGGTAACCCCTACTGGGTACATGAATTTGATATTCGTGGAGAAACTGCCAAAACTCAGGAATTAATTATCACTGCAACCGATATTGCCGGAAACGTAACCGTGTTCAAGAAAAAACTGCCTGTTGATTTTGAAGCCGATAAACCGGTAGTACATCTGGCACAGCCAGTTCATGATTTCAGCCTGACCAAGGAAAACGATGTTTTTGTAGAAGATACTTTATATATTCGTGGTCAGATTACCGACGATGATGGCGTAGAAACTCTGCATTACAAAGTGAATAACGGTGCAGTTTCAGATATTCCGTCACAGGGTGTTTTTTATGCAGATGTTCTGGCCGGGCTGCAGGAACCACTGTCAGCAGGCGTTCATAAAATTACTCTTTGGGCAACAGATATTCATGGTATAAACGGACACGAAGTTGTAGTGCCCTTTGTTGTTAAAGGAAAAGCACCGGCATTCAGTTCACCGGCAGATACTGTCATCAAGACAAAGACACCGTCAGCTGCAGAAACTCCGTATCTGGCAGGCATTGAACTGAACAGCGAAGGAATAAACAGTCTGGAAGGCAGCGTATACAGCGAGTGTGGTCTTGTTGCCCTGCGATGGACACTGAACGGAATTACAGCAGGAGAGACACTGCTGAAAAACGTGAAGGGAGATACCCATTTCAGTATTCCGCTGGCTGAAGCCCCATGGGGTCTGGTAGAAATTGCCGTAACAGCAGAAGATTTGTACGGACGCACTACAGAACAGCGGTATCTGGTTTATAAGACAGATTTTACTACCGTGCGTGGTGAACCGGTTGTGTACTTTACCGATGGTATGATTGCAGAAAACGGCCGTATAGAACTTTCTGCCGGGGATACTGTCAGCGGTTATTTTATCGGTGGAAAAGCTGTGGATGTTCTGGTAGAGCCTGAAACACCATTCGTAACGGCCAGATTGAAAGACAACAGTATCATACTTACCGCACAGAACGTTGCCGGCATAAGCGAACCATTTACCGTAAAAGTAACGACAGACAAGGATTTGACCTATGAATCACGGAAAATGACCGTGGCCATTGCAGAAGACAGCCCCAGTTTGAATGTGGATGCACGTTCCGTATTTGATGGCAAGAAAGACGTAAAGATTACCGGTACTGCAACCCTGCCAAAAGTTGCAGCAGATAATTCAGAACTGAAAGTGCAGTATCGTATATTTGAATCCCCTGCAGAACCGGGAGTACTGGCAGAAGGAGAAGTAAAACCTGAGCCGCAGTTCAAAAGCGTAGAAGTTGCAGAAGGTGGTACCTTTGCCATTGAACTGCCTGCCCGCACCTTTAAAGAAGGGGTAACCGTAATTGAAGTTGTAGCCCAGAGTACCTACAGCAAACCTGTTGCTGATGCAGCTTTTGTATCAGTTATGACTCCTATTCCAGATCCGGAACCGGGACCAGACGGAAAAACACCTAAAAAACCGGTACCAGCCCCAGCCGCCATTACCTGGATTCAGGGCGAAAACCTGTATTACACCGTATATTACCAGGACAATCTTGAATTTGTCGGTGTTACAGCCGCCGGTAATCCTTATGAAGGCAGCAAACTGTACGCCCAGGCCGGTATGATTGCAAAAGACATGCTTACACCGGGAACTGCAGCATTTGAGGTAAAGGTTCAGAATGAGGCTGCAAAAGTATATTCCTCAAAATACAGCGTAAAGACCGGTGCACAGCCGACGGTACGCATAGCAGCCATTAACGATATTCCTTATGTAAGCGGCATGGTATATGAGCTGCCGTCTGTTGTCAGCAAAGAGCGGACAGATGCCATCCGGATAGTTGTAGAAAGTGCTCTGCCCGTTGCAGACACCTCTTATACCATTACCGGAGAACAGAATAACGCATTTGGCAGTCCCAATGCCGTTAACGAAAGTGGAAAACTGACGCTGAAAAAAGTTGTTGATGAAGCAGGCCAACCGGTTTCCGGAAAAGATCCGGGCAGTGTGCAGTATGAAGCATTCATTACCCTGAAAGCATATCCTGCTGAAAGGACCCACATTACCGTTTCTGCAGCAACTGATAAGGAAAACCCGGTAACTGCCAGTGGTACTGTTTCTTTTGTACGGACAGCACCTGAAGCCGGTATTGAAAATAAGGAACAGATCTACTGGAAAATAGACCGGAAGGCTGATGGAGAGGGTATTTATAACCTGAATAAAGGGGAATACCTTAGTGCATTTGTCAATGTACCGTCTCCCTATACGGCAGAATTGAATAATGCCGACCAGTACAATGGTGGCGTTAAACTTACCGCTAAAGGATCGGTTGTAACAGTTGAAGCTGTTGCAGAAGGCGTGTTCCAGGATATTTCCTTTACAGTAACCGATAGTCAGGGCATTACCTATGAATCAACACCGGTAACGATCCGGGGGGACTGGGCTGCACCGGAACTGAAATTCATAACACCAGAAGAACAGCAGTGGCTAAAGGCAGTTCTTCCTCTTGTTGTGGAATCAAAAGACCCCAATGGTCTTGCAAAAGTAGAATACTCCTTTGATGACGGAAACAGCTGGAAAACTTTGGAACCGTACCAAACCCCATCAGTAACAGATGAAGAAACAGGGGATGTCATTAAGATTGGCGATACCGTAGAAAATCAGTTTGGCGGCACTATCGATATGTCAGGTCTTGCAGATGGACTGGTAACGGTAGATGTTCGTGCTGTTGATATGGCCGGAAAAGAAACGGTTATCAGGATGAGCGTTTTCAAGGATACTACACCACCTGAAGTAATTACGGTAACTCCAGCAGCCGGCCATGTGGTAAATGGTGAAACACGTATCGTACTTATTGTAAAGGACAATGGCCGTCTGGTAAGTGGACAGTATGTCTATCCAAAAGGTGCACTGGCAGAGGCAAAGGAAAGCCTGACTGCTGTAAACATCAGTCCGCTCAGTGCTCTGGATAGTCTTACAAGTTTTGTACAGCCACTGCAGCTTAGTTCCAGCGTATCGCTCATGGTTGGTAAAAATAATGCACCTATTGGCGATGACATGCAGTTTGAATTTGTAGATGCATCAGGTAACCAGCAGGTATACGTGACAAAAGACTATTCCATTGATGCCGAAAGCGATAAACCGGTTATTGAAATTCATCTGCCGGCAGAAAACGCCATAGAAACCACCGACTTTGTAATATCAGGTATCGTTTACGACGATGATGGTGACTCCCGTGTATGGTATAAGATTGATGATGACGAATTCAAAGCCCTGGAAGACTGGGGTACCAGCTGGTCAATTCCCATTGCACTGCATTCACTTACTGACAATGAACATACTATTACCGTGTATGCAGAAGATCAGTTTGGTGTTGCCGGTGATGCAGTCACCCGCAAAGTGCGTATCAGTCTTGAAGAACCATTTGGCTCTGTAAATACACCAACCTTTGAAGATACTGTTACCGGACGCGTAATGCTTACCGGTACTACTTCTGATGAAAACGGCATTGCAAAGGTTCAGGTAAGTGTTGATAACGGCAATACCTGGCACACTGTATCTGGCCTTGAAAGCTGGTCATATGAATTTGATACCCGCGTAATTCAGGACGGTACCCATGTAATCTTCCTGAAAGTCTGGGATGATTACGGTGTACAGGGGCTGTATTCAAGCCTTATCAACATTGATAATACAGGACCTGAAATTACTCTGTCGCTGCCACTTGATGACAGTACTTTTACTACCGATACCATTTTCCTTTCGGGACAGACAACAGACAACATCGGTCTGAATAAACTGTATGTAAAGGTACGTCATTTGGGAGATAGCGGAGAACCGATTCCTGAACATATTGCGTATAAAGAACTGGAAGTATCAGACATCATTAATGAATCCATGAATATAAGCGGTCTTGCAGACGGCGTGTACAACCTGGAAGTTTCAGGAGAAGACAGTGCCGGTAACGTAACCCGTGTTTCCCGGAATATCACGATTAACACCCAGGCTGATGTTGCTACCATCAACCTGCTGTATCCGATGAACGGAGAAAGTATTCAGGGCGTATTCAACATTTACGGAAATGTCATTTCTGAAGTTGAAGTAAGCAGGGTAAGCCTGCTTATTGATGGTAAGGAAGTGGACAATGTTGAAGTAGGCATGTCCGGATACTACAAGTTCACTCTGTCACCGGAACAGATTACCGGCGGTGAACACGTATACAGTGTTCGCACCGTACTACCCAACGGTAAGAACGTGTACAGTGTTGAACAGTTCTTTAAATACTCACCAAGTGGACCGTGGATTACCATCGATAACTTTGCCATGGGTGACTTTGCCATTGACCGCCCGTACCTGTTGGGTAGTGCTGGATATTCCCTTACAGAAGCAGAAGTTCTGATGCTGAATGACAAGGAAACTCCAAAACACGAAAAAGACAGGATTAAGGCTAAAGCTGTAGAGAGTGTTGAAATCAGCTTTAACAACGGCAAGACCTTTGAGAAAGTTGGTACCCGTGGAAACTGGCGGTACCGCATTGAAAACGGTGAAATGCCTGACGGTTACCATTTCCTGGTAGTACGTGCCAACATGAAAAACGGTGAACAGGCCGTAACCCGCACCATTATTCAGATTGACAAGACAGCCCCAAATGTTAAGTTGATTAGCCCTGGTGAAGGTGGACGGTATAACGAATCTCTGAATGTCAGTGGTTTGAGCAGTGATGAGGTTGTTCTTAAGAATGTAACGGTAGAGTTGCGTCAGGGTGATAAAGCGAACTATGAAATGCCTTCGTTCATTCAGGGATTGTATCTGGATGTAAGCTTCTGGGGTAATACCCTGTTCAATGCAGGCGCAGGTCTTACATTCTATGATGACAACGTTAAGCTGCAGGTACAGTATGGTCAGATGTCGCAGATTCAGTTTGACATGCTGCACGACCTTGTTGGTGCAGACCGGGAACCACTGCGATACGGTGGTCACGTTATTGGCTTTAAGCTGCTGGCAAATGTAGGCAGTGTTCCATTTGCATACATGTTTGGTCCTGACTGGGCATGGCTCAGTGCAGCATTTACCCTTGGTGCAAACTTCAGCTATTTTACGACAACTCAGGCAGATAAACCCCAGGTACTGAGTGCCCTGCTTGGGCAGGTTGAATTCCCGCGCATAACCATGGATAAGAGGGAAATGTTCAAAACATTGTCGTTCTACACGGAAGGTCAAGTATGGTCAATTCCAACTGACGTTAAGCAGCAGGACGGAGCCGATAAAGTACCACCGCTGGTAGCACAGATCAGCTTTGGTGTCCGCATGAGTGTATTCTGATGAACATATGGTTTTGGAGAGTGGACTTTTCTCCAAAATCTCCATATTTTCTAATAGCAAGTATAATATAAACCGATATACAGAACGGAGAGATAGACATTTATCAGCTTGGAGGGTATATGAAAAATAGAAAAAACAGTATCGCTATTTCACTTTTTATTCTATTACTGGCATCATGCCGCATTGGCCTTGGTGGCTCTGTAGATGTTACTCCTCCAGAAGTATCCATAACTTCTCCTGCTGCTAAATCTGTTGTGCGGGGCACCGTTGCTATAACTGGTGAAGCCAAGGACGATATGGGGCTGGATTCTGTCTCTCTTGTATTCAGAAATACAACAACCGGTGAAACCAAAGACGGCACTGCTGTCATAGATAAAGAAAAAGGCACCTGGACGTACAGTTTATCAAAAGACTTTCTAGCAGATGGTAATTACAACATTACAGTAACTGCAAAAGACCAATCAAAAAAATCAAGTTCTGCAGACCGTGTAATTGAGATTGATAATACAGCTCCTGTTGTCGTAATGACGCAGCCAAGTACTCGATTGTGGGAACCTGAAGAAAACAAAACAACGGTAGAAAAATATGGAGCAAACCTGAAATTTGATGGAATAGCAGAAGATGATCATGAAATCAAATTAATTACCCTTTATATCTATGATGATTATAACGACGACCAAAATATCCCACCAAAATATGTCTATACTTTTGAAGGCAAAAAGAACTTTATTTTTGAAAATGACGATACAAAATCCATGTATGAGGAAATTTATGGGGATGATAGTGGTGAGAAAACGTATCGTTACACAATAACGGCTACAGATAGTGCCGGAAATGAATCAACAGAGTTTTATCTACAGTCAGATTTGAATAATCTTAAGGATATACCGGTAAAGGCAACTGCAAAAAACATTTATGCTGCTGCAAGTGTTGGATCATGTACAGGATCCCGAACAGCAAGTAGTATTGATGAGGCCCAGAAATTACTGAAAGCAGTAGAAATCGTTGCCTTAAAAAATGAAGAAAACAAAGGCCGTTTCAGCTTGAATAAATCATTAACGCCTCAGTGGAAGGTAACCAGTTTTGAGGCAATGCCGAGTGGAGGATACAATTCAAATGACTTCAAAGGTGTATCGTTATATAAAGACAGTGCAATAAGTATTACCATCAGTCCTAACCTTGATGGTACCAGCATTGATGTTTATCAGGAAGACGGCAGAACCCAATTAGTACGCTTTTATGCAGCTCCTTGTACTACAAATGCTGGAATAATAACAATTAATGAAAATGAATCTGACTGGATAGAATTGCCGATTGATGGCGAGCCAAATCCATCGGGTTCCAGCTTTAACATCACCATAAATTCAAATGTAGATGGCATTGTAACAGAAAGATTCTACGCACTGCGTGTAATAGGAACTGATAAAGAAGGTAACGCTTACGATAAAGCAGGTAATAAGTATCTGTATAAACTTTCAGGTAAAGGTGTATTGCCAACATTAACCATTACCAGTCCTGCTGGAAATGCCTATACCAATAAGACCTCAGGCTTATCAATTGTAGCGAATGGTGTTTCAAATGATGATACTGACACATCAAATTTGTTTGTGTCAGTTTATATTGGAAACCAGTCAGTAAAATTAAATGGCTCTATAAAAGATGAACAAGAAAACGTTTGGAAACTGGAATGCAGGAAAGATCCTCCATCTGATCAGTCTATTAGGCTTCCGATTGAGATAAGCGGAAGCGAATTACAAAGAATTCTGGGAGAAACCAGTAAAAGTACTACACTGGTAGTAAAAGCAGAAGACCGTTCAGGAAAATCAACAACAAGAGAAATAACATTACTTTACGATGTTGCTGGTCCTGATATTACATTTGACAGTGTAACACCAACGGTAATCTATAACAGTAAAGAATGCGTAAACGGTATAATTACGGTTAAAGGATCTCTTGAAGATGCTTTTGATAAGGTAGAAAAAGCTTGGTACAAGATTGACAACGGAGCTGAAGTAGAACTTACTGATACTTCAAAATTTAATTTTACCTGTGATACTTCAGGTATATCTTCAGGTAACCTGACTGTTACAGTCAGAGCACTAGACCGAAGTGGTAACGAAAGTAGCGTAACTAAAAACATTTGGGTAGACCAGAATTCTGACTTGCCACAGATAACTCTTACTTCAGCGGTATTAGGAAAAACAGGATATTCAGCAAAAGATGCAAACGGAAATGATTCCAGAGCTGAAAATGTGTTTGGAACTACGGTCAACAATCTGTTTCAGGGAACAGCAACCGATGATGACGGTGTCATTTCAATCGTTTTATATACCTGCAAATCCGATGAAAACATGGATAATGCCATACTGAACAAAACTGCAGGAAAAACGGAAATTACAAATTTAAACAGTACCAGTATTCCATTTAATATTGCCCACGGAAGAAATGAATTAGGTGAATATAAGGCTCGCTTGATGGTACAAGATAAGGGATTAGTGACAAATTCCTTTGATTTCTGGTTCGCTGTAGATAAAGAACCTCCATCTATCAATCTTGAAACAACTTCAGGCCTCACATACAAAGCTGGTTCCAATCAGGAAATCCGTTTTACGGTATCTGATGAAACTTCAGTAGACCTTTCAAATATTAAAGTAAAGTATGCTAATGATGTTCTGTCTACTGGGATAACTTTAGAAAATGGGATTTTTATTGATAAAGTTAAAATTCCATCAAGCTCAAATAAATATGACATTACATATACTGCTTCAGACCGGTATGGAAATGAAGCTTCAAGAAAATTTGAGTTCTATGTAGATAACACCGCTCCGACTATTGAGACTTTGAACTGGGGAGCAGGAAATGCTACAGTAGATGGTAAAACAGTTGTATATACTGACAAAAACAGTGTCTACACCTTTAACGGTACAGCAAAAGATATGCGCGGAACTGAACAGGGTATCGTTAAAGAAATTCAATATGATGTATATATCGTAAATGATGAGAATCTAGAAGTTTTTGTGTCTAATGGAAAGGCACAAGGAGATGTATCGTTTAACGGATATATTGATTTTGAAAGTGATGCATTAAAATCGTGCCTTGATAAAACAGTATGTATTTATGTAACAGCATTTGATAATGCTGGAAACTCCACGAAATCTAACGGCAAGACAGTAATTGTGGATTCTTCTGAACCAGAAGTCTGGCCAACAATGATGCAAGGAGATTTGGTTTTTAATGGCGAGTTCACATATTCTGGGGAATTTGTTACTGATAATCCTGATAGTTTAAAAGTTGTGCTTTGTAGTGCAGATGGTTTACGGGAATATGAACCAGAGGGACTGTATAAAGATTATGATGAAGATGTAGACCATTATGTATGGTCTTCTAAATTTAAGCTCCCTAAAGATAATAGTGATAAAGTAATTGATGGTTCCTATGAAATACTTATCAGTGGATCTGACAAAAATAATCGTAGTGTAACTCTTGATCCTATAGCTATCATTATTGATACAACAGCTCCTGTTCTTACTACTAACCATGCAATCGAAGAAAATATTGTGGATAATGTTAAGCAGGAATATCGTGTTACCGTAAAAGATGATGGTTGTGGTGTTGATTCAGTCACTTACAAATATGGTGATACAGAAGATTCTGTTAATCTGAGTAATGGTCAGGGAACAGTGGAAATCAGTTTTAAACAAGGAAACAATCAGAAACTGATTTTTACGGCAAAAGACAAGAAAGGTAATAGTGCACAGTTTGAATATACTGTTCATGTGGATACCGAAGCTCCTAAACTTACCGGAATTACGCTACCACCTTCATACATTAAAAAAGGTGATACATTTACTTTTACTGGTTCTGCAACAGATAACATTGGTATTGCAAAAGTTTCTGTAACTGCAACAAAAGATGGTACTGCAGTTGATAATGGGGTATTCCCATATAGTATAGACGTTAACCCGGTAAAATCCCCTGTAGAAGTAACTAGTGAAAACGGTCAGAATTATTTGACTTTTGCCCCAGATAGTTCTAATCCCGACGAATACAACGGCATCTGGCGCTTTACAGTAACGGTATCTGACAAAGCTGGAAATACTGTTTCAAAAACTGTTGAAACAACGGTAGATGTCAGTGTACCAGAAATTACAGGTGTAAGTGATTATCCAACAGCCGATAAAACCAGTACTTCTCCATATACATTCCGTGGTACTGCTAAGGATGATGGTACATCTGGTATTACGACCATAGAGTATAACTTAACGAGTGCAACGGCTGACAAAAATGTTTGGAAACAGGCTGTAGCAGGCCAGAACTGGTACGCAGACGTGACAGTGGCTCAGGAAGGAACTGGAACACTGTATGTACGGGCAATAGATGGTGCCGGAAACGTATCACCTGTGTATGCACAGGCATTCCATTTAGACTCAGCAAATCCGGAAGTAACGGTAAAAGATGGAGAAACGGCCATTACGGGTGAAGTGTCTCTGCAGAAAAAAGACCTGTTCACTTTAAGCGGAACAGCAACGGATACAAATGCTGTACAAACGATTGTAGTAAACCAGAAAAGGGATGAAGTAGAGGGTATCCTGACCAAGACCGTAACTGTAGATAACACAAATGGCTCGGTTACATCCAAGGATTGGGCTGTTGATCTTCCTCTCAAGGCAAATGACACTGCATATGCATCGGGAGCTATTCCAGATGGAACCTATACCTATACTGTAACTGTAACAGATATAGCAGGTAAAACGGTACAGACAAAACCCATCAACATAGTGATTGATAAAACTGCACCGGAGTCAAGTTCTATCAAAGTTTCGACACTTCAGAATAGTGAAGGCAATAACATTGCTAAAGGAAAAAATGCATTAACAGGCCGCACCTATGGAATTGAAGGAACCGTATCAGACAATGCTGGTGGTACAGGTATCGGAAAAGTACAGTATGCTGTTTATGGCAATAAACTGGCTGATGGCCAGACTCCTGCTGAAACGGATATACAGACGGCATCAATCAGGGCAAATGGAGTAAGTGCAGCTTGGAATTTTGACTACTTATTGCCAGCAGATGGAACCTACTATTTGTATGTACGTGCTGAAGATAAAGCATCTAATGTAAGCAAATGGGCAGGCCCCTTTGAGTTCGACGTAGACCAGTCTGTTCCGGAACTTACTGTATCAGGTACTACTGAACTGACTGATGTAACAGGGGAATTTAAGCTGACTGTTTCTGCAAAGGATATCGGAAAAGATCAGGAAGCTGTACAGAAACTGAGTAAGGTAGTAATCAGCCAGAAAAAAGGATCAGAAACCCTTACAAAAGAAATTACTCTGAGTAACGGACTCCTGTCCGGAGAACAGATACAGCTGCCTTTCAAGCAGGTTACAAAAGCAGGAACAACAACAGTAGAATCCTGTACTCAAGATGAAATTAAATCAGGTGACTATGACGGTATCTATGAATACACCATAACTGCTACTGACTGGGTTGGAAAAGAAACAAAAGAAAGCAGATATTTCCGCCTGGACCTTGCAGCACCAAAACTGGAAGTAACATCCCCTGCAGCCAATGACTGGAATCAGGATGGCATAGTACGCGCCCGTGGTTCTGCCATCGATACTACCGGTACCCAAGCCGTATGGTATCAGCTTAATCCGGCATTAAACCCAGAAGTTCCTACAGAAAACGTGTTGGAAGATAGTGCATGGACCAATAAAGATTGGATAAAGTCTAATGGAACAACAAGCTGGTATGCAGACTTAGGAACTGCAGAAAGCAAATTGTCAGAAGGAACCTATAACCTGCATGTTGCAACTGTTGATACTATTGGCAACGTAGGGGATATCAAGGTAGTAACTTTCTATGTTGACCGGAAAGATCCAAATATTATCATGCCTGAGGTTAAACCATATTACAAAAATGGTGAAACACTGGAATTTAATGGTTCAGCCAGTGATACTAACCTGAAGTCATTGACCGTAACGGCCAAAAAAGATGGTGTAGAACAGGTAGATGTAGTTACTGTAGATACAACCGGTACAACAAGGAATTTTACGGCCAGCTTACCTGCTGCAAACAACGAAGGCAAATGGATTTTCACCGTTGCTGCAGAAGATGAAGCAGGAAAAATTGTATCCAGATCAACTAATGAGATTCTTATTGATGCAACAAAACCGGCATGGGCTGAAACGGATACTATAAAGCCACGTATTACAACAACTCCGGCAGGAAGTGACAAAGCTGGTCTTGCCTGGTATAGAACAGGATCTCTTAAAGTAGAAGGTCAGCTTACGGAGGTAAATACACTGGCCAGTGTGGAATACCAGCTGGATAACACCGCCGACTGGAATACGTTTATCAGTGGCCCTGTTTCAGGGGCACTGAGCGGTAGCCCCAATTATGCTTTCTCAGGAAACGTCAATTTTGAAACTACAGGAACTCATACGGTAAGTATCAAAGCTACTGACGAAGTAGGAAATGAAAGTTACCTGTGTACTCTTACAGTGTACATTGACCTTGATGATCCGGCAGTAACAGTCAGACTTACGGAGAATGAATCTGGCACTGAAGAAAACGGTATAGTAAAACAATTGAAAGGTCCTGATGGCAGTATCAAAACAAAAATTACTGCTACAGACACCGGATCAGGTATTTCTACCGTTGAATACAAGGTAGACAGCAAAGACTTTACCAACGGAACAAATATGGTTGCCAGTTATGATGGTAATACGGAAGTTTCTTTGGATATTGGAAACAGCCTGACAGATGGTGAACATGCAATTTACTTCCGTGCTATAGATTACACAGGAAGAACATCGGCTGTTATCAATATTTCATTTACCTATGATGGAACCGCACCAACCATATCAGTTCAGTCACCGGTTACGGCAACAACAATAAATAAAGAAACTGATGTTCAGGTAAAAGCAACCGATGGTAAAGAACTGTCCGCTGTCCAGTTATTCGTAAAAGCATCACAGGACGCAACAGAATCTGATACTCCATCTGACAGTACGGATAATTCATGGACAGCACTACTTGCTCCATCTGGAAGAGCAACAGGAGAAGGTATCCGTAATTATGAAGGAACATTTACCGTAGATACAGGAACAATTGTTTCCGGTTATACCGACAACTATTATCTGCATGTATATGCCCGTGCTACCGATACCGCCGGCAATAAAGGATATTCATCTGTAGTCAGCTATCATGTTGACCAGCGTTCAGATATTCCGGTTATGACGATAAATGGTGTCAGTGCTGAAAAGGTTGGAACTCTCAGCTGGCTTAAACAGAAGACTCTTCATGGTAAAGTTACCGATGATGATGGTATACCTGATAATGTGGAAGCAGCCGTTTACGATATATCAGGCCAGACACCGGTACTGCTGACTGCAGATACAGACTACACCTTTGAATATACCGCTCCTACATGGAATATGACATTTGTCAGAGACGGTAAGTATTCGGTAGATTTCATTATTACAGATGCAGCAGGTGGCAAATACAGCACCAGTTATACAGCCGGAAACGCAGAGGGGTATATCAATAAGCCCTATGACAGTAGTAATGCACCGCTTTCTGCATTGACTTTGTGTGTAGACTCAGAAGATCCGGAACTTTCACTGGCAGCAGCCCCTTATAGTTACCTTGATAATTCTGGAAATTATAGTAGTTGGACTACTGAAAAGATTACTCTTGGTGGAACAAAACGCCCTACAATTAAGGTAAAAGTAAATGCAGAAGATGAAAACGATATTTCTGAAGCATATCTTCTCATTGATTACGTTGCCGGTGATACTGCCTGTCCAGTAGAAGGACAGACAATAGAACGGTATCCATCTGCAGGAACTCAGACACACCACAAGATTCCATTAAAAAGAACGGGAACTACAAATGAATATACTGCCGAAATCTGTGTACGTGATGGCAGTAATTATCTGGTAACCGGTTCCCGCGTATGTAAAGTGTATATTACAGACGGATCTGGCAGATCACCACAGCAGCCTGTTCAGTTTACTCTTGATATCGATAATACCGGACCTTCCATCGGAATTACATCACCGGAATCAAGTGATCTGGTAATTGGTACTCAAAAGGTAATAGGTAGTTCTACCAGCGATACAAAGCGCCTGTGGTATACTTTCCGTAAAGAAAGTTCTCTTACAGATGAACAGTATGCAGCAGCCATGAATGACAGTACGAGCGGCTTAAAGTGGAATGAAATTACTGAGGGTGTTGCAGATCACTGGTATGTAATGTTTGATGGCGATATAGATGCCAACGATGGTATTGACCATGACAAACAGTTAAAGCGGTATATTCCAGACTGCTGGCCGGATAAAGCGTGGGAAAATCAATTATCCCATGAAATCCTTGTCATAGAAGATGGACAGAAAACTCAGGACAAGTATAAAGATGTTACGAACATCTATATGTACTTTAAATCTGAGGATGAACTCGGAAACGTTGTGTATAGCAGGAGCGGACGTGGATTTACTGTTAGCCCGCAGGGTGATATTCCGGCAGTTTCAATTGGGTTCCCCTCTGCAGGCTCAACTGCAAATGCACCAGTATCATATGCTTATGATATCTACATGAACGGACAGGTACGCTGTCAGGATCCTACAGCAACCTATACCACGTATCTGCAGGTAGACTTTAATTATACTGGAACTGCTGGCTACAGCTTTACCTGGTCGCCAAATGCCTTCACTGACGCACAGAAAGCCATTCTTTCTAGTTGTTTTGGTTTTAATAGTAACTCATTGGTAAGCACAGATGCTCAGGAAATGGGTACCGCATGGTCTTTGGGATCACAGTCTTCCTGGAGCCAGTCAATAACTGTTAATAGTGACATGCCTACCGGACAGACATTTGCAGTACGTATTTTTGCTGTAGACGACAAAGGGCAGCCAAGTATCCCGGTTTACCGTTATTTCAAGATTGATAAGGGATCTGCAACAGTAGGTAAAAAACGACAGTTCTACGCAGTTAAATATACTGATAATGACCCAAGTAAAGTGGTAACTGATTCAGTACTGTATGACGAAGGTCTCTGGCTTAATGGCGATAACTGGTGGCTTGAAGGTAGTATTGATGATGAGAGCAATATCCTTGATAGTCTGACCATTGAAGTAAGTGATAATGGTATTGATTATTCTTCTCTGACTGATGTACCTACTAAAGAAGAAGTGAATGCTGATACTACGCAGCCAAAAATCATCAGATTCCCATTAACCTTAGGCAGTGTAAATACTTCCGGCGCAGTTTCGTATAAAGTACAGGCACACAACAATGCTGGTGGTGAAACAAAGGTATTTACCATTAACTACGACAACCAGAAACCAACTGCTGCTGCATTAGGTGATGAGTATAAAACAGTAGTACAGAGAAACGGTCGCTACGAACTGATGTCTACGGTAACAGAAGAAGGTTCAGGCTTTGACCGTACAGCTTTCTTCTTTAAGCGTGGCGATACTGTTTTTGATCTGTATTACCGCTCGGGTGTTGCAGAAAATTCCGTGTCAGTTTCTGAAGACATGAAAGGTCCAGAAGGTCTGTATTGGCTGACATATACCGTAAAAGATGATGCAAGTCAGAAAGATACCATTACGCTTGCTGACGGTGCTGATTTTGCTCATATCCACGCCGGTGGAATGATTCAGATTGCTGGTACAAACTATACGATTGCAGAATGTACTGCCTCTGCTAAGACAATTAAACTTGATGGCAAATATGTAACAGTAAAACAGGGTGATACCATTAAGATTGCTCTTGCTCTTATTGTAGAAGTAGATGCCAGCGGTAAACGCAAGATAGAGGAATCCGGTGCTGGTTTCCAGTCAAGTGGAAATGGCTGGATGAATGTTAAAGAATCAGACGGCGATGGCATGTATGAAAAAATTGAACCACTTTCCAGCAATAAATGGCAGTGGGAAGCTTATATCAACAGCCGGAACATTCCAGATGGCTCAGTAGATATAACAACCGTTGTATTCGATAAAGCCGGAAACTATGATGCAAAAACTTTAACAGGTGCCAAGGTTCAGAATAATGCTCCAAAAATTGCCAAGGTTTGGTATGGCTATGATAAAGATGGTAACGGAATTGTTGCAGATAACGAATATGAAGTTCAGAGCAACCATCTTACTACCAATAATTATGGCGAAGTAGAACTTGAACGGGGAACCGACGGTTTATCCTTAACAAAAGTAACGGTTGGTAAAACTTCGGAATCTGCCATGACTATTATGGGTGAAGCCGCTGTTAAGGCTGAAATTATCGGTGGAAATGGGGATCTTGGGTATACCTACAAAGTAGGTTCAACTGAAATTCTGAAAGAATCAAACGGTACGGCCAAGATAACAGCTCCCTCGGATACTGCAGCTGGTGATGGTTTAGCCCTGGAAATGGATGATACTGAATATCCCAATGTAAAGGACTTTGTGGGTAACGCCGGTAAACTTGCTGGCAACGTTATCACTATGCCTGTTACCCTTAACCAGATAATAAGTAATAATGTTGGGGCTGATAACCAGGGTAATGACAATGGTAGTGTCAATAAATTTGAGTTTACTATCTATGACCAAACTGCTGGAAACTGGAATGCGGATACTTCACAGAAAGCAACGATAGAACTGTATGCTACGGTGGCTGTACGGGATAAGACTGCACCGGTAGCCCGCATCAATCCATTCTATTGGACTGATGTCAGCAATAACAGCATTGTAAAGGCTGAGGGAAAAACCGGTCGCGAAGCACTGCTTGGTCACATTGAGCTTGAGGCTGACTGGATGAATGCCAGCGGTTACACTGGTGCTACAACAGGAACGGGAGACCTTGATCCAAAAGTATCCGGAGAAATAGTTCTTACCGGTGATGTGTATGACAACAAGCTGCTGAGTAAGATTTATGTCCACATTGATGGTATGGATACAGCACTTGCAAAGATTGATGCTGCACCAATTACTCTGACTGCAAACGATGATAATTATTATCTGCTGGCAACCTATAATCCTAAGGCTGCAGAGGGTGTTTCCAAATGGACATTTACTTCAAATGCTAATGATTATGGTACAAAAGGATTCTCGTTTGTATTTGATGAAAGTAAGGAAAGTACTGCCAACGGTCACAGTATTCCATGGACATTCACATGGAATACGGCTGCAACAGTAACTGGTGTAGCCAGAACAGACGTTAAAGTACAGTTCCTTGTTCAAGACCAGGGTAACCCAACAGTAAGTAATGGAACTATTTCGTATACATCAAACCAGAACTCTGAGGATAACAGAACCGTTCAGACAGAGCTGTATACTGTTACAGGATCAGCCGGCAGCCGTACTGGAACCCGCAGTACTGTAAAAACCGGTTACTACCGCGTGGATGTTGTACCGTATATTACCATGGTAGAAACAAGTCTTTCTTCTATAAAGGATAACAATCCTTCGGTATACGACAGAACATCTACCGGACACTATCCAGTTTGGGTACATCAGGATTCTCCAACTGCTTCTAATGACAATTACACAACTTCTGCAGAAACTGTAAAACTTTACGGATTCAATCTGGCGGGTGGAACTGCTTATGAGGGAACTAGAACAGGTGCAATGACTGCAGGTACAAGAACAAAAGCTTCTCAGACTTTTGGTGCAGTAGGAACAACATATTATTCTGTTCCTGTTACAAACTTTAACTCTGGAAATGTTAAAGTAACTGTGAATTCTGTAGACTCATTGAATAACTTGAACAATGATGCAGTTGAATACAACAAAAAGCCAAACGGAGATAACAACAATAATCTTACAGATGGCGTTGTATTTGATGTATGGCAGTTGAACTCTACTGCTGCGAGACCATTAAGTTCTGGTAATGATGTTACAAGTGTTGCAATGGCAATCAATCCAAGTTCAAAAATGATTGACTTTGGATTTGCAAATGGTTCTGTAAAATGGAGTTTTGCAAATGGAACAACAAATTCTTATCAGACTTGGAAGTACAACTGGGATGATTTTGTTGGTTCTAGTATTTGTACTGCATCCGATGGAACAACACACGGAACAGAAATAGGACAAGATACAAATGCGACTAATTCGGAAAATTTTGGTGAAACTTGTAGTCTAAGCTGGGTAACCAGCCGTTGGGGAACAGGAAATATCGACTGGTCTGAAGATGAATATGAAGGTACCAACTCAGTTCGCCTTGAAAAGCTTGGCTTGCATGATACAGCTGATAACCAGATTATTAATAAACGGAGAATACAAAGTCCATCTCCGTATGTTGTAAAACATAATAATACATACAATGCATACCTGGCCTATGCAGATACCTTGAATGGTCAAATTCGTTTTAGATGGGCAGTTGAAGCTAATTCAAAAGATAATACTATTCGTTCTACCGATGATGACGGAAAAACAATAACTGATACAAGAACAACTCGTGGTCAATTTGCAGATATGAAGCGGAAAATATATGATGCTCCAAAAGCCGCTTATAGTATTGTTGCTGGGTATAGTAACGGTGTAGCAGATTCCGCAACACGAAATTTAATAGGCACGTACTCAACTGGAAAATATGTGGCGATGGATATTAAAGAAGGCACAAATGCCGCATCAGATACCGTAGTTCTTGTCTGGTATGATGCTGCTGCTAAAAAACTTATGTATTCATGGAAACATAATCCTGCTAATGATAATGATATGAATACAGGAAAATATGGTTCAACAACTAACGGTACAACATTTACGAATGACGGTTACTGGTCTG
>JAZLGC010000033.1:0-32546 GCA_045616125.1 Treponemataceae bacterium | reverse complement strand
GCAGACCTTTGTCAAGCTGGTGTTCCCCATGGCTCGTCCCGTGGTTGCCACCATCAGCCTGTTCACCGGCCTGTGCTACTGGAACGACTGGACCAACGGCTTGTACTATGTGGACAGCCAGAAGCTGTACAGCATCCAGCTGCTGCTCATGAAGATCATGAACAATATTCAGGCTCTGCGGTCAAGCAGTACCGCATTCTTTATCGGTATGGGTAAAATTGACCTGCCCGGTACGTCTATCCGTATGGCTATGGCGGTTATCGGTATTCTGCCTATTCTGGTTATCTATCCATGGGTTCAGAAATACCTGGTAAAAGGTGTTATTGTGGGCGCTGTTAAAGGTTGAGCCAACCCTGACTCATCCCTTAACGACGAGTTTTCGCCAGTGGCAATGCCACTGTCAAAAACTCGCGGGATTGTGAAGTTACTGAATGACGGACCGTCCGTGGCCCGTGTGACAGGATGGCTGAGACTGTCGAAGCCATCTGGAGGAGTAAAAATGTCGGAAGTATTAACGATTCAGGTGCATATTACTTCGGTAGAAGAAGTGAAGGGAAAGACGGGCGAAGCCTGCATGATTGCCTTTGACGGCACTGCAGAAGGCCCGTATTTTACCGGTATCTGCCTGCCTACCGGTGTAGATACCCAGAGCCAGAAATATGCTGGCGATGATCTTGCCCGCCATCTTTCTGCCCGCTATATGCTGGTAGGAAAAGACAGCACCGGGAAAGACTGCCGGATTTTCGTGCAGAACGAAGGAGCCATGGCTTCTGACGGCAGCATCCGCACCACACCAAAACTGTATACTGACAGTCAGGCTCTAGCCTGGCTTGAAACCGCAGAACTGTATGGAACCATCTCGCCCCGCGAAGGTGGCGTAACCATCCATTTCTGGGATAAATAAAAAGAGAAGGATGGCTGAGCCTGTCGAAGCCTCCGAATATTTTTGCAAATTATCATGAGGTTGTATACGGGATTGGATACAAGGCGCATGAACTTGCCAGGAGCGGAGGCGGCCTTTATGGCCGTTGAGCACCGCACAAGAGCATGCAACGCAGTAGACAACCCGTAGACAGCCGAACAAGGAGAAAAAGATATGTCTGTAATGAAATTTAATTATGTGGCCCCATCCATGATGCGGCCTGTATTCTTTAACGTAATTCTGCCTAATGACCTGCCCCCATTCATGACCGCCGGCAACCCTCATTTTGACCGCCCTATGAAAACCCTGTGGCTGCTTCACGGCTACAACGGCGGCTGTGATGACTGGCTTAACGGCAGTCTTGTTGCCAACATGGCAGGTGCATATAACATTGCTGTTGTTCTTCCTGACGGACAGAACAGCTTCTATCTGAACGGAAAAGCTACCGGTTTTCAGTTTGAAGACCTGCTTGCCCGTGACCTTCCCCAGTACCTGAATAAGACTCTGGGCCTTTCACTGAAATCGGAAGACAACATTATCGGTGGTCTTTCCATGGGTGGTTTTGGTGCCATCCACACTGGTCTTGCTCACCCGGAACTGTTCGGCAAAATGTTCGGTCTGTCATCAGCCCTGATTCAGAATCAGCTGAAGGACTTTAAGCCAGATTCAGAAAACCCCATGGCCAACTACGACTACTACGTGCAGATGTTCGGCGACCTTTCTACTGCCGCCCAGCGCGATGTAAACCCGGAAGTTGTTGCCACCAATCGTCTGGCAAAGGGTGAAAAAATCCAGCCAATCTACATGGCTTGTGGTTCAGAAGACTTCCTGATTAACGAAAACCGTGCATTCCACCAATTCCTCGTTTCCAAGGGAATTGATGTCTGCTATAACGAAGCTCCCGGCGTTCACAACTGGGATTTCTGGAACGCATTCCTTGAACCAGCCATTAAATGGGCACTTGAAGCATAAACAGGAACATCTATGTCATTACAAAACACTCTTGCGGGGCTTTCTGCATGGACTGCCCCTGCAGTACCGGCTCATATTCCCCACGGGGATATGCCCGGTGATAAAGTTGAAATCAACGAAGGTCACATTGCCAAAGCCGGCGTGATTTTTCCCCGGCTTATTGCAGAAATGCAGAAGGTTCTTGCCGACGGCCGGAACTCTGACCGGATTGTGGTAACCGTTTGCGGCGGCAGTGGAGTAGGAAAAAGCGAAATCGCATCCCTTCTCAGCTTCTACCTGAACTCTGCCGGCATTGGCTCCTACACCTTAAGCGGCGATAACTATCCCCGCCGTATTCCCCAGTACAACGATGCTGAACGCCTGCAGGTATTCCGCGAAGGTGGTGTCCGTGCTCTGGCTGCGGCTGATCTTCTTACGGCGGAAGTATGGACTGATCTTCAGAAACTGCAGGAAGCCGGCGATGACGCCCGCCCATCTCATGCCGACCAGTATGCCTGGTTTGCAGAATATCTGTCTGGTGGAAGGAAATCCCTTGCCGGTTACCTGGGAAGCCGCCACGAAATCGGCTTTGATGAACTGTCGGACATCGTTTCTCAGTTCAAAGCCGGTAAAGATGCCATTTATCTGAAGCGCATGGGCCGTACAGCTGCCAGTACGTACTACGAAAAGGTAGATCTTTCAGCCGTACAGGTCCTGATTATTGAATGGACCCACGGAAACAGCGACAACTATAACGGCGTAGATATTCCGGTGCTGCTCAACAGTACACCGGCTGAAACTCTGGCTCACCGTGCCAGCCGTGCCCGTGATGGTGCTGTAGACAGTCCCTTTACCACCATGGTTCTGGAACTGGAGCAGGCTATGCTTATTGCCCAGTCGCCAAAGGCAAAGATTATCGTGTCAAAAGCAGGTGAACTGATTACGGCTGCAGACGTGGCAAAAGGAGCACAGGCATGAGTAGCCGGAACACAACAGCTGCCGGCTGCATGCTCAACGCCTATCCCGACAGCATGGGCGGTACCCTTGGTCACATTGCCGAAATCCTCAGCCGCCCGGAGTTTGACGGCGTTTTCAGCTCTTTCTACATACTCCCCAGTCTGTTCCACAGTGATTTGGACCGGGGATTCTGCGTTGTTGACTACGGCATAAATGAAGACCTTGCCACCCGTGACGACCTTGAAAAACTGAAAGCCCTTGGTCTTGACCTGAAGCTGGACTTTATCCTGAACCATCTTTCCGTGCAGTCAGAACAGTTTCAGGACCTGGTTGCCCGGGGTGAAAACTCTGCGTACAAAGATTTCTTCATCAACTGGAACCAGTTCTGGGCCGGCTGCGGAGAAATGACAGCAGAAGGCTATATTCAGCCTGACCAGAAGTACATTAAGGATATGTTTTTCAGAAAACCGGGGCTGCCCCTGCTTCTGGTAGAATTTCCTGACGGCCGCAAAGTGCCTTACTGGAACACTTTTTATCAGAAAGTGACGGAAGATCCTGCCACCGGCAAAAAAAACTATCTGGGCCAGATGGATGTAAACATCAAGAGTCCCCTGGTCTGGGATTTTTACCGCGATACCCTTTCAAAACTCAGTGAGTACGGGGCCCGCATTGTCCGCCTTGATGCCTTTGCTTATGCCCCCAAGGAACCGGGAGAGCGGAACTTTCTGAACGAACCGGGTACCTGGGACCTGCTGCAGAAAGTAGACAATCTGGCTTCAGAATATTCGCTGAACCTGCTGCCGGAAATCCACGCAACCTATGCGGAAAAGACCTATAAACTCATTGCCGATAAAGGCTACATGACCTATGACTTCTTCCTGCCGGGCCTCATTATCGATGCCATTGAAAACCAGACCGTAGAACATCTGGCAGACTGGGCTCAGGAACTGATTCGTGACGGTATCCGCACCGTAAACATGCTGGGCTGCCATGACGGTATCCCTCTTCTTGACCTGAAAGGCATTCTGAGCGAAGAACGGATTCAGAATCTGATTGATGTCATTGTAAGCCGTGGCGGATACGTAAAGGACCTGCACGGTGCAAAAAATATGTACTACCAGGTAAATGCCACCTATTACAGTGCTCTGGGCGAAGACGACCGGAAAATGCTTCTTGCCCGTGCCCTGCAGCTTTTCATGCCCGGTAAACCGCAGATCTGGTATCTGGACCTGTTTGCCGGCTGCAATGATATTGATGCCGTAAAACGTGCCGGGGAGGGCGGTCACAAGGAAATCAACCGCACCAACCTGTCGGTTTCTGACATGGAAGCCGCTCTGGCTCGTCCGGTGGTGCAGAAGCAGCTGGAACTATTAAAACTGCGGAATACGTTCCCGGCCTTTGGCTTTGATGCCCAGTGCACGGTTAAGACTGAAGGTTCCGGAACGCTTGAAATTACCTGGCAGAAAGACGGCTACAGTGCCACTCTGAAAGCTGACGTATCTGCCTGCTGTTATGAAATTTCCACCCATTCGCCGGAAAACGAGGAAACAACATGATTATCGAAACAAATAACTGCGCACTTGCCTTTAACGACATGCTGGAATTTCAGGGCGCCGTTCCTGCCGTTCTCCAGAATGACGATGGCAGCGTTACCCTGCAGATTGCTGCTCCCAATGCAACAAAAGTGGAATTCAAGATTGTTGAAACCCTGGTGCCGGCAGAAAAAGGTGATGACGGCATCTGGCGCTGCACCTATACGGAAAAAACTGCCATCAATTATGTGCAGCTTCTGATTGATGATGTACCGGTAATTACCCCCCTGTTACCCATCAGTTACGGATACAGCCGGCCCTACAACTTTGTGGAACTGCCGGTTCCCGCCAACGATGGCTCTTCCAGCGATTTTTATGCCGTTAAGGATGTTCCTCACGGTGCTGTACGCCGCCAGTACTTCCACAGCAGCGTTACCGGTCGCACCGAAAGCATTCTGGTGTATACCCCTGCTGAGTATGATGAAAACCCGGATAAAAAGTACCCGGTTCTGTATCTGCAGCACGGCCACGGCGAAAACGAGACCGGCTGGACTTACAGCGGTAAAGTAAACTTTATCATGGATAACCTGATTGCAGAAAAGAAAGCCGTTCCCTTTGTCATCGTTATGGCCAACGGTATGGTTCAGGTTGATGCAGACACGGTTGAACCCGGCCCCATGGTAGTTCCCGGAAGCCGTAAAATCGTTGACTTCATGCAGTTTCCCCGGTTCATTCTGGACGACATTATCCCCTACGTGGAAAAAACGTTCCATGTGCGCACTGACAAGGCCGGCCGTGCCATGGCTGGCTTAAGCATGGGTAGTTTCCATACCAGCCGGACTACCCTGGCAAACCCGGATATGTTCTGTGCTGCAGGCGTTTTCAGCGGCTTCATGAGTAACTTTATGGAAGGCAGTTTTCTTGACAGCGTAAAGCGGCCGGAAGGAAATAATGACCATCTTGCTATTCTTGATGATGCAGAAAAGGCCAATGCTGCATTCAAGCCGTTCTTCCGCGCCATGGGAGAAAACGATCCTTTCTTTGAAGTGTTCAAGAAAGATGATGAACTGTGTGCGGCTAAAGGCTTTAATCCCGTACGTAAAGTGTATCCGGGCACCCACGACTGGAACGTATGGCGTCTGTGCATCCGTGACTTTGCCCAGATGATTTTTAAAGAGATGTGATGGTATGTCATTCCTTACGTTAGATTTTAAGTCCCAGACTTTATCCCGTGGAGTTCAGGTAAAAGTCATGCTGCCCGATGACGGCATAGGTGGCTTAAAACCGGTTCCCCAGCCGTATAAGACCTTGTACTTTCTGCCGGGCTACAGTGCCACGGCAACAGAGTTGATAACCTATCTGCCTTTCAGAAAGCATTGTGAACTGAAAGGCATTGCCGTAGTATTCTGCGACAGCGAAAACCTGTTCTATCAGGATTATCCGGAACGGAATACTTTTTACAGCCGGTTTGTGGCAGAAGAACTGGTAGCGAAGACCCGACAGCTTTTGCCGCTGTCACACCGCCGGGAAGATACTTTTATCGGTGGTATCAGCATGGGTGGCTACGGTGCTTTGTATAACGGCATGAAATACCGTGATACCTTCAGTAAGATTGCGGCATTTTCGCCCAGCTGTGATCCGGAAGTGCTTCTGACGCTACCTGGATTTGCGCCGGGAATGTTTGAAAGTCTGTTTAAGAGCCACGATGAGTATGTTGCCAGTGATGCCTGCCTTGCAACCCTGTATGGCAACGTTTTGTGTCAGTGCTCATCAGGATCACTGAGCCTGTCGAAGTGTCCTGACCTCTGGATGTGCTGCGGTACTGGCGACCGTCTCGTCTGGACCCAGGCAGAAACGTTCCACACCGTGCTTGAAAATGTAGGCTATTCCCATCAGTTCCACAGCGGAGAAGGGGACCATGAGTTTGCCTACTGGGAACGCCATATGGACAGCGCCTTCAGCTTTCTTGCCGGCATCCCGGAAGATACCCGCAATGTCTTACTGAGCCCAGATAAACTGTAAAGACGGGCATCAATTGATTAAGAAAGGAGAAAACATATGAAAATACGTGACGTTATCGCAAAAATCCTAGCCTATCACCCGCAGTTCCCGGCTGACTATGCCGGCTGCGATGACTATAAATCAGGCAATCCGGACGATGAGTGCACCGGTATCGTAACCGCCATCGTTCCCACCATCGAAGTAATCAGAAAAACCCACGAACTGGGCGCCAACCTGCTGGTAGTTCACGAACCTACCTACTACACCAGCCAGGACCTGGGCAGTTGGGGCTATGACTTTACCAATCAGGTATATGAAGAAAAAGCCGCACTCCTGAAGGAATACGGCATTGTTATCTGGCGCGACCACGATCACATGCATGCCCATCAGCCCGACGGCATCTTTACCGGCGTCTTTAAGTACATGGGTTGGGAACCTTACTACGATGCCAGCGACAAAGCCGTTCCCTTTGCCTTTGTCCTGAATCTGCCCGAAAGTACCGTTGCAGAAACCGCAGAAGAAATCAAGGTAAAAATGGGATGCAACAGCCTGCGCTATGTGGGTAACGATGATGCAAAAATCAAGAAAGTTGCCCTGGTATTCCACCTGACACCTAATGGCATGGGTAGCGACTTTACTGACGAAAAAGGCCTGTTGCATGAATACAGCCTGCAGGTTATCGAAGCCATGGAACACAAAGGCATTGATGCCATCATTCCCGGTGAAGTTATCGACTGGACTGTCATGAGTTATATCCGTGATGCTGCCCAGCTGGGCAAAAACAAAGCTGCCTTTGTTCCCGGACATTTCAGCTGGGAAGAACTGGGTATGAAGTATGCTGCAGACTGGATTGGCGATCTGATAGACCATCAACTGCCCGTTACTTTTGTAAACGCCGGTGATATGTACAAATATCTGTAAAATTTCTTAAAAAATTGAAAATCCAGAACGGTGTGTTATAGTATTCCCATAAAGAAAAAGGCTATGTCCATAAAAAGTGTTGCTGAATGTTACTCAACAACAAAAATTGGACAGGAATGCCACAAATCGAGAGGAGGGACAGTACAGGCAAAAATTGTTGAAGCCCGGCGTTCATGCGGCAGCATGAACTATATATAGTTTCTACACCGGGATTCACCAATAGCGACGCTAGCTAGCGGTTTTGCATGTACTGGCAATCCGGTAGATTTGTGGACTTATGATAAGACCCTGAAACTAGTTCAGGGTGACAATAAGCAACACTTTTTACGGACATAGCCAAGAAAAAAACAACAGTCGCTGCCGTATGGATTCAGCGGCTGCCAATTTAGGAGAGTCTATGAAAAAGAACATTATTGTAAGCGCATTCCTTGTTCTGGCTATGCTTCTTACCAGTTGTAGAACAACATCAGTTGCTGGTTCCGGCATTAAAGGAAAAGGTGCCAGAATGGCATCTGTCAAAAGAGAAATTATTGCCTATCAGGGTGATGAATTCCCCGGTGAAATTCCTGAATGGGTAGTTCTTGTTGCTCAGGGACAGTATGACGCTGCAGTTCTTTCAAAAGTAATGCCTGGTCTTGAGGGAAAGAAAGTATTCGTTACCATTGGTCAGGGTGATAACTATGAATTTGTTAAGAACTGGACTGATCTTGTTGACGTTGAAGTTCAGGTTGGAGATACCATGCAGCGTGTTGTCGGTAAAGCAGTTTCTGCAGAAATGACCGGTAGCCGTTCATCTGTTGGAACCGAATCTGATCCTTCAGAAGTGAACCAGAAAGTTGCCATGTATAAACAGGCTGTTTCAACAGTTGAACTGAATGGTCTTGAAAAAACTTCAAGTTTCTGGGTACTGGTACGACAGTATGAAAACAAGGATACTTACAAAGATTTCTATGAATACTATGCCGTTTGGACCATGGATAAGAAAATCTTTGATACCCAGCTGGATGCAGCCCTGAAAAATGTTGATAACAACAATTCAGAAAGTGATACTCTGCGGAAAGCACTTTCCGGAAAACTTGCCAACACCATTATCTGTTCTGACATCGACGAAGTTAATGATGTTGCCGATGCAGCAATCCGGTAATCCTCTGTAAACAATGAAAAGCGCGTCTTGACGAAGGATGCGCTTTTTTTATATACTATTGTAACACTCGGGATTGTAGCTCATCTGGATAGAGCAACTGCCTTCTAAGCAGTAGGTAGGGGGTTCGAGTCCCTCCAGTCCCGCTTTTTTTATGTCCGTATCAATTCCCTATTGCAATTCCCATACTCATTTTGATTCTTCCGTTGGCGTCATAACGTTACCTGAAGAGCCGTCAATTTTTTCTGTCTGTGCAGAAGATATTGATGAAGTTGTGGGGATGATGCCAAAGACCATAATGGCAGCGGAGTCGATGTCGGGCCTGACCTCAGAAAGTTCAAATCTTTCTGTCAGCACGGGAGTGCACCCTTGGACGGTTGCTGAACTTACAGAATCTGATTTGCCAGCCCATCTGAAACTTCTGGAACAAGCCCTTGAACAGAATGCTGCAGGAAAACTTCCCTTCCGCATTGTGGCCGTAGGGGAGTGTGGTTTTGACATGTATGGTGAAGACCGCCGGGCAACGTATGAACTGCAGCATCAGGCATTTCATGCCCACATGGAACTGGCTCAAAAGTTCAACCTGCCTCTTGTCATTCACAGCGTTAAGGCTGCAGAACAGCTTTTAAAACATCACAATGATTTGAAGAAACTGCCGTCTGTTATCTTTCACGGCTATTCCGGCACCAGTAATGAAGCCGATACCTTCCTTCACCGCGGCGTCAATGCCTATTTCTCATTCGGAGCTTCCCTCCTGTCCGGCAAAGGCTGGCCACCCCGTGTTCTTGCATCCCTTCCTGATGACAGGATTCTGCTGGAAACCGACGGAAAACCAGTTCCGCTGGAATCAATCTACCAGTGTGCCGCCGGCATAAAAAACGCTGCCACAGAAACTCTGCAGCAGCGTGTCTTTGAGAATTACCGTTCAGCTTATCAGCTTGATTAGCCTAAGGTCGGTCGTATTTCCTTGAAGGCTTCGATGGTCTTGTAGAACGTATCAACAAGAATAACGCTTGCTGCAACCCGGTCGCCCTCTATCTTACCTTTCTGGATATCTTCAAAAGTCTGACATGCCTGATGCAGTGCATCACCCCCTAAAGTTCCTGCAACACCTTTTAAAAGGTGTGATGCTTTATGGGCATTTTCTTTATCATCAGCGGCAACAAAACCTTTGAACGCTTCAACATCAAACTGGGGATCATCAAAGAACATATCAATAAGCTCACAATATAATTCCAGATCGTTATCAAGACGCAACATGGCATCTTCTTTGTTAACTAACAATGCTTCTGACATTTCGGTCCTCCAACCGTAATAAATTGTAGTCGATAACCAGTGATTCTGCTATATTTATCATATGAATAAGAAAATTGTCGTTTCTAATGTAATAACTTTAGGTTTGTGTCTGCTTTTTACGCTTTTTCAGATAGCTCCACACTTTGACGTTTCATTACTGGCTGTCCTCATTATGGCTGCGTACACCGGTGTATTTGCATTTTTTGTCATTGACGGCATCATTGTTCATGTAAAACCCCAGTATCATGCAGTAATAGCTGCGTTTTACGAGTATGTTCCCTTTGTAACCCTAACCGCGTTTGTTATCCGCCGTGCCGGTGAATATGGCACTGACTGGTGGTATGACTTGGTATGTGTTCTGCTGTGGGTTCTGGTAACGGTATCAGTCTTGTGGTGTAAATTCCAGTATAGCGAAAAACGCGTTGCAAAACAGAACCCCGTATACGCAGATCTTGCAGAAAAACTGCCACCTGTACATAAATCCTTTGGCCGTAAAGCTTTTGAAGAAGCTCTCAGCTGGATTGATGCCCTTGTCTGGGCAGCCTTTTTTCTGGCAATTCTTAATGTATTTGTATTCCAGCTGTATGAAATTCCATCGGAATCCATGGTTCCCGAGATGCTCATCAAAGACCGTGTCGCCGTTTTCAAGACAACTCACGGGGCAAAATTCCCCCTGTCTGATGTTGGCTTGCCTGAAATGCATGAGTATGAACGGGGAGAGATCGTAGTATTCCGTAACCCTCACTATGCCTATGACCGCCATTATGAAGTAAAGAGCTTTTTGTCACAGATTCTGTATACTGTCACCTTGGGAACGGTTAATATCATGCAGCAACCGGGAAATGAACAGCGTGCCGATCCTCTGGTTAAACGTGTTACCGGTGTTCCTGGTGAACAACTTATGATGCAGGATGGGGTATTGTATGCCCGTACTGCAGAATCTTCTGAATGGCATGTGGTAGAAGAAGATGCCGGCTGGGCCTGCTGGAATGTGGCTGGATTACCGGCAAACCTGAAGAAAAACGTAGAATGGATTCCTCAGACACAGGCAGAATATGATCAGATGATTCAGATTGAAAGTCTGCGAAACAACTTTGACTATGATATGGCAGCTTCTGAATGCCGCGAGCTTGCCCGTAAGTTTACTGCCATGCGAAACCGGATGAATCCTGACTTGGCTGTATCCTCTCAGAAAAGTAAAAATGAGCAGATGTTTACCACAGCTGATATGTACATGTTAAGCATGTTCAATAACGCTGATTCTATAACCTTAAAACTGGCAACCCGTGCCGGTGGAGCAGAGTGGTTTACTGCATTTATGACTGACTGGATTTCAGAACATGAAACGCTGGCAGCTGCAGGTGATAATGGTTTTGTTGGTGGAAATCTGTATGATGAAAGCATGTACCGCCTGAACCTGATGGTTAAACAGAGTCTTGGTCAGATTATTGTCCGCAATATGGAATTGAACATGGATGGTGTTGGCAATGCTGCCCGCCAGAGTGACGCCCTTCGTTCCGGATACTATGAAACTGCTGAAAAACTGTGGTGGTATGTCTCTTCAGTTCATGACCAGCGGAATATGCCTGTATTTCCTGTCAATGCAGCAGATGGCAGTGCCCGCTACATTCCTGAAAACAACTATTTCCTGATGGGTGATAACCGTTTTAACAGCCTTGATATGCGCCATTCCTACGAACGGAAGTTGATTCCTTTTACCACGTTTGACGCTTACAGCCTTAACTTTTACACCAATGTTGAGCCCCAGTACGTCAGCAAGCGCCGCATTCTGGGAACGCCATTGTTCAGATTCTGGCCGTTCTCACGTTTCAAGACCTTCTGACCGGGCGGGCCCTTTGCCACGCTGGCGGCGTTGAGACTATGTGTTCTGTGCTCAACGGCCACAAGGCCACTTCCGCGCCTCACACATAGTCTCGCCTTGCCAGCCCGGCAAATCATCCCGCCCGGGCCGGACCCGGAAGCAGACATTTATCTGTCTATAAGAGAATCTGCGGAGTTTTGCTTGCAAAACTCCGTAAGTTCATTCTGCTTGCAGAATGAACGACGTGCTCAACGGCCATAAAGGCCGCTTCCGCGCCTCACACATAGTCTCGCCTTGCCAGCAGCCAAAATCATCCCTCCCGGGCCGGACCGGGAAGCAGAATGACTGGCAGGATCCCTGAGCGGAGTCGAAGGGTCCGTAGTTTATGAGTCGCTTTTGCGCATGGCGATACGGCGCTGGCGTACTGCTTCCAACTGGCGTTCCAGGTCTTCTTCGTTTCCTTCTGCAATGGCTTGGCGTAATGACTCCATCTGAGCCGTAAAGGAGTCAATATGACCAATCAGTTCTTCCTTGTTTGCAAGGAACAGTTCCGTCCATAGTGGCGCGTTAATCATGGCAATGCGGGTCAGGTCTTCAAAACTGCCACCACCAAATTCCGTAATATGTTCGTCTTCGGCACTGGCTACCAGGGCAGATGCAATAACGTGGCACAGCTGGCTGGTAAAGCCGATTTTGTGATCGTGGTTCTGGGCTGTGCTGTCGATAATATGGCCGAATCCCAGACAGGTAATGATGTTCCGCATCAGCTGTACGTTATCCGGACTGTTGCAGGGGCGGGGAACCAGAATGTAGTTGCGGCCGGTAAAATACAGCTGGGCAGAGGCTGCGTACCCTTCTTTTTCGCGGCCGGCCATAGGGTGCCCGCTGATAAAGTCAACCCGCTCAGTAGCCGGACAGTTTTCCAGTTCTGCAAACTGGGCAAGATAGGTGGCTTTTACACCGGCAATATCAGTAACGATGCTGCCTTTCTTAAAGTCTGCCCAGTGGTCCTTGATAAAGTCAAAAGTCATGGCCGGATACAGGCAGACAAAGGTGATGTCGCATTCAGAGAGCATGGCGCCGGCATCAGGCAGCGGCCACCACTGGTCTATAACGCCTTCTGTCTTTGCAGCGGCCAGCATGTCCTGGTTACGGCTGGAAGCAAGAATGCGGCAGTGGTCAAAACCTTCCGGCAGTTTTCCCAGTTCTTCCGCATCCCGTAAGCGGCGGGCAATACCGCCACCCATAAGACCTAATCCTACAATTCCAACCGTTAATTCAGACATTTTGTTCTCCTGCATGTATGTATTGTCTATTAGGAAGTATACAAAAATCGAGAGGCGGGATGGAGAATTTCAAAAATTGTTGAAGCCCGGAACGATAGTTTCCTTGCCGGGCTTCAACAATAGCGCCGATATCAAGCGTTTTTGAAATTCTCCAGCACACCGGTAGATTTTTGTATCCTTACGCAATTATATATCCCGATCCTCGATGGCGGCGTATTTCTTGATTTTTTTCATCAGCGCATCAAACTGGGTTGGAGTCAGACTCTGCTCTCCGTCACACAGTGCCATTTCAGGATTGTTATGTACCTCAACCATTATACCATCAGCTCCGGCTGCCAGGGCAGCTTTTGCCATAGGTTCTACCATCCAGCTGTAACCGGTGGCATGGCTGGGGTCAACGATAATGGGCAGGTGCGTGTGTTTTTTCAGGTAGGGGATAACACCCAGGTCAAGAACGTTGCGGCTGAAGTTGTCAAAACTGCGGATACCCCGTTCACAGAGAATAACGTTTTCGTTACCACCGGCCATAATGTATTCAGCAGACATAAGGAGCTCTTTTGCGGTGTTGGCAAGTCCGCGCTTTAAAAGAATCGGTTTTTTGCAGCGGCCCATTTCCTTCAAAAGGTCAAAGTTCTGCATGTTGCGGGCACCAATCTGGATTACATCAACGTCATCAAAGTATTTCAGCTGGCTTACGGCCATAAGTTCGGTTACGATGGGAAGTCCGGTAGCTTTTTTTGCTTCAAGCAGCAGGGTAATGCCATCGGGGCCCATGCCCTGGAATGCGTAGGGGCTGGTTCGTGGTTTGAATGCGCCACCGCGGAGGAATGTGGCACCACTGGCCTTTACGGCACGGGCAATACCGGTTACCTGTTCCCGGCTTTCTACGGAGCAGGGGCCTGCAATTACGGAAAAATTAGGAGCACCGATGACTTCTTCGGTGCGGCACAGGGCTTTTACCACGTCAGAAGTAGTATCAAGAGGGATATGGATGATGGTGTCATCGGGATGGAATTTGCGGTTAGCCATTTTATAGGGTTCCTGAACTCGCAGGACTTTGCTGACGATTTTGTTGGCTTCAAGGGATTCCTCATTGATGTGGGCGGTATCACCAACCAGTCCCCATACGGTATCGCCTTCACCTTCAATCTGATGGATGGAAACGCCCAGTTCCTTCAGATGTCCTTCCAGCGATTTTTTGTCTTCTGCAGTTGCTCCACTGTTCAATACTACGATCATTTTCGTTCCTCCATGTATGCTTCGTCTGTCAGATAACTGTCATTCCGAACGTGATTCGGAATCTATGTCGTATGAAGACAATAGATGCTGAAACAAGTTCAGCATGACAGAACGTATCAGACTGACGAAAAAAAAGGGCTTCCGTTTTGCGGAAGCCCTGCTGTTTACGTAACCTGTATGAATACCGGCTTAGCATGCACCTTCCGCTTTAGTCTGTGAGAAAAAATAATAGCTAAAGTAAAAGTATGCAAAAGTTGCGGTTTTCATAGTTCTACGTTACTCCTCTAAAACTTCTTTGTCAAGATTAAAAATACTGAAGTTTTTTAGAAATACTGAAGAAACCTATTTATTTCCCAAACAAATCAGCATGGGTGCCTGTTCTTGAGAGAGTCAGAATCATGCGGTTGCTGTCTTTCAGGAAAATGAGCAGCCAGTCAGGTGAAATATGAAGCTCCCGGAAGTGCTGCAGATTTCCACGCAACTGGTGGTCCTGATACTGTTCTGGAATAGGCTGATCATTTTGTAAAAGTTCAAGAACTGCCTTCAGCTTGTTTAAGTCATATTTCCTTTTGGCAAGCAATTTCAGATCTTTCCTAAATTTACCGGTTGTGATTATTTCGTATGCCATCAGTTGTAGTCCGGACTATCGGGTTCTGCACAAAGGATGTCGTTGAACATATCATCTACATTGGTATACCTTTTTGCTTTAATCTTGCCGCTAAGGATTTCTAATGATTCCTGCATGGCGGCAAGAGTTTCTTCATTAAAGTTTTCATCTTCTTCGGCTTCTATTTCAAAAGGAATTTTTCTGGTACGGTTAACAGCCTTTATGAAGACGTTAATTGCGGTGGTAACGTTCATTCCCATCTTGTTACAGATTTCTGAAAAAGTATCTTTATCTTTGGAATCCACATTAATGGTTATTGCAGCCATACATATCTCTCCTTTAGTTATATAGTCGATATATGTATAATATAAAGGAATATATATAAACCGGCAATAAATTTCGCAGTAACCTATCGCTGCAGTTTCCAGATGATGCGGAGTACACCGTTATCGTATTTTGTATTTCCTAGTACGAAGGTACCACACTCGCTGGTGTTTTCTACGTGGGCCCCGATGCAGGGGCAGATGTCGTAGTCGCCAACATATACCAGGCGGAGCATTTCGCTGGCATCTTCGGGAAGCCGGTTCAGGTCACACAAGGTGGCAGCTTCTTCCCGGGTAACAATGCGGCTGGTAACGGCCAGATTCTGGTGCAGCACCTGATTTACTTTTTCTGCAACGGCAGCAAGCTGTTCAGCGGTAGGAACTTTGTCTTCATCAAAATGGTAATCGCACTTTGATTTCTTTGCTTCTATATGGTTGCTGAATGACCGCTCGCAGCCAAACATGTTTACCATGGTGCGGTTCAGTACGTGTTCTGCGGTGTGCATGGGCTCGCAGTAGTCTTTTTTGGGGGCATTAAGTTGGGGTTCGTTATTTTCTGTCATGAGCCCAGTATATCACAAATTAGGATTTTGCCCCTATACTTTCTATAACCGCTGACGCGGAGACTTTTAAGGAGATACACTCATGTTTGATGTAACAAAACTTACCTGGAACAAAAATCCACTTCCGGTGGTTATTCAGAATGGCACCGTACAGATTACCACCGTGCCGAAAATCGATCTGTGGCAGAAAACCTTTGGTGGCTTTGCAGCTGACAATGCCCCGGCATTTCAGGTTCCTACATCAGAGCCCTGTTTTACCTTTACCGTAAAAGCATCTTTTATCGGTAGCGGCATGTATGACCAGTGCGGCCTTATTGTCTATCAGGACGCCGATACCTGGTTAAAGGCATCCATGGAATGCGGCGGAGATGTGAAATATCTGGGTTCTGTAGCCACCAATCATGGTTTCTCTGACTGGGCTACTACAGAAGTTTCTGCAGATATAACCACCATGTGGTATCGTCTTACCCGTAAAAAAAGCGATTTTCTGATTGAGTGTTCTTCTGACGGCAAAGGCTATCACCTGATGCGCATGCTGCATATGTGGAACTGCGACAGTACCATCAATGTGGGAATTTATGCCTGCAGCCCGCAGGATTCCAGCTTTACCGCCACATTCTCAGACTTTGACTTTACGGTATTACACGAAGAAGACATGAAAATGTAGTTGCGGTCAGAAACTGTACCACTCTTCTTGATGCAGCATGGAATCTTTTTCGTTGGAAAAATCAAAGCAGATAATGACTGGCACTAAGACAACCGTGCTATACTTTCCAAACTATAAGGAGTATCCACATGAAAGTAATTGTAACAGATAAAGCCCCAAAAGCCATCGGGCCCTATTCTCAAGGGTATGTCAGTGGCGGCATGGTGTTTACCTCAGGACAGATTCCGGCAGATCCGGTTACCGGTGACATTGTGGGAACTGATATTGCTGCTCAGGCTGAGCAGAGCTGTAAAAACGTTATGGCAGTGCTCGAGGCCGGTGGAAGCTGCAGTGAAAAAGTGCTGAAAACTACCTGTTTTCTTGCAGATATGGCAGATTTTGCAGCCTTTAATGCCGTGTATGAACGCTATTTTACCAGCAAACCTGCCCGCAGCTGTGTTGCAGTAAAAACACTGCCAAAAAACGTCCTCTGCGAAATTGAAGCTATCGCTGAAGGATAAAAATCTGCACTGAAAATCTGCACGGTGTCATCTTTTGACATCTATGCTATTCTATACTGTAAGAATACAGAGATAGAAAAAAAAGGATGGTTAACAGTGAAGCTGATACATTGTGCAGATATACATGCAGATTCAAAAATGGGCACCCATTTTACTGATGAGCAGGCAAAAGAACGGCGGGAAGAAATTGTCAGTTCCTTTGCGGCCATGGTGTCCTATGCAAAAGCCAACGATGTACGGGCAATTCTTATTTCCGGTGACCTCTTTGATACCAGGGAAACCCAGCAGAAAAAACTGAAGCAGCGTATTGCCTGGATTATCAGTCAGAATCCTGATATCGATTTTCTGTATCTTCGGGGAAACCATGACGAAGGGGTGGAATTCGGGTATACCGAAAACCTGACGAACATCAGGCGCTTTACAAAAGAATCATGGACAGAATATGGGTATGAAAACGTCCATATCTATGGCCGCGAATTCGGTCAGACCATTCCTGCCAGTGTGTACAGCGAACTGGTAGTTGACCCTGCACAGGTGAACATCCTTATGCTTCATGGGCAGATTGCGTCCTATCAGTCAAAAAACGACGCTCCTGATATTTCACTCCCCAGCCTGACAAACAAACATCTGGACTACCTTGCCCTTGGTCATATCCATCAATATAAAAAAGAAAAGCTTGATTCCCGCTGTGTCTGGTGCTATTCCGGCTGTCTTGAAGGCCGCGGTTTTGACGAAGCCGGCGATAAAGGTTTTGTGGTACTTGATATTACCGGTGAAGGCGATACCCGGAAAATTGAAACGGAATTCGTTTCGGTAGCCCGACGCAAGGTTCATGATATTCCGGTTCCCCTTAGTGGTTCCCTTTCATATAACGATGTTATGGCAGTCATCGAATCAGCCGTTGCTTCCATAGACAGAAAAGACATTGTCCAGGCAGTGCTTACCGGTGAAATTACTGAGGACACGGAAATTGAAATTGAGTCGTATATGGCAGCCTTAAAGGACCGGTTTTACTGCTTCCGGATAAAAAATCATACGGAAACAAAAATCGATTATGAAAAATATCAGAATAATGTATCTTTGAAAGGTGAATTCATCAGGTTGGTACAGGAGCGCACTGATCTGTCTGAAGACGATAAGGGGCGCATTATCATGACTGGTATTAAAGCTCTGGCAGGGAGACTGTAATCATGACACTGATAAAAGCCTATGTAATCAACTTTGGAAAATTCCACGAAAAAGAATTTGATTTCCAGTCCGGGCTGAACAGCTACAACGAAGAAAACGGGTGGGGTAAAACAACTCTGGCGGCTTTTATAAAGGCCATGTTCTACGGCTTTGAAGAAAACCGATCCCGCGATATTACAAAAAACGAAAAGGCTCGCTATACCCCGTGGCAGAGCGGTACTTTCGGCGGATACCTGACTTTTGAACATAACGGAAAAGTGTATCAGGTAACCCGCACCTTCGGGAAAAAAAGTACGGAAGATACTTTCAACCTCCGTGATATGAAGACCAATAAACTTTCTGCTGATTTTTCAGAAAAACTGGGAGAAGAACTGTTCGGCGTAAGCCGTGATACCTATGAACGCAGTGCCCATGTTTCTCTGGACGTAACACCTGCCGGTTCCACTACGGATATTTCTGCCCGTCTGAACAATCTGGTAGAAGCAGGAGATATGGGAAACTTTGATGCTGCCTGTCAGTTGTTGAACGATCGCTGTTCTGCACTTGTTAAGCGTGGAAACAAAGGTGAAATTGCAGATTTGCAGACGAAAATTGATGATGACAGAGCAAAACTTTCGGATATTGCTTCCAAGGAAAAGGCCAACGAACAGATCAGCTATACCATCGGTCAGTTGCATGAAGAAATGACTCAGATGAAATCAAAGCAGGAGGAGGTTAGCGCAAAACTTGCTTCCAGCACCCGTTATGAGCATAAGCTGCGGTATCTGGACCTGCAGAAAGCAGCTGCTGATGCAGAATCTGAATACGCAGGAACCCTGCAGTTCTTCAACGGTTCCGTTCCTTCCCGGGAAGAAATGGAACGCATCTCGGCCCTGGTCCGCCAGTATACCACGGTAGATTCAAACATTCAGACCCAGTCTGCTTCTCAGGCAGAAAAGGACGATTACCAGCGCCTGAAAGACTGGTTTGCCGGTGATGTTCCAACCCAGCAGCAGATTTCCCAGTGTCTTGATGCAGACCGACAGTATACTGTGATTCAGCAGCAGAAAGCGGCAAAGAGCCTGTCTCAGGCAGAATCTGCAGATCTTATCGGGTTACGTCAGAAGTTTGCCGGTAAAACCCTGTCTCAGGAAATTATCAATGAAAAACTGCAGCTTTTTGACCGCATTCAGACCGATGGTGCCAGTCTTGCTGCAGCCATGCAGGATAGAGCCCAGAAAGATGCGGAACTGAATGCGGCCCGCCAGATAAAACCGAAAAATACCAGACGGATTATTTTCCTTCTTGCCGGGGCTGTGGCGTTTATTGCAGGAGCGGCCGCTTTAGCCCTGCTCAAAAATGTGGTTGTCGGGGGCGTTTGTGGCCTCTTCGGTGCTGTCCTGAGCGTTCTTGCACTGGTGGCCAAAGCTCCTCAGGCTGATGTATCTGAGCAGGAGAATGCTGTTGCTGCTACAGCCTCCCGCATTGAAAGTCTGCAGCAGTCATTGAATGAAAAACAGGCAGAAGTGCAGTCCTTTGTTGATTCTCTTGCTCCCGGCAATAAGGCAACGCCGGCAGTGTTCAATACCATTTCCATTGAGTATGCCCGGTATGCAGGACTGCTGGAAAAAGAATCTGTTTATACCGGCTGGCTGCAGGACTCCGGAAATGCCGAAGCCGCCTGCCTATCCGTCATAAAATCCTTTATGACCCGGTTCTGCAAAACGGATGATATTTCAACGGTTACTTCATCAGTTCAGGCCCTTACGGAGAGACTGAACAGACTGAACAATCTGGAAAAACGAATCAATGCGGACAGTGATAATGCCGGTAAACGTCAGGAACTTGATGCACAGCTTTCTGCAGCCTTTAGTCGGTATGCGGTAACAAAATCAGCCGGATATGAAGTGCAGCTGCAGGAATGTGTCAGCAAACGGTCTGCCTGTTCCATGGCAAAACAGGCTGTTGCGTCAGCAAAGGATGCTCTTGCCGGGTTTGAACGAGACAATGACAACCTTGAAGACCTTCTGACTGCAGAAAAACCGGAAAAAACGCAGAATGAATATCAGGCCGACTACAATCAGATTGGCAACGAACTGACGATTAAAAACAAGGAACTGCGGGACCGGGAATCGCAGCTTGAAATGAATCTGGCGGTAACTGACCGGCGGAATGATATTGAAACTGAGATTGAACGTCTTTCCGAAGAAAAACATGAAAAAGAAGAAGAATACCGGCTGCTGCAGGAAACCATACAGCTGCTGTCTCAGGCAAAAGAGAACCTGGATGCCAATTATGGCGACCCTATGGCTCAGCGGTTTACTGATTATGTCAAACGTCTTGGCAGTACGTTACCGCTGATTATCGATACTGATCTGCAGGTCTCTGTTGATGACAAAGGCAAACTGCATGGCAGTGAATCATTAAGTGCCGGCTATAAGGATCTGGTAAACTTCTGTTCCCGCATGGCACTGATTGATGCGCTGTATACGGAATCGGTTCCGCCGGTGCTTCTGGATGATCCTTTTGTTAATCTTGATGATGAAAAGATTCCGCCGGCACTGGAACTGATAAAAAAAATGGCAGCTGAAAAACAGATTCTGTATTTTACCTGCCATGAAAGCCGTGCTGTGTAGTGACGGCAACCAGCGTTTTTTGGTCACCTTGAACCTGTAAGTCAGCGGATCCCTGAGCCTGTAAGTCAGCGGATCCCTGAGCCTGTCGAAGGGGCCTTAAAATTCAAACGTATTATTTTCATAGTATCCAAAATGTAGTATTTTTATCTAAATATAATACATAGCAGGAGACACTATGAGTGATATTAGAATTCAAGATGACTTATACAATCACGTTAACAAAGAATGGCTTGATCAGGCCGTAATTCCAGATGATAAACCAACAGCCGGTGGTTTTGCTGACCTGTCAAAAGGCGTTGAAGAAACCATGCTGAAAGAATTTCAGGACATGAGCGCTTCAAAATCATATCCTGATGAATATCTGAAAAAAGCCGTAACACTGTATTCTGTTGCGGTTAATACTGAAAAAAGAAATGCAGAGGGCATTACCCCGGTGCTTGCTGACCTTGCTAAAATTGAATCCCTTACTGATCTTTCATCATTCAATGCATCGCTTGCTTCTCTTACTACTGATGGAATCCCTCGTCCTTTCTCGTTCTCTGTTGAAGAAGACATGATGGATACCAGTCATTACTGTGTTTTCATTACCGGTGCATCAGTAATCCTTCCGGACTGCAAGTACTACAAACCGGGAATGGAAGCCCAGAAAGAACAGTTCCTTGCTGCCTGGAAACAGATGACCGAACAGGTTATGGCAAAAACAAGCCTGAGTTCAGAGGACCAGGCTCTCTATATCAAAGATGCACTGGCGTTTGATGAAATTCTTGCTCAGTACGTAAAATCAATGGAAGAATGGGCTGACTACGTTCAGAATTACAACCCGATGAAAGTTGCCGATCTGGCACTACAAATGGCTCCGGTAGATATCAAAGGTCTTCTTGATGCACTGTTCCCGTCAGCCGGTGATACCATTATTGTTACTGAACCACGGTATTTTGAAAACTTCAAAAACATTCTTAACGAAGAAACCTTCCCGCTGTACAAGCACTGGGCATACGTAACGGTTCTTCTGGGTGCCACATCATGCCTTTCAGAAGAACTGCGTGATATGGGTTCCTCTTTCCGCCGTGCCCTTTCGGGTGTAGCAGCCATTCCAACTGTCGAAAAATATGCTTACAATCTGGCATCTTCTTTCTTCAGTGAACCGGTTGGTCTCTATTATGGTGAAAAATACTTTGGTGAAGTTGCAAAGAAAGATGTTATCGAAATGGTACAGCAGGTTGTTGAAACCTATAAGAACCGCATTGCCAAAAATGATTTCCTGTCAGAAACAACAAAAGAAAAGGCTATTCTGAAACTGAGTACCATGGGGCTGAAACTGGCCTATCCAGACAAGGTTGACCCCCTGTTTGACCTTCTGACTGTAGACGAAAATAAATCACTGTACGAAATCTGCAGCAATCTTTCCAAAACCAAACGTCTTGATAACTTCAAGAAAGCCGGTACTACTGTAGACCGTACCAAATGGGTAATGCCTGGTCACATGGTAAATGCCTGTTACAATCCATCTCTCAACGACATCACCTTCCCGGCAGCAATTCTGCAGGCTCCCTTTTACTCAATCAAACAGTCAAGAAGCCAGAACCTGGGTGGTATTGGTGCGGTCATTGCTCATGAAATTTCACATGCATTTGATAACAACGGTGCCAAGTTCGACGAAAACGGTAATCTGAAAAACTGGTGGACTGAAGAAGACAACAAGCGCTTTGAAGAACGCACTGAAGCCATGGTAAAAGAGTTTGAGGGAATTGAACTGCCATGGGGTAAGGTAAACGGTAAATTCATTGTCAGCGAAAACATTGCTGATAACGGTGGTATGGGTGCAACACTGGAAGTTATGTCACACACAGAAGGTGCTGACTACGAAGAATACTTCAAGAACTGGGCACGGATATGGTGCATGAAAGCCAAGGAAGAATACCTGAAACTGATTCTTTCCGTTGATGTACATGCTCCTGCTATTCTCCGTGCCAACATGCAGCCACGGAACTTTGAAGAATGGTACAAGACCTTTGATGTTAAAGAAACCGACGGTATGTACCTGGCTCCGGAAGACCGCGTAACTATCTGGTAAATGCTGCACAGGGCCACTACGACAATGAGTTTTGTTCAGTGGCCCTGAATTCTAATCTCAGCGCGCCGGCTTCGTCAGTGCCGGTACCTTGTACTTCTTTACCCGTTCGTCGTTGATGACGCCGGCATAGTTCATACCGAACGCAAAGTCATATTTATTGCCTTCGCTGTCGGTGTAGCAGGCCATATCACGGGGAGTGTCTTCGCACTGCTGCTCAACATCGTCCATGTCTTTAGGCATCTGCATGGGAAGCAGTGCCGTTGGTTCTGCAAGACCTGCAACAATCTGGCTCAGGGCTTCGGCAGATGTATCGCTGCCACCGTACAGTGATGGTGAACTGAATGTTACCAGAATGGCGTCTACCTCTTTTTCAAACTCATGGAAACACAAAGGCTTATCAGCGAACATGCAGACAACGCTTGGAATGCCGGCTTTTTTTGCTTTTGCAGCAGCATCCAGAATCTGATCAAGCTGAACTTCGTTTAGAGCGGTGTTGGTCTGTCCATAGTAGCTGCGGTTCTGTCTGGTGCCATCGCTCAGAATATCGCCGGCAATGGAAACTTTTCGTACATGGGGGCCGTCGGCAGTGTAGGGCCGGTACTGCAGGGTCAGTGGTTTGAACACTTTATCCGGAGTATCTCCCTGAGCATAAATCAGTTCAGGAGCTTTTGCAGGAATCAGTACCAGGTCACAGGTGGCAATGGCGTCTTCGCCGGCACGGGTAATGGTGGTTCCTTCAATGGTATCTGCCACCACATCAAAGTATTTTTCCAGCACAGAAAGCTTAATCTGGTATACGGCTGAAGCTTCTGCATGACCGCTACCTGCATGGTGGCTGAAGGTATCGTGTTCAGGAACAAATGTTGCTGGAACGTATACCTTTTTGCGCTTTTTGTCAGCGTTGATAACGCCACCCTTGTTTTTCAGCATGACAATGGCCTTTACCTGTGCATCAAAGGCTGCCTTCTGTTTATCGGCGCTGTTGGCGTCTGCCAGGCTTGCCTGTTCATCAAGATAAGGGTTTTCAAACATGCCGGTCTGGAAATATCCCAGAAGCAGGCGTTTTGCGCTGGTGGCAAATACTTCATCCATCAGTTCTTTGCCGTATTTTTCAGAACCCAGTTTGTATGCTTCAATCAGAATTGCAGGATGGGAACAACCGCCCATCTGGTCAACGCCTGCAAGAATGGCCTTCAGCGCATTTTCTGCCGGGTTTACGTTAACATCTTCAATGCCACCAACACCCCATCCGCAGGAACGCACTCCCTGTGCCTTCCCTTCGTTCAGAACCATCCAGTCGGTGCAGACAACACCTTTGAACTGGAACCGTCCGCGAAGCAGTTCCTTGATTTTGTATTTTGAAAAACTGGAACCCACAATGTCACCCAGTGAGCCGTCTTCGCTCCAGGCGGCGGTGTAGGAACTCATGACGGCAGCAGCAGTTTTTGTTTTTCCTTCCAGCTGGAATGCGCCATCAACAAAAGGAATCATCAGGGCTTCAAAGTTATTGTTGGGATATACGGCGTATTTACCCATTTCCAGGTGGGCTTCACGGCCGCCTTCTCCGGCACCTTCACCGGTCCAGTGTTTAACCATGGCAGTCATGCTGTCTTTGCCCCATCCCAGGTCATTGCCGTCTTTGTCGTAGGTACTCTGGAGTCCATCACAGAAAGCGCGTACCATATCACGGCTTAATGCCGGGTCTTCACCAAAAGTGCCGCTGAAACGGAACCAGCGGGGGTCTGAACCTACGTCTACCTGTGGTGCCAGGAAACAGGCACAACCCAGATCTCGCAGTTCGATACTCTGGCATTTGGCAGATTCTTTTGCCAGTTCCGGATCAAAGGTGGCAGCCAGAGAAAGGTTTCCCGGCCAGTCTGATACACCAATGCCGTTACGCGGGTCGGTGGCAAAGTAACAGGGAATACCCATAGGCTGGGCTTCCGCAAATTTCTGCATGGTGTTTACCCACGGAACTGATGCTTCATTGGGCACGTGGGCAAGCCCTGTGGCATTGAGTACAGACCGTACGTTCTGGCTTAAAAAGTCAATCTGGTCCTGGGTAAGTTCTTTCCCTACCATTACCTGATGAACGCTGTAACACATAAGGCCTGCAATCTGCTCAACAGTCAGCCGTTTTGCCAGGTCTTCAGCCCGTTCTTCAGCGCTTAACCGCCAGTCTTCATAGGGCAACAGTTCGCCGGTTTTTGCCAGGTCCTTAAATGCCAGCCCGTCCTTTTCTATGATCTTTGTTCCCGATTCCGGGCAGTAGCCCAGCGATTTTCCCCCGTCATTTTCGATCAGGTTCCAACCGTATTCGGTTTTCGTTTCCTTATACATGATTTCTACTCCTTTTATAAGCCAAGCCATGGATGGCCCTTTCGCCACAGATGGCGGCTAAATCCAGTATACGGTCAAAAAAAAGAGGATAACTGTATGATTTTACGGAGTTTTACTTCTTTTTACTGTATTTATCCGTACATAGCCATTTTCAGAACAAACTGGTAGAATACAGTTGATGTTAGACGATGATTACTACAAAATGATGCGCAAACAGTACCATAATGACAGCTGGGAACAGAAAATAAAAAAAACTGTCACCACTAATCACCAATCCTTTTCGGAATTACATAAAACCCATGGTCGTGAAGACGCTGAAATGCTGCAGCTTGAAAAGCAGAATTCCCGGTAAACAAATCATAAAAGTATAAATTCCCCGATTCCAGTAAAAATATTCTTATCGTATGAACAATCATGCTTTA
The DNA here is from genome assembly GCA_045616125.1 of Treponemataceae bacterium. Taxonomy (GTDB): domain Bacteria; phylum Spirochaetota; class Spirochaetia; order Treponematales; family Treponemataceae; genus Treponema_I. The sequence goes on along the minus strand of JAZLGC010000033.1, from coordinate 7,179 downwards.
TCATGGATGCATCTCAGAGCTTTTTTAGGAGACGCCCAACCTATGGTAGATTTACGTGCCAAACCTTTTAATTTAAATGACAAACAGATTGCCTGGGTACAGAATACCCTTGCAAATATGACCTTTGATGAAAAAGTAGGTCAGTTATTCATTAACCTTACTACCCGCCGTGACCCTGCATACCTTACCGAATTGTGTGAAAAATACCACATTGGTGGTGTCCGCTGGCAGGGTGGCTCTGTTTCTGAAATTTATGAACAGAACCGGTTGTTTCAGGAAAAAAGCAAAGTTCCTGTACTTATTGCAGCCAACTGTGAAGCTGGTGGCAACGGAGCCTTAACAGAAGGTACTTTTGTTGCAACAGGAGCAGCCTGTGGTGCATCAACCACCACTGATACCGTTCGGGATATGGCAAAAGTTGGTGCCGTTGAAGCCAAAACCGTTGGCTGTAACTGGACCTTTGCGCCAATCTGCGACGTTGTTTCCAACCCGAAAAACACCATCGTCAATACCCGTGCATTTGGTGATGATCCTGATCTTGTACTTGAACGTTCCCTGGTATACATGAAAGAAATGAACAGTCAGGGGCTGGCCTGTGCAGCAAAACACTTCCCCGGTGACGGTTCAGAAGAACGTGATCAGCATCTGGTAATGGGCTGCAATGACCTTTCCGTAGAAGAATGGGATAACTCATTTGGTAAGGTGTACAAAGGCCTCATTGATGCCGGTATTCAGTCAATCATGGTAGGACATATCTGCCAGCCTGCATATTCCAAGCTGCTGCGCCCCGGCATGCAGGACAAAGACATTAAACCTGCAACCATGGCACCGGAACTGCTGCAGGATCTGCTCCGTGGAAAACTGGGCTTTAACGGTCTTCTGGTAACCGATGCAACCCACATGGCTGGTTTAACGGCAGCCGGTTCTCGCAAAGAAATTGTACCAGGTGTTATTGCTGCCGGCTGTGATATGGTTCTGTTCTTCAATGATCCGGCAGAAGATATCCAGTACATGAAAGATGGTATTGCCAATGGTACTATTTCAGAAGAACGATTTAACGATGCGCTGTTACGCATTCTCGGCTTAAAGGCAAGTGTTGGCCTTGATTCGTTTACGTTCCCAAAAGAAGAGGAAATTTCAGTTGTCGGTTGTGCAGAACATCACGAAGCTGCAAAACGCGCCGCTGATGAATCAATTACTCTGGTAAAAGATACACAGGGGCTTCTGCCGCTGAATCCAGCAGAAAAGAAGCGCTGTCTTCTGTACTTCATTCAGACTACTCCTGTGGGAAGAAACTACAAAACTGATCCTGCCAAGGCAAAACTTATTGCAGAACTTGAATCTGCCGGATTTACCGTAGATGCGCCTCAGGATTTTTACGAAATGGAACTGGAAAACTCTTCTCCTTTCAACCGCTTCAGAATGATGTCAAAAACGCCAATGGAAGATGTTAAGGCAAAGTATGACTTCGTTCTGGTAGTTCTCAACATGCAGGGATATGCACAGACCAACAATGTTCGTGTGAACTATTCCATCGGACATTCCTATGAAAATCCCTGGTACATCCATGAACTTCCAACCGTGTGTGTATCACTGCAGTACACCAACCACCTGTTTGATGTGCCAATGATGAAAACTTTTATCAATGCCTATTCTCCAAGCAGTGAATACCTGCATGCACTGGTGGAAAAAATGACAGGAAAGAGTCCTTTCAAAGGTAAAGCAAACGAACTGGTATGGGGCGGCCGCTGGGAGACAAGACTGTAATGAAAGACTATTTAATCTGTGTAGATTCCGATGGTTGTGCCATGGATACCATGACAATCAAGCATGTGAAGTGCTTTGGTCCTGATATTATTACTACCTGGAATCTGGAATCTTATCAGGATGCCATTCTTGAACGGTGGAATACCATCAATCTGTATTCAAAGACCCGCGGTATTAACCGGTTCAGTGGCCTGTGCATGATGCTGTCTGAAATTGATGCCCAGTATACGTCCATTACCGATCTGGCTGATTTACGTGACTGGGTAGAACATACAGATGCCTTTTCTGAAAAGAAATTGATGGAAGAAATTGAACGGAAGCCTGAATCAGACTGTCTGAATAAAGCGCTGCAGTGGAGCCGCAAGGTAAATATCGATATTGATAACCTGAAAGACGATGAAAAGGTGAATTTTGCAGGCGTAAAGGAAGCTCTGGAACTTTCCAAGACCCAGGCAGATGTGGCAATCGTTTCAAGTGCAAACCGGAAAGCCATGGAAGAAGAATGGATCCGCTGCAAAATTATGAACTACGTTGATTACCCCATGGCACAGGATGTGGGCACAAAGGAGAAATGTCTTCTTAAAATGATTGCAGAAGGCTATAACCCGGCAACTATTCTGATGATTGGTGATGCCATGGGCGATTACAAAGCTGCAAAAGCTGCCGGTGTCCGTTTCTATCCTATCAAAGTAGGCCATGAAACTGAATCCTGGCAGCATTTTACCAACCAGGTATACCAACAGTTCATCAGCGGCAACTATACCCCTGAAGCAGAGCAAGCTGAATATCAGAGTTTTGTTGACAACTTTGTGTCATAAGGTGTGGTAAAATCCTACAAAACAGAAGAATAAATACGTGTGGAAGATACGTTTTTCGTTTTTTCCACATTTTTTTTATATGTTGACTATACTGAAAGAATGAAAAGAATTCGTATTTTCCTGATTATATTTTTAATTGCAGGTATCAGCCTGCCATCCTTATACACCATGGGAGAATTAGGATTTTTTTCATCAGGACCAAAAGTTCAGATTCACAATACGGTTACTGATCCCGATGCGCCGGTACTGCGGGTTGTAGCAGACTATGATTTCTGCCCCTATTCATTCTCTGATGAAAACGGCGATGTTACCGGACTCGACGTAGAACTGATTAACGAAATTACTAACCGTCTTGGTATGAAAGTTGATATTACTTTTGATACTTGGCAGGTCTGCAAGAAACGGCTGCAGGACGGACAGGCTGATATTATTTTGGGACTGGAAATCTTTTCTCACATGGAAGGGGTAAAGAAAACCCTGGCCGTTTCAGAAGACCAGCTCATCATTTTTGGAAAGCAGCGTATTAATAACATTGCAGCATTGCAGAACAAGCGGGTAGGGCTTATGGTCAATAATGTCATTGAACGCATTTTTGACCTGAACTGCGAATTTGTCAGTTATTTCACCAATACCCAGATTCTTGAAGCCATTGAATCAGGTGAAATTGATTTTGGTATCTGTCATGGCTCTGTAGGAAAGAAGATTGTTGAAAAAGCCGGTTGGAATCTGGTAACCAGCGCCGTTCTTATGGAAAGTTATCCTGCTATTGGTGTCCGGGAAGATCTGGTTGATCTGAGAGATCGGATTAATACCATTATCGTACAGCTTAGTGACGAGGGATTCATTAACCGGCTGGATGAAAAGTGGCTGGTTAACTTTGTAGAGAAACGCACATTACGGGAAGTTCTGCAGCTTGAAGCTACGTCGTATCTCATTTACGGCATTTTCTTCCTTCTGATGCTGGTATTCATCTTGTTTGTTTACCGTGATTCATATTATCGGGAAAAAGCCGATGCCAAGAACATGGAGTACCAGGCAAACCTTAAACGCAAGAATGATCTTCTGGTATCAGTTGCCGGAGTATATCACACTATGGTATCCATCAATATTCCGGAAAATACTCATGAACTTATTTCCTGTCAGGATTCTGAACTAAACTTCTTTTCTCATTCCGGCAATGCCCGTGAACAGGTCCGGGAAACCATTGAAAATGGCGTAATTACGGAAGATGTGGAACTGGCCTTGAATTTTTCCAATCTTACAACATTGCCATCACGCATGCAGGATAAAAATATTATTCTGGCTGAATTCCGCGGAAAAAACATCGGCTGGTTCTGCCTGCAGTTTATTGCTGTTGCCCGCGATGAAAACGGTGCTGTTACAGAAGTCATTCTGACCCGCCAGAATATTGATGAAATGAAGAAAGAAAAAGAACGCCTTCTGAAACTTTCGTCATATGATGAACTGACTATGCTGTATAACCGTCATGCCTACGAAGAAAAAGTTCGTGAATATATGGAACGGAATATCTGTACCGTAGGATTTATGGTATTTGATATTACCGGGCTGAAATCAGTGAATGACACCTATGGACACAGCGCCGGTGATGAATTGATTTGCGGTGGTGCCGGTATCATCAAGGAAACCTTTGGCGAAGTTGGTGTCTGCTGCCGTACTGGTGGTGACGAGTTTATGGTCATCATGGAACAGAAGCCTGAAAACTTCGGCCAGATTGTAGAGAATTTCAAAAATAAACTTGCTTCCTGGAGAGGCGTTCAGATACAGCAGTTGAATGTGGCATTTGGTGCCGCTTTTGCTTCTGATATGGAAAATTTTACAGTAGAGAATTATAAGGCGCTGATGGAAATGGCTGATCACCGGATGTATGAAGATAAGGCTGAATACTACCGGAAGCGTGGAATTGAGCGCCGCCGGTAGTGTCCGGATCCGGGATTACAGTACTGTGGTATCGTAGCTTACGGCAAAAGTAGCACCGGGCGTAAGGGTGTTGTTCCATTCCCGCTCAGAAATGTCACCGGTAAAGCCCTCTTTGTCGGCGCGGCCATACCAGGGTTCAATGCACAGAAATGGAGCATTTTTTCCTGGTGGAGACCAGATACCTGCCAGAGGGGCTGTAAAGGAAACGTCTACTGTTGGTTTGCCTTCCGGCGAAATAATAGTTACCTGATCAATCTGATTGTGTTCAATTACCCAGGCATCGCCGTCAAAACTGCGGGCTGTAACAGGAGCGGTACCGTCAGCAGAAATGGTGCGTTCTGCCGTTTCATGGGTCAGAAGCCCCGCTCCAAACAGAGACTGGGTGAACTGTGTTACCGGCTTACCATCTTTTTTCAGGGCAACTTTCCAGCTGTCTTCTGTGGCAAAATTACAGTTAAAAGCAGGGTGCGCGCCAATGGAGAAGTTCAGGTCAGTATCTGAAGGATTCCGAACTTCCCAGATGGTGGTCAGGGTGCTGCCGGTAAGTGTATAGGCAATGGTCAGTTCAAAATCATAGGGATACACTGCCCGTGTTTCTTCTGAAGATTTCAGGACAAAACGGCAGGTGGTTTCTGTCTGTTCTATAAGGGTAAAGTCCTTGTCGCGGGCAAAACCATGCTGCCCCATAGGGTATTCTGTGCCATTTACCCGATACTTTTTGCCGGCTACCTGTCCCACAAAGGGAAACAGTACCGGTGCAGTCCGACCCCAGTACGCAGAATCTGCCTGCCACATATATTCCTTGCCGTCTTTTGTAAAAGACTTCAGTTCTGCCCCATGTTCACTGATTATACATGCGGCTTCTTTTGTTTTTAACGTTATACTCATATCCGAAAGTGTATCATGCCCTTCTTTCTCATGCAAACTCCAGCATACGGGTGTATACTGTTTTTATATATCAACAAGTACAGAGGCCTTTATGACTAACAAAACAAAATGGACCTACTGCATCGGTGCCACCGGTCGTGATGCAGCGTATGCTCTTGTCAGCATGTATCTCCTTACCTATGTGCAGTATACCATTAATCTTACGGTTGCCCAGTTCGGTGCCATCAGTGCCTGTATGGTTGCCTGCCTTCTCTGGGATGCCATCAATGATCCGCTCATGAGTATTATTATCGAAAATGCACATTTTAAAAGCGGTAAGTTTAAGCCATGGATTGCAGCCGGCGCCATATCCAATGCTGTCATCATCATGCTGCTGTTTACTGTCCGCCTTGAAGGCTGGGCCTTTGTTGCTTTCTTTGGAATCGGTTACCTGCTGTGGGGTATGACGTATACCATGAACGATATTGCCTACTGGGGCATGCTTCCAACCTTTACCAGTGATAAAGACCAGCGAAACAGTCTGGTTTCCATCATGTCAATCTTCATCTGCATCGGACAGTTTGCTGTTGCCGGTATCGTTCCTACCGTTATCGCCGGTAATGCCGTAGTTGCGTACCGCACCATCGGTCTGTGCGTAGGCTGCGCCTTTATTGCATTCCAGCTCCTTACCGTATTTGGTGTTACTGAATCCAAGCGTATCGAATCATCTGAAAAAATCAGCCTGGGCGGCATGTTCAGAATTCTTGGCCGTAACGATCAGCTTATTATTACCGGTATTGCAACATTCCTGTTTAACGTTGGGGCAAACCTGCTTCTGATGTTTGGGGTCAACTTCTTTTATGTTGAATATGGCTATTCCGAAAGCGGCAATCTGGTGTTCATCTACACCGTTATGTATGGTCTGGGGATGCTGGTCAGTCAGGCACTGTACGCACCGCTTTCAAAAAAAATCAAGCGTGCAACCCTTCTGCGCTGCTGTCTTATTGGTCTGCTTATTGGATATGCCGCATTCTTTACCTACGGGTATCTGTGGCCCCGGAACCTTATGGCCCTTGATGCTGTCGGCTTCCTTATTTTCTTCTGCCAGGGGCTTTTCACCTGCCTGATTACGGTCATGCTGAACAACACCATTGAATATGATCAGTGGAAACACGGCGAGCGCCGCGACGCAACCATTTCTGCAGTCCGCAGTTTTGCCGTAAAGCTTTCCGGTGCTGCAAACCAGGGGATTGTGGCTCTGGTTCTTATTGCAAGCGGTATCTATACCATAAGTCAGCAGGTAAGCGGTCTTGAGATTCTGGTAGGAAAGGGGGAACTGACTTCGGATCAGGCTCTGGCTCAGGCTGATATGTTCCTTGCCGGCGTATCAAATGCGCAGCGGCTGGAATTGCGTATCGGTATGATTCTGGTTCCTGTTGTCATGATGGTGGCAGCATATGTCATTCTCCGCCTCAAATATACACTGAACGAAGAAGAATACGACCGCATCGTCAAGGAACTCGCTGAAACATCTTCAAATTAAAATAATCAGTATTGAATACACAAATCTACCGGATTGCCAGTACATGCAAAACCGCTGTGAATGACGTTACAACTGTTGAGTTTTGCGTTAGCAAAACTCAGTAAGGTTGTGTTGCAATGCAACACACCCGACCGTCGCTATTGGTGAAGCCCGGCAAAGAAACTATTGTTCCGGGCTTCAACAATTTTTGTCCGCCTCTAGCCCACCTCTCGATTTTTTACAATATTCAATCCTGATAGTCCTTAA
>JAZLGC010000032.1:0-4042 GCA_045616125.1 Treponemataceae bacterium | reverse complement strand
CTTGTCTGGGGTGAAATCAAATACAGTGTTTCTCCAGATGAACCGGGAAGAGTTACTGTAGCACGTGACGATGAAGGCGATATGGATTTTATCTATCCTGATTCAGATTCACGCTATGTACTCAAACTGGTTAGTTACGATTTATACAAGGTAGGAGCAAAAACACCTTTTACCCACCAGGTTTTGGCTAAAGTAGATTTCCTGTATAGTGAAACATCCAGAAACCACGTATGGACAACCCGTGAAATTTACGAAACCTGGGAAAAAGGCACTTCTACCATTCAAAAACAGGAATCTTTCAGAATTGCACAGGAAGGTGCTTCTACCAACACCATGGCATTTACCTTTGCTGTTGGTCAGATTGGAAACTTACCGGCAGGTGGTTTAGGTATCAGTATGGTATTCGGTATTTCTAATCATATGGGTATTGGATTCAATGCTGATATCCTTGGTGGCCCAGGTGGTATGCAGGTTTTAGTACCTTTCTATCTCCGTTACTCATATAAACTGACAGATTCCAATATTGTGTACTTTATGGGTGGTGCAGGATTTGGCCCAACCAGTGGATTTGAAGACGATTCTGGTTTCTCTATGGTTGCACCAATGGTTGGTATCGGTCATGAATGGTTATGGCTTGATCTTGATATGAAATGGTTTATTGAATATGTCATGACATACACAGCCGTAGGATTTACCGATAAATTGTCAATTGGTATCAGTTTTGTCGAACTTTATTTCTAATGGAGAAAGTATGAAATTACATATATATAAAACAGGAAAAGTTCTCACTTTAGCTCTTATAACCATGCTGATTGTCTCAGCAACTGGCTGTGGATATCTTTTGAACCAGCAGTTAGGATTGGGATCTGAAGGTGACGGAAGAATTAAGATTGAAGAGAAAGCTACGAAAGAAAATGGAAACGTCTGTAAGATTAACTGGGAAAGTGACGGAACCTTTTACAGATATGATATCTATGTAGGCAATGATAAATCAGCTTCTTCTATGACTAAGGTTGATACTGTTTATGTTAATGAATGGACCGTTAAAGACATGCCCTACAAAGAAAATAGCATGTATGTTGCAGTTGTTCCACAAACAGGTAGTTATAGCGGTTATAACACAGTTGACAGTGATGATACCATGTGGATTAAGGTGAAAAGTGCGGTAGAATTTGAAAAACAACCAGAGGTTTACAATTACTCTTCAAATTTTATTGATGTTCGGTTTCATGCTGTAAATTACATTGACTATGACTTCAATCTTTATAAATATTATTATGGTTCTTCATCAGTAGCATTAGATGAAGGTTCTTACGTGCATTTCAATGAAAAAGTCACAAATGGAACAGGTACTTATAATCATACTTATCGTAAGGCAAGTCAAACACTAACATCTGGTTACTATGTTTTACGTCAGTCCTGTGGTTCGTTTTATATCGATTCAGATTATAAGAAATTTTATTGAGGTAACTTCTGATGAAAAACACCAAACTTACATCATTCATTGTTCTTGTAACGCTTCTGGTAGCATTCGCCGGCTGTGCCTCAACTCCTGATGCACCGGCACCACGCTGGATGACAGAAGGTGTTACCGTTGTGTATCCCCGCGATCAGTTTCTGGCACAGCGGGGAACCGGTTCTTCTGCAGAAGAAGCCCGGAACAGAGCACTGCAGACTCTTGCTCAGTACATCAACATGACAGTAGAAGCAAATCTTTCTACCCGCATGGCTGACATTGCCATTGATGACGGTAAAAAACAGACCGGAAAATCTGTTACAGAAGTTGTCAATGAAATTACCACCACATCAAATCTGGACATGAGCGGTGTAGAATACACTGAACCATACTATTCAAAAGCTTCAAAAGAGTATTATGTTGTTGCTTATCTTGATAAGGAGCAGGCTTACGAACGTCTGAAGCCAACCCTTGAACGCGAGAAAAAACGCTTCTACAGCTTCTTTGATCAGGCTGAATACCTGTTTGGAACAGAACCTCTTCTTGCAGCCCGTTACTATAACATGGCTCTGGAAGAAGGCAAAAGTTTTATCGGACAGCTTGAATACGTACGTCTGTTTAACCAGAAAGCCGTTGATAAAGATTATGCAAAAGATGAAGCCGTTATTGAAATGATTCCAAAGTATCTTGCCGATACCGCCATTTCATCTGCTTTCTACATTGATGTTAAGAACGACTACAATAACATGGTTCTTAATGAACTGATCAGCCTTTTCGCCGAAGCCGGTTACAACACAGTAAACAGCAAAGGCGCTGCAGCGTACATTGTATCTGTTGATATTGACCAGAACTACATTGCACCGGCAGATGATGATGCACCTGCAACCATGACCCCCGGTATCCGCTTGACCATTGCCGGAAAGGGAAATACCAAAGCATCTGATGCATTGTTCTCATATTCTGCACAATGTCAGAAATTTACGGCATATTCATTTTCCGTTTTAGGAAAAAAAGCCTATACTAATCTTGTAGACATTCTACATGAAGAATTAATCAGTTCTTTTACCGATACACTCGGAGAGAAATAAACGAAAAACAATGTTTTCTAGGAGGATAACACATGAAAACAAAAATTGTATCAGTTCTTCTGATCGTAATGATGGCACTGACCCTTGCTGCCTGTGCTTCAAAACCTGCAGCCCCAGCTGGTGCTGCTCCAGAGGCCAAAAAAAGTGCCATTGAACGTGAACGCATTGACTATGCATTTGCAGATGCAGGTCTTGAATATGATGCCGCACTTATGGAAGCAATTGCAACAAGTGATTACGATGCAATCCGCAACAGATTTGGTCTGCAGAGTACTGATAAAATCGTAATTGCCCAGTATAAATCAAGCCGTTCAAGAGATCAGGCTTGGGCTGTAGCACTGAACAGACTTGCTGCAGAAATGGCTCTTGACCTGAAGAAATCTGTAATTGCAGAAACCGGTGCAGACCTGAATGACACTGAAATGATGGCTGTATTTACTTCTGCAATGCGTGCAAAAATTGATATCGTAGGTCAGGAAAAAGTAACCGAATATTGGATTAAAACCCGTGAAAAGGATAACGATACCGGTAAGAGAACTGATTACTACAGCTACTACATCATTTACAGATTTGATGAATCAGTATACGGTCAGATGGTTAACAACTACCTGAAAGAAGTTATCAAAAACATTGATGATGAAGAATCTCGCAAGAAAATCGGTGCTCTGGCTGCTGAACTCCGTGAAGGTGACCGCAATAAGTCAGCTGATACCGCAGCTTATCAGGCACAGATGGAACGCGTAAACAAAGTATCTCCAACTCCAATTGTTGATACCGAAGAAGACAAGGCTTCTATTGAAGCAACTGAAACTCTGGACGACCTTGACGCTTACCTGTCATAAGGTTTCCTGAAACCCCAAAAAGGGTGCTCTAATGAAGTACTTCATTAGAGCACCCTTTTTTTTCATCTTATTAATTTGACTTGTTATAGCATCATTTGCTTTTACTCAAAGCCTCAGCAAGTTGCGCTTTCAACTTCGCAATTTCATCATCTTTGGCCTGCAGCTGTGTTTCTTTTACTTTCAGTTCAGCTTCGTCCAGTTTGCGCTGCTCAGCACGGCCTTTTTCCATACCGCGTTTTTCACCGCGGGCTTCACCGCGTAATTCTGCCTGGTCTAACATGGTACCCATAACTGAACCTCCTGTATCATCACCCTTAATCTGGCAAACACGGTCTTCTCCAGTCCATTGGCCGTTTACATAAAGTATATGCAGGTTGTCTTCACAAAGCAAATACTGGTCACCGCATAACACGAACCGTTCAACCGGATACAGTGCCTGGTTTTGTTGCCAGATATCATGTTCGGTGATGAAGATGATATACGTTTCCGGCAGGTTTTCGCCGAAAACACCCGGATTCTTAACGTTGGCGTCAAGAACAGAACTGTTGCGCCGGGCTCGTTTTGGCTTGGCACCGCGATTGTCGCGCTGCACTTCAATGTTGTACTCTTTGCCGTTCTCATCAACAGCCATGATATCAAGCCGTGCAGTCTGCCCG
>JAZLGC010000031.1:0-16670 GCA_045616125.1 Treponemataceae bacterium | reverse complement strand
AAAAACAGATTCTTACGGAGTATATCCGTGAACATGAACCGGAGGTACAGGATAATATGATTGCCTGTTTACAGGATGAAGATTACATCATGAAAATTCATATTCTCAATCTGGAACGCGAAGCCCGTGCCGAAGGTCTGGAACAGGGCCGTGCTGAATCTAAATTGCTGCTTGAAGAAAAGGATGCACTTATTGCCCGGTTAACGGCTGAACTTGCTGCAGCGAAACAGAATGAAGCCTAGTTAATTCCATACAGTAATGCATTGCAGATGGCGGCGGCTATGTTGCTGCCGCCTTTCCGGCCTTGGTTAATGATGTAGGGTACAGAACTGTTAAGAAATAATTCTTTGGCAGCTACAACGTTGACAAAACCCACGGGAACACCGATGACAAAATCGGGATGGTAGCCGGTTTTCTGCATCAAGTCATGCAAACTTATAAGGGCTGTGGGGGCGTTACCGATGGCATAGATGACTTTGGTGTTCAGGGAAGCAGCCCGTTCCATACTGACTGTGGCCCGGGTCACCGACCGAAACTTTGCTTCGGTTGCCACATCGTCGTCGGCCATAAAGCAGTGCACCTGACCGCCCCACTTCTCCAAAGCTTTTTTATTAATGCCGGCTTTTGCCATGTTGGTATCAGTAACAATATGAGCGCCAGAGCGGAGTAAGTTCCGGGCGATGGTGATGGCATCCGGCGAATAGCGCATGGTGCTGGCATAGTCAAAATCGGCACTGGTGTGGATAACCCGCATGGTAACCGGCCGTTCTTCTTCCGGTATGATGATACCCATGGCAGCCAGTTCCTGGCCGATTATTTCAAAACTCCGCTTTTCAATATCAGCCGGCAGAACGTATTCAATGTCGGTCATCTGTTACCTCCTGTAGTACCTGAATCAGTTTCCGGTTTTCCCGGTGAGTTTTTACGGCTATGCGGTAATGGCCCGCTGTAAGGCCATCGTAGTCTGAACAGTCACGGATCAATATGCCCTTTTGTAGCAGCCGGTTCTGCAGATCAGGGTAGTCTTTCAGCTGGAAAAGCAGGAAATTGGCGTGTGACGGGTACACCGTACAGCCTAAAGCCGACAGTTCACGAGTCAGATAGTCCCGCTCTGCTATTACCAGCTTCATGGTTTTCTGAATCCAGCCGGTTTCGTGGCAGGCTGCAACCCCAGCCATCTGAGCCGGTACCGATACATTCCACTCCGGCAGCTGTTTCTGAATCCGTTCAGCCAGTGTCGGAGCTGCCAGTGTATACCCAATACGAACTCCGGCTAGGGCGTGACTTTTGGTAAAGGCCCGCAGAACCAGCACGTTGTCATATTCAGATAACAGGGGAATAAAGGAACTGGATTCTCCCTGGTCGCTCAGCTCAATGAAACACTCATCAATCAGTAAGGTGGTACCGGCAGTTCTGCATGTTTCCGCTATGTCTCTCATTGCTGTCAGAGGCATCTGACTGCCGTTGGGATTGTTGGGGTTTGCGATGATACACATTTCCGGCTGAAATACGGCAACCTGTTCTGCCAGTTTTTTTGCAGGAACAGCCCGTATGTCAGCCCCAACTGCAGCAAGAACTGCCCGGTAGCCGGTAAAAGACGGAGCAGTCAGTAACGCCCGGTGCACGTTGCAGGCACGGACCGCTGCTGCTATCAGTTCAGATGCCCCGTTACCGCAGACAATCCGGTCCTGGGGAACACCGTGTTTTTCTGCCAGAGCGTTCCGTAATTCCTGACACTGGGGATCCGGATACCGATTTGCCAAAGACAGGGATTTTCGCAACGCCCGACTAACTGCCGGCGGCATTCCCAACGGGTTCACATTAACGGAAAAATCGTATTTCACCTGGTTCCGGTAAATATCGCCACCATGCATAGTCAGTACATCCATCCCGTGCAGTGAATGAAAAGAGCACACAGTATTTCACAGAGGAACGCCGTGGCATACAGCAGCTGGTTGGCCCTGATAATGTCTTTGTGTTCAATGGAACGGAGCGGATCTCCCAGATAGGGCTTTTCTTCTACTACTCCCTGATACACCGCCGGACCTGCCAGCTGGATGCCCAGAGCACCGGCGCAGGTACTTTCTGTCTGGGCTGAATTGGGACTTTCGTGCTTGCAACGGTCACGGTGCCAGATTTGTGCTGCACGGCGTGCGTTGTACGACCGACCCAAAAACAGGCATCCGGTAATCATCAAAAGAGCGCTGAACCGGGACGGCAGATAATTGAGTACATCATCAGTTTTTGCAGCACACCAGCCGAAATCCCGGTAGGTGTCATTCTTGTAACCAATCATGGAATCCATGGTATTTACGGCTTTGTACAGGAATCCTGCCACCGGGCCTCCCAGTGCCAGAAACAGCATGGGCGCAATGCTGCCGTCAGAGGTGTTTTCTGCCACCGTTTCTACTGCAGCCTTGGTTACTTCTTCATCGCTTAAATGCTCGGTATCACGCCCCACAATCATGGAAACAGCCTGCCGGGCTTCTTCAATGGTGCCCTTTTCCAGCTTGCGGTACACTTTCATGCTTTCTACCTTCAGGCACCTGGTGGCAAGAATCTGGTAGGTCATGACGGCTTCCACGGCACAGCCGATGGTCGGATTAACCGCATACCAGCAATAAAGAAATACGGCAGTCAGCATCGTAGTGATGCCGCAGACCGCAAGTACTTCCACAACACCGGCCAGTTTCTGGTGTCTGCCGTCTGGTTTCCGGAGGCGTTTTTCAAAGAATGAGATACTTCTCCCGATACTGCGGACCGGGTGAGGCAGCCAGTAGGGATCTCCCAGAATCAGGTCAAGAATAAAGCCGGCTATAAAAGCCATAAGATGATAGCCCATTACAGTTTCTCCACGTTTGTAAAAAGCAGGTTGTCCCCAGTGCCGGTAACCTGCATGGTCCAGCCCAGCCCGTTTTCTGTCTGGTATGACCAGTAGTCGCCGCCGGCAAAGGCCGAAAGCAGAGCCATAATGGTACCGCCATGAACCACTGCCACAGCTGAACGGCCGGCGGCAACGGCATACAGTTCCTGCATGCCTCGTGAACATCGGCTGATAAACGTATTCCGGTCTTCGCCGCCGGGAAAGGCGATAATGCCGCCACTGTCTATCCAGGCCTGATACTGGGGATTCCCGTTCAGTTCCCGGTAATTCATGCCTTCAAACTCACCAAAATCCATTTCTGCAAAATCCTGGATACTGTGAATTCTGGTTTTGCTTTCAGTTACACCGCTGCTGCCATCGCCATAGAGCAGTTCTGCAGTCTGCAGACACCGCTGTAACGGCGAACTGAACATCATCTCCGGTTTTGATGGATAGCGACCAGCTGCTTTCAACCGGTAGAGTTCTTCCATTCCGGCAACTGAAAGCGGTTCGTCGGTTTTCCCCATATAGCGTTTTTCTGCATTGCCCGGTGTTGCCCCGTGGCGGATCAACGTCAACTTCATTTTATCCTCTGGGGAATGCCGCAAATCAGGCGGTATACTTCATCAGCCTGCTCAGCCACAAAACAGAGCAGTCGTCCCGTAGTTTCACGCCACAGCCGGTCATCTTTATCCATGGGCACAATGCCGCAGCCCAGCTCATCTGCAATTATCAGCAATTCCGGCTGTGAAGCAATGCGGTCTGTCACCTGCTGCCGGATATCTTCTGCTGTTACACCGGCTTCCAGCTGTTCCTTTACAAACAGGTGGAACTCGTTCCAGATTGGGGCGCCGGGATAGGTCTTTTCTACAAATGCCCGTTTATTCTGGGCATAGCCGCCAATAAACAGTTTCATGCCAGGATTCCTCCTGCCAAAGCTGCAAGCTCTGCAAGGCACACAAAAAAACCGGAAAGGTCACCGGTAATGCCGCCAAACTGCTTTCTGCTCATACGGGCATAATACCAGAAGGCAAGAAGTATACCGGCAAGAGAACAGACAGCTTCACTGGAAATGCCACCGCACAGCACAAATAGAAGGGCTACGCACAGTAGCAGCTGCAGCCACAGGAAAACAAGAACCAGGGTTCGTCCCTGGGTAGTACTTTCGGTTGCCATCATGCCGTCTTTTTTTGCCTTGGGAAACGTCAGTACCGAAATGCCGCTAAGGCACCGGCTTAACGGAAATGCTACCAGAACTGCCAGCAGCAGGGAACGGGATTCCCGCTGGAATGCTTCTGCAATACTGCCCAGTGCCAGCAGCAGAAACACCGCAAAAGAGATGACGGCAAAGGCGCCGATATGAGGATCTTTCAGAATTTCCAGTTTTTTCTCCCGGGGCTGCCAGGAATGCAAGGCATCCATGGTGTCCATAAAGCCGTCTGCATGGAACCCGCCGGTTACCAGAAAGGGAATTGCCAGAGCGACGGTGGAAGTTAGCAGCTGGCTGAAAGAACAGCGGACGGCAAGCAGGTACCAGCCATATTCCAGCAGAGCAATGACGACCCCTACCCAGGGAAAGAATATCAGGTGGTAGCGCATGTCTTTTTCTTCCCAGTTAAAGCGTGGCATGGGAATTTTTGAGTAAATGGAAAAAGCCACCGCAATGGATTTCAGTATCGTTATCATAGTGTTCCTTGCATCATGTTTCTTTTATTACCACCGGAATACCGCAGACCACTTCTGTTACCCGGTCTGCTTTTTCCGCAATCATCACATTCAATGCTCCAAGAGCGTTCATGTAGCTGACAGTCCCCTCTCCGTAGGAAGTCCCGTCTTCAAACACGTTGCCGGAAACAAGTACCACCGTTCCGGCAGCCGCACTCAGCTGGCAGAACCACCGGTAAATCCAGTCAATAACGTCAGCTTCCGGCACCTGACTGCCATCATTCGGAAACATCTGGTTTGCCACCAGATTGGTCAGGCATTCTACCAGCACCGTTCCACCGGAAAATATTCCCGTCTGCTGCAGGTCTGTATCAGTTACCGCCGGCATTTCAACAGTTTCAAAACTTTTGCCGGCCCGGAGCTGCTGATGGTGCAGCACTTTTTGCCTGCCTTCTTCGCCGTACACCTGCATGGTGGCCACATACCACCGCTTACCGCTGCCGGCTGCCAGAACCTGCGATTCGGCATAGGCAGATTTTCCGCTGCCACTGCCGCCATATACCAGATGAATCATGAGTTGAACCTTTCGTACTGGTCTACACCGGAGTTTTCAAACCGTACGGAATCCCGGTATACCGCCAGGGCCGTTCGTATAACTGGCACCATAAGAACGGCCCCGGTGCCTTCTCCCAAAGCCATACCTGCATCAAGTACCGGCCATATATCCAGCCGGCTGCAGATGGTCTGGCATACAGGCTCGCGGCTCATGTGGGAAGGAATCAGGTATTGAACGGTTCCCGGTTCCATCAGTTCGGCACACAGGGCAGCAACCTGACTTATGGCACCATCAAGGACTACCGGTATGCCGAACCGTTTTGCCCCCATATAGAGGCCGGCCATGGCAGCAATATCAAAGCCACCCACACAGGAAAGAATCTGCCGGACAGGAGCCCCGTACAGCTGGTATTTCTCAATGGCAGTATCCACCACCTGAATCTTCCGCTGTAACCCGGCATCGCTGAGCCCGGCACCGCGGCCGCATACCTGTCTACCGGTCAGTTTCAACAGGGCAGCCGCCACGGCAGCGGTGGTCGTCGTATTACCGATACCCATTTCGCCGGCACAGAGCAGGTCGTATCCTTTTGTTTTGTATTCCGCAGCCAGTTCAAGCCCGGTGCTGATGGCATTTTCCATTTCTTCCATGGTCATGGCCGGTGCAACCAGAAAGTTCCGTGTTCCAGACCGTACTTTCCGGTTAATGACATTACTCAGAGGTGCGTCCCAGTTAACACCCACATCAATGGCAACAACGTCCATGTTGCTCTGGGCTGCCATAATGCCCACTGTGGTCTTTCCGGCCCCGATGTTTTCTGCACAGATTCTGGTGACACTCTGGTCAGACTGGCTGATGCCGGCTTCTACAATACCGTTGTCGGCGCAGAACACGATGACGGCAGCCTTGTCAATTTTCGGATTCACCGTTCCCTGTACTGCTCCCAGCCGGGCAATAATATCTTCAAGTTTTCCAAGACTGTCCAGGGGCTTTGCAATGGCATCCCACCGCTTTCTGATTTCAGTATAGATTCCGTTCATCGTTCTATTCCCATCATGGCGTAAATGGCCTTCATATCCATATGTTCCCGCACAGCATCAGCAAGAATGTCGTACTGCGATTCCTTAAAGGCCCGGGTATCAATCTGCTGACCGCTTAATTCCACGCCTTTCCGTTCTGCTAGCGCCCGGCAGATTTCAAAGGCAATGCCGTCTTCATCAAAAATGCCGTGGATATACGTACCGTACACGTTGCCATCGTATTCCCCGCCGGCCAGCAGTTTTGAGCTGGCAGCCGGTTCCGTACAACCCATGTGTATTTCATATCCCCGGTAGTTCCGGTTACTCAACCCGGCAAACAGACCATCAACAGCACCAATAGTTCCCTGTATCTGGGTCCGCTTCTTCTCTTTCTGCAGCACCGTTTCAGACTGCAGCAGCTCCAGACCTCGGATGGAACCGCCTTCTTCAACACCGTCCGGGTCATGAATCATGGTGCCCAGCATCTGGTAACCGCCGCAGATACCGAACAGAGGATGATGTTCGGCAGCTTTTTTGACGGCAGCTTCCATACCCGATTCCCGGAGCCATGTTAAATCTCCAATGGTGTTTTTGCTGCCGGGAAGAATCACCATATCCATGTTTTCCAGTTCTTCCGGCCGGCTTACGTAATGAACTGTCACGCCTTCTATCTGCTCAAAAACGCCAAAGTCCGTAAAGTTTGAAATGCGGGGCAGCCGCACAACACCAATATTTACCAGACCGGCAGTTTTCCGGTCGAAACGGGTGGAAAGGCTGTCTTCGTCATCTACCGAAATGCGCAGATACGGCAGCACTCCCGTAACGGGAATATGGCAGCGGTCTTCCAGCATGTCGATGCCCGGATCCAAGAGGCTTTTATCACCGCGGAATTTATTGATGACCAGACCTTTAATGCGCTGCCGTTCAGATGGCTGTACCAGTTCCACAGTGCCGCACAACTGGGCAAATACACCGCCACGGTCAATATCGCCTACCAGAAGTACCGGGGCATCTACCAGTTCTGCCATGCCCATGTTGACGATGTCGTTTTTACGCAGATTGATTTCTGCAGGGCTGCCGGCACCTTCAATAACGATGATGTCGGCCGTTTCTTCCAGTTTGTGATACGCTCTCAGAATGTCCGGAATCAGTTTTTTCTTGTATTCAAAATAGTCGCGGGCCGGCATGTTCCCCAGTACTTCGCCGTTGACGATAACCTGCGAACCTTTGTCGCTGGTGGGCTTTAAGAGAATAGGATTCATTTCTACCCGCGGCTCAATACCGCAGGCTTCTGCCTGCATAACCTGAGCCCGGCCCATTTCATAGCCGTCTTTGGTAATGAACGAGTTCAGCGCCATATTCTGCGATTTAAAAGGTGCTACCCGGTACCCGTCCTGTTTGAACACCCGGCACAGGCCTGCCACCACCAGACTTTTGCCGGCATTGGACATGGTTCCCTGCACCATGAGCACCTTTGTTTTCCGTGCTTTCTGCCGGTCATGGGCCATCCCATAATCTTCGGCCACCTCACGGTTATCGCACGGCTGGCCGTCAGCTGGCTGACTATCAACCAAAGTTCCCGTAACCGGATCAAAGTCCTGATCCTGCAATCCGTACAGCTGCTGGATGAAATTGCCGCTGAAAATCTCTGCAGGCGTTCCCATCCGTACAGCCTTTTCGCCATCAATGCAGACAACCGTATCCGCTAGCATTTTCACCAGATCCAGTTCATGCAGTGACATAATCACTGCCTTGTGCTGTTCCCGTGCCAGCCGACGGATAATCCGCATCAAGTCCAGTTTGTAGAACAGGTCCAGAAACGAAGTCGGCTCATCAAGGACCAGAATTTCCGTATCCTGGGCTATGGCCCGTGCCAGCATAACCCGCTGTTTTTGGCCATCGCTCAAGGTGGTAAAAAGGGTATCTGTCAGCTGTTCTCCATGAACCGTGGCAAGGGCTTTGTCAACGGCAGCCCGGTCAGTGTCACTGAGAATACCCAGACTGCCGGTATAGGGATAGCGTCCGGTGGATACCACATCGCGGCAGGTCATCAGTTCCGGCTGCACCCGCTCCGTCATGACCATAGAAAGATGGGTTGCCAGTTCTTTTGGGCTCATGCTGTCATAATCCCGGCTCAGCACCGTTATGGAACCGCCCAGAGATTTCAGCTGGCCCGTAATGGTTTTCAGAATGGTAGATTTTCCGGCACCGTTGGGTCCGATAAGCGTAACAATCTGCCCCGCACCCACACAAAATGAAATGTCTGAAAGCACTATTTTTTTGTTGTACCCGGCACATAAGCCATCAAATCGCAATAAGGATGACTGAGTCTTTGATGAGGATGGCTGAGCGTAGTCGAAACCTCCGTCATTTGTAATCATGCTGCCTCCTGTTTTCTATGGGTCATCATCCAGATTACCACCGGTACCAGGAATACTGCCGTTACCGTACTGATGCTCAGTTCCGTGGGCGCAAAAACGCTTCGGGCAATGCCGTCGCAGAATAATGTGATGGCAGCTCCGCCCAAAAAGCAGGCCGGTATCAGAATCAGCGGTTTTGCTGTTCCCGTGGCAGATTTTACCAGATGAGGCACTGCAATTCCTACAAAGGAAATAGGACCTGCAAAAGCCGTAACACAGGCAGAAAGCAGACTTGAAAGCATGATAAGGATTACCCGCAAAAACTGTACGTTTACACCCATATTCCGGGCATAATTTTCTCCCATTTGAAAGGCTCCGATGGGTTTAGAAAGAAAGAAGGATGCGGTGACAACGGGAATAACGATACACGATGAGATGGTTACGTCATGCCAGTTGATGCCGGAAAAACTTCCCAAGGACCAGTTGTGCAGGTTGACGATGTTTGAATCGCTGGCAAAGGTAATGAAGAAGTCTGTAATGGCAGAGCAGATATATCCGGTAAGGATTCCGCAGACTACCAGTACTGGCATTTTTTTTACACGGAGTGAAAGCAGCAGGACAAAGCCCATGGTAATGAGAGAGCCGATGAATGCAGCAGTAACCATGCCAAAAGACGAGACTTGCATACCGGCGTCAAGACAGATAATCATGGTCATGGCTACGGTCAGTTTTGCTCCGCTTGAAATACCCAGAACGTATGGCCCCGCAATAGGGTTTCCGAAAAAGGTCTGCAGCAGAAAACCGCTTACTGACAGTGCACCCCCAAGAACAAGCGCTGATAGAAGCCGTGGCATGCGGATTTTCCAGATAACATTCCATGCAGTTTTATTGGCAGTATCGCCGAACACAATCCGCACTATTTCTGCCAGTGTCAGTTTTACGCTGCCTGAACACAAGTTCCACAGTGCAAGAATCAGTACCAGAACAATGAGTAGCAAAAATGCAGTCAGATAGCGCTTTTTCATTTGGGCTGCAGCTCCTTCAGGTATATCAGGTCGTCTGTTTCTCCTCCGGTAATCACCGTGTGTACATCCCTGATGAACTCTGCACATCCTGTCGTCTCCTGAAAAAAGTTTTTTCCGGTAAAGTATGCGCGTCCATTCTGAACCGCCTTGTATTCAGCAAACAAGGCGTTTTTTTCATATAAATCAGACAGCGATTTCATGGTACTGTCGATGGTTCCATTGTAAATAAGAACATCGCAGTCAACGGTGGCTATGTAAAAATCTTCAAACTGCATGTTCATGGTAGAAAGGGCGTTATCATCTTCTCCACCCAAATCTGACGGCATATAGGTGCCACCAGCCAGATTAATCATGGCTGCAACATAGTCATTGCTTTTACGCACATTCACGGCACCGTTGCTGTTTACATAAAAGAATGCAACGGTCTGGTCGGTGCGGCTCTGGTGCAGTACCGGTTCAATTTCAGCAAGCTGCCGGTTAAAGAACTCGTTGGCCTGAGCTTCCCGGTCAAAAAGAACACCGTACAGCTTAATCCACTCCAGTCGTCCCAAAGGATGCGTTTCATAGCCTGAACGTTCCACCAGCACGGGAATACCCAGTTCCTGCAGTTTATCGCGCACCTGGGGCTTGTGGTACAACATGGTGTTGTATAGGGCCAGATTGCAGCCGGAAGCTGCCAGAAGTTCATAATCAGGTGCGCTGTATTTCCCTGCGTATACAATATCACCCGCTTTCATGGCTGACACTGCTTCCGGTATGTACCAGTCTTTTTCCCGAGTGCCGGAAAGCGTTATGTTTCCTAAAGCTCCAATTTTCTGAATCAGATCCATCTGGGAAGTAGACACCAGGTACGTACTGTCCAGCGGCTGCTGGAGTAGGGTAGTGTCAGCCGGCAGATTACGGGGAACAGCAGTCACGTCTGCATATAGCAGGTAGTTTCCTTCCCCGGCTATGGTGATGAAAGTACAGCCGTCATATTTTGTTATGGAAAACAGCTCTGCGTATTGCAGGTCAACGGTATCTACCGGCGTCATGGTGGCAAAATCAAGAGCTGTTTCCGGTATGGACCTGGAAATGTTCCCGGAATCTTTACTCCCGGCACCCCATAGTGACAAGGTACATACAATACAAAGTAGCAGCATAGCCATGAACTTACGAAAATCGGTAGGTGGGCCGGGAAAGTGCAAAAATTGTTGAAGCCCGGCGTTCATGCGGCAGCGTGAACTATATATAGTTTCTACGCCGGGCTTCATCAATAGCGACGTTATCGAGCGTTTTTGCATGTACTGGCAATCCGGTAGATTTGTGGAATTATGATGAGGCCCTGAAACCAGTTCAGGGTGACTATAAGCAACACTTTTTACGGACATAGCCTTTTCATTTAATCGGACTAAAACTCAACTGGTACTCAATTTCATGAGGAGTACTCATGGCAACCGTATCCGCAATGATGTCCAAAGTGGCACCCAGATCCGCTACCGGAACGGTAAAGGTTGAGTTTCCCCCATTATTTTCATTCAGATACTTACTGCCATCAACAATCATATAGTCAAAATTCCTGCTGGACCATACCAGTGTAGCCAGCTGTACACCGTCAGCCACCGTTACGGTTACCGGTGACAGAATTGTTGACTTTCCTGTGCCACCTTCAAGGGTAACGTCATAGTAATATATGCCGTCTGCCAGTGGCAGGGGCTGAACATCCCGTACCGATACCCGGTGATCGTACCAGATGCCTTTTTTCCCGATGAGTGCAAGGTCAAAGTCAGCTTCAAGACGCGGTACGGGAATATCAAAACCATATACGGTATCTGTATAACCGTCTTCATAGGTAACTGTATCAAGGGTAGGCTGCAGCCAGTCAGACTCGTGGGTTGAAGCATTTGCAGCTTTCCCCGGATACAGTTTCAGGATACTCTTACTGGTAAGACTGACATGCAGCACCATCTGCCCGTCAGTAACTGTCAGAACACCCTGCCCGTTATGGGCTTCATTTACGTGGAACATGGAACTGTCTGTTACAAAAACAGCCCGGTATGTTCCGTCATTCAGTTTTTTTTTACATCTTTCACGGCAGCTGCGGTATGGGCAACATACAGTTCCTGAACAGCAGGTATACGGCCAAGGCCTTCAATCTGGCATTCTACTGATTCAAACAGTCCGCTTGCAGTAAACATGCTCTTCCATGAATCATCGTCATCGCCTGCCATATCGTTGTTTGCGTGGTCACCGGCAACAACCATCAGCGGGCGGAGGATAACTTTGCTGTATCCGGCTTCGGCAACGGCATCAATAACGGCCTCGCACTCGGTTTCTTCCGGTTCACCTTCAACAGTACCGATGAATACGTTGTCGTATCCCAATTTTGCCATCTGGGTAGCCATCTGAGAGTAGCTTACTTTTGCAGTGTGAGACGTTCCGTGGCCCATGAATACAAAGGCAACGCCGTCTTCTGCAGCAGCTTCTGCTGACGCATAGCCGGCAGACTGCAGGGCAGCAGCAGTAACGGCTTTTGCCACGGCTTCTTTATCCGCATTGATGACAGAAGCGTTTTTTCCAACTTCGCCCAGAAGCGGTTCGGCAATTCTTACCGAATCAAATTTGTCTGCATAAGAAGCAACAGCGGCAGAAAGTTCATCGTATTCTGCGCCGTGCATCAGATGGGTTGGCTGTACTACCAGAGTTTTTACGCCGTTAGCTACAGCACGGTCCAGAGCCTGCTCCATGTTGTCGATAGGCATACCTTCACGGGCCTGAATGTGGTTGATGATAATCTGGGCAGTAAAGGCACGGCGGACAGCCCAGTCAGGATTTGCTTTCTGAATGGCTTTTTCAATGGCGCTGATGTCTTCTGCGCGGCTGTCGTTGAAAGAAGTACCAAAGCTTACAACCAGAATTTCGTTTTCACCGATGCCATCCTGGTTCAGAATGTCATCTTTGCCGGCATCTCCGGTGTAGCGTCCAAAATACTCTGGATCTGCATTTTCACCTTCTACCAGTTCTTTCTGGGCAGGAGTCAGCTTATCCCATGCAGCCTTTGCTGCGGCACACTGGGCGTCAGTGTCAGCAGTACGTTCCTGTACATAAATGGCATCAATCAGAGCTGCAACTTTGTCTGCAGCGTCCTGATCTTTGTCGGACAGGCGGAATTCAGCAGAACTGCAGCCTGTGGTTACAGCAAGAAGTAAAGCTGCTGCAGCAAGCGGTACCATCATTTTTTTCATAGTTACCTCACAAATAAAAAATGCTCTGTCACCGTCCACAAAGACATGATCAGAGCATAGTTTTCCCGCAGCTGCTTATGGGTGCCTCAAATCTGCAGCCGAACTTGTTACAGTACAGACTGTCATTCCGAACTTGTAACAGCACAAACTGTCATTCCGAACTTGTTACAGCACAAACTGTCATTCCGAACTTGTTTCGGAATCTTGTATCTTTGAGGCATATACTGCAGTACGATCAATAACTCGTGATCTGGTGTACTCTTCATGGCAGGCAGGTTTCCTGACTTAAAGATCACCGCTTCTGCACAGCCTTCCCGAATTTCTTCAGTGACGTATTCGGCAGAAACTCCCTTAATACAGTGACGAGATCGCGCAGGATTCCAACCTGCTTCCCTTTTACCCTTTTGTAATTGCCCCGTTGCCGGCTGCAATCCAAAGGCACCTGTCATGGTGTCCAATGACGGTTCTAAATTACCACAAAACACCATTTGTCACAATGCGGCCACAAATCTATAATCTGCAGGGATTTTTCCACTATTCCGGTATGGTGACAAACCCCCATTATGGTGTAAAATTTTATGACTTTAATTATCAGAGGAAAAAGTATGATTCAGAGAAAACCACTTGTTACTGATATCTATACCGCTGACCCTTCAGCAAAAGTATTTGACGGCAAAATCTATATCTATCCATCCCACGACCGGGATATTGATGTTGCCAACAACGACAACGGTGACCAGTACGATATGCAGGACTACCATGTATTCGTTATGGAAGACACCGAAAAACTGCCTGTAGACTGCGGAAAAGTTCTTGATGTAAAAGACATTCCATGGGCTTCAAAACAGGTTTGGGCACCAGACTGCACCAAAAAAGGCGACACCTACTACTTTGTATTCCCCGCCCGCGATAAAGAAGGCATGTTCCGTATCGGTATTGCTACCTCAAAAAATCCTTCAGGACCTTTCACTCCGGAAGAAAACTACCTGCCAGGCTCGTATTCCATTGACCCCTGTGTATTCGTAGATGATGACGGCAGCCAGTACCTGGGATTCGGTGGTATCTGGGGTGGACAGCTGGATAAATACCGCAACAACGTATACAGCGAAGCCAACAAGGAAGCCGAAGGCGATGAACCAGCCGTATGCGGTAAAATCGCAAAATTTGGTGACGACATGAAATCACTGGCAGAAGAACCACGGGATGTGGTAGTGCTTGATGAAAACGGAGAACCACTGAAAGGTAAAGACCACGAACGCCGCTACTTTGAAGCTCCCTGTATCTTCAAGCGCAACGGCATCTACTATTTCTCATACTCTACCGGTGATACCCACAACATCTGCTATGCAACCAGTGACAACGTATACGGCCCATACACCTATCAGGGCGTTATCCTGAAACCGGTACTGGGCTGGACCAACCACCACTACTGCGTAGAGTTCAAAGGCAAATGGTACCTTTTCTACCACGACTGCGAACTGTCACAGGGCGTAAACCAGAAACGCAACATCAAGTTCATGGAAATGCACTTCAACGATGACGGCACCATTCAGGTTTGCCAGGACCTGGTAGTACCTGAAAACAACTGATTACTGTCAGTACGATGATCGGGAAGGGGGAAGTCTCCCCCTCGCTCCAGCCCGCCAGCGGTCTTCCGCTACCCCCTCTGCGGGGGAATTCCCCCGCGACGCCCCCTTATGCACTCTATCATCTATAAAAATCCACATTCCAAATCAGATAAAGCGGAAGGCTGATTGCTTTTGTTCCTTCACAGTCGTTTTCGGCAATGTTTTTCAATGAAAGTTTGAATCCTGTTTTGTTCCGGTATTTTTTGCAGAACTGCTTGAAACTTTTTGCCTGTGTATTTACGGCAGCCTTTACTTCAACAGGAATGATTTCACCTTCTTCTTCGTACAGAAAATCCAGTTCGGCAGTATTTCCTGAACGCCAGAAATATGGATTTTTATTTTGTACTTTAAGTTCCTGCAGAACATAATTCTCTGTGACTGCACCTTTAAATGTTGAAAGCGACAGGTTTTCTTCAAGAATATTTTTATAGGAAAGACCAAGCCGTCTGCAAAGAAGTCCGCTGTCTGCCATATACACCTTAAAATAGGTTGCATCGGCATTTGCAGACAATGGAAGTTCGGCATTCTGCACCAATTCCACAAGATGAATAAGGCCCGCATTTTTTAACCACTGCAAGGCTCCTTCAAGTTCGTGGGCGCGTTTTCCTTCCTTAACATGAGAAAAAACAAACTTATTATTTTCTTTTGCCAGCTGTTTTGGAATTGAATCCCAGATCATACGGATTTTTTCGATTTCAGAAATTGGCGCGTGCTTTGAAAAATCATCAGCATAGTCAGAAAGAATTTCATCCTGAATTTCTGCCACTTCTGAATAATCACCAGATTCCGCAAATTCCTTTACCGCTTCAGGCATACCACCGACAACAAGATAATTTTTCAAGTGCCGTTCTAATGGAACTGTATAGAGTTCTGGAATTTCCCGGTCAACAGGCCAAGCCTTGAACAGTTCAATATATTTTTCTTCTCCGATTGCCTGCAAAAACTCCCTGAAGCTCATGGGATAAAGCTGCATCCGATTTACTTTGCCAACAGGAAAAGAAATGTTTTCCTGCTTCAATGTAACTCCAAGCAAAGAGCCTGCGCATACAAGATGAAGTTCCGGCATGTTTTCACAAAAATATTTTAATGAGGTGATTGCTTTGGGGCATTCCTGAATCTCGTCAAAAATAAGGAGTGTTTTTCCTGGAATGATCTTTGCATTTTCTGCAAGTTCAATTTCTTTGAGAATTCGTTGAACATCAAAGTCATACTCAAAAATAGATGAATACTTGGCAGCAGACTCAAAGTTTATGTAACAGCAATCTTCAAAATATTCAGAACCAAATTCTTTTAAAAGAAAGGTTTTTCCACACTGTCGAACACCGGTAAGAATTAAAGGCTTTCTTCTTTTGCTGTCTTTCCATTCAACTAAGTTTTTGATGAAGTCTCTTTTCATATCTCTTATTATATTATTATACAAAAGTCATAGGACTTTCGCAAAGAAAATAACATTTTTCATAGGACTTTTGTCACTTCAATTCAGTTTTGTCTTTTTCAATGCTATCAAAAGTTCCAACATTAACTGTATAACCGTTATAGATGAGCTCATTAAAAACAATATTTTCCAGCATCTGTCCTTCATCTGGAAAAGCAAAATTCAATCTTGCATTCCGCAAACCCGTATCTAAAAAATAATATTTTTGAGGGCACCAATCTCGGTTTTGCATTTTAAATCGTAACGCTTGGCTTCACGCAACAAAAAACTGTCAACAAAGTAGCTGATATATTTTTCAACTGTCAGAGTATCTATTTTTTCTTTTCTGACTGTCCGGAACGTGTTCGCAATTTTCTCAGCATTTAAAAGCTGTCCTGTTAAGGAACTTATGACATTACACAGTTCATCCAATGAAGAAGATTTTCTCAAATTATTCCGTTCAATAATGTCTTTGAAATATGTTGTCTCAAATAAGTTCTTAAGATAATCCTTCTTTTCCGCTTCCGATTTTGTAACCGCAAGAGGCATTCCCCCAAACTGCATGTATTCAAACAATGCGTCACTTTTCGAACCGCCTTTATAATCTGAAAATTCTTCAAAAGAAAGAGGTTGCAACGAAATATTAACAGCCTTATCACGAAATTCCGTGATAATATCCGACGAAAGCTTTTTTGAATTGGAACCAGTTACATACAGATCTATATTCTTTTCCCGAGACAATCCAAGAATTACATCAACGAAAGACACAATCTGCTCATCTGTCTTCTTTGCAAGAACATGTTTTCCTTCCGTCAAAACCGGATTCACCAATAGCGACGGTCGGTTGTGTTGCAATGCAACACAACCTTACTGAGTTTTGCTAACGCAAAACTCAACAGTTGTAACGTCATTCACAGCG
>JAZLGC010000030.1:0-10821 GCA_045616125.1 Treponemataceae bacterium | reverse complement strand
GAGACCCTGAAACTAGTTCAGGGTGACTATAAGCAACACTTTTTACGGACATAGCCAAAAATAATAAGCAACAGTACTGTTGCCGCAGTACTGCACATTACGGAATGACGCCTGCATGTGCCGTACTGCGGCCAATATTGCCTGTTACTTGGAAGGAGAACAGACAACGCGGAAGCCCAGATAGTCGTATTGACCGGAAGGAGGGTTGTCGTTCTCGTAAACCACCTCGCAGCGGTGGCCGCCGTTGTAGTAGCTGCCACCACGGTAATAGTTGTAGTAGGCGTTGAGAGCATCCCAACACCATTCACATACGTTACCTGACATATCATACAATCCATAACCGTTGGCTTTTTTCTGTGCTACGGGGTGTGTCTTATCTTCACTGTTACCGTCATACCAGCCTACTTCATCAAGATTATTACTTCCTGCGTAGGTATAGTTCTGCCCACCTTTTGCAGCGTATTTCCACTCGTACATAGTTGGTAAACGGAAACCATTTGCATTGTCATTCTGAGTTACTGTTCCTCTGATTGAGTTACCGTTATGGGGTGTATAGTCCCACTTGGTTACGTCAGTTACCCCATACACTGCATATACTGGAGTTAATCCATACTTTTCACTCAGCTTATTACAGAAATAGATGGCATCATACCAGCTGACATTTTCAACAGGCAATGTATCACCTTTGAAATAGCTGGGGTTGCTGTCCATGATTTCGGTATACAGTTTCTGGGTTACTTCGGTTTTCATCATTTCCAGATTCTTGCCTGGAATTTTTACGAAGTTCTGCTGATAATAAGTCATTAGCTCCTTATTGTATGCAATC
Source organism: Treponemataceae bacterium (assembly GCA_045616125.1). Taxonomy (GTDB): domain Bacteria; phylum Spirochaetota; class Spirochaetia; order Treponematales; family Treponemataceae; genus Treponema_I. The sequence goes on along the minus strand of JAZLGC010000030.1, from coordinate 9,995 downwards.
TCATACATTGCATTACTAAAAGAAAGCCCTTTCGCAATATACTTTTCAAAAACAGCAAATTCTTCTTTTTCTTTTGCCACAATACCTGCAAATTCCCGTAAATCCTGCGCCGGTGTCATGGTGCGCGGCTGAACCTTGTTCAGGCTGCTGATCTGTGTAACCTTGCCGCTGACAGTGTTTATAACCCGGATCTTGCTGAAGTTGAACTGGTACTGGCTGGGTTTATCATCGCTTTCGGCAGTTACGTTGTAGTCAATTTCAAAGTAAATGATGGGATCGCCACGGGTCAAAAGGGAGTTATATCAACATTGTTGGTGTACTCTTCAATAACGGCGTCATCAAGCTCCGTTTCCATGTTGGGGGCTTTTTTGCCGCTTAAGGCTTCGTAGTTTACGATAAAGGTATCGGTATACAGCAAAATGCCGTCGGAATACAGACTAAGGTAAGCGTTCCAGCCGTTCTTACTGCCTTCATATTTGCCGTAACTTACTTTCAGCTCATCACCCATGGAAGAAACCGTTCTGTTACCGGTAATGCTTTTCTGGTCAGCACGGATTTCTGCAAGCAGGGCTGCATCCTGTGCTGCGGTTGCTTTCTTTACGGCCTCTGCATCATCAAAGAACTTGTTGGTTAAGTCTTCGTAGCTTTTGACAACCTGATTTTCGCGGCGGGTAAGGGCGACTTCCGTAGGCTTATCATCGCTGCCAAGTTCAACGGTACTGTAAGACTTGCTGCGGATTCTGTTTTCTTCACTCTTTCTGTCTGCAACCATCTGGTCGTACAGTTCCTGCTACCGGGCTTCTACTCCCTGCCGGATTTCTACCAGAGCTTTTTTCTTGCTTTCAATGACGCTGATCTGGCCAAGAACGCCTTGTTTTTCAAGCTTTAACTTGCGAACTTCTTCTGCCTTTGCAGCAGCTTCCTGCGCCATTTTGTCACGCTTGGTCTTTAATGCGATGGAACGCTCGGCTTCAAGTTTGGCATCTTCTGCAGCACGGGTCTGTTGGGCTTTCAGTTCTTCCTGCCGCTTTCTTTCTGCATTCTGTTTTTCTACCAGCAGCGCCTTTTCTGCTTCAATGCGGCTTCTGTTCTGAACGGCAGTAAGGTCATTGGAGGTCATCAGATTGGCAAATTCAGCGTCATAGTCACGCATCATTTTCTGATACTGCTCTTCGTTCTGCTTTGCCAGAGCCAGTTGTTCATCAATACTGAATCCGGAAGAGCCTGAAGACAGCAGGTTTTTAGTCAGTTCATTGAGCGGCAGATTCAGTTTGGTTGCCAATGCCAGGGTCAGTTCATCTACGGCGCCGGTGGAACCGTACAGATATTCTGGTTCTGAATATTCTTTGGAAGTAGCTGATGCCAGCTGTTCGCCGGTGGTCAGGTCAGTAAAATCAACGCTGATAACGTAACCGGTGTTGGTTTTGCGAAGTTTGGTAAACAGCGCATACTTGGCGGTGGTAAGTTTACCGATTTCAATGGCAGAAGCTTCATCGCGGGCGGAACTTTCGCTTTCTGCCTGCAGTTTTTTAACGGCAGATTCAGATTTGGAATCTACTACGGTTTTCATGCCCAGGTGTTCCTGCAGGCTGGATTTCAATTTGTCCTGAACCTGACCGGGGAGCCATACAGCTTCTTTTGGATCAAGGTTTATTACATCCTGAATAAATACCTGTACCGGATTTTCCAGATAAGGGTTCTTTATTTCTTCAAGAAGGGCTTCAATCCGTTCCAGAGAACTTTGCTCTTGTGAACTAGTTTCTATAGAAGCAGACTGCTGTATTTCATTCCCAGATTCTGTTGTAGAAACACAGCCTATGAAGCCACTGAGGATAAGGAACAATGCCATACCACAGGCATCGACAGGTTGAGCCATTCCATGTCCTACTCTACTCTTCTGCCAACAATCCATTTACCGCTTTTGCGGCTGCCTTCCCGCGTGATAACTCCGGCATTCTTCAGTTCCGTAAGCAATTTACGTACATAACTATCAGAAAAACCTGTTTTCTCAGACAGTTCTGATATCAGCAGTTCCGGGTTTATTGTCAGGCAATCCAAAACTTTTTTGCACGATTCACTTAGTCCAGGAACGTCAGTACCAGAATCCTCGATTTTATAATGAATACCTTTTGAAAATGGAATTACAACGTTTATAAAATTTTCCATTACATCAAAAGCTTGTTTCCCATAACTTTTAATGATTAGTGGAATTCCATGCCCGGTTTGTTCTACAAGCCCCAGTTGCCCGAATATTTTCTGTAATTTTGCATTTACTGGTTTACTAATGCCTTTATAGAATTCTTCCTTGTTCAAATCTACAGGTAATCCGCCTGTGGAAATTACTTCAATTCTATTTGAAAAAATGTACACAGCCGGAGGATTTTGTTTTTCCCATTTTGTATGAATACATGCATTCTGCCAGGCTTCCTTAAACGCTGCAAAGTCAAAAAGCTTTTCTTCTTCCCGTCGATGAGAGCCTATCTGAACATCTGTTGAGTCCAGAGCTTCTACATAACTTAGTACCTGATCAATTGATGTTAAGAGACATTTTCCTCCGTATTCATTAAGACGGAGCATTTTGCTTTTATCAGTTCCTTCAAATGTTACCACTTTCATGGAAATATCATTTTCATCTGAAAGCAGATACGCCATATAATTATACTTACCATCTTTTGTTCTAAGGCCGGTATTTGCATCAAATGTATCAGCATTAACCGTTAAACCTCTGGCAACATATGCCATCTTTAACTGATTAAATGTCAGATTTTGTGTCGGTGCTTCTATTTTTACAATAAAATCACCATTTTCTTTTTTTAACAAAAGTTCCTTTAATGCACCGGGAGATAATTCCCTGTCTTCATCTGCGGAACGCATATAATACTTTCCATATGCAGAATACGGCTTTTCACTGCCCATCACTTCAATCTTGATGATATCTTTATCATCAAGAATTTCATGCGTTATCGTAGGAATAATTTGCGGGCGAATATGGTTTGCAATTTCAAGAGAAACTTCACGTAATGTTCTTGCACCAAGCTGTTGTCCGCAAATTTCCCCATTGTCCTTTACACCGAAATATAAGTTTCCATATCCGTTTTTATTAAGCATTGAACAAAGTGATTGTATGCCTTGTTTTAATTCAGAAGTTGATTTCTTAAATTCAATGGATTCTGTCTCTATTCCAATATTCATATTCGCAGTATACCATGAAAAAAGATTTATCCGCTACTTTATCCGCTACTTTATCCGCTACTTTATCCGCTACTGAATATCGCTTTTTCTGGGTATGTCATCCTATGCGTTGCCTCAGCGGGCGTTGCGGACTCACAAAGCGTCTGCAAACAAGCCCTGCACAAAAGGCTCCATATACCGCCGATAGTCTTCGTCGCCATCCAGCAGGCATAGATCTACCAGATAGCGCTGTTCTTCCTCGTTGGACGGATGGGGCAATCCCAGGTTCTGACCGGCGTTGAAAAAGTAATTGGCCAGCACCTTGTCGTAGCCGGGGCCCAGTTCCAGGATTTTCTGGCAGCACAAAGAGATGCGCTTTATGGCCACTGAAGTGTACATATCAATAAAAGGCTTGGGATTATCCTGATCGATAAGGGTTTCGTAGGTGCCTTCGGGAATGGCTCCGCAGTTCATGTCCACGTATTCAACAAACTGCTCTCCGTATTTGCTGGCGGCAAAAGATACTAGATCGTTGGTCATGACGTTATGCAGGTTGATCTTATCAAAAATCTTTTTGTAGTCGGTTTCCATATACCCTATGTATAGCACAGTGCAGGCGCTCTTGCTACAATATCCCCATGAACAAACTGTATGAAAACCGTCTGGCCCGGGTGGCCGCCAACATGAAGGCACAGGGATTTACAGCCCTGATTGTTTCTGACCCTGTCAGCATTTACTATCTTTCCGGCGTAGATAACCAGCCCTACGAGCGCATGTACGTTCTGTACCTGCAGATTGATACAGCCGAAAATGCCGGCGTGAAAGGAACCCTGTTTGTAAACAAACTGTTCAATGTAGCAGAAAATGATTTTGAAAACGTTTGGTACAGCGATACCGATGACTGTGTGGGATTTGTGGCAGCCCGATGTATTGATACGGGAGCTGTAGGCGTTGATAAGGACTGGCCTGCCCGATTCCTGCTACCCCTGATGGCACGAAAGCCGGATGTATCATTCCTGCTGGGTTCCGACTGTGTTGATGATGAGCGGGGATGCAAGGATGAAGCCGAAATCGCACTGATGAAAGAAGCCAGCCGCATTAACGATGTCTGCATTGAAAAAGGTCTGGCATATGTAAAAGAGGGCATGACCGAAAAAGAAGTGGCTTCGTATATAGAAAAGTGTTTTATTGAAGAAGGTGCTGCCGGCCCCAGTTTTGAAACCATCGTCAGTTTCGGTGCCAATGCAGCTGATCCCCACCACACGCCTGATGATACAGTCGTGCAGGAAGGCGACTGCGTACTTATTGATATGGGCTGCATCAAGGACCGGTACTGTTCTGATATGACCCGCACCGCATTCTTTAAGAACGCTGATCCTGAATATCAGAAAATTCACGATATTGTGCGCGAAGCCAACGAAGCCGCCGAAGCACTGATCAAGCCCGGCGTTCCCCTGTGCGAACTGGACAAGGCAGCCCGGGAGCACATTACGGCAGCCGGCTATGGCGAATACTTTACCCACCGTCTGGGTCACTTCATCGGTATGGGCGAACACGAAAAAGGTGATGTCAGCAGTGCAAGCCCCTTGGTTGCCAAACCCGGCATGATTTTCAGCATTGAGCCCGGCATTTACCTGAGCGGGAAAATGGGCGTTCGTGTTGAAGACCTGGTTCTGGTAACAGACACAGGATGCGAAATTCTGAATCACGTTGATAAGCACTGGAAGGTTATCGGATGAGTTCCGCTGAAAAAACGTCGATAACGGGAGTCCTTCTGGCGTCATTCTGCGTGTTTGTATGGGGCATTACCTTTGTCTGCACCAAAGTGCTCTTACTTCAGTTCAGTGCCCTGGAAATCCTTCTGGTGCGGTTTCTGCTGGCCTACAGTTTTCTCTGGCTGCTCTACCCGCACCGGGTGCAACTGACTGAGCGCTGCGATGAATGGCTTTTTGTACTGGCAGGACTTACCGGCGTTGTCATCTATCAGTACGGCGAGAACATTGCCATGCTGTACACCAGCGCCAGCAACGTCAGCATTATTGTGTCCATCTGTCCGCTGTTTACTGCCGTGGTGCTGCAGCTCTTTCTGAAAGAACATCATCTTACCCGCTGGTATCTGGCTGGCTTTGTACTGTGTATTGCAGGCGTTGTCCTTATTACGTTTAACGGCAGCCGCATAGAAGCAGGCTTTAATCCCAAGGGTGACCTGATGGCACTGGCAGCCTCCATTGCCTGGGCCTTTTATTCCCTGTGCGTAACATGCATCAATAACAGGGGCTACAGCGGCATCGGCTCTACCCGCCGCATCTTTTTCTGGGCGCTGATCTGGCTGCTGCCGGTGGCACTGTTCGGGCTGCACCAGCAGTCTGCCATTGCCCGGGTAACTCTTGATGCTGCCGTAAACGCAGTGCGCTTTGGCTCCCTGAAAAACTGGGCAGCCCTGTGCTTTCTGGGCCTTGGTGGCAGCGGTTTGTGCTTTACGGCCTGGAACGTTGCCTGCCGCAAACTGGGAACTGCCCGCGCCAATCTGGGCGTGTACCTGATTCCTGTAGTGACCATCATTTTTGCACAGGTTTTTCTGGGTGAACAGCTGAGCCTTATGGGCGCCATTGGTGCCCTGCTGACCATTGTGGGGCTGGTAGTCAGCAGCCGGTAAATGGCTGAAAGGGATGGGAACTGAGTATATGAAAACAACTGAGTGTTATGATGGCGGAAAATCAACAGTCTGTTTCAGGAAAGCGGACCTTTCTGATCTGGATGAAATCTGGACTTTTGTGCAGGCCTCTATTGAAAAAATGATTTCAGAAGGCATCTTTCAATGGGACGAAATCTATCCCTGCCGGTCTGACTTTGAAGAAGACATACGCCAGGGGACCCTTTCTGTCGGAATTGATGAGGTAACCGGAAAGATTGCGAGCATCTATGTACTCAATTCTCTGTATGATGATGCGTATACGACGGCGGACTGGCACTACCACGGCGAAAAGTTCCGCATTCTTCACCGGATAGTGGTGAATCCGGAGTTTCAGCATAAAGGAATGGGCCGTACCACCATGGTTCATCTTATGCAGGAACTGAAAGCCCAGGGAATGGAAGCGCTCCGGCTTGATGTATTTTCCGAAAACCCCTACTCTCAGCGCCTGTATGACTCTCTGGGCTTTATCCGCTGCGGACAGGCCCAGTGGCGCAAAGGCCTTTTCTTCCTGCTGGAAAAAAACCTGACCGAATAAAACGGCGGAAGCTTCAGTGCCAATCAACATTACGTGAAAAAACTTGATTTTTTAACCATCGAGTAAAAAACTACTGAATTTTACAAAGTTTTTAATTTACAACTTAAAAACTTTGCATTTTTTTCAAGATCTTTGTACACTAGTAGTATGATACTCAGAAAAGAATTTCACGAGACACTGCTAAAATGGCAAGATAAGAAGATAATCAAAGTCGTAACCGGTGTAAGAAGGTGCGGCAAATCCACACTGCTCCAGGGATTTCAGAAGACGCTCCTGGCACAAGGAATCGAAGAAAATTGCATTCAGTCTATTAATCTTGATGTAATTGAAAACGAACACCTTTATGACTATCACGAACTTTACAAGCAAATAGCAAATAATCTTGTCCCTCAAAAAATGAACTATATTTTTCTTGATGAAATACAGATGGTGCCTGAATTTGAAAAAGCCATCAACAGTCTGTTTCTTCGAGACAATATCGATTTGTACCTGACCGGCTCAAATGCATATATGCTTTCCGGCGAAATAGCAACCCTTTTAAGTGGACGATACGTTGAAATTAAAATGCTTCCCCTTTCTTTCTCTGAATACTGCGAATTGTGTTCAGAAATATCAGGAATCAAAATGGAAGCTGACAGAAAATCGTATAATCAATTTGTCATGTTCGGCGGATTTCCATATATTCCAAATCTTTTGAACGATAAGGATATGATACGTGATTATTTACGAGGAATATATTCAACAATTGTTTTAAAAGACATTCTTCAGCGGAAAAAAATCAGTGATTCTGATGTCCTGGAAAAAATCACGAAATATAGTCTTTCAAATATCGGAAATTTAACTTCCAGCAAAAAAGTAAGCGATACGTTGACCTCAGGTGGAAGGAAAACCGCAAGTGCAACCGTAGAAAACTGCTACACCGCTCTTACTGAAAGCTATTTGTTTTATAAAGCAACCCGGTATGACATTAAGGGCAAAGAATACCTGAAAAGTCTTGAAAAATATTATGCCGTAGATTTGGGATTACACTATTTTTTGCTGGGCAATAAAACAGGGAACGAAGGCTTTATTCTTGAGAACATTGTCTATTTAGAATTATTACGGCGGGGATACGAAATATATGTTGGAAAATTTGGAGATATGGAAGTTGATTTTGTTGCGATAAAGGACGGCCAGCCTGAATACTATCAGGTATCACTCTCTGTTACAGATGAAGAGACACTGAACAGAGAGTTGAAGCCGCTCAAGGCAATAAAAGATTCTTATCCGAAATTCCTGATTACGTTGAATGAATCCAATGAAATTTCACATGATGGAATCAGACAAATCTATGCACTGGACTGGTTCTGCTCCAGCACACGTACTGCCCTACCGTGGTGAAGCCGGCTGCTGTAGTGACCGCCAGAGATGGCTCATCACACATAAAGAAAATGTGCTCTCCACCCTGATTACGGATGTCACTGACCGCAGCCTGCAAAAGGGGGCCGAATAGGGCGTCGTTCTGTATACCATTGGGGAAATCAAGGCCGAAAATCTCGTACAGGGTGTTCCGTGCCCGCCGGTAATAGATGGCTCCAGCAGGAGCTGATTCTTCACAGAAGGCAAGGATGGTCCAGGTATCCAGGTGCTCAAGAATCCGGTCAGCGGTCCAGTACAGTTCGCCCTGAATCTGGGAGTGTAAGGTTCGGAAGAGATCAAAATTGTCTCCGGTAATCGGGATAATGTGCGGATTGACCGGTTCCTGCTGCAGGTTCTGGATATGACCGATGGTGTTATAGTCGTTTTCAATGCACGTAAATCCATGGGAGCCCAGGTATCGGTTTGCAGTCCGATTTTCGCCAGGAAAGCCCAGAATAATCTGATAACCGGCAAAATGAAAATCCAGATAGGCGACGAATTCGCGTAGGGATTCAGCGGTTCCGGCGTCGATGGCAAAAACAATCGTCTGTAGATACAGCTCGTCCGGCTCCCAGAAATAGATAATCATTCCCGAAACGGTATCATTCTGCAGAAATAGCAAGGCTTCTTCATGTTCTGATGAAAGGGCTTTCCGCCCCCGTTCCAGAAAATCGCGTTTCGTCTTTACACCGTCATAATAGACATGGTACCCACATTTTTCCGGGGTCATGGCCAGTTCGTAGGCAAAGTCGGCATACTGCTCAAATTCTTCGGGGCTGCACTTTTTTAACATATGTACATTGTAGCACGGACTCTGGTGTGCCGTCGAGTAGGTCATATTCATAACAAACGGGACGAAAATGGCTGTTTGTTATGAATATCGTAGGGAGAGCGAGGACGGCGGGCGCAGCGGTGCTGATGCCGCTGCTGGGGACGCAGGAGCGGGCGTTGCGGGCCGGCGATTGAGGCCCGCTGGGTGGGGTGTGGAGCAGACACCGCAGCGAGGCGCGTTCAGCGCCAATGCGAGGAGGCTGCGACCAGGGGCGGGGCTCCGCCCCTTCTGCAGAACTGCGGGAATCAGCAAGGAATAACGCAGGCGCCACCTTCTGTTACTACAATCTGGTACCGTATTCCGTGGAATGACAGTTTGAACTGCAGGCGGGTCCAGTGAGGAGGCAGCTGCGGGTCCAGGATAAGGTCCTCATTCCACATGCTGGGAACAACGCCGGCAAAGCCGAACACAATCTGCTGCCACAAACCGCCAAAGTTTGCGATATGTACGCCTTCTTCGGCTCCCCGTTTCTGAGTATCCATATCAATTGACATGACCTTTTCAAAGAAATTCCAGGCTGCATCACGGCGTTTCAGACGGGAAGCCAGAATACCGTGAATGGCAGCAGATAAAGATGAGTCGTGGGTGGTTATGGGTTCGTAGTAATCATAGTTGGCGGCCAGCTGTTCCTTAGATGCCATATCCGGAAACAGATAGAGCATTTCAAGTACATCGGCCTGCTTCAGTGCCTTTGAACGGTAGTTCTTCTCTTGCGAAATAAAAGTACCGAAGCATTTTGAACGGTCCGGCCACAAGGCAGCAAAATCAAGGTCTGCGTAGGATTCGAATTCGTCGCATTGCAGAATAACGCCATCGTCCTTTACTATCGGTCCTTTAAGCGATTCAGCCGTATGTTCAAAAGAAGCCCGGTCATCTGCATCAATCACATAGCCGCACTCATCAATCCAGAACAACGTACGTTCCAGTGCAAAGCGAACCATATTATTGGTATAGGCGTTATTCTGAGTCGTAGGAAGGTATTCATCAGGGCCCATTACCCCCAGCAAGCTGCATGTTCCGTCATGATTCCAGTCTACACGGTCACACCAGTACCGGGCTGTTTCTATCATAACCGGAAGAGCAAAGTCACCGATGAATTCACAATCACCGGTGGCACGATAGTAGTTTTCCATAGCATAGATAATATCTGCCGTAACGTGAACTTCATGGTCACAATACTGCCAGTTGGGGCATTCTTCTTCGCCAGTAGTGGCAGATTCCCAGGCATAGCGGGCGCCGCGATAGCCGTAGGCAGTGGCGTTTTTGCGGGCGCCGTCCAGGGTACGGTAGCGGTACAGCAGCAGGTTCCGGGCGACAGAAGGATCGGTGTGCAGATAAAATGGCAGCAGGTTGATTTCCGTATC
>JAZLGC010000029.1:0-16997 GCA_045616125.1 Treponemataceae bacterium | reverse complement strand
CCTGAACTAGTTTCAGGGTCTCATCAAAACTCCACAAATCTACCGGATTGCCAGTACATGCAAAACCGCTAGCTAGCGTCGCTATTGGTGAATCCCGGCGTAGAAACTATATATAGTTCATGCTGCCGCATGAACGCCGGGCTTCAACAATTTTTGCCTGTACTGTCCCTCCTCTCGATTTGTGGCATTCCTGTACAATCTTTGTTGTTGAATAGCATTCAGCAACACTTTTTACGGACATAGCGTTGATTTTATATTAAGTCGCTGTGATAAAAATCCGAAAATCAATGTAGAGAATTTTATACCTTCTGGAGGGTAGTACATGATTCGCGGATGGTACACCGGAGCTTCCGGTATGCAGGCACAGCAGAACAGACTTGATGCCATTGCCAACAATCTTGCCAATGTAGACACAACAGCCTACAAGAAAGATGTGGCAGTAAGCAAAGCGTTTGCAAGTCTTCTGCTCAGACGAATGAATGATGACGGAGTAATTGTCAACAGCATGGGAAGCTATGACGTTGCGCCGGTGGTGGGAAAAGTAGGTCTGGGAGTTGAAACCAATGAACTGTTCACGATTTTTGAACAGGGGTCATTAAAAGAAACCGGTTCACAGACTGATATGGCCTTGGGTGGTGAAGGCTTTTTTGCAGTACATACTGCTCAGGGTGAACGATATACCCGTAACGGCAACTTTATGATTGGTAAAGAAGGCCTGTTGATGACAAAAGACGGATATCCCGTGCTGGGAGAAAAAGGATATATCAATCTGGCAGATATCAAATTCAGTGTTACTGCTGATGGTATTATTTATAACCAGGACACCATGGAAGAAATTGACCGCATCAAGCTGGTTCGTTTTGACAATGAACGGTATCTGCAGAAGATGGGACAGAGCCTGTATCAGGCAACTGACATTTCAGGTGAAGTCTGGATTGCAGAAGGTAATGACCGTCCCGGTGTTGTACAGAATTATCTGGAATCTTCAAACGTAAACGTTGTAAATGAAATGGTTCAGATGATTGAAGTAAACCGTGCCTATGAAGCAAATCAGAAAGTTATCAGTGCAGAAGACAGTATGATGCAGACTTTGTGGCAGCGTGTTGCATTAAAGGCATAAGGAGACAGGTAAACCATGGTTCGCAGTTTATGGACAGCAGCTACCGGCATGAACGGTCAGCAGAACAGCATTGATATTATTTCAAACAACCTTTCAAACGTTAATACCAGCGGATATAAAAAACAGCGGGCAGAATTTGAAGACCTGCTGTATCAGAATGTAAAACTGGCAGGAACGCCTGCTACAGAAGATACAGTAACGCCAGTGCCGATTCAGATGGGCGCCGGTGTCCGGCTGGCTTCTACCCAGCGTATGTTTACTCAGGGAAACCTGCAGAATACTGAAGTTACCACTGACATGGCCGTTGTAGGCGAAGGTTTTTTCCGCGTACAGCAGTATGACGGTTCCTATGCCTATACCCGTGACGGTTCATTTAAAGTTGATTCCAGCGGACAGCTGGTAAACAACAACGGGCTTCGTGTTATGCCTGAAGTTATCCTGCCGGAAGGATTCCGCATTGATACATTGAACATCAGTAATGACGGCCGTGTTACCGTAAAAGTAGGTGACAGTGATACACCTATGCAGGTGGCTCAGCTGGAACTGTACCGGTTCCCCAATGCAGCCGGCCTTGAAGCAGCCGGTGATAATCTGTTCCTGCAGACTGCCGGTAGTGGTGAAGTCATTGCACAGCGTCCTGGCCTTGACGGCATGGGTACCCTGCGCCAGAAATTCCTGGAACAGAGTAACGTTTCTGTAGTAAATGAAATGGTTCAGATGATTGTTGCCCAGCGTGCCTACGAATTCAGCAGCAAAGCCATCCAGACCACCGATAACATGCTCCAGACTGCAACTGCACTGAAACGCTAAAGTCCTTGATTCGCTGACCGATAGATAAGTATGAGTCCATTAGGTGTATACGCATTACAGGGATATACTGATTCCCTCAACAACACAGGAGCCGGCATTGCTGACGGCAACGCGCTTTCAGCCACAACAACCCTCGCAAAAGAAGCTTCTGAATTCGCAAGACTTCTTGATACTTTGACCAGTGCTTCAAAAGCTGCAGAAAATCCTACACAGAATAACAGTGCAAAAGTAGTATCAAGTGGAACCATAAAGGGGGACTACACCAGCGGATTTGCCGGAACTTTTACCAGCGAATCTGATAAAATGGCCCGTCCTCAGGGGGCAGCTGCAGGAACAGTTAATGGACAGACCATTGACCGTACCAGCAAACTTTATGAACAGGCCATGGAGCTGGAAAACTACTTTGTAAAGATTATGCTTTCAAGTATGAAAAACACTTTGTCTTCTTCAACAATTTACGGTGAAAAGTCCTATGCCACCCAGATGTACGAAGACATGATGTTTGATGAACTGTCGGTAAGCCTTACCAAAAATGCCGGTTTCGGACTTGCCGATCAGATATATCTTGAACTGAATGCCTGATGAGTAAAAAAAAACTGCCGTTTCCGGCAGTTTTTTTGTTTATGGCTATGTCCGTAAAAAGTGTTGCTTATTGTCACCCTGAACTTGATTCAGGGTCTCATCATAAGTCCACAAATCTATCGGATTGCCAGTACATCCAAAAACGCTAAATGACGTTACAACTGTTGAGTTTTGCATCAGCAAAACTCAGTAAGGTTGTGTTGCATCATGCAACACAACCGACCAGCGCTATTGGTGAATCCCGGCGAAGAAACTACGTATAGTCCATGCTGACCGCATGCAAGCCGGGCTTCAACAATTTTTGTCTGTACTGTCTCTCCTCTCGATTTGTGGCATTCCTGTACAATCTTTGTTGCTGAGTAGCATTCAGCAACACTTTTTACGGACGTCGCCTTGTTTATTTACCGTCCTTTTTTCCAGGCATAACTTTTGACTTCAAATCGTACAGGTAACGCTTAATTTTCTGACTTGCCGTTTTTTCAAAGTCATCAACTTTTGTAACCTTACCGATTTTGGAAGTTTTGTTTACCTTGCTGTTTACAAAGTACTGAATTTCACTCATAAGCGCCTGTGAGCGATAAGCAACTTCTTCCTTAACGGCAGCTGCAAAATCTGCATACGTTGATTTTTTAGCTTCAAGATCAGCACGAACTTCTTGTTCCAGTTTTTCTTCATCTACCTTAACGAGGGCGACAAGACCTGCATCGTCTTCTACAACAAGACTTTCACTTACAGCAGGATGCTGGTTCAGAACGAATTCAATATCTTCAGGATAAATGTTTTCACCGCTTGGTCCAAGAATCATGTTCTTGCTGCGGCCTTTCAGACTTAACCAGTCACGGCCACGTCGTGTTTCAAACAAACCCAGGTCTCCGGTTTTGAAGTATCCGGCACCGCAGCTGTCTTCTTCTGTGGTAAAGGCTGCAGCGGTAAGTTCAGGGTCTTTGTAGTAACCTTTCATTACGTTTGGTCCTTTAACAACGATTTCGCCAACACCAGTTTCCGGATCAGGGTTTGCAATTTTCATATCAACACCAGCGATTGGGTGCCCGATGGTTCCCGGAATGGTTTCAGGAACGCCACTGGCACCGATGAGAGGTGCAGTTTCAGTAAGGCCGTATCCGATGGCGTAGGGGAACTTTGCATCCTTCATGAACTGTTCAACGTTAGGATCAACCTTGGAACCACCGATACCGAAGAAAATCAGGTTACCACCAAAAGTTTTCATGATTTTCTTTCCGGCTATGCGATGCAGGATTTTCTGAATAGGACGGATGCCGTACATCTTCTTCATAAAGTCATTCTTTGTAAGTTCCGGCACAACTTTAGCCTTGTAGATTTTTTCTACGATAAGAGGAACAGAAAGAATAATTGATGGCCGTACAATGGCAAATGCAGGAATAAGTGCGGATACCGTCGGTGGTTTTCCTAGGTACGTTACGTGAGCACCGTTTAACAGCTGCATTGAAAAACCAATGCTGAACTCGTAAACATGACTCAGAGGCAGGAATGACAGACAGTGATCAAGTTTATGTACACGGTAAATTTCCTGACCTGAAATGGCACTCCAAACCAGCGATTTATGGCTTAATTCAACACCCTTTGAACGTCCGGTGGTTCCTGAAGTATAGATAATTGATGCGGTGTCATCTTCAAGCACCTGAACAGCAGGCAACTCAACATCAGAAAAATCTTCAATTCCTTTTTTACCGGAGAAGGCTTCCGGTGCGCGGATAATTGAAAAATCTTCCAGTTTGATGATGATTGGAGGCAGTTTGTCGTGAATTGTTTTCAGATGGTTATACAGTGATTCCTGTACGATAAGTGCATCAACACCACAATGGCCCATAATTGATTCAATTTCTGTTTCAGAAAAATCCGGAAGAAGAGGAACGGCAATAAAACCCTGGTTTACAATACCAAAGTAGGCTTCACCCCATTCAGGTCTACCGGTGGCCCACAGTGCAATTTTAGCATGACCGGTTAATCCAAGCCCCACAAGCATTTTTGAGACTGATTTACTCAAAGTAAGAAGCTGTCCGTAAGTGATTGGTGTGCCTTTTACTACAGAAAGGGCAGGTCGTTCACAGAACTTTCGTACAGAGTTATTCAGCAGAGCTGGAAAAGTATATACACCTAAATCTTTAATTGTTTCCATAAAATAAATTTTCCCCTTAACTTTAGTATAAGGGTATTATTACTCACAGGGCAAGTGTAGCACTATCAGTGAAGCACTATCAGCACTTTTTTCCCCGGCATCATTTTCCTATGGTATACTTGGAATGAGGGAGTTATACATGGCTGATAATGCATCATTACGTTTTGACAAACCAGTATATGACATTGATCTGTTCAAGAATATGGCATCTTTTACTGATGCGGTTTGGAAACTTGACCCGCATAATGAAACTGTTTTTGTCATGCAGGATAAAATTGATCCCGAACTTGAAGGACGGATAGTTACTTTTTCAGAACTGCAGACCCAGTTTTTAAAACGGAACCATGAATCGTATCGGACTGCCATGGGGGCCAGACTGGATCCGGATTTCATTAAGAATCTGCAGGATACGGTTACTACGGAAACCCAGATTCTGGTAGATGATAAATATCATCATGTATTGTGTACCTTTTCTCCCATCAGAAGTCAGGATGGAAAAACTTCCGGTGCGTACTATTCATTCCGTGATCTGCAACAGACGGTAGATGAAAAAGAGATGCTGGAGCGGCATATTTCAGAAGTACAGCGGCGTGCAGAGGAAGAAGCAGAACTTTCCAGTAAATATCTGAAACTGGTTACGGAACTGACAGAATCAGGATTCTGGTACTTTGACCTGAATGAATATCTGCAGATAACAAAAATAAGTGTCAGTGAATCATTGCGGTTGATGTTGGGCTATAAAAGCAGCAGGGATTTCCCCAATACCTTTGATGCGCTCATGAACCTTATTCACCCGGATGAACGCGATGAAATATACGATACCGTTCTCAAAACCGTTCATGGCCAGGGTAGCAGCGATATTAAGTTCCGGGGGATGAAGAAAAACGGCTCATATCAGTTTTTCCGGCTCCATGCAAAGCTTGGGCGTTTTGGCAACAACAACAGTACCATGCTTTTTGGAACGCTTTCCAATATTGACTACGAAGAAAAGGAACTTCGTGACCTTACAGACCAGATAAGCGTTCTTTTGGACAGCATTCTTGGTGGAATACAGATTGTCAAGAATGATGAGGCTTTTTCAATTGTCAAGACGACCGATGAACTTGCTGCGGTTCTTGGCTATACTCCCGATGAACTGCTTGAGAAATTTCATTTTTCAGCCCTTGAAATGATTGCTCCCATTGACCGGGAACGTGTCACGTATCAGGTTACAACTCAGTTGAAATCTAACGGTCGCTATGCAGTAAAATACCGTATCCGGCACAGAAATGGCGGGGTACGGTGGGTTCTGGATACCGGAAAAATCATTGAGAGTTCTGACGGGTCTGAATCAGACATTCTGTATAGTTTGATCCAGGATATCACCGAGCAGGAAAATAACAACGTAAAACTGATAAAAGAGCGGGCCATGTACCGGGACGTTCTTACCCATGACTCTCTGTTCCTGTTTACTGTCGATATTACCGACGGATTTTTCCGGGAAGAGTTCTATGATGCAGAAGGCAAAGGGATGATAGCAACTCAGGGGTTGTCACTGCCCATTTCCTATGATGAAGAATGCCGGGTTTTCATGGAGAACTGTCAGGTTCAATTTTCCAACGAGCATAGTAAGAAAATATTTACCCGAGAAGGTATTCTCAGTCTGTATGATGAGGGAATCCGTACAACAACTGCTGATTACTACGAAAAAGTTTCAGACCGGTATATGCGTGCCCTGCTGCTGCTTTCTAAAGATGAGAACTCACATATCCAGTGTATTTCCTATACTTTTGATGTTACTGAAACCGTAAAAAAAGAAATGGAGCAGAAACGTGCTCTTGAAGATGCACTTGCCATGGCAGAAAATGCCAACCGGGCAAAGACCGCGTTCCTTAATAACGTAAGCCATGATATCCGTACACCTATGAACGGAATCATCGGATTTACTGCTCTTGCATCTGCCCATATCGATGACCGTGACAAAGTTATGGATTGCCTAAAGAAAATCCAGATTTCATCAAATCATCTGCTTTCACTTATCAATGATGTTCTTGATATGAGCCGTATAGAGTCCGGTAAAGTTAAGATTGAGGAAAAAGAAGTTTCACTTGCCAATGTCATTCATGACCTGAAAAATATTGTTCAGCCGGAAAGTAAGTCTAAGCAGATTGATCTGTATTTTGATACAGTTGATGTGAAGGATGAAACGGTCTGGTGCGATAAACTCCGTCTCAGCCAGATTCTTCTTAACTGTATGAGTAATGCCATAAAGTTTACTCCTACCCACGGTACTGTGGGTATCAAGATAATTCAGTTGCCTTGTGATAAAGAAAATTATGCCACTTATCAGTTCAAGATCCGGGATACGGGTATCGGTATGACCGATGAATTCCAGCAGAAGTTGTTTGAACCTTTTGAACGCGAAAATACGGCTACGGTCAGTGGTACCCAGGGTACCGGTCTTGGTATGGCCATTAGCAAGAACATTGTAGAAATGATGGGCGGTACCATTGAGGTTGAAAGTCAGAAGGGAGTTGGTACTGAATTTACCATTACCTTGTGTTTCAAAAAAGCCGGAAGTCCTGTAGTTGAACATGAAATTCCAGATTTGAAGGGTGTTCACGCTCTTGTTTGCGATGACAGTTATGATACCTGTACCAGTGTTTCAGATATGCTTACAGAAATAGGGCTCCGGCCCGAATGGACCATGAGCGGTAAGGAAGCAGTTTTGCGGACACAGGATGCGGTTCGTAAAGGCGATCCATTTGGGGTGTATATTATTGACTGGCTGATACCGGATATGAATGGCATTGAAGCTGTGCGCCGTATCCGTCGGGAAATTGGAAACAATACACCGATTATTATTCTTACCGCATATGACTGGTCTGATATTGAGGATGAGGCACGTGAAGCAGGTGTAACAGCTTTCTGTGCAAAACCACTGTTTATGTCAGAGCTGTATAGCCTTCTGGTACGTGCTTCCAGTGGTGAACCGTGTATCCAGAATCGTAATCTGCAGACGATAGGTTCATTTGAAACCCAGGTGAAAGTTCTTCTTGTTGAAGATAACATGATGAATCGTGAAATTGCCTGCGAAATTCTTATGGAAGCCGGGGCTGAAGTAAAGACTGCTGTTAACGGTAAGGAAGCTGTTGATTTTATTATGACGGCAGAAGAGGGCGGTATTGATGTTATTCTGATGGATGTTCAGATGCCGGTAATGGACGGCTATGAGGCAACCCGGATGATTCGGGCCATGGACGGCTGGCGGTCGAAACTGCCGGTTATTGCCATGACTGCCAATGCTTTTGACGAAGATCGTAAAACAGCAAATGAGGCCGGTATGGATGCTCATATTGCAAAGCCGCTCGATGCTGACCTGTTCTTTGCTACAATCAAGAATGTGTTACGCAGCAAATAACACCATGCGGTAATCATAAATCGGGAGATTACCGGACTGGTAATATCCCGATTTATAGCCTTCTCCTGCAGATTTAATCCGGGATGTAGGTGATTGTAATGGTGGCGGTAGATTCAAGGCCGTCTTTTGTCATGATACAGACAACGGTATGAACACCTGGTGTTGCAGTGAAGGTCATGTTGTGGGATACAGATGATGACTGCAGAACTGCATCTACATACCATGCGTATGTAATTCCTGTTTCATCTGTTTCATCCATTCCTTCTATTGCGACGTAGTACTGACCTGGGTAGCCTCCATCGGGTTCATAGAACAATGTAAATTCTGTGCCAGCACCTGCTGGTATTTCGATATCAACTCCAAGATTGGTGTTTTCATGCCATTTTGCATACAGTGTAGCGTCTTTCCGTACAGGAAGGTCTCCAATGCAGGTGACTGCTTCTCCACTACAGTCTTCTGATACATACCATCCTCTGAAAGAATATCCTTCTTTCTGAACTTCAGAACCAGAAGGAAGTAATTCTGCTGACCGGTCATTCCATTCCAACCATCTTACCTGAATTTGGTAGGTCTCCAATTCATGAACGAATCCACCATTGGTATTAAGGGTTATAGTGAATACCGGGTTTTCAATTCTGGTAACTAATACATCCATAGAAGCACTTCCACTGTTAATACCGTTGGTTACAATACAACTGAATGTATATACACCAGTTTCTTCAGCGACATATGAAATGGTATTTCCTGTGTAATCGGCCATTTCTTCTCCGTTCAGATACCAGATAACAGTATCTCCAGAAGTGATTCCTGATGCTGTTACCGTAATAAATTGAGTAAGTTCGCCACGTGATTCTGTTAATGTAATATTTTTTGTTTCTATTCCATCATATTCGGCTGATACATTTATGGCATCATTCCATTTTGCATACAGGTTAGTATCTTTCAAAGGAAGTTGTGACATTCTGGTGATGGGGGCTCCAGAAAAATCAGGTTCGAGATACCAACCGGAAAAGGCACTTCTTGGCTTTGTAACATTCAAAATGCCAGGTAGCTCTGTAGATTTTTCAAAGTCTGTTGAATCCGGGTACATGGTTTTCCAGTTAAAAGTTGACGGTGCTGAAAAACCTGCGTTAAAAGCGCCTCCGCTAAGATTCCAGAAAATATTCCATTTAGGAAGTTCTGAATCAGGAACTGCCTGGATTGCTACATCAATTATTTTTTCATTAATTGCCGGTGAAAGATCAAATACTCCGGCAACAGAAATGCCGGAAATGCTGTCTTCAAAAGACTCTGTGGACATGGTTGAGCCGCGCCCTGTTATAACTGTTCCGGTTTTCTCTGCCCACGCATCAAGTTCCAGATAATAGTAACCGGTATCTGCGGTAAAGGAAATATCGCTTCCAGCGGGTAAAATCGTGGTATATGACGGTATCTTTGTAATTGCACCATTCTGGTAGGGATACAGACGAACCTGATAGTATCTGGTATAGGACTGAGCTTCCTGACCAGATACAAAACGACCTGATGAACCAGGTAGACGGAGCGTAACGGTGTGTCTGTTATTGGTAGGTGGATTAAGCAGCATGCATGAACTGAGAATCAGAGAAAGGATGAGTACGAAGATTAGCGTCTTTTTCATTCTGCAGCCTCCGAAGAAGATCCGGTACTGATGGTTTCAAAGGTAACAGACTTTGTCAATGTTGAAGTTACCCCCGGCATAACATAAACTGCTTCGGGGCCGACGGCAGCAGTTTTGCCGGTGTCAGTACTCAGTATAATCAAAAGGTAATGAATACCGTAATTAAGATTGGATTTTGTTCCAGTAACAGAAATGCTGTCTGTAACAGTGACAGAATCATCAAAGAAGGGATCCTGAGCAGGTAGATGAGGTGAAGTTGATTCCCACGCAGTTAATTCGACTACTGTTTCTGAATCAAATTCAGGTAATGTCAGTAAAAAAGATACGGAACCTTTTTCTGCGGGGTTTAGGTTAAAAAACAGTGATTCTGTTCCTTTTTTCCAGCTTATTGAATCTGATATCCATTTCCCACCCTTATATTCAGCTTGCAGCGTTAATGAATATTCAGTGTTTTCGTATAAGGTAACACAGGCATCGGTAAAACTATTCCAGTTATTCCACTCAGTCTTGGTAGTTTGTTCAGCATCTACGAACAACTGTACTGGCTGTCCGTTGACTGTAGCTGAAAGTGAAAAAGTATCAAAATCTTCAATGCGTGGACGAGATGTAAGATTATCAGGGAATATGGTACGGGAGGAATTTGTGGTGGTTGCGGAAACAGCTACAGAGAGTAAACCGGCAGTAGATGTTTTTTTCATGGCATTATTCTGTGAGAATAAATCACGGCAGGAAGAAAGAATGAACAAAGAGGAGAGCACTAATCCCACTGTAAGTAATTTGATATGTAATTGCCTCATTTTTCGATATCCCTTAAAATACGTTCAGATAATCACTATAGACTATATCGCATAATTCTAAAAAATCTAATTATTTTAAGAAAAAAATTAAGAAAAAGAATAAAAAAAATCCCCTCCGAAATTCGAAGGGGTGACAATCAACAGCACTATTGATTCAAGATCAAATCTGCTTGATTATATTTCCATGTTCATTACATGGCGTACTTCGTTCAGGGTCTGAACTGCCATTTCTCGGGCTTTTTCGGCACCGGTCAGCAGTACCTGACGGATGTAGTCAGGGCTTGCTTCAAGGCGGGCACGTTCAGCGCGCAGCGGACGGAGTTTTTCATTCAGTGCCTCTGTCAGCTGTGATTTCAGCATTCCGCCGCCACCTTCACCGATGCGCTCAGCAACTTCTTCCGGTTTTTCGCCGGTACACAGACTGATAAGAAGCAGCAGGTTGGCAACTTCAGGACGGTTTTCCGGATCCCAGGTGATTACCCGTTCTGCGTCAGTCTTGGCTTTTTTGATCAGTTTGGCAGTTTCGTCTTCGGTAGCACAAAGCATAATGGCGTTTCCGCGGCTTTTTGACATTTTCTGGCTGCCGTCAAGACCTTTAATCATGGGTGCATTTGAAAGCAGTGCATCAGGTTCCGGAAAAACGGGCTGGTCTTTGGGACAGAACTTCCGGTTGAATGCGCGGGCAATGTTACGGGTCATTTCGATATGAGGCAGCTGGTCTTTTCCAACAGGAACAACGTTTCCCTTACAGAACAGAATGTCACAGGCCTGGTGTACCGGATAAGTATACATACCGGCGTTTACGGCTTTAAGGCCGGCAGCCTGAATTTCTTCTTTTACGGTTGGGTTACGGCTCAGTTCTGCATTGCTTACCAGGGTAAGGAAGGGCAGCATCAGCTGGTTGGCTTCAGGCACGTAGCTGTGAGGGTAAATGATAACATCATCGCTAGGTTTGATGCCGGCTGCCAGGTAGTCGATAACCAGCTGTTTGGTATTCTGGCTGATTTCCTGGTAGGCATCGTGGTCGGTAAGAACCTGATAGTCGGCAATGAGGATGCAGGTTGGAACGCCCATTTCTGAAAGACGTACGCGGTTCTGCAGGGAGCCGAAGTAGTGACCGATGTGCAGGCGGCCGGTAGGACGGTCACCGGTAAGGACACGGTATTTCTTTGGGTTAACCTGAATATCTTCTTCGATTCTTGCACTGCGGGCAAGGGCTGCTTCGTAGGTTTTATTTGAGATGCCTTCAACTTCTTCGTTCATCATTGGATCAGACATGTTTTTCTCCTGTTTTTATTTCTACTGATAATATCAGACTATCGGTGTTCGTACAAGTTACGGGCGATGGTCAAAAGTTGTTCCCGGTTGTTGGCAGCAGGATCGTCGATAACTGTTTCCAGTAGTTCATTTAATATAGCCCCCAGATGTTTTCCAGATGGAATGCCTGCTGCCATCAGATCCTTACCGGTAACGGCCAGGTCTTTCAGACTCAGGGCGTTCTGCTGTTCGGCTATGACATTCATCCGCTCCTGCAGTTCCAGAATATTCTCTGTCCAGATGCCGTCCTTCATGTGGGCTGGGGTACCGCTCATGCCACAGACATCGCAGATACGGAGGTCAAAGATATCGTTATAGGCGGCAGTCAGTTCTTCGTGCAGCGGGTTGGTATCGCGGCAGTCAGGCGGTGTACAGCGGACCATAAAGCGGCGGACGGCGGCATCGGTCCAGGTGCTTTCGTAGTGGAACATGTGCTGTTTGACCAGATGGCTTACATAGCGGGCAGTTGCCTTGGGATAGCGGAGCCGGTTAAGTATGTCTTCCGTCATCTTAGCGCCCACGTTTTCGTGACCAAAAAAGGTGTAGATAGTCCCGAAAGGTTCTTTTTCTTCTACACGGCGGGTGGCCGGCTTTCCGATGTCATGGAACAGGGCTGCAAGACGCAGGTTTGTGTTGGGCTCTGGGGATTTCCGCTCTGCATCAAGCCATACGGCTCCCTGCAGGGCGAACAGCATGTGGTCTAATACATCAAAATGGTGATGGCCCCGTTCATCGGCCTGAATTACGTCGCGGGCAGCTGCAATTTCCGGCAGAAACTGTTCCAGAACGCCGGTCTGTTCCATCAGTTCAAGGCCGCCTTTAGGGTTGGTGCTGTTAATGAGCTTGGTAAACTCATCGCGGAACCGTTCAATGCTGATTTTAGCCGTAATATCCCGGGCGGCGGGAATAGCGTCAAAGGTGGCAGAATCAATGGTGAAACCGGTCTGAGCGGCAAAACGCAGGGCCCGGATAGGGCGGAGACCGTCTTCGCCAAAGCGTTCAAGGGGATTCCCTACCGTACGGATAAGGCCTGCTTTGATGTCGTCTTCGCCGTGGAATGGATCGCAGAGACTTCCGTCTGAAAGATTCAGGGCAATGGCGTTCATGGTGAAGTCCCGCCGCGAAAGGTCTTCTTCAATGCGGCCTGCATAGATTACAGCATCGGGGTGGCGGCCATCACTGTAGGTAGATTCCAGCCGGTAGGTAGTAACTTCAATTTCTTCGCCCATAAAGTGAACGGTAACTGTACCGTGGGCAATGCCGGTGGGGATAACCTTGTGAAATATGGACATAACCTGTTCAGGTTGAGCGTTGGTGGCAATATCCCAGTCGTGGGCCGGTTTGCCACGGATCATGTCACGGACAGCGCCGCCAACCAGATAGGCTTCATAGCCGTTCTGTACGAATATTTCATTAAGCTTTTTCAACAGATTGGGAACAGGAAGTCTTGTCATGGTGATACTGTATCATGTATCGCTGCGGGTACTCAATAAAGAGGTACTTTAGAGTCCCTTCGACATGATGATGGAAGGTGTGGTATGGTACAGAATATGAAGACGGTGATTTTTACAGGCGGAAAAGCCGGCCCTTTCGAACTTTCCCGGCATTGGCTGGATGGGGCAGATACTATCATTGCAGCAGACAGCGGTCTGGATTTATGCCGCAGCTGGGGGTATGAACCCGACTTATTATGCGGTGATTTTGACAGTGTGGCCCGATTATCAGAAGTGGAATCATTTCCGGAAGATAAAGTAGTGCGTCACGTGGAGGCCAAAGCCTGGAGCGACACGGAACTAGCCCTGCATCAGACTGAGGCAGATGATACAGTTCTTGCAGGGGGCAACGGAGGTCGTTCCGATCATTTCTACAGTATACTGAACCTGTTCAGTCACCATACCTATCCCAGGGTCTGGCTTGGAGAGGAACAAGCTATTCTCTGTCTTGAAGATGAAATGACCTGTCATCTTTCCTGTTTACAGAAAGGAGACAAAATATCCGTGTTTGCTGTTCGCGTTGAATCCGGTGAACCCGGAGGAAATACCAATGCCTGGGAAGGCGGCGGAAGCAGGGCCAGACTGGACCGTTCCAGAGAAAAAGGCAGAACTCCAAAAAAAACGCATACCGTATCAGAATACCACATTGAATCAGATACCCTTTTATGGCCGTTGCAGGATGTAGACTGGAGCACCGGGGCAGAAAGCCTGAGTAACTGGCTGGAAGACGGTGCAGATAGCCTCTGTCTGAAAGTTACGGCCGGAAGGTTTCTGGTATTTGTGCCCTTACATGCAAAGGCAGAGTATCAGGTTATACAGAAAGTGAACGGTGCCGGTGAATAATACGGAACCGGTTTTCTTTCTTAGAATCGTAAATACTATAGCTGCACAGAAGGCATTGGCTGAAGCTGTCCACCCCATGTATCGGTGTGAAAGGGCGAAAATCAGAATAGATATCAGGTCGGCAGGTATTCTGGGAATGAATTTTGCCAGAACATCGGGAAGGTACCGGCGGTATAATACTTCTTCCGTATAAGCAGAAACTGCAATGAAAGCAACCAGAAACGGCGTAAGGAAAAGGGAATCATCCGATGATGCGGTAAGACCGAAACGGCTGCCGACATACTGCCAGAAAATGCTGACAGCAGGGATGACCGCCAGGGCTGGAATACACCAAAGCCAGTTCTTTAATGATAAATCTTTCGTTGACCATATCTCTCCCGGTTTCTTTTCATACAGGTAGGGTACTGCTACAAGCCCGGTAAAACACAGCCAGAATATGGCGGGTACAAAAGTACCCCAGTCAGCCGAAGTCAACGGAACGGCGGAATCTGGCGCATAGGATACCAGGAACGGTGGAAGTATCCTTATAGAGAAAATAACTGAAAAAAATATGGTATTTACTATCAGGTAGCGTTTCTGCATATACTGCCTTTTTCCCAAAAATATAGTACAATAATACTTGGGAGAAAAAAAGTGGCCAATGTGCTTTCCTGGCTCATCGTACTGCTGGCTGTAGTGCTGGCGATACGGCTTGTAGTCCAGAATAAGGAGTCTTTTAATTTTTACCTGACCGGTATTGATGCCGGTTTCAAGGTAAATGAAATTCATCTGCTATACAAAATTGCCCGTACTGCTCACTTGGAAGAGCCTACTGCTTTGTACTGGTCAATTCCAGCTCTGAATCAGGGAATTGCTTTTATTTTAAGCGATGCCCGGAACCGTCATGTGGAGAATACTCCGCTGATTCAGGAGTTTCTTGCAAAACTGTATGCGTACCGCACGAAAGTAGAGCTTGATCCGCGTAACAGCCGCAGTCTGAAGTCTACCAAAGGACTGACTGGAGGGCAGAAACTCCGTGTTGTCCTTAGGGGACACGGTGTATTCATGGCAAAAATCATTCATGCAGGCCGTGAACTGATTATTACCATGCCGGTTCAAAAAGGTCAGATAACGGTAGAAGGCAGTAAATGGATAGGGCGTACCATCAGCGTGTATCTGCAGCGGTCGGGGGACGCCGGATACGTATTTGACAGTGTTGTACATAATGCGTCCCAGTACAATGGAACACCCTGTCTGTTTCTGGAACATACGGAAAATCTTGTACGTACCCAGAAACGACGTTCGGTGCGAATTTCCTGTACTTTGCCGGGGCTTCTGTATCTTATGGATGAAACCATGGAGCCTCACCAGCTGGAAACAAAACCAGGACTCAAAGTAATGCTGGAAGATATATCTGAAGATGGAGCCATGGTGCGTATCGGTGGCTGCGGAAGAAAGAATATGCGGATAAAGCTGCAGTTTGAACTTGGTAACCGCTGGATAGTAATGTGCGGTATAATACGGGCTGTAGAATTCAACAAGACCATTAACCAGAGCCGTCTTCATTTTGAGTGTATTAATCTGGATTCTATTTCCCGGAATGCCATACTGTCGTATGTATATGATATTCTGCCGCAGGATAAGAAAGATGAACTTGAGGCTATCGCCGGCGCAGAAAGCGATATGAAACAGGAAAACGCCGATGCAGGTGTTGTTGATGCCTCAGCTGTTATCATAAGTGATACAGATTTGAATGGTGGAGATTCTTCCCAGGAACCAGTTCGTGACCCTATGGCTCATGAACATTTGGAACTGGTAGGAACCGAACATCCACTGTCTGAATCTGTCAGTGAGACTCTTGATGAGTTACCGGTAGTCGATTAAAATAGTTTTAAGAATAGTGACACTGCTTTGGAGAGATTTGTGAATCACGTGTGTAGAAAGATTATCTGTTTCCTTCTTGTGTACTCATGTTGTCTGACGGCTCTTGGCGCCCAGTCTGGGTTTTATATGGCTCAGTCAGAAAATGGGGTGATTAATGAGCGGGTTCTTGATCTTGAAAAGAAGTTTCTTCTTGGCGACATCCACCAGAAAACCCGGGTTCTTGAATCTTCCGAATATCTGAAAGATGATGCTGCGTCGCTTTATACTGATGCCCTGAATTTTGTCTGCGACTATGCAGATCTTCTGAAAGATGAAGAAGGTATGAAAGAACTGACGGTAGCCGCCGTTGGCAGGGCGCCTCTGGCAATTGGAGATGTATCAATACAGCTGCTTTCCATTTTCAACTGCTATCAGGATGCAGAAGTACATGAAGCCGTTCTTGGAGTATTTCCCCAGCTGGGCTATTACGGGTATGAATCTGCTGCCGTTTTCAACCGTTTCGCCATGAATCTGCTTGATGCATACGAAAGTTCCTCTGATACCGCTGACTGGAATTATTCCCTGATGAATAAGGCTTTGGAAGCCCTGCAGGTTATAGATGATGCTTCGTCCTTTGATGTGTACTTTGCCTATTATGCTCTGCCGGAAAATCAGGATTCTGAGATTGAAAACCTTGCTCTCTTAAAGAATACCGCCAGAAATGCGCTTCTTTCAGCCCGTGAAGATCATCTTTCGTGGTTCAGTTCCATGATTGACAGCAGTAACAGTCAGTATCAGAGGTCGGCCCTGCAGTTCATTCTTGAAAATAATGGTTTTTCTGATTTTTTTCGGGCAGAAATGGCAGAAAAAGCTTTGCAGAGTGCAATATTTATAGCAGAAGAAACTGATGAATTCTGCGATGATGATGTGGCCCTGCAGCTTCTGGCGTTAAGTGAGCTCCGTCGTCTTTCCTGGACACGTGCTTCAAGCCTTGTA
>JAZLGC010000028.1:0-6292 GCA_045616125.1 Treponemataceae bacterium | reverse complement strand
TGACTCAGCCGTGTTCAAGGTATCAGCACAGCTTACACCTTGAATAAAAGTCCATGCTGACCGCATGGACTCCGGGCTTCAACAATTTTTGTCTGTACTTTCAATCCTCTCGATTTGTGACATTCCTGTACAATCTTTGTTGCTGAGTAGCATTCTGCAACACTTTTTACGGACATCGCCTAATAAAAAAAGAGGTTCTCATGAAAAAAGATGATGCACAGCCAACACTCAAATCCCTTTTGGGAAACAGAATGCTCTTTCTTGACGGCGGAACGGGGAGTGTTCTCCAGTCCCGTGGTCTTCTTCCCGGTGAATTACCTGAACGCTGGAATCTGTCTCATCAGGAAGAAATCCAGAACCTTCATTTCCGCTATTTTTCTTCCGGAAGCAATATCGTTGCAACCAATACCTTTGGGGCCTACATATCCAAATTCGATGGCGATGAACTGAAAGATATCATTACGGCTGCCGTTGCCAATGCCCATGCGGCACGCAATCAATATTACGCTGAAGCGGATGATGATGAGAAGCACCCCTGCTTTATTGCTTATGATTGCGGCCCCTGCGGCAAGCTTTTAAAGCCCATGGGAGACCTAGATTTTGAAGACGCCGTTACCCTGTTCCGTACCTCCATTGATATTGCCCTTACTCAGGAAATTGATGCCATCCTTATAGAAACCATGAACGACGCCTACGAAACCAAGGCTGCTGTTATTGCCGCAAAAGAGGCCCGTGAAGCTGCCGACAAAGAAAGTCTTCCCATTCTGGTTACCAACGTGTATGACAACCAGAGCCGGCTTCTGACCGGTGCCACACCTGAAGTCATGGTTACCATTCTGGAAGGACTCGGCGTTGATGCACTGGGCCTTAACTGCGGTTTAGGGCCTGATGACCTGAAAGATGCCGTATCCCGTCTGGTAGTGGCAAGTTCACTGCCGGTTATCGTAAAACCAAATGCGGGGTTGCCGCAGATGCAGGATGGTAAAACGGTCTACCTGGTAGGGCCTGCCGATTTTGCAGAAAGCATGAGGCAGTTTGCAGAAGAAGGTGCTTTCGTGTTCGGTGGGTGCTGCGGTACAACGCCTGGCCATATCAAGGCTTTGTCACAGGCCCTTTCCGGCATGGCTCCTAAACCTTTGGTACACAAAAATGGCACCCGCATTGCCAGTTACACCAAAGTGGAAACTCTGGCCCACGGAAAACCGACAGTATTAATCGGTGAACGCATTAACCCCACCGGCAAGAAAAAGTTCAAGGAAGCATTAAAGGCATGCGATATGGCCTACATCATGAAGCAAGGTCTTGATCAGATTGAAGCAGGGGCTACGGTTCTTGATGTAAATGTAGGGCTCCCGGAAATTGATGAAAAAGAGATGATGGTGCGGGTAATGTCTGAACTGCAGGCTATTACGGATGTTCCGCTGCAGATTGATACTTCAAGTCCTGCCGTCATGGAAGCCGCACTCCGCCGGTATAACGGTAAGGCCCTGGTCAACAGCGTAAACGGCAAGCAGGAAGTGATGGACGCCATTTTCCCTCTGGTAAAGAAATACGGTGGAACGGTGGTTGCCTTAACCCTTGATGAAGACGGCATTCCCGCAACCGCGGCAGGTCGTATAGCCATTGCAGAGAAAATTATGGCCCGTGCTGCAGATTTTGGCATTCAGAAAAAAGATATTGTGGTAGATGCCCTGACCATGGCGGTTTCCAGTGATTCCAATGCTGCTGCCGCCACCCTGGAAACGGTACGTATTCTCCGCGATACATACGGCCTTAATTCAGTCCTTGGCGTATCAAATATCAGTTTCGGCATTCCGAGCCGAGAATCCGTAACCTCTCACTTTTTTGCCCTTGCCATGGAAAGCGGTCTTACGGCAGCCATTATTAACCCGCTTCAGACTGAAATCCAGAAGGCCTATCACGCCTTTAACCTGCTCCACGGCTATGACAAAGACTGTCTGGAATACATAGAGTTCATGCAGACCCTTCCGGTTCCAAGGGTGGCTGAGCCTGTCGAAGCCCCCATTTCGAAGGGGACTGTTGAAGCCCCCGCCGGTACAACCACATCTCCCCTGACAACGGCTGTCGTTAAAGGTCTCAAGACAGAGGCAGCAACCCTTACGACCCAGCTGCTTGAAACCACCGACAGCGTTACCCTTATAAATGAGCATCTGATCCCCGGTCTTGATATTGTAGGCAAGGGCTTTGAAAAAAAGGCCATGTTCCTGCCCCAGCTGCTTATGGCCGCCGAAGCTGCCAAGGCTAGTTTTGAAGTAATCAAAGCCCGTCTTGAAGCTACCGGCACAAAAGGGGAGAGTAAAGGAACCGTGGTACTTGCTACCGTTCACGGCGACATCCACGACATCGGCAAGAACATCGTAAAAGTCCTTCTTGAAAACTATGACTTTACGGTACTGGATCTGGGCAAAGACGTTCCTGCCCGTACCATTGTTGATGCCGTAAAAGCCAACAACATCAGGCTGGTTGGTCTTTCAGCCTTAATGACCACCACAGTGCCGGCCATGAAAGAGACCATTGAGTTACTGCATGAAGAATGCCCTGGCGTTCAGACTGTGGTAGGCGGTGCTGTCCTGACCCAGGAATACGCCGACATGATTCATGCGGATTTCTATGCGAAGGATGCTTTGGACACTGTCCACGTAGCTCAGGGGATATTTAAGTAACGCCGGGCCCTTTTCCGCGCTTACTGCGTTAGACTGGCATCTCCGGTTCTCAACGGGCGGCAGCCCGCCTGCGATCCTCGAAGCCAGTCTGCCTTGTCATCGCGAAAAATCATCCCGGGTGGAAATTGGTCAGGTGGCAGCCCGACTCTGCTCCTCAATGCTCAGGCGCCTTGCCAGCACAGGAAATCATCCTGATTTCCTTACAAGCGGCATTTTTTCAGGAGTCTGAAAATCCCCCAGCCGCAGGTGCAGGCAATGGCTTTATCAAGCAGATTGACGGGAATGCGGCCTAGGATACCGCTGAGCAGGAAAGGAATGCCTCGAATGAAAAAAGAGTAGATGAAATTGTTGTCGGGGCTGTATTCGCTGTATCCAAAATGTTCGTAATTCATGCTGTAGATAATTCCGCCTTCAATACTGATGATGAAAGCCATGGCAAAGATCAGCATGATGAACGAAAGCACAAAGGGCAGTTGTCTTTTATGCCGCAGGAATATCCTGATGCACAGTACTACTGATAATGAACAGAGGGCAAAAATCAGTGATGGCCAGTCGTGGTGCAGAAGCAGTATGACCGGAAAGTGATATAAAAGAGCACAGAGTATTCCGCTTACGGGGCTGTAAAAACTGGCGGCACAGGTCCAGATGCAGTCAAAATACAAAGGAAGATGCAGAAAACGATAATTTACTGCAACCATCACAAATTCCATGAATGCACATGCAAACCCAATACCGATTTGTTTAAAAAGAGAAATCTCCTGTTTGCCCATATCATATCTCCTTGCCATCCCGACCAGTAACCTGTCATCCCGACCAGTAACCTGTCATCCCGAACTTGATTCGGGACCCCCGATACCAGATGCTGAAACGAGTTCAGCATGACGCGTCAGAACAACTCATATCTCCAGACGGATTTGCGTACCGTCGTCTTCGCTGCTGGTTATTTCCAGTTTAGCGTCCATAATGGATGCCCGCTGTTTTATCCCGGAAAGCCCAAAGTGTGAATTATTGTCCAGGGAAATGCTGTCTACATCAAATCCCTTACCGTCATCGTTAATGTACAGAATAAAACCTTCATCAGAAGTTTTCCGTGCCAGCAGACTGCACCGTGAACATTCAGAATGCAGTCTGGAATTATTCAGAACTTCCTGAATTATCCGGTACAGGTTAAGCCTGCGTGAAATATCCAGAAAATTAAAGACATTGGCATCCTGCAGATTACAATCGCAGGGAATTCCGGAGCGTTTTTCAAATTCCCGGCATAGGTCATAAATCATGCTGTCAAAATCTTCAAAATCGATTCCCGGAGGATTCAGGTCAGCACAAATGGACCGGATATCAGCCTGTACTCTGGCAAGTTCCTTTGCAACCGGTTTGTGCGCTTCATTTCGTTCGCACATGAACTCAAGTGCACGCAAATCCTGAATAATGGTATCGTGCAGTTCCCGTGCAAGACGGGTTCGTTCCTTTTCAGTTTCTGCCATGGCATGCAGAATCTGGGCTTTTCCTTTCTGCCGCAAATTCCAGAAAACGCAGATAAAGATAAACGTCAAAGTAACCACGGCGATTACAAAGGTAAAGCCAAAGGACATATCTGCACTTTCAGAATTGATGCGGTTCAGTTGATTAAAAAGATATGAAAAATCCCTGTAGACCAGATCCAGATCATTCTGTTCAACAGAAACTTCAAGGCTTTCTACAGCACGGTAAAGATCTGGAAACTGTAATTGATACACCTGATACGTTCTGCTCTGCTTGAATTCCTGAAGATTTGACCCGAGCAGAAGTATGTTCTGGTGCTGCAGAAAATCCTGATAGATAGTTTCTATGGTGATGTTTTCGGTTGCACAACTGCTAAGCATGAGGGCATACACAAGGGAAATGGTGATGAAAATGAATTTTTTAACCGTTGACTGCACCGGTTTCACCTTGAAAATAGTTTTTCAGTTCCTGTCTTGAAGCACAGCCGGTTTTGTCGTAAAGGCGGGTAAGATAATTTTCTGTGGTACGCTTTCCAATTTTCAGCGCACTGCAGATTTCGTCATTGGAATAGTTCATCATAATCAGTTCTGCAACCTGCTGTTCTCTTTTTGTCAGGTTTGCAAAGATTCCCGTAGTGCGGGTAAATGCAACGGTAATTTCCGGCGGAATAAAAGTTTCACCCTGTGCAAGAAGGGTAAGAATCCTGATGAACTCTTCTTCAGAAAAACTTTTGAAAATGTAGCCCCTTGCTCCGTTCTGGAATGCTTTTACTACAAAGGGCACCTGAGAATACATGGAATACACTGCACAGATAATTCCATTGTTGCTCAGTTCATGTATCAGGTTAAAAGAATAATTTGAGCCAATCTGCAAATCCAGTATGGCAAGGAGTTTATCACCTTTTCTGTGGAATTCCGAAACATAATACCGAACCTCATCGGTATTGGAAAAAGCTCCGGCAAGTTCAAATTCAGAAGTACTACATATGGTTTGCGTAATGCTTTTCAGCATCATGGGATGATCTTCCAGCAAAATGACTTTCATGATGCAGGAATTATAAAGTAATCAGACGAAAATTTCTTGAGTGTTTTTTACTCAAAAACATTTACATTTTCCACTCTATTTTTTCAAAAAGGGCGATTTTATAATTTTTTTTGTACTATTCGTTTAAGAATTTTTGAGGATAGATTGCATGAAAAACTGGAAGAAATTTGTTGTACTTGGCTTATTGACGTTAACCGCAGGAGTTTTTGCCTTTGCGGACGGCTTGAACACAGCCCAGCTGACATCTGATGCTTCATTACTGAAAAAAGTGGTGATGTATGGTGTAGTGCCGCTGATTTTCCTGATAATTACACTGAAGGTATTCTTTCTTAACAGAATAATTTATTTCGGTCTCAATGGTCTTAGAGCGTATCTGGCCTATCTGATTATCATGGGAACGGTACCATCTCTTCCGGTTTTAGGTACTAATGTTTTTTTAATAACAGGGGTTGGTTTTCCTTTTTTTACTGCGGTGATTACTCTGTATAGAATTGGGGCAAATGCAGTTACGGACACGATACATTATACCGGCGAAATGGAATGGACACTTCTTGAAAACGGTTCCCACACCTGGAGGGAAGGTGTTGCAGGCGAAAGTGCCGTAATGAATTTCATTCTGAGTATTTTTGAATCTGTTGTGTACGGTGTGGTAATGATGATTATTATGTGGTTTTCCAGCTCCAGATGGGGTACGAATGCACCCTGCTACATTGTCATCGCTTTAAGCGCCTGGAACATCCTTAAAAACATTATTGGAATCATAAAACACCGGTAATTTTCTGCACTTTTTGGATCTGCTGGTTATATTATACCTGCCGCAGAGAAACGGTGAGGTTCAGTATGGAAAATTACACTCTTAAAGATGTGGTAGATGCCATCTACGCCAACAGAGAAGAACTGGATGATACGCTCATGCATGCGGCGGATGAAGGGTGACAGAAATTATATTTAGGAGATTTTAAAAATGGGATTACGACATTACAGCAAAATTAGGTGTTCAAGATGCGGAGACCAGGCTTATTTTTGGTCACACTTTACAATGTGGTATTACGGTGAAAATCTTGAAGACAGTATCGGAAATT
>JAZLGC010000027.1:0-5212 GCA_045616125.1 Treponemataceae bacterium | reverse complement strand
CAGGCAGGCAGTGTGCTGAAAAAGCTGCTGGCAAAGAGAGGGCTTCCCCTGCAGTACGTGACGGATCTTCTGATGCCGGATAACTCCATGCTGTTTTACCAGATTCCACCTGTAAGCAAGGCTCAGCCACGGTTGGATGATGCCGGAAAAAAACTTACCGCCATCAGTAGAGACGTAGCAGCCCGAAACACCATGAAAATCGGAAACAGTACGATTCTTTCACAGCTGGTAGGTGCCGGATACATACTGAGCAATAAAACGGCTAAGTTTTATGCCGACGACCGCTGTATTGGCTGCGGTATGTGCCAGAAAAACTGTCCCCAGCAGGTTATCGTTCTGAAAGACGGCAAACCCCAGTGGACCAAAGATACCTGTTCCAAATGCAGCAGCTGCATCAACCGGTGCCCCAAAGAAGCCATTCAGTACGGCAAGGCCACCGTAAAACGGAACCGGTACGTGAATCCGGAACGGTAACCAACTAAAAAACACATATCTCAAAAGGAACTCTCTCTATGAACCACCGATTCATACCCACCATCATCTGTATCATGGCTGTCATTGCCCTATCGGCCTGTGTCAGTGCGCCGGCAGCGAACACTGGAACCGGTCCCCCAGTGGGAAACTGGAAGTTGGTGGCGTTACCGCTCCTCTGGTGTACAAATTTCTCCATGCGTTCAACTGCCGGAACACCACCAAATACAGACTGCCGGATGAAGTCATCGCTGTATCAAGCATCGATGACCTTTCTTACTGGAAGACTCCAAGTCCTTCAGACCCAGGACAGGCAGCGGCAGCGTTCTTTGTGTCCCTGCTTTCAGGAACCACCGACTACCAGGACTATCTTGCCGATTATTTAACCGGTTTCGATGAACAATCGC
Organism: Treponemataceae bacterium; assembly: GCA_045616125.1. GTDB lineage: Bacteria > Spirochaetota > Spirochaetia > Treponematales > Treponemataceae > Treponema_I. The sequence continues at coordinate 4,334 of JAZLGC010000027.1, read as the reverse complement.
TGGCAGAACTGGCCTCAAAATACGGCAGTCTGGAAAACTGGACACTGTACGTGGCCAATACGGGCCCCATAAAGCTGAAAATAAGACAGGACATACCCTGCAGCACCTATATACAGATTACTGTTGACGGTTTGTCCATTGAAAATGCAGTAACCGTAATCCGAACAAAAGACGGCAGATGCGTTATTTCTGATATTCCAACGGAATGACAATCAGGACGATTTTGTGTATATTTCTGTAACATCTCTGCCTGTCAACTATCGTTACGCCTACAAAAACACATCCATGGGCTGCCGCTGATACGGTGGCTAAAAGGGGAAGTACCATGACACTGCTTATCATCCGACACGGCCAGTCAGAAGCCGATATCCTGAAAGTTCACGAAGGAAGAGCTGATTTTTCCTTAACCGATGTGGGTGAAAAGCAGGCTGACCTTCTAAGTGCTTACGTAAAGAATCACTGGAAGGTGCAGAAGATTTACGCAAGCCCCCTCCGCCGTGCCCAAGCCGTTGCAGAAAAACTGGCTGCAGCCACGGGAGCCAACCTTACCTATGACGATGACCTGATGGAATGGAATAACGGTATTCTGGCAGGTCACGCATTCGGATACATTGAGAAAAACTATCCTGATACGGATTCCGATCCAGCGAAATACGGCATTGAAAGCACTGGCGATGTCCGGAAGCGGGCAGCCGGGGTACTGCACAAGATTATCGAAGAACACAAGGATGCTGGAGACGAAAGCTGTGTAGCCATTGTAACCCATGGCGGCATGATCAATCAGTTCTATCAGGAACTGACTGGCTCCCCGGCAGACAGCACCACCTTTTTTGGTACCACGGATACCGGTATCCACGAATGGAAGATTACCGACGGCAGCACACTGGTCGTACACGCCAACCTGAGCAGCCACCTGACAGATGAGGTACAGGCAGAACGGATTGCCAACGAACACCTGCGTGTTTCGTATTTTGCCGGCGGCTGTTTCTGGTGCATCACTCCTATTTTCAAAATGTACAAGGCTAAAAAATCGCTCTGTGGCTATTCCGGCGGCAGCGAAGTAAATCCTACCTACATGGATGTGAAAAAACAGAAGACCACCCACCGGGAAACCATTGCCGTAGAATACGACCCGGAAAAAGTAAGCTATGAAAAACTGGTAGATATTTTTCTTGCCAACGTAGACCCCTTTGACAAAGACGGCCAATTCATTGACCGGGGACACTCCTATACCCTTGCCACCTACTACACCAGCGAAGAAGAAAAACAGGTTGCAGAGAAAAAAATTGCAGCACTGGAAGCTTCATCAGGCAAGAAGGTGTACATTGCCCTGGAAGGATTCCGGAACTTCTACGAAGCCGAAACTTATCACCAGGACTACTACCTGAAAAATCCGGAAGCCTTTGAAAAAGAACTGGAAGAATCAGGACGCAAAAAGAAATAACCTGACTTTTACCGGACGTTTTTTTACATAGATTTAACACTCCTGCCATTGTCTTTTTATCCTGTTGGATTACACTCATGAATATGATTTTTATTCTAGAAGACGATGCCAGTATCCGTAAGCTGATAGCCTACACCCTGACCACGCAAGGCTATGAGTGTACCGGGTTTGAGCGCCCATCCGAACTGTGGCAGGAACTGAAAACAACCCGCCCTTCATTGATTCTCTTAGATATTATGCTGCCGGAAGAAGATGGTATTTCCGTACTGAAAAAAATCCGGCAGACGCCTGACTATGCATCGATTCCGATCATCATGCTGACTGCAAAGGATACAGAATACGATGTGGTAACCGGTCTTGATGCAGGGGCCGATGACTATGTGACAAAGCCCTTTGGCATGATGGCGCTTTTTTCACGGATAAAAGCAGTACTCCGGCGGTACGAAAAACAGGATGATGAATCACAGATTCTGGAAAACGACCGGATTACAGTTGATGTAACCCGCCATACGGTGCACGCCGATGGCAAGCAGGTATTCCTTACGGTAAAGGAATTTGATGTGCTTACCCTTCTGCTGCAGAACCGGGGAAATGTGCTGACACGGGAACAGCTGCTGGACTCCGTATGGAAAATCGATGCCGATATCGAAAGCCGCACCGTTGATGTGCATATCAGAACCCTGCGGCAGAAACTTGAAAGCGCAGGAGACGTAATTGAAACCATCCGAGGCGTAGGATACAAGGTGAACTGACATGAAAAACAAATCCCTGACATTCAGTATTTTTCTTTCTACATTTTTTGCCGGTGTACTGGTGTATTTTATCTGCGCCTTACTCTTTATTTCCAATATGTACGGCTACTTTGAAAAGCAGCTGTTTGAGGAACTGAAAACCGAAAGCATCCTTCTGGAAGGCTACAATGTATCAGAAGGATCTCCCGACCTGCAGCGGCTCACACATCTGAAAACCAATAACCGCATAACCCTTATTCATCCCGATGGCACCGTCTATTTTGACAACACGGTGAATGCTGCAACCCTTGAAAACCACGCATTACGTTCTGAATTTCTGAAGGCAAAGGAACAGGGAGTCAGTACCTCAAGCCGCTACTCTTCTACCATGCTGGAAAAGACGCTCTACTTTGCAAAGGAACTGGATAACGGGGATATTCTGCGTATTTCGTGCAATCAACATACCGTTGGCGTTCTGGTACTGGGCATGAGCCAGATACTGCTTATTATGCTGGTTATCGCCATGATTATTTCCGGCATTACCGCCAGTCTGCTTTCTAAACGGATTACAGAACCACTGAACCATATTGATCTGGAAAACCCTGAAGCCACTGAGGTGTACGATGAGTTACAGCCCTTTACCCGCCGCATTGCTGAAGAAAACTATGAAAAATTACAGCGGGAGGAATTGAGGCAGCAGTTTACAGCCAATGTCAGCCATGAACTGAAAACACCCCTTACCAGTATCAGCGGATTTGCAGAAATTCTGGGACAGGGCGGTACCGATGAACAGACGACAAAAGATTTTGCCCTGATCATATATGATGAAAGCCAGCGCATGATTACCCTGGTAAACGATATCATCAAGCTTTCAAAACTGGATGAAAAATCCATTTCGCTGGAAAAAGAAGCCCTGAGCCTTCGTGAAATTGCTGAGGAAGCCATAGAAACCCTTACTCCCGTTGCGGCAAAGAAGCAGGTAGAGATAACACTGTCCGGTGATACAGGACTTATCAACGGTGTACGTCCGGTCATTTACGAAATGATTTACAACCTGATTGATAACGCAGTGAAATACAACCGGGACCAGGGCATGGTAGTGGTGAAGATTGAAAACATGATGGCAAGTCATACGGTAGTGCTTTCCGTACAGGATACGGGAATCGGCATTCCGGAACGCGAAAAAGAACGGATTTTTGAACGGTTCTACCGCATCGATAAAAGCCGTTCCCGTCAGCTGGGCGGCACCGGTCTTGGATTAAGCATCGTAAAACACGCTGCTAAATACCACAATGCCCAGATTCTCCTGACCAGTAAAGAAGGAGAAGGCAGTACCTTTACAGTGGTGTTCTCACTGTAAAAAGTCCGCCCGACCCGGGTCGTCCGCCTTCCCGCACCTTTCTATTTGATTTTTATGTAAAGCTATGCAAAAACATCGAATAGAACTAATATGAATATAGAACGAACTTTTTACTTAGGCTCTGTCCGTAAATAGTGTTGCTTATTGTCAACCTGAACTTGATTCAGTGTCTCATCCTACGTCCACAAATCCATCGGATTGCCAGTACATCCAAAAACGCTCGATTCGATTTGTGGCATTCCTGTACAATCTTTGTTGCTGAGTAGCATTCTGCAACACTTTTTACGAACATCGCCAAATTTAAATTTCAACAAGTCTTACACAACAAATCCGAGTGGACGTTCCAACAAATTTGTGTGATCGGGTGGCTTCTTAGGGAAATTATTAACTATTTACAATTTATAGTTATTTCTGAGGCAATTGCGAAAAAAAAACAAGACCCGGGGAGCACAGGTATAACGACCCGCAATTTTGGAGACAACCTATTATGCGGAAAAATCTGCAGCGGGAAATCAACTTATTCTCAGCAGCTTCGTAAAGATAAAAAGGAAGTCATTCTTTCTGTTGATGATATCACGCTCACTCTTTTGGGTCAGAATGGTGGCGACACTCTGGATGTTTATGTGGAAGAATTGGAGCAGTACTTTTTTCAGAAATCGGTAGAGATTGTGGAAACTGGCATAAATGTTGTTCTTGACTGGGGATTCTGGACTAAAAGTGAACGGGATTTTGCAAAAAAATTTTACGGCTCACGGGGAATTGAATATGAGTTTCATTATATCAGCATAAGTGATGAAGA
>JAZLGC010000026.1:0-64496 GCA_045616125.1 Treponemataceae bacterium | reverse complement strand
CTTAATTCCGATATTAAGAGCAAAACAGATGAAATCTGGAACAGACCATATCGTTTAACCGAAATGACCAGTTTAGGAAATCCAACTGAAGATGCAATGAAATTCCGTCAGTATGAGGTGGATGAAGTAACAGCCGAAATCAATCAGAACTGGTTGACTGACTGTCAGAGCCTGAAAGATTCAGCACGCAAGGAGATTTTATCTCTGTATCATGCAGTGGAGAAACTTGAAAAGGAAACTTTTGAGAACACCGTTACTTCTTACCATAAAGATTTTTCCTATTCGGTCGGAGAGTTTGATGGAGAAAAGCGGGCGTGGCCGGTTGTGTGGAATCTGTATAGTAATGGACGTCTGATTACCAGTGGCAGAAATTATCTTTCTTACGAAAAGCTAACCGGTAAGTCTGTGTATACGGGATATGACAAGAAACTCAGAGATGAGTATGCAGATACTGTAGACCTGTATTCTTCACTATTTGCCCGCTTTGAACCGGTAGTAAACTTTTCAATTTCGTATAAGGTATCTTCTGCAAAACATAATTCTGATGAATACAAGTTTGATTTTTCAGATTTTGTGGTCTATAACACGGTCAGCGGTGAAGATATTATGCATTATTCTGTACAGCCGGTTATCTGGAAAGTTTCAACTTTCAGGGATTTAACAGGGGTTTATGAATATCTGTTTGAAGCAAAGGTTCAAGCTGAACGGGAGGAAGAAGCAAAACGCCAGGCTGAGCTGGAAGAAAGCCGTCGTCTGGCAGAAGCGAAACTTCAGGCTGCAAGGGCAGCAGAACGCATGATTACTTCACCATATACCAACTGGTGGGATTTTGGTTTTAACTTTTATGGTGCTCAGATAGGGGTAATGTATAAATCACTGAATTTTGTTGGATTTCGTCTGTTTGCTGATGGCGTCATTGGCTATTTTCCTATGGCATTTCTGGGTAATATTGGCCTTACGGCAGGTACAAAAATCAAATTTGGAGAGAGTAGGTTTGATTTGATTTTGGAAGGTGGCATTGCAAAAAGCGGCTGGATAAAACTGGAGTCAGACTGGTATGAGTTAATAAGAGTTGGAGATTCAACAAAACCTGAAAGTGGCTGCATTGGCCCTTGTTTTAATATCGGTCTTGGAACCATGACAATAGCTGATGGTGATACAGCATTGTTCTGTTCATGGTATCCAAAGGCAGAAGAAATCAGTGTATGGGTAAGGGTGACAATCAAATGAAACGAATGATTAACAGAGGTTATATTATACTGTTTGCGCTGTCTTTTGTGGTCTTTAGCGGCTGTTCCCTGCAGTACGGTGCATTTTTCTTCAATTTATCAGCCGAAAGCAAAGCCGTTACATTAACAAAAACATCCAGTACTGGAGTCTCTGTTGAAGTTACAGAAGAGGGTAACTATTCGGTATATAGTTCAAAGGATGGCCTCATTGAAGGTGCCATTCCTTTGAAGAAAGATTACCATATTGCTTCCAAATTATATATTCCGAATGGAACCATCACTGAAGAGTATCCGTTTATTATCGTTGTTAAGGACGCTATGCAGTGGGTCTTCAAGTTTAACATGAAACAGGCTCAGTTTGATATTGACACTGATGGTTTCACGCTGTATGACAACCACAATGGAACAGGGTATTTTTCCAGAAAGACTGAAAGAGATCTGTATTCGCTGATTTGTGAAAATGACGGCAAGGAAATTAAAATGTGGGAAGACGTGGATCTGAGCTATGTATACGGGTCAAAGTTTTATGTGAAAAAAATCAGCGGATCATATGGTCCGGTAAACAAAAAAGGCACCCTCTCCTGGACCGCTTCATCAATTTATCCATCATCAACTTACTGATTTTTTCAGCAGGCGGTGGCAAAGTGCTACCGTATTCCTGCTTCTTTCAATATTCCTCGGCTGTTTCTCTCAATAAGCGCAGCAGCCTCTTCTTTTTGTATGCCTAATACCGATGCGATGTCTGCTGCCACGCGGCAGATAAGGGCAGGACTGTCATCGCATCCGCCAAGCCAGCGGTCACTTTCCGGGTTGTCGGTTTCAGAAAGAATCAGTTCCCGGGGCGTCAGGCGCAGCTGGCGTTGTTCCACCGGATTGTACCGTAAGCCCACGCCAAAAGTCTGGGGATAGCCACGGTCAAGCATGGCGCGGTATACGTCTTCCGGACCGTCGTACCAGTGGATAATGGGCCGGGCGTGAGGAAAGTCAGCAAGCATTTCAAGAATACGCTTTTCTGCGCCTTTGGTGTGGAGCACGATATATTTCCCGGTGCGGTCACAGTGGTCCAGCTGCGCTGCCAGAACCGTTTCCTGCCGCTGTGGCGGTGTTTTTGTCTCCCAGAAGTAATCTAACCCTGCCTCGCCGATAATCGTGCTGGCGGCAAGATATGGCTCTATGGCGGCCTGCAGTTCCTGAGTAGAGGATGGGAGATCAGCGGTGTAGCTGGGATGAATGCCAAAGGTTGGCAGGTACAAGATACGGCCGGCAGCAGCGTTAACCCGTTCCGCAATCGCTTTATTCCGCTCCCAGCTTGCTATGTTGACGCTGGATCCAACCGTAAAGATGTCATTCTGTACTACGCAGTCTATGGCGGCATCAAGGGTGGTTGAAAGAGGTACTGAATTACTCAGATTGTTGCCGTAAAAGTCAAAATGGGTGTGGAAATCAAAAAACATAGAGTTACTCTGCGTAGTCCTTTACTTCAAAGATGTGGCCAAGAATGGTTTCGGTGCCGGTAACCACATATTCTTGTGGCTGAAAATCCTTTCTGATGGTAATGGTGTTCAGACAGTTGTAACCGTTCCGCACATAGAGTTTCAGTGCTTCCGGATTTCGCGCCGCTACTTCCAGATAGATGGAGTCAGAATACGATTGTACGATTTCTTCTGTCTGATGCAGGGCTTCAGAGCCGTATCCGTGCCCCTGGTATTCCGGCAGGATGAACAGGTCTTCCAGCCAGTCAATTCTGCAGCCGCGGGAAGCCAGGTGCACAAACCCGATGGTTTCGGTATCGTTCTGTATGAAATATATCAGGTGTCCGTTTGCAGTCCAGGCCTGAACATCTTCCAGGCATTCTTCGGCTGTTGGGGTGTAATCGTTGTGGGCTATCCAGAACTTTTTGATAAGTTCTGCCAGCGCTTCTTTTTCGTTGTTGTACTTTGTTAATTGAATCATTTTTTACCTTCTGTCATGCTGAATTAAACATTCTGTCATGCTGAACTTGTTTCAGCATCTGTATATGAGATCCCGAAACAAGTTCGGGATGACAGCCATGTACCCGGGATGACTTGTCGTCATGCTGAATTAAACATTCCGTCATGCTGAACTTGTTTCAGCATCTGTAAATGAGATCCCGAAACAAGTTCGGGATGACAGCCATGTACCCGGGATGACTTGTCGTCATGATGAATTAAACATTCCGTCATGCTGAATTAAACATTCCGTCATGCTGAACTTGTTTCAGCATCTGTATTTTACTGCAAATTACATATAAAAGTCCTGCGAACTCAGTAATTTCCGGCAGTTTATATGTAAAGGATGTCTGGAATCTTGAGAAGTTTACATATAAGCCGGCAAACAGGCGCACGCTTATATGTAAATCTTATGGTAGTAATGCGGAAAACCAGCGGGAATTACATATAAGCGCCAGTAAAAAACAGCGTTTACCGGGGTTTTATATGTAATCTGCTGAAAATTTCCCTGACACTGAACTACTGCAGCAGCATCTGGTCGTTGTTCAGGTCCTTGTTCTTGATGGCTCGGAACCGTTTCTGGATTTCATCCATGGTCAGGTTCTGTTTCTCATCCCCATCAATATCAAGGATGATTTCGCCGGAATCCATCATTAAAAGACGGTTGCCGTACTCCAGGGCGTGCTGCATGTTATGGGTAATCATCATGACTGTAAGGCCGTATTCCTTTGCAAAGCGGCGGGTCAGCTCCATAACGATGGCTGCGTTGGTCGGGTCAAGGGCGGCCGTGTGCTCATCAAGGAGCAGCAGTTTCGGCTTACTCATGACCGCCATCAGCAGGGTAAGGGCCTGACGCTGGCCGCCGGAAAGCAGCTCCACGTTGTCACCCAGACGGTTTTCAAGACCCATGTCCAGGGCCTTCAACTGTTCCTTGAACTCAGCCCGTTTCTTATTGTTCAGGCTGATGCGGAGCCCCTTAAAGCCTTTTTTGCTGCAGATCATCATGTTGTCTTCAAGACGCATTTTGCCGGCAGTACCTAAAAGCGGATTCTGAAAAATACGGCCGATGTAGGCAGCCCTTTTGTATTCAGCTTCTTTGGTAACGTCCCGGCCTTCCATGGTAATGGTTCCGGCAGAGGGAGACAGGTTACCGCTGATAACGTTCATCAGGGTAGATTTTCCGGCGCCGTTACTGCCGATTACGGTGATGAATTCACCTTCGTTAATGGTCAGGTTGATGTTCTTTAATGCACGGTTTTCGTCAGGAGTGCCGGCAGCAAAAGTCATGTCGATATCTTTTAAGGTCAGCATGTGGCGCCTCCAGTTGTCGAGTCTGCAACACTGCCATCATCTGGTTTTGCAGGCCGCTTCAGGTGGTCCTTTAAGTATCCGCCAACGTTTTTCTGGCTCACAATCAGACAGATGATGATCAGGATACCGGTAATAAGCTTTAAGTCATTGCTGGTCATACCGATGGCATACCCGTAGCGGCGGCCCAGATACATAAGTCCCCGGTAAATGATGGAACCGATAATAACACGCAGGGTCTGCATGCCGATTTTATTGCTCTTTAAGACAAATTCTCCCAGCATTAAGGATGCCAGACCTGATACAACAACACCGGTACCGCTGCCAACATCGGCAAAGCCTGAGTACATGGCTGCCAGTGCACCGCTTAAAGCGGCAAGACCATCACCGATCATGATGCCGATTCCCCGGACAATGCTGGGGTTAACGCTCTGGCTTACCACCATCTGTTCGTTGCTTCCCAGGGCTCCCATGGTAAGGCCTAAATCCGTGTGAAAGAACAAATCAAGAAGCAGTTTAACCACAATCATGATGACAACCAGGAAAATTACCAGTGCCCAGTCCGGCGAGAATCCGGGAAGGGTAGCTTTTACCCAGGCAGTCAGGCGGCTGAAGGTAGTCGGAATCTTTAAAAATGATACGTTGGCGTGGTTTCCCATGATGCGTAGGTTAATTGAATACAGCATGGTCATCATAAGGATACCGGCTAAAAGGTCAGGAATGCGCAGTTTGGTATAAATAAGGGTAGTGCAGAGTCCGGCAATCATTCCCGCTAAAAAAGCACAACCCACTGCAAGGCTTGGGGCCATACCGTGGGTTAAGCAGGCGGCCAGAACACAGCCGCCTAAAGGAAAACTGCCATCCACAGTCATATCACAGAAGTTCAGAACCCGGAACGTTACGAACAGCCCCAGAACCATCATCCCGTAAATAAGACCTTCAATCAGGATGTTTTCAATCATTTTTCCGTTAATACTCCGTTTTCAATAATCATGTTGGCCTGTGCAACGTATTTTGCAGGAATGGTGATACCGCAGTTTTTAGCAGCATCAAGATCCAGCAGGAAGTCGCTGTCACTGGCATCAGTCATGAACCGAACCGGCATTTTTGCAGGATCTGCACCTTTCAGGATATCAAGAACCATTTCACCGGTTGCGCGTCCGGCTTTGTAGTAGTTGAAACCAAAGGCGATCATACAGCCGCCGTCCATGGCACCGGTAACGTCAGCACTGAATACCGGTTTTTTAGCTTCACCGAATACATCTACCAGAGAAGCCAAAGCACTGAATACTGTATTGTCGGTGGTAAGATAGATTCCGTCAACACGGTCTACGATAGTTTCTGCAGCCTGTTTTACTTCTGAACTGTTGGTAATGGCCTGGGTAACCAGTTTGATACCTGCTTTTTTACAGCCGCTTTCTACCAGTTCCAGTGCGCTTACGCTGTTGGCTTCAGAAGAAGTATAGATATATCCAAGAGTTTTGATGCCGGCAATTTCAGTAAACAGGGCAATGTGGTCTTCGGTAGGAATGGCATCACTCATTCCGGTTACATTGTTTTCGCCATGGTCTACCGTAGAAACAAGACCTGCACCAACAGGATCTGTTACGGTTCCAAATACTACCGGTGTAGTGTGCAGGGTGTTTGCCAGAGCAATGGCAACAGGAGTTGCAATACCAACTGCAACATCAACTTTTTCATCACGATATTTGGCTGCAATCTGGGTTGCGGTGTTTACGTCACCGTTGGCATTCTGCAGGTCATAAGTGGCTTCAATGCCGTTTTCGTTCAGGACATCAATAATACCCTGTTCAACAGCATCAAGTGCAACATGCTGTACAATTTTTGCAATACCGATTTTGTATTTTTTAGGTCCAGCTTCTTTTTTACCACCGGCAAATGCAACGGTAGTGGTAAGGGCAAGTGCCAGTGTGGCAGCAATCAGTTTTGTGTGTTTCATTTTATAGTCTCCTTTTCATTGTTCATCCTGAACTTGCATCATGTCACCCAGCGTCATCCCGAACTTGCATCATGTCATCCAACGTCATCCCGAACTCGTTTCGGGATCTCGTTTATGGATGCTGAAACGAGTTCAGCATGACATATCTGCAGACCAGCATGACATATCTGCAGACCAGCATGACATATCTGTAGTTCAGAATGACATATCTGCAGTTCAGAATGACATATCTGCAGTCCAGCATGACAAACTGTACGACAGTTTGTTTTGTTTGTTACTGTTTATAGTAACACTGTATCGATACATAGAAACATTGTCAAGTATGTTTCTGTAAAAAGAAACAAATAAGTGGTGATTCTTTTTTGTCGATGTCTGAAAAAAGATATGCCGCAGCTCTACATTCTTGTGATAAAATATGCTTTATGGATTCAGGAATCGTCATAAACCTGATATTGATTTATTTTGGTGCAGTCTGTCTTTGGTACAGTTATCTTACACAGCATTCACAGAAGTTTCTCAGTCGTGGAGTCCGCCGAATTCTTCATCTGATGAGTGTGGCTGTTTCCTGGTGGTGTACCTGTGCTGCACTCTATGGCTTTTGTACCAGCGTTCCTTTAGCCCATTTCTTTTTTTATGGAAACATGATTGCGGTTGACGCATACATCATTATGCTGAGTGTGTACACCGGCAGTCTGTTGAAAAAGCAGGCATTTTCTTACAAAGTTGTCATGATTCTAGGAATCGTTTTTTCTTTGATTGATGCCGTAGTATTTGGTCTTTCAGGAACCAGAGATTTTACCGTCATCCGCGGAAGAACTTCCTTCTACATGAATCTCACACCCGGCGTTATCTATCATTATCTGTATATAACAATCTATTTCATCTACCTTCAGAGCCTTATTCTGTTAAGCGGATATCGTTCAAAACTCAAGAGGGACAGACTGTTTGCATGGGAACTGGCTTTGGCAAATCTGGTTCTTGTTCTTTTTGCAATTCCGGATACAGTACTCCCCCTGTTCCATATTCCTTCCATACCAACATCTGGTTTAGGTGCCGTTTTTTCCTATCTGCTTCTTTGCCACTTTACCGTACAGGACAATACCTTTTCCATGTCAGTTGATAATGTGCTTGATGCCGTGTACTCCTGTCCCGATCTGGGCATTCTGATTCTTGATCCACAGGGATACGTGAATCAGGCAAATCCCTTTGCCTGTGAAATCTTCAAGTTTTCCGATATGCGGCCTCACTTCAGTACCCTGATTCAAGGGAATTATGATCAGATTTTCAAAGAAATCCTTGCCGGCAGTGAAGTAACAGAACGGGCGACTGCAACTGCGTCCAACATACCGCTCCGTATCCATCCTATTGTGAATAACGACAGGTTTGGTGATATGTATGCCATTATTCTGTTAATTGCCGATGCCACGGTAAATGAAGTTGTCATGGAGCAGCGCCTTATCATTGATCGGGGGCGGGAAAAAACTGAACGTATCAAGAAAATGGCAGATCAGATTGTGGAAACCTTATCATCTACCATTGATGCCAAAGACCGGTATACCAATGGACATTCGTTCCGCGTAGCAAAATATTCTTTGATGCTGGGAAAGCGACTGGGGCTCAGCGAAGAAAGCCTGCAGGAACTGGAATATTCGGCCCTACTGCATGATGTGGGAAAAATTGGTATTCCCGACTATATCATCAACAAAAATACGGTTCTTTCCAACGAGGAATATGAGGTTATTAAAGACCACTCAATTATTGGTGATCATATTCTTGACCATATTACAGAGATTCCCCGTATAAAAGTTGGGGCCAGATGGCATCACGAATGGTTCGATGGTTCTGGATATCCTGATGGAAAGAAGGGATATGAAACTGATTTGTTTGCACGAATAATCTGTGTAGCAGATTCCTATGATGCCATGTCAAGTAACCGGCGGTACCGCGGCTATTTACCTCAGGATGCTGTGCGTGATGAATTTGTAAAAGGCCGTGGTACCCAGTTTGATCCGGATATTGCGGATCTGATGGTTGAAATTATTGATAACGATGTAAACTACGAATTACGGGAACCTGAAGAATTATAATCCCGTATGTAGTTTCACTTAGTTCACCGAAATAACGTTTGCTGCCCGCCCTTCCGGGGTATATACCCGGTTGGTGTTCTTCGGGTCCAGCATTGCGGTCATGCCGCTGTAGAACTGGTAATACCAGGTGCCGGATGTTAAGGGAAGGGTTATTTCATATCTTCCGGGAACTGTTTCCGTAAGATAGTAGATAAAGGAATCCCAGTTGGTAAAATTGCCGGCAAGACGAATGCTCTTTCCACTTTCTCCTTCGTACACGAATGTTACCATGTGAGGATCCCGTTCTGCCGTTTTTACGGTGTACGGCCGGTTCACTTTCAATACTGAAAGATAGGTGCCGCATTCTGCATCGTAGGTTCTGTTTGGGTTCAGATAGTCGGTAGTCCAAAGGCCGTCAATAATCATGCGGTATTGTATGCGGGTGCAGTTTTCAGGCAGTTCCAGAATATAAAACAGCAGAGAGCCCACCGGTTCTTCAAGATAATCGTAGGTTACCAGCTCCTGGAAAGTGTGTATCTGGCGGTACTGTTCAAAATCAAAACTGATTCCCACATGACGGGCTTCCTTGGGAGCTGTAAAGACCGCATAGTTGCCGGATACATACGGAGCCCCTGCATCGCGTATTCCGGTAATAATCGTATCAATGGTGTACTGGTCATCATAGACTGCAACATCATTATCTTTTGCGTATAGTGGTACTGTCAGTAAAGCGGCAATCAGTATGCCAAAAAAGAGACGTTTCATATTCTTTATTCCTATCGGCAGACTGAAAAATAAAATGAGCGGTTTTCTTGTGCATAATTATTGCTCATTATTTAGTCACCGTTCCTGATTTATCTAAAGTAGAGTCTTATACATGGCGAAAATCTAAAAGAATAGGTAAAATGGGAAAGGTGGAAGGACTGCAATGCCAGGTTTACAACAGTTAAGAGAATTCAGCAGACAAATAACCTCACTGAGTGATGAAAACGAAGTACGGAAGCAAAAGGGGCAGATTATGCCCGTTGTTGAATTGCCTGCCGACCTTCCTGAAGGCAGCGATGCAGAAGATTTTGTTTTTGGTATTCCTTCAAAAGACGCTCCTGTAACTACCTCCGATTTTACTTCTCCATCTGAGGAAGCTTCTTCTTCTGCTACACCGGAAATTGATATTGATGCGCTGCTGGCAGAAGTTACTGGTGGTGCTCCGTCAACAAGTACTGCTGCCGCAGAACCGGAACCTGCCGCAGATGATTCCTTTACCGCAGTTGATGACGATATTTTCAATACAGATTTTTCTCTGCCTGGTCTTGATTCACAGAACGAGGCAGCTGCTTCAAACGATGTGCTTTCTGCTCTGGCAGATTTTGAGACAGATTCTGCCCCGGATGACGGTGTTGAAGACCTGGAAGATCTTGAAGAATTAGAAGAACTTGAAGAACTGGAAACCACCGTCAGCGATCTGACAATGGACGAACTGCTTGGCGGGGCTGCAGAACCACCGGAACCTGAAATGCCGGCAGAACCAGAACCGGCAGTGGAACCTGATCTGTTTAATCAGGGTGTAGCCGGTTTCGATGATGAATTCGGTAGTACCGATGATGAAATTGATATTTCGCAGAATTTCAGTGGAGAATTTGATCCTGTAGATCTGGAAAACTCTGATTTTGAACTTGGTTCTGCAGTTTCTGAAGAACCGGCACCAGTAGATATTCCTGTTGAGATACCGACTGATTCTGCCTCGGATGATTTCTCTTTTGATACCAGTGATCTGGATGGTGCCTTTGACACGGCTTCTGATACCATCACTGACAGCATGCCTGCCGGTGATGAATTTGATTTCGGGTCTGATTCAGACACCAGCTTTGATATCGATTCTGACTTTAACACCGATACCAGTTTTGACACCGATACCAGCTTTGACTCTGGCTTTGACACCGGCTCTGCTGCAGCTGATTCCGTTCCAGACTTCGATACCGGTACCGATGAACCTGCTGCCGACACCTCTTTTGATACCGATACATCCGGTCTTGATGGCCTTGACGGTCTGGATTTCAACTTTGATACCTCTTCTGATACATCAGACTTTACCCTTGATAATCTTGATTTCACTTTTGGTGATGATGCTGCCTCTGCTTCCTCAGATACTGTAGCCTCTGATACGGTAGAACCTTCTGATACTCCGTCAAGCGGCGGATTCAGTCTGCCGATAACAGATTCTCCTGATGACGGCGGATTTGAAGTTCCAACTTTTGATAATGATTTTTCCATGCCGGATGGTATGGGTGATGTAAATATTGATGATTTTTCAACCAGTGATTTTGATTCATCATCTGAACCAACTTCGCCAACCCTTTCCTTTGACGAAAACGACTTTAACATTCCCGGCTATTCAGATTTTGAAATGGGAAGTACGCCAACCCCTGCAGAAGTAAAGAAAACTTCCGGGTTTGGCCGCCGTAAAAAGGAAGCCCCTGAAAAGCGGACCGCCCTTACTGATGAAGAACATCAGCTCTTCATGAAAAATCTGGCGTATTACCCGCTGAATCTCCGTATTGAAATTGAAGAACTCATCGTTTCAAACGACTTTACTGATGAAGTTATCTTTGAAATTATCGATAAAGTTCTTAAACGGATACCGGCTCGTCAGCTGGCAAATCAGGTTGAAAAACTTGTTGATAAACATATTCCTGTTCCTCTGAACTATGAAAAACGTACTGCTGCTGAGTACGAAGCCTATAAGCAGTCTTTGGAATATCAGCTGAAAAACCGCGTTATTCCGTTCACCATTGCTGGTGTTGTTGCAGCAGCATTAATCTGGGTAACGGTATTCCTGGTTGGCAGATTTGTTGTTCGGCCAGTACGTGCAGAGCTGCTGTATAAAGAAGGCTACACTCTGCTTGAAAACGGATTGTACCCTCAAAGTGAACAGAAATTTGCAGAAGCCGTTTCCTACCGGGCCGTAAAGAACTGGTTCTATAAATATGCACGCGGATACCGCAATCAGCGTCAGTATGAACGGTCGGCCAACACCTATCAGAATCTGCTTAACCGGTATAACCATGAAAAAGCAGCCGGTCTTGAATATGCCCGCATGGAACTTGATGACTTGATTAACTATGAGCGTGCCGAATATATTGTCCGCCGCCAGATACTTGATTATCACATCAACGACCCGGATGCCATTCTGCTGCTCGGTGATATTTTCCTTGAGTGGGCAACGGCAACCAATGACCCTGAACGCTATGATGATGCCCGTTTACAGTATTCAACCCTCATGGAAATGTATGGTCAGAAAGATTTGTATCTTTCACGCATGATGCGGTATTTCATCCGCACTGATAATATCCGTGAAGTGCTGCCGCTGAAAAACTATTTCTATCCAAAAATGGCTAAGGGCAAAAAGGTGCTGGAACCTCAGGATATGGTTGAGCTTTCCGGCTACATGATGGAAAAACTGTATGGATATCTTGCTCCACAGGATGAATTCCTCCGTGCTTCCATTGAAGATGTTCGTGATATGCTGGAAAAAGCAGTACAGCAGGCTCCGGACATTCCTGAAAGCGTATACAACTTTGGCCGGTATTTCGTAGAAACCGGTAACACTTCTTCTGCAAAGAATGTTCTGGCACTTGCTCTTGACAGCTTTGAAAACTGCGACAAAAAGACACATCAGCGTGTTACCCGCCATATTAATACCTATCGTCTGCTGGGAGAACTGCATGCCGGCGATCAGGAATACCTGAAAGCACGCCAGATGTATACAGAAGGCCTTGATCTGTATCTGCGTGAGCAGAAATACAGCGCTTTGCCGGTTAATGAAATCTTTGGCCATCTGTATGCTGATATGGCAGATATTGATTACTTTATTTCAGGTGATCTGAACGAGGCATTAACCAATTACGAAGCCGCTATCAACAATGACTATGACACGCCGTCTATACGGTATCGTGTTGGATACATTCAGTACAATAAAGGTAATTACAAGGATGCTCTGAGCTCATTTGTAAAGACTATTGGTGAAATGCCTTCTGAGCAGAATGCGCTCCTGGCCTTGGGGAATACTCTTACCTTGCGTGGAAGTACCCAGGCCGCCCTTGGATATTATGAAAAACTGATTGATATTCTTGATTTGCAGCGTCAGCAGGAAGGTGTTCTGTATCCGCAGGTTCAGGAAGAACAGCAGATTCTGGTAGATACGTATATGCGGGCTGCCAATAATCTGGCTGTTGTTCTTTCTCGGCTGGCATCTCAGACTGGAGATTCAAAACTCAATGGAAAAGCTATGGTGTACCTGCAGGAATCGGTTCGTGCCTGGGATGCTCTTACCCGTAACCAGACTAATATGATTCGCCTGGAAGGTTCAAACCTGGCCCAGCAGAATCTGCGGTATATGACCATACCTGACAGCCAGTTTGAAAGCGAGATTTATACTAACCTGCCGCGTACCCTTCTTGGAGAACCGGTTCTTACCCAGTCTTCTGTAACTTCCCGGTAATCCGGATTGTTATGTTCGATAGAGGCTGCCGATGAACATGAACGGAATTCTTGCCAGAAAGTACATGAATGACATAAAGAAAGAACTGTTCCGAAAGTCCATTCATCTTTGCACGGCACTGGTGCCTTTACTGCTGTATGTTGCAAAGTGGCCGGTTATTGCGCTGTTGGTATGTGCTCTGGTGCTGTACACCGTGTCTGAATCGCTGCGTCTAAAAGGAATCCCGATTCCTCTTATTTCCAGAATAACGGAAACTGCTGCCAGAAAACGCGACGAAGGAAAGTTCGTGCTTGGCCCCTGTACCCTGTGTATCGGAGTTATTCTGTCGGCGTTACTGTTTCCCGAAAAGTGTTCCTATTGCGGTATTTATGCTCTTGCCTTTGGCGATGGATTTGCCAGTCTGGTAGGAAAAATCTGGGGAAAACATGAACTTCCGGCAATGCATGGCAAAACCGCAGAAGGCAGTCTTTCCTGTTTTGCAGCCATTTTTCTGGCAGTCATGATTCTTGTTGGCCCACCCCCGGGATCAGCACTGGTACTGGCGCTGGCCGGAACGGTTATTGAAGTTCTGCCGCTGAAAGATCTGGATAATATCTTTATACCGGTGCTTGTAACCAGCCTGGCACACTTCATGTTCTCAATGTAACCGCACGGCCTGACTTTTGTGCCTGATGTTTCCTGCCTGGCAGATTTACTACTTCCACAAATAGAACTGGTGCAGTTTTGAAAGGAACAGAATGCTTCCTGAAACAAGAAGTACTGCGCCCGCAAGGGTAACCGGATAGCTGGAACTTACGGTCAGCAGGAGATATCCTGCATAGGTAATCAGCAGCCCGTAAAAGCGGGGAAAACGGTTGGTAAACACAATGGTTATCAGTGTTGCAATAAACAGCAGGACTCGGATTGTCGCAAACAGCCTGTTGAACGTGAACGAAACCATAACAGATGGCAGAATCTCATGGGTATTCAACGGCATAAGGGCTGCAAACAGAATGGCAACGCAGATACAGATGACGATATTTTTATCAGTGTCCTGAACAAAACTTTCAGAAACAGGAAATGCGGAAAAAAGAAGGCAGAACAGGGTAAGCAGGCGTCCTGCAAAGGCTGCTTTACCTATCCATGACAGAACCGGAAGAAACCCTGACCACAGATTAAATATAGGGATGGCAAGCCGAAAACTTTCCAGAAATACCCCCATCAAAAATCCTGCAAAGTACATTATTTCTGATGCAATGGTTTTTTCAAAGCGAAGGTACAGAACCAGACCGCAGACAGAAGAGTATAGTGACAGTATGGTCAGACTGATGATACCCGCATTGTAGTTGGGCCCGATAAGCCGTTCCATCAACGACCCCGTAACCTGCAGATCAGTAGGAAATGGTTCCAGAAATCCCAGCGCTGCCTTAATACATCCAGTTGCCAGCAGTGAGACAAACTGAACGGTTATAACGATGAATCCAATAAGAAAAAGTCTGTTGCGGGAATTAAGTGTCATATAAAAAGCATAGCTCAGTGCAGGATAAATGTACAGAACACTCAAGTACCAGTTCTGAAAATCCGAAAATATAGTAACCTTTCAAAAAAAGAAGGATGTGTTATATGACTAAAAAAACAGTTCTTAGTGTTCTGCTTTCCTTACTTTGTGCAGCAAGTCTTTTTGCCGGCGATGTAGCAACATTTGACGATATTGGTATTTCTGCTGATGGAAATACGTATCTTTTTGGTCAGTATGGTATGACTGATAGTTCTTATCAGGGATATGCAGAACTGTATGCCGTTGATATTTCTGAAAACAATTTTGTAAAAGGTGGTGTAAAAAAGACTGAACCATCTAAAACTACTGCAAAGATTTCAGGTGCTGCCGTATATGAAGAACTGAAAGGTTCAAACAAAAACTGGCTGGCTGGTTTCCATGCTGCACCGGCATCCATTGAAAATACCCTGTACCTGCGTTCCGACAGCAAAAAAGCTCCTACGGAATCAATTTCCGTTACTGATTTTGCCCGTTCAGAAAACGGAAAACCGGTAACCTATACCTTTACCCTTATTCCCACTGTAGA
The DNA here is from genome assembly GCA_045616125.1 of Treponemataceae bacterium. Lineage (GTDB taxonomy): Bacteria > Spirochaetota > Spirochaetia > Treponematales > Treponemataceae > Treponema_I. Next base: position 49,402 of record JAZLGC010000026.1, on the reverse strand, counting down.
GAAAAAGGGTACTGAAGTTGTTTCTTCGTTCTATATTACCGTTCAGCGTGTTGTTGATGGTCAGGGACAGACTATCATCGCTGGAAATAAAGATATTAAACGCAAAGATATTACCGGATACGCCATTGAAAAAATCATGGTGGATGCTACCGGTACCCGTTTCATCATCGTAGTAGAAAAAACTGCAGATTCTGATAAAGGACCGGAAGTACGCTACATGGTAGAAACCTTTGCCCACGAATGGGATTATTAATCTTCGGTACGTTTCCTTCGGATTACCTGTACCGCAAGCTTTTCGTCTTCTTTAATAGCACGTACAAATACCTGATCATCCAGGTCTACTTCCTGCCAGAGGCTCTCTAACCGGAGGGCCTCTGCCATTTTTAAAGCCTTCTGATACAATGCATCTTCATCATCGATACTGCAATCAATAAATTCCTGCAGGAAAAAATAGGTTCCGGCAGGAATGCGGTGGGTTACCTGTGACAGATCTTCGCTGTAATACCCAAAACCTGCAGGAGTTTTTTCCGTCAGGTACAGGGAAAGTTCCGGTTCAAGATTGGATGGGGCTACTCCGTTGGTATATATGGTAAGGCGTTCAAAAGGGGTAGTGCGGCTGCTCTCCTGGGTAGAAAAGAGGAGATCTTCATACAAAATAAGGTTTTTAACTTCCATAATAGATTCAGTATAAAAAGAAAATGATGAAAATGCAAAAAAAATGGGTAAAAGTGGCAGATTTTGTCTGATACGGGCGTAAATACTATGTATCAAATCTGGAGGAATTATGCCTGTATATGATGTATTGAAAAAAACAGGAGCGGGAATCTGTCTTGCTGTCATTACCCTGTTAGTTGCGGAACTTGGAGGTTGCCGCATTACCCCTGATGGAATTTCCATTCTGAGTACTGATTATCTGCTGCCGGAATATCAGTCTTATCAGGTTTTGGATTCTTATACGATTCTGCTGCAGTTTAACGGTGATGTTACCCTGTCAGAAGTGCATGTAAGTTCTATTGATGATGACGGTTCAGCCTTTTCTGTTCCAGCTGTCTGTGAGCAGCAGAAGTCTGAGGTACCCGGTGGTACACTGCTGACGGTGGATACCAAGCTTGAAAAAGGACAGCAGTACGTGCTGTATGCGGTGGCAGAAGATACAAAAGGTAATTCGTTACATTTTAGTACGGTACTTCAGGGATACAACGAAAACCCGGCAAAAGTAGTATTGAGTGAGGTTAGAACAACCTACAGCAACCCCAAGTGTGAATTTGTGGAATTGTATGCGCTGGATGGTGGTAGTCTTGCAGGAATGGTTCTGGAAATAACCTACGGGCAGAATACCCTGAATTATATGCTGCCTGATATAGAGGTTGAAAAAGGGGAATATGTGGTTGTCCATCTGCGTAAGGTAAGCGAAACCTGTATTGATGAAACCGGTGATAATCTGGAAGAATGCAGTCATAAAGATGCTTCTCCTGGCCGGGATATCTGGCGCAATGAAACGACAAAAGCAATAGGAACTACGGGAACCATTCTGTTGTGGAACCGGGCCCACGGGAATGTGGTTGATGCCCTTTTGTTTGCAGAAAGTACCAAAGAGTCATGGCCGGGAAATGCCATGGGGATTGCGGCCCAGAAAGCAGAGGCTGCCGGTATCTGGCAGAATGGGCCGGGAATTGATGGTGCTGTCTGTTCTGATGGCATGACTGTGACCAGAACCTTAAGCCGGCAGGGCATTGAAGAGTTAGGGAATGAGTATCCCGTAGCCGTGTGGGGCGACGAATGGTTTGTGGTTGGAACCAGTCAGGGAACACCGGGAACTGCCAATAGTGCCATTGCCTACCAGTGAGTAAATCGGTATATTTTTAACGTATAAGTTTATGTACTTATTCCCTGAAGCGCATGAATCGTAGTAATTGAAAATGCTCCCGGCGCGACGGAAAAAGACAAAAACGCTAGATATCGTCGCTATTGGCGAAGCCCGGCATGGAAACTATCGTTCCGGGCTTCGACAATTTTTGTCTTTTCCCATCACACCTCCCGCATTTTCATAGCTGCAGTTAAAGGTGCGTTTCAGTGGCTTTATAGGAGATATACAATGGCTGTTGAAGCACTGAAAAAGAACCCTAAATGGCAGGGTCGCCGCGGACCAGTTGTACTGGTAATCATGGACGGCGTTGGATACGGAAAATTTGAAGAAGGCGATGCCGTTAAAGCTTCCAAAATGAAGTACCTTGACTGGTTTACCGCTAACTGTCCGCATACTCAGCTGAAAGCTCACGGTACTGCCGTAGGTCTTCCAAGTGATGACGATATGGGTAACTCTGAAGTAGGACACAACGCAATGGGTTGTGGCCGCGTATTTGCTCAGGGTGCCAAACTGGTAGGTGAATCAATTGCCACCGGTAACATGTACCAGGGTGCAACCTGGAAAAAACTGGCAGACAACGTAAAGGCTAAAAACAGCACCCTGCACTTTATCGGTCTGGTTTCTGACGGTAATGTTCACTCTCACATTGACCACCTGAAAGCCATGATTACCGAAGCCAACAAAGAAGGCATCAAATCAATCCGCGTACACGCCCTCCTTGACGGACGCGACGTACCACCTACTTCTGCTCTTGAATACTTTGAACCACTGGAAGCATTCCTGGCTGGCTTTGCCGGCTGTGACTACTGCATCGCTTCCGGCGGTGGACGTATGTACATGACCATGGACCGCTACAATGCAGACTGGTCAATGGTAGAACGCGGATGGAAAGCTCATGTTCTGGGTGAAGGACGTCAGTTCGGTTCTGCTGTAGAAGCAATCAAAACCTACCGTGAAGAAAACGCCGGTCTTCTGGACCAGGATATGCACGAATTCGTTATTGCAAAAGACGGTAAAGCTGTTGGTTCCATCAACGATGGCGACAGTGTAATCTTCTTCAACTTCCGTGGTGACCGTTCTCTGGAAATAACCGCTGCCTTTGAAGAAAAAGACTTTGATAAATTTGACCGCGTACGCGTACCAGCAGTTGAATATGCCGGTATGATGGAATACGATGGCGATAACCACAAACCTGCTCAGTTCCTGGTTAACCCACCAAGCATTGACCGCACCATGGGTGAATACCTGACCAAAACCGGTGTTAAACTGATGGCTATTTCTGAAACCCAGAAATACGGTCACGTTACCTACTTCTTTAACGGTAACCGCCCCGGTGAATTCGATAAAAATCTGGAAACCTACATTGAAGTTCCATCAGACGTTATTCCTTTTGAACAGCGCCCATGGATGAAATGTGCTGAAATTACCGACAAGGTAGTAGAAGCCATTGAAAGCGGAAAATACGACCACATCCGCCTGAACTTCCCTAACGGTGATATGGTTGGACATACCGGTGTATTCAATGCTGTTGTATGTTCAATGGAAGCCATGGACCTGCAGCTGGGACGCATCAAGGAAGCCGTAGAAAAAGCCGGTGGTATCCTGTGTCTGACTGCTGACCACGGTAACAGTGATGATATGTACGAACACGGAAAAGACGGCAGTGTTAAAAAAGGTGCTGATGGAGAACCAAAAGCAAAAACCTCACACTCTCTGAACCCTGTTCCTGGTATCATTTACGACCCTGAATACAAAGGTGAATACTCAACCGATCTGAACAGCGGTCTGGGTATTTCATCATGGCCAAGCACCCTTATGGAATTAATGGGATATGTTCCACCAGCTGACTATGATCAGAGTATGCTGAAACTTAACTAATAAGGGTTAGGGTGCGTGCGGGTTTCAGCCTGACTGAAACCCGGCAGTTCGCGTCAGCGAACGTCCAACTTTGATGAACCTGATGGGTTACGAAGCACCAGCTGATTACGATGCTTCAATGATTAACATGAAATAATTATATATTTCATGTTAAAACGGCTGAGTCAAGGCCTTGAGCTAGCCGAAGGCGTACGTGCCTTGACCAGACGTATAAACATGAAATAAGGTGCAGAACTGCCCTTAAACAAAAGCCCTCACGATGGCATGATAAATGCTGTCGTGAGGGCTTTTTTTGGGACTGCTCAGTACTGCAGCAGAATTTTTGAAAACAAAGGGACTTACTGACGAGGAAATAATATCTATCGTAAAAATAATGAAAGATGATGCAGTGAGAAATGGTATATATAAGGATGAACTGCCAGATTCGACAAAATAATTGTTATCCAAACAAATCCGAATGGGTGCCAGTTCTATACAGATACAGCTGTAGCTGAGAATCAACGACCTTGTAAACAAGCAGAAAATCTGGATGAACATGACATTTCCGATAGCCGGAATAATCACCAGTCAATGCCTGATCTCGTTTTTCAGGTGGAAGAGGTTGTTGATTTTTGAGAAGTTCAATTACTTTAAAAAGTTCATCTGTATCACAACGTCGCTTTACTGCTTTCTTGTAATCCCTTTTAAACTGATTTGAAAAGAATACATTAAGCATCCAGTGCAGCCCTTAAATCTTCCATGGTGGAATAAGGACCATTCAGTTCTTTTCCTTCTTCAGCAAGTGAAATCGTTTTCTTTGTGAGTTCATTTGGCTGTAAAGATAGCTCAAAAGGAATGCGGTTTTCCCGAACCGCAGTTTTTGCAAAAAGATTAATTGCAACGGAAACAGGAAGTCCTAAGTTTTCACAAAGAGTGGAAAACTGTTTTTTTAATTCTGAATCCATGCGGACAGTAAATGCAGTCTGATTCATAAGTGATACCTCCTAGGTATCAATATAGAATAAAACATAGGAGAATTCAACATAAAAAAGGCCATCCGGATTATTCCGGACAGCCCTTTTTTCGTTCTAATCGATTTCAGCCTGGTAGCGTGAATCAGGCGTACATCTGTTCAATTTCGTTGTTGTATTCTTCGCTGATCTTAAAGCGCATCATTTCCTGCTTGGCAGAAAGTTCTTTGCCTACCTCAAAACTTTTGGCAATCAGTGAAATCTTGTAAATCTTTTCGCAGGCACGGAAACCTTTTTCAAGGGATACCAGTTTGTTTACGGCCGACTGGATAAGGTTATGAATAACTTCGTTTTTCAGAAGGGACTCATAGGTTGAATAGATGATGCCGTGTTCCTTGGCATAGGCAATAAGGGCTTCCTTGCAGGGAACGATGAGGGATGCCAGAAATTTCTTGTCCTGGCCCACAACCATGGCGCTTTCGATGAACTCGCTGGTGCAGATGGTCTGTTCAAGCAGTACCGGTTCAATGTTTTCGCCACCCAGAAGAACGATAGTATCTTTTGCACGGCCGGTAATGGCCAGTTCCCGATTGGGGCTGATGATGCCGATATCGCCGGTGTTCAGGAAGCCGTCTTCGTCAATGATGGCGGCAGTCAGGTCAGGGCGTTTGTAGTATCCCTTCATGACATTGGCGCCGCGAACCAGAATAAGCCCTTTCTGTCCGTAGGGGAGCGGTGTTTTATCAGCAACTTTGCCCTGTTCTTCGCGGACAACCTTGAATTCCAGCGTAGGGAACAGGTCTCCGACGCAGTTGGTCTGCGGATGCTTCAGGTCGCGGAATGCAATACCGGGGGCAGTTTCGGTCATGCCGTAAGCGTTTAAGAGGGGAATACCTATGGCACGGAAAAAGTCATCGGTGTCTTTCTGCAGGGAACCGCCTCCGCACACAACGTACTGGATTCTGCCGCCAAATCGTTCCTTGATTTTCCGGTATACCAGCAGTTCGCCCAGGGCTTTCAGTGGCAGCAGTCCCAAAAAGGGGAAAATGCCGCGCATAAAGTCTGCAAAAGCATTGCGTTCTGTGGGACTGAATACGTTTGAAATAACCAGGTCGCGGGCATTGGCATATTTTTTACCAACAGAAATAAAGAACTTGAACAGTTTTAAGGTGATGCCGCCGGTTTTTTCCATGGTCTGGTTAATGCCGCTGACTAAAGCTTCCCACAGGCGGGGAACACCGCACATGCGGTGCGGTCTGATTACGGCCATGTCGGCCAGCAGGGTGCGGGCAATGGGTTTAGAGTAGGCAATGCAGTTGGTTACCAGAATGGTAGCGTACATGGCAAGACGTTCAAAACTGTGCCAGATAGGAAGGATACTCATCCACATTTCGCCGGGTTTACCGGGAACAAAGTTGTGGGCTGCGCTCATCTGGGCCATGAAGTTTTTGTGGGTCAGCATAACACCTTTGGGGGTGCCGGTGGTGCCGCTGGTAAAGATGATGGTACAGGTATCATCTTCCTGTACCTTCTGCATTGATTCTTCAATGCGGGCCGTACAGCCTGCCGGGTCTGCGGCGAAAACGGCACGGTATTCGGTAAGCAGCTGGTCAAAGTAGTACAGTGTCATGCCGGCTTCACGTACTTTGCCTTCTGTTTCTGCAGAAAGGTGGTCATACAGGATGACGGTTTTTAAAAGAGGTACTTCGCTTACGTTTTCCAGTACCTTCAGCATCTGTTTTTCGTTTTCAAGAAAACCCATTTCGCAGTCTGCAAACGAAATGATGAACCGGATTTCAGTTCCCAGTGAATCGCAACCACGTGGTACATCAGCACAACCTAAGCTCTGGATTGCAAAACTGGTAATGAACCATTCTTTCCGGTTATCAGAAATCATGGCAATGTTCTTGCCGGGAGTTACTCCCAGTGACTGTAAGGCCAGGGAAAAGGCGATGATGTCGTCATACACCTGTTTATAGGTGGCGTATTGGAATTTTCCGTCTTTGCCTTTATAGGCCTGTAGATATAGGTCGCCGTGGGTCAGAACGCGGTCCCGCAGAAAAAGGGGCAGGTTCTTTGGCAGATTGGTATTGATTGTGCATTTTTTCATTTGTACCTCGAATACTATCAAGTATTTAAAATGACAATAAAGCATAAAATGTCAAAATGCAAGAAAAATTTGCAAAATCGTTGCTAATAAATTGTTATATTTGAGATACTGAAACGAGTTCAGCATGACGAGGGCTTACGCAGCATGACGAGGGCTTACGCAGCATGACGGGGGCTTACGCAGTATGACAATGCTTACGCAGCATGACAGGGGCTTACGTAGCATGACGGAGGGGGCTTACGCAGTATGACAAGGCTTACGCAGTATGACAGGGCCCTTCGACAATGAACTTTGCTCATTATTGCTCAGGGCTCCAGTCATACTGTGGGTGGGGATGACGATTACTGCAGACCGAACATAATCCGCATGGCAGATGTGTACTTGCGTGCATTCATCAAATGAGCACAGCGCAGTTCATAGTGGGTACCGCTGGTATCCGTAAAGCAGAATATATCGTGTCCAAAAACAGAGACCGCCGTAATATCCTTCAGCATAATGGTTACATTGCTGAATACAATTCTGTCCTTGTAGAACTGAAAGTCGGTACCATCGCCCTCAGGAGCGTTACCAATCGGAATACAGCTGTGGTCATTATCAATGGTAGAAAGAGTACAGTTGTGGTCAACGAACATGGGTTCATCGGTGCCTTCAAAACTGTTGATGTAGTTTTCGTACCAGTTTTCCTGCCATTTATCCCACAACGTTACATTTTTGAACGTAAATCCATCGTCAAAGTAGCCGTATTCATTGTAATCAGTAAGATGGCCGCATTCCGTACATGATACGGAGTTTCCCTTTGTTCTGATGACATCGATATGCTGACATTTGGGGCAGACGCAAACGGCACACTCCATGCCTTCTGCCAGTTTTTTCCCCTTATACCGGATCATCCGCGTGTCCTGCATATCAAAGGCGTTTTCAGAAATATCGTTTCTGATGGCCTGTGTAACTTCGGCAACGGACATGGCCTTTAACTCTTCCGGTGAATAGTATTTTACGATGTGGCCGTAGGTTTTGCCTTTTCTGATGCCTCCGGTTGACCAGCGGGGAGAGGCCAGATAGCCACCTTCAATGCGGTATGTTACCAGACCGGCGCCGGATACTTTTACCAGTTTGCCGGTAGCTTCCATAATGGGATATGTTTTTCCGTTGAAAGACCGGTTTCCTTCGGGAAAAAGACACAAGTTGTAGCCGTTACGAACCTTTCGCAAGGCTTTGGCAACAGCAAGCACATCACTGGCGCCCTTAATCTTTGAAATCGGCTCCAGATAGCGTTTTAAAAGTTTCGATTTGAATCCTGCACGGTAGACCTGTTCTGAGGCTATGTAGTACATCTGTTGGGGAAAACTGAGTCCAATCATGATGGAGTCAAAATTTGAATTGTGGTTTGAAAGAACGATGTAGGGACCTTTCAGGTCTTTCGGTGCAACGTCGAAGGAAAATCCCATCATTCCTGACATCCAGGGCTTCAGCAGTACCCTGGCAAGCTTCCACACCTTCACGTGACGGCGGTGATTCCGCTTTTCAATCAGCTTATCGTTTCTTTCAGCGATAGGTTGTTTTTCAAATTTTTCCTGCATAGTACGTTCAGAATAAGGGGTAAACAGCGTTTTGTGTAGCACAGGGTAACTGAATTTTACAAAAGCTGACACGATTTATGTTCTTATAACTGAAGATTCATGAGTATACTTAGGGTATGATTTCTCTTTTAGCCAGACTGTGTATCCCTGATTATACCAATTACACCAAAGCTCAGGTGCGGACTGCATATGGCATTCTCTGCTCTGCCGTGGGCATCGGTCTCAATATTCTTCTTTCCCTGACAAAATTCCTGGCCGGCTGGATCAGTGGCTCTGTGGCCCTTACTGCCGACGCTCTCAATAACCTTTCTGATGCTGCCAGTTCCCTTTGCACTATTCTGGGGTTCCGGCTGGGTGCCAAGGCTGCAGACCGGGACCATCCCTTTGGTCATGGCCGCATGGAATACGTTTCCGGCCTTATCGTCTCCGGCATTATCCTGCTTATGGGGTTTGAGCTGTCCGTGTCATCTGTCAGATCATTGATACATCCTGAACCGGTGGTGTTCAGCTGGCTTTCCGTAGCCATTATGGCTGGAGGTATTCTGGTAAAGCTGTACATGTACGCTTATAATCACCGTACCGGCAGACAGATTAATTCTGCTGCTTTGGAATCAACCGCCAAAGACAGTTTGGGAGATATGCTCAGTACCACCGTGGCGTTGCTTTCGCTTTTTGCCAGCCGCTGGACCTCATTACCGGTGGACGGTATCGGCGGGCTTATTGTAGCCTGCTTTATTTTTAAGGCCGGCTGGGACTCTGCCCGGGAAACCCTTGACCTGCTTTTAGGTGTTTCCCCAGAAAAAGAGTTCATCGAAGCTGTTGAAAAAGAAGTTTTGAGTCACGAACCCATCTGCGGTATTCACGACCTTATCGTTCACGATTATGGCCCCGGCCGGCGTATCATCAGTCTGCATGCCGAAGTTCCCGGTGACCGGGACGTATTTGCCCTGCATGATGTTATCGATCAGGCAGAAGTTTCCGTGGCCTATAAGTTCAACTGCTGGGCCTGTATCCACATGGACCCCATCGATCTGCAGAATCCCCGCCTGAACGCTCTGAAAGAACTGGTCGCATCCATTGCCAAAAGCATTGATGACCGCCTTACCATTCACGATGTCCGCATGGTTCCCGGTGATACCCACACCAACCTGATTTTTGACGTGGTCCGCCCCTTTGACTGCGCACTGAGTGAAGATGAGTTAAAACGTGTCCTCTGGCAGGAGATTCATGAGCGGGAGCCGGATGTGTATTGTGCGGTCACCGTCGACGCTCCCTTCACGGGGGCCCTTTGACCCGCTGGCGTCGTCGCGCTGCGGTATTTCTGTGCTCCAACGGGCGCCAGCCCGCCTACGCTTAGAAATGCCTTGTCTAGGTATCCCAGCGGAGATGGACGGTGGTGCCGCTTTCAAGTTCGCTGGAAATTTCCAGGGTGGCGTTTACAAAATCGGCACGCTGCTTCATGATCATCAACCCAAAATGCGTTGCCTTTGACGCTTCCTTTACATCAAACCCTTTGCCGTTATCCGTGATGAAAACATTCAGCCGGTTTTCATGCATGTTGCACAGAACACAGGTGGTGCAGTGGTCACCGGCATGTTTTGCACTGTTTGTCAGCGCTTCCTGAACGATTCTGAAAACATGTATCAGCGTGGTGCTGTCCAGAGCGTTCAGAGTTTCTCTGGCGCGGTCGTCAGAAAAGACCACGTGGCAGGTGATGTCATACTTTTGGGTAAAATTCTGCGAGTACAGCAGAATGGCGCTGGCCAGATCATGGTTGGCAATATCCGGCGGAGTAAGGTTGTAGCAGACCTGACGTACCTGGGAAATACTGGTGTTTACCAGGTCTTTTGCCAGCCCGTCAGCAAGCTGCAGGGAAGCGCACTTAAGGTTCTGGCAGATGGTGTCGTGTAATTCTGCAGAAATGTGCCGGCGTTCTTCTTCCTGGGTTTCTATGGCCTGCTGAGTCAGCCATCTGCTTTTGGAAAACTTTACTTTTGTCTGCGAATACAGAATGAACAGAATGGCCATCAGTGCAAAAATGATGATGTCGCAGATAACCAGTTCGTTGTAGAAATACTGGGCCCGCTGGTTTGAAGCCGATTGCAGCGAAAAGTAATCGCAGACCAGCACCGAAAGGGATGCAAAATTGCCGCTGTATGATGTAACTTCGTCTTTTATCTGCAGCAGCAGTTCCTTCTTCTGCGCACTTTGAGCTGTATTAGACGTAAAGTAGGTGCTCTCCAGTTCCGTATCCAGGGCATCAAGAAAGAACTGGCGGGTCTCAGGACCGGGATTCTGTATGAACTCACGGTACAATCCCGAAAGTTCCATATCTGGCAGTTTTTCAGCGGCACACAGACTGAGTGGGCCAAGCACCAGCAGCATACCCATAAATAAAAGCAGACGTTTCATGCTGTTAGTATAGCATATTAGCGCGGCAGACTCTCTTGAACTTTTTCAACTGCAAGTTTCAGGTCTAAGTCATGCAAGCCGTAATAGGCGGCTTTGATGAAATCCAAAGGTATGATAGTGAGCAGTGTATCTGAATTCTGCTGGTACTGCCATTGATAGAATGCATAAAATTCACCTATCCAGTCTGGCATGAAACCGGAAATCGTTTTTCCCGACTTTGGAAGATATTTTTCCGTTGAACAGAAATAATCAAAGAGCTCTTTGTAGGTAAGGTTACTAAGATATGCATCTGCCTTGTCGAGTAATTTTCTGGTGTTGCTTGCCATGTATGTTACGATGAAATCTTCAACATCAGCTTCAGGTCTCATATCAGCAATATACGAAAACAGTTTACCCTGTGTTTCTACAATTTCATTCAAATACGATTTGTCATAAGCCGGCATAGTACTTTCCCTTATACAATGGTACTGAAAACCCTTTCAACCTTGTTTCTGTCAGAATCTATTAGTTCCTTCATCTTTCGTCTGGCATCAGCATCACGCTGATTAAATTTCTGATTGAATTCATGAAAATCCACAGGAATAACGTCATCCAGTTTTTTCAGCGCAGTATACGCTTTTTCAGATTTCAGGCTCCATTGAATTCCAAGCCCGCCAAGAGTCATCAGTTCTTCAAGTATATCAATATCAATTTCATCACGGACAAAAGATTTTGCAATATAAAAATAGGACGCATTTGCTCTCCATCCTTTTATGATGTCAGCATCGGATGAATCTATGGCATATTTTGCAATGAATTTCTCTGCAAGAACTCTGTATCTCTTGGAATCAGAAGCGTCACGGTGTTTCATAAGCTCTGCAAGCCAAGCCAGTATACCATACTGTTCATAATCAATAATCCGCAGATTCTCTGTATTAAGTTCAAAAGCATGGACATAGCCACTTTCGGTGTCAGGGCGGCAAACTGCCCATTCCTTTGCAAGTTCCAGACTGTGGGTCAGATAAAAACCTTGACCATAATCATGCTGAGGTTGCCCTAATCCATATTGCGGGTGTACCACGTTGTTCGGGCTGCCGTGATAAAGTTGTATTATTGCCATGCGCGTTCTTCCACCCAATAGTATACCACACACTCCAGCAAAAAATCCTTTACGAAAATCCGAAAAAAATTAGTGAAAACCCCCGAATCGTGCGTAAATTCCCGAGTTTCTCCGTAGGCTTACTCAAGACATTTTTGAAATCTAATCTATAGTAAATACAGTCAACTATTTTACGAGGTACTGTATATGCATGATTGTGTAGGAATTGATTTTAATGTTTGCCTTTTTCAGAAAAAACAGAGAGCAGATGGTTTAGCTTACTGGTCAATTATAAAAAAAGATACGGAAATTGCTTTTCCGGAAGATACGTTCATTTCTTTGCTCAATGAAGATGCTGCTTCCGAATATGACAGCAAGAAATTCTCAGAAAAAACTTTTCTTGAGAAATTCATATACCTGATGGAATTGAAAGATGTGAGTTTTCATGAAATCAATGACATATATAGTGTAATGAATTTTGATGGAGATGCAGGCTATATCTGGGATGTAATGCATGATGGAAGCGACGATATCTTTGAAAGATTCAATAAAGCCACAGGTGCAGGTATTTGCTGCCAGCTTTCATACCAGGGACTTGTAAGTTATGGCGATGCAATAGAGTCAATCGGCTGTTCAATTTTTGATGGCAAGTCCTTATCAGACGAAACAGATGTATATGAGTATGACGATGATTTTGATTTTGATTCATTATCTGATGAGTTTTACTACAACAAAAAAATGCATCAGTTCCGTTGCTGCAGCGCCAGTGACATCGATGCACTTGACCGGAATTCAATCGCCGAAAACGAAATAATCATTGCAGTAGAAGATTTTGACGTATGGTATGAGCTTGTTTCATACCACGGGTAAAACAGTTTGATTCTGAACTTATTGGAGGAACATAGAATGATTAATGAATGGATTGAAATGATGAACGGCATGTATGAACAACTTTCAGAAACCAGTAAAGAAATGAATCCCAACATTTTTACCGCTATTCATTTGAATGAGAACCAGCATACTGCACTGCTATGGCACATACTGACACAGTCACATAAGACCGACGGCAAGGCACTGAACGCCTTTTTTGAAATGATCAAAGATGTATGTCCCCAGTTCAATTATGTACCGGGTGAAAAAACAGAAATCAGCAGCCAGAGTAATTACGTTGATCTTCGGATCATGGATACAAGTGAAGACAATAAGTTCTGTCTGATTATTGAAAACAAGTGCTGCAATGCCGTAGACCAGAATTTGCAGATTGAAAACTATGTACAGAGTCATACATGTTTATTTTACGAAAAGAACATTTTTGTGGTGTACCTTACGCTTGACGGAAGCAAGCAGGTAAGTGACGAAAGCCTTACGCCAGCTGCCAAAGACCTGCTGGATTATACCGAAACCTCTTCCGGCCGTTTCATCACCATGAATTATGCTGACCATATCCTTCCATGGCTGAAAAAACAGAATGAAGTTTCTTTCAATGAATCTGTGTCCAGTTACATCGGGTATCTTGAAAACCTGTTTGATGTGTCTGACAAAAGTTTTGCAGCCAGATTTTATGCATTATTTTTGGCAGGCGGAGTGATTACTGGAACGAACCATTTTTCTGACGCCAAAGAAATTAAGAGTTATCTGCCCTCTGATTCTGATAAAAGCACAAAAACCATGGCTAATCCTCAATTGAAAAAGGAATTTGAAAAAATCTACGCATTAATCAGAAAGAAGAATCTGAAAAAGATTCAGCAGATTGCCAGAGAACATTTTTCAGATGACCTGGAGATTGATGAAAGCACCATCGATTCAGAATGGTGGCGGATCCGTTCAAAGAAAATGGATCAGTGGTTTACCGGTTTTGATTCGTCAAAGGGACCTGCCTACGGTATCTATTTCAACCCGGATTATCTTGATGCAACATATCCGAAATTGACTATCCGGCTTTCATTCCTGCTGGATACACCAGGGGTAAAAGAGTTTCTTGAGAAAAAAGGAATTATAGGGACAAATGGAAAACGATATACCCCATGGCAACCGAACTGGCAAAAAGTTGATGACATCAATCTGGAAGATGTTGTACAGAAATTGATTGCCGAAGCTGAAGAAAAACTGACGGAGTTTTGTGAGGAATACAAATGAAATGTCCAAATTGTGGAGCGGAAGTTGAAGATGGAATGAAATTCTGCGGGGAGTGTGGAACAAAAATCCCGCAGGAAAAAATATGCCCCAGTTGCGGTGCTGCAAACCCATTGACTACAAAGTTCTGCGGCGAATGCGGAACAAAGCTTGACGGCACTGAGGCTGCTGGAAACGGCGGTCTTTCTATGGGTGATAAAAACGTTGTTGCAGGTGATGTTACCGGCACAAAAGTAATGGGAAACGCTGTATATAACATTACAACCGTTGCTCCAGAGAACCAGACCAAGGAACTGGAATGCCACATCTGCGGCCGCCATCTGTTAAGCCATGATTCAATTACCTGCAAAGTCTGCGGCAAAACGGTCTGCGAACACGATTTTGATAATAAGTACAAATGTTGTGTACGCTGCGCAGCACCGGAATATGAAAAGATTAAACAGTTTGAAAATCAAATAGCAGAAATCAACAGATGCATAGATAAGTTTGGTCATGAAGTCGATGAAGATGATGAAGATTATCAGGATGAAATCAGAAAATGGCCTAAAAATGCTGAAAAATTAAAACTTGCTTTTAAAACTTTCCTGGAAAATGAATTGAATGGCAAACAGGTTGAAGGAAAGACTATTCAAATCCGCAGAAAAATTAATGCCCAGTATGTCAATGTTTGCTGTGAAAAACTTTTCTACGCCGAAAGTGGTATGGAATTTTATGATTGGTTCCTTGCTGATGCAACATTAGGTGACAGACCTGTTGTTTCTTCAGAGGAACAGTTTTCCACTGCTCTGGAACATAAGCAAATATCAGAAATCATTTTGGCCAAGGGAACATATTCCCTTTCATATGAGGCATTTGTATTTGAACCGGAAATGTTTTCTATAAGTGGTGAATCTGCAGATTATGCGGATATGCCGGTTATACATATGAACTTTCTCTCTGATGAAAATGACTACCGCAACCTTGATGATTATTCAGATAACGGAAATTTTAACTTCAGAATAATAAAGAACTGTATTTTTACTAAAGATTTTGTTGCAAAACACAGTAATTACTTTATTCCCGGTTCTGAAAGTCAGGATAAAAAACCGGGTTATATCTACTTTGAAAACTGTTTTACTGATCAGCACGAAGAACTTTTTTCATTTATCCAAAAAGTAAAGGTACAGAAAAGACTTGAAGATATTAATAAGCGTCTTGATGGCGTTGAGTGTTCTGATGATTCTGAATGTACCCTGCGTGAAACGGTTAAAAATTGCTATAGAGACATATTGTTTGCAGAACTGGATGGTAAACCGATTAATGGTAAAACTATAGTTCTTGAAGCGAGTGCCTTTCCTGTTTCCCTGTATTTTGAGTATTTAAAGGATCATCGTACAACAGATCCGATGAATTTTCTTATTCATCAACTTACTCGAAATAATCGACTTTATGTGGCAGATACAGACGAATGGAACGCTGCTATTTCTTCATGTGAGGATTTTGATTGGATTTATTTGAAACCAGGAACCTACACCATAGATAAAAAATACATGACAGCCCCACTTATAGCCATTGCTGGTGAAAGTGAGAATATTTCTGAAATGCCTGTCTTGGAACTTGATGGTTTTACACCCTATGGCAAAAAATATGCTGGATTTTATTATTGTATCTTAAAAGAAAAATACCTCGAAGAATTGGCGTATGTTGCTGCAAAAGATAATTTTGAATCTATTAAAAATATATGGTTAGTCAACTGTTATACAGAGAAGCATCAGCATTCGGGTGAGTACTATTATGAGGTACTAGAGAAGATTAAGCAGGAAGAAGAGAAACGCCGGCAGGAAGAAGAAAAACGCCAGGAAGAAGAGAGAAAACGTCAGAAAGAAGAAGAGAAGAAGCGTCAGAAAGAAGAGGAACGCCGCCAAGAAGAAGAGAGGAAACGCCTGGCTGAAGAAAAGCGTCTGAACATAAGAAGGTCACGGAATCCGGAGGCAGCCGCAGAAATAAAACAGCTGCTCCCAAAACAAAGGGACTTCTTTGAAAAATATGGCGAATCTCCAAAAATTACCAGAAAAACTCTGGCCGCTATAGAGTCACTCAGATATGATTTTTCTGTCATTAAAAGAATAGATGCTGCCTTTGCTGAAATTCCTGAATATGACGAATGTGCAGCACTGAACACGAAATTAAATGAAATAATAAAGAAAAAGGAAAAGGAATCTCTGGAAAAAGAAAAAAAAGCTCAGGAAAAAATAGAAAATATAAAATCTTTAATCATAAAGATTTTGTTTTTAGGGATACTCATCGGAATGTTTGGAATTCCATTTTTCTACATGTTTTTTTTGAATGAATAACGGAGGTTTGTGATGCAGATTTATTTTGGTACTGTGCAGTTTCAGCTGGTAAATGCCGGGTCAAAAAGTGAATGCGAAAAACCATTCCTGATTATGCCGGATGGTTCCTCTTTTGAACTGTATAAAGAAAACGACAACCCTTTTGAAAACAACTTTTTTGTTCCCTTTAAAAATCAGCAGGTAGCCCTGAGCGGTGAACTGAAGGAATCAGGACAGCTGTATGTTTCAGATATTAAGGCAAATCCTCTTGCAGATTCAAAAGAAGGAGAAAACTAATGCAGTTGTTTTGTGAAGAATGTGGTTCAAAACTGTCTCCCGGGGTGCTGTTCTGCGAAAACTGCGGAACAAAAATTGAACAGAGCAAAGACGTTCTTGATGACCTTATGGATGATATGGGAATAACTGAATCTGTAACAGAGAGTGTACCGCTTGAACACGGCATCCTGTTTACCGATTTGAATAAAGTTGTAGACGCCTTAGGCAGAACCCCGGAAATGATTGATCTGTACATCAAACAGAAAATGGGCGCTTATCTTGAGCAGTGCAAAAAAACGGGAATCTTTTATCATCATTGTCCCTGTCCTGAATCCCTTGATCTGCACGAGCATATTGAAGCCGTAAAAAAATACAAGGAAAAATATAACGCCAAGTATCTTTTGATTTTAGGCGGGTATTCCGTTGTGCCACCGGTGTACTGGGATAATCCTGCCGGCGATAGCGACGAAAAAGTCGCTTCAGATCTGTGCTATGCGGTTCTTGATGAAACTCCGCCGCAAAAAGGTGTTGCCTACGATTTTGACAACGCCCTGTGTGTCGGCCGTATTCCAGAAGAAGCCTTTACCTGGGAGACCTTCGGTCAGTACCTTGAGTATCGTTCCCTGCTTCCCGGAAAATTTCCCAGCAGACAGGAATATCCTGCTGACGAAAAAGATTCATACGATGCCGCAAAAGGCGTGATTAAATACGGTATTTCAGCCCTCCAATGGGAGAATCCTTCTACAGGAATCCTTTCGGGAACAAGCAAAAACAGCCGCCTTAATCTTTCGCCATTAGTCAACCTCGATGTCATTGAGCAAACCTTGCATCCTCATACAACCTTGCTGTATGCAAACCTTCATGGCAGTAACGAAACCAAATACTGGTACGGACAGGACGGCGGCAGTTATCCTCAAGCTGTAAGCCCGGAATCTCTGAATACATTGGAAGAGTATCACTTTATTGCCGTAGAAGCCTGCTACGGTGCGTATTTTGACGGAAAAACCCCGGAATCTTCCATTCTGCTTAAAGCCTTAAGCAAAAAATGTGTTGCGTTCTTTGGCTCTTCAACCATTGCCTACGGAGCGGTTGGCACTGACAATAAATCATGCGCAGATGTCATTGTTGATGAATACCTTAAGAAGCTTGATTCCGGTAAAACCTGCGGACAGTCGGTTAACGAAGCCAGAAAGGCACTCTGCAGCAAGGAATTGAACGATACAGAACTGAAAACACTGATGCAGTTCAATTTATATGGCGATCCTGCTGCCTGGTACAATCCCTATATGAACAAAAAAACTGCGGTTGAAGAGGATGAAAAGGCTGCTCCAAAATCGTTCAGGTCTTCAATCCTTGTTGCTGTTCCTGATGTACGGAATGCGGTTCGGACAAGTCTTGCTGTTGTTAATGACAAGATAAACGCAGCGGTAAACGAAAAGGTGTACAGAAAGTTCAGCGAAATGAAAGATGTTGTCCCTGTTTCCTTTGAAGTAAAAAAAGGTTTTTCAAGTTCCTATAAAAACACATACACAAAATCATTTGGCCCGATAACGCAGAATGTCGTTGTGTATTTTGAAAAAGACGGAACCATTACAAAGGAACTGGTATCTAAATAACTATCCGGAGGAAAAAAATGAAATGTCCCAATTGTGGTAATGAATTAAAGGAAGGCGCAAAATTCTGCGGAAAATGCGGCACAAAAATTGCTGTAGAAGAAAAACTGTCTGTTGATACCAGCTACTTCAAATGTCCAAGCTGTGGAAACAATCTTAAGCCAAGCGCAAAATTCTGCGGTAAGTGTGGAACTGCCATTTCCGGTGCAAGACCTGCTTCTGCCAATGCAGACAAGGCAGAATTTACTGAAAGCAGGAATTTTGTTACCTGGAAAGTGCTGGAAGGCCAGCTGGCTGTAAAGGTTGACGAAAGAACCTTTGATGGCTACAAGGAAATTAAGGGGATTGTCATTCAGGAAGGGGTAAAGGCCCTGTTCTTTGCCGATGGTGTCTTTATTACAGAACTTGCCGCCGGTAAATATGAGTTCAACGCTCTGGCTCCAGAGGAATTAAAACAGAATTTTTTCCAGAATATGATTACCAGTGTGGCAAATTTCTTCAAACCGGGAACCAGGGAAAAACTTGCCGGTCACAAGGACTTTACCATTGTTCTTATCAGAGATTCAGATGTTCCGCTGGTGTTCAATTTTGATAACTTCCCCACTGCAACAATTTCCTGTGATGTTTCTATCCAGGTTTCTGCTAAGATTTCAAATATCATTCAGTTTTACAAATCGCTGCTCCTTGATAAGACGTTTGTATCTTTCACCTCGATTGTTCAGAACATTAAAGATGGTGTTTTAACTGCCTGTGAAGCAGATTTGCGTTCTTTCTCACCGGACCAGTTCAATACGGCACAAGCCATGAATGTAGCTTTGAATGCCATGAACGATGCAGTCAGTGCTGTGTATCCCTTCATTCTGATTACCAGAGTGATTCGTCTTACGGCAAATCGCGAAGAACTGGAAGAACTTCGCCGCATGAGTGAAGAACTGTACATCAGCGAACGGGAACTTGAAGAACTGCAGCGCCGCAATGATTTCCTGAACCGTCTGAATGACACCAACAATGCACAGACACTGGCAGAATCTCAGAGTCAGGCAGATTTTAACGCCGCAATCGGTAAAATTGACCAGCAGAATCTGCTTACTCAGGATGAAAAAGAACGTTTTGCCATGACTTTACAGGCACAGCGTCAGATTTCTGAAGCAAAAACTCAGGAAGAAGTTAATGCTGCCCTGCATAATCTTGAAAAGGCAGATATTCTTGCAGAACAGGAAATTGAGCTGCTTAAAGGACAGCATCAGATAAACCTGCAGCGTCAGAATGATTCTTATGCCGATGAACGCCGCCGTGCAGAAATGAATCTTGAAAAAGAAGAGATGCAGAGCCAGCTTGATATGCTGAAGCAGGCACAGGCAATCCGTCAGGAAAGGGAAGACGCTGAACATCGCAGAGTCATGGAAGCTGAGCAGCAGAAGATTGATGCCAATCTTGAAAAGAACAGAATCTATGCAGGTATGTCTTTTGAACAGATTATGGCTGCAAATCCTGATATTTCTGAAGCCGCTGCAATGGCTCTGGCAGAAAAGTTCAAGAGCCAGAATGCCAATGAATCCAAGCAGGAAATGATGAATTTTATGGAAAAGCAGATGGAAATGATGCGCGATATGATGGGTAACCAGAATGCCGCAAAGGCTGCAGAAATTGAGCGCATCAACGAAGCTTCTGAAAAACATCAGGACCGCATGGCAGAAATGATGCAGACTACGGTTAATGCTGTTGCAGGAAATGCAGCGCAGGTTCGTGGTTCCAGCAGCAGAACTGCTTCCGGCAGAAAGGAATTGCCGGCTGTTTGTCCAAACTGCGGTAGTCCTGTTGAAGAAGGTTCTTCTTTCTGCGAGAATTGTGGCTCTAGTTTGTAACGTATGAAGCAGCTGATAATAATAGATGATCACAAAATGATATGCGAAGGCATTAAGTCTTTGCTGCAGAAGCGCGGCGGATGGAATGTGGTTTTCTGTGCGGCCAGTTCTGGCGAAACTCTGGAGCTGCTGGACAAAAGCAATCTTCCTGACGGCCGGATTCTGTGTGCCCTGGTGGATATCAGCCTTGGAAGCGAAAACGGACTTGAGCTGGCCAAA
Source organism: Treponemataceae bacterium (assembly GCA_045616125.1). Lineage (GTDB taxonomy): Bacteria > Spirochaetota > Spirochaetia > Treponematales > Treponemataceae > Treponema_I. The sequence goes on along the minus strand of JAZLGC010000026.1, from coordinate 29,109 downwards.
GAACTGAGCCTGCGGGGCATCCGGTGCATCATCTATTCCATGTTCAAAAGTCCCAGTTATGTGCTTAAAGCCATGGATATCGGGGCCTATGGCTATGTACTGAAAGAGCAGAGCGAACAGGAGCTGATGCAGGCGCTGGATAGTGCCAGTAAAGGTCAGAAATTCATGAGCTATGAACTGATGGACAGCGCCAATACCCTTTTACGGATTATGTCCTGCTTTACCAAAAAAGAACGTGATGTTTTTGAACTGGTCATAGAAGATAAATCGGTTGATGAAATTGCAGAACTGCTGAATATGAAAAAAAGAACGGTAGAAAACCATCTTTCTTTCATTTATACCAAGACCAACTGTTCCAGCCGCGAAGAGCTACGGAAAAAATTTGCCTGAGGAAGGCGAGACTGAATGGGATTGATTATTTGACGATAAACGGCTGTTGTTGTATATTAAGGAAAGGAAATGCCCGTGCATTTGGTCATCTCCACTTTTTAGGTTTAAAAGCCGTCCAACGTTTTCGAGTCACTGGGCGGCTTTATTTTTTACTCTTTTCTATCGTGTAGGTAGGAGAGTACTGCCACAACTGCAAGAACGATAGTTGCAACGCAAGAAGCGAATGCAATGATAAGTTCCATAATAGTCATGAACAAGCCTCCCATAATCAAATTTCAGAAAGTTACTTTGTAACTGACTGATTGAGTTCGGGAGACGCCGCCTGTAAGGGCATTTCCAATACCTATATTATACTCTTTTTTCGCCCCTTCTGTATACAACCGGAGTTTGCTGCATATATATTATTATTTTGTAAAGAATGTCTGTCATTCATTTATACCAAATATGACTGAGAGGTTGCTATGAAACTCCTTCCTAAAAAGTTTGTTCCTCAAGTTCTCTGGCTGCAGATTGTACTGGGCATAGGCTTTGGCCTTTTGAACCGGCTTACGGCATATCTTTTTACTGAGCTGATTCACACGCCCCTCTTTATGGACTGCATCTGGACCATTACGGCAAGCTTTTTTGGCGGTGTCTGCGGCCTGATATGCGCATTTGTGTATCACGTAAGCTGGTGCATTATTCAGTTGGTGAAGTACGGCACCATATACCTTGATTTTCTGTTTGCCATCTGCAGCCTCAGTCTGGTACTGGTTGTCAGACTGTTCTGCAGAAAGGAACTGAACATTTGGTCTCTTATCTTCATGACGTTCCTTCTCGTCATCGTTATCAGTGTGGAAGGAGGCATTCTTGTTTCCCTTCTGTACAACAGCAATCTGTTCATTTTAAGCCACAACGTAGATAGCATGCTTAGTGAGGTGTTCAGAAACGCCTTCAGTATTTTCAGTGCCGCCATCATCACCCGTATTCCCATCAATTTCATCGATAAGACTATCGCCGTGGTTATCGGTTTCTTTGTTTCTTGTGGCATCTCCTCTCTGGTTGACCGGGCCCTTTAAGCCTTCCACGTACGCAGGCTTTTCCCGGTAGAAGGGTATCCCCTGGAACATTGCATGCACGGGAGTTTTCCCGTATACTGTGGCCATATGTCAGAGTTATTAGCCCCTGCGGGCAACATTGAAGCATTGGACGCAGCATTCGGCGAAGGTGCCGATGCCGTTTACATGGGATTGAAGAGTTTTAACGCCCGACTCCGATCATCGAACTTTGCCTGGAACCAGTTTGAAGCTGCAGTTCAGGCTGCTCACAAACGTGACAAAAAAATCTACGTAACCGTAAATACCGTTTCTGAAGAAATGGAAACAGAACGCCTGTACCGTTTCCTGGGATACCTGAATGACGTGCATCCGGATGGCCTTATCGTACAGGATTTTGGCGTGGTCCGTATGTGTCAGGAATTTTTCCCCGATCTGGAACTGCATGCCTCTACCCAGATGAACGTTGCATCCGTTGCCGGCGTAAACCTGTTGAGCAAACAGGGCTTTACTCGCTGCGTTGTAGCCCGTGAACTGGGCTTGAAAGAAATTCAGGATATTAAGGCAAAAACCAATACGGAACTTGAAGTATTTACCCACGGAGCCCTGTGTGTTTCAGAAAGCGGGCTCTGTCTGTTCTCCAGCTATCTGGGCGGAAAATCTGCCAACCGAGGTATGTGTACTCAGGCCTGTCGCCGTTTCTACAGTGCAGACTGCGATGGCCGTCAGGAAGAAGGGTACTACTTCAGCCCCTATGACCTGCAGCTGCTGGAAAAAATTCCGGACCTGATGACCGCCGGCGTAGAGTCTTTCAAGATTGAAGGCCGCATGAAGAGTGCCGAATACGTTGGTAGCGTTGTATCTGCCTACCGCTATGTTATGGACCACTGGCAGGAAGACCGTAAGGGTGCCATTGCTACCGGTAAACGTATTCTTGCTACTGACTTTGCCCGTGCAAAAACTCTGTACTGGTATGAGCCGAAAAAAGCTGAACATGCAGAAAATCTGCTGGACCCGAAACAGGCTGGCGGTACCGGTATCTATCTGGGTAAAATTGACCGTACCAGAAAAGACGACCACGGTACTATTTTTGCCACCATTATCGGCGGTACCTATGATCCTGAAATCGGAGACTCCATACGGCTTCACAAAAAAGACGATACGGGCCGCGTAAGCCACAAAATCAAGCAGATTAAAGGCGATATGGGAGCCGATGCCACCGACCGCTGGATTGATATTCCGGAAGGGTTTAACGGCGGCGACCCGGTATACCTGTTGCAGACCAAAGCCATGTCCAAACGGTATCAGCGCGTACTGCCTTCCGACTTAAGTCCTTACCGCAAGCAGCCGGGACCTCAGCGTCTGCCGCTTATGGAACTGGCTCCCGTGCCTAAAAAAGGTTTTGAACACTTCCCGGAAGGGGTGTACGTACAGGTTTCTACTATCAAGGATGTGTTCCAGATTGTGGGTGACCCAATGGTTATCCGTGTCATCATTGAACTGAACTCTTCTACGGCTGCCGAACTGCTTGATCCTGCAACCAAGCTGCCATTCGGTAAGCGTCAGGTGATTATTTCCCTTGATCCGTTCCTGCCCCAGGAAAAAGAACCGGTTCTTGATGAACAGCTGGCAAAACTGGTGGAACTGGGCTTCAGTACCTTTATCGTAAATAACCTGAGTCATATCCAGTTATTAAAGAACAAACAGACGCCCAAAGGCCAGAAAGTTGCCATGATTGGTGGCCCCTATCTGTACACCTTTAACCGCTGGGCTGTCAGTTTTCTTGAAAACCAGAACATTGAAACGTTTATTACTCCTATTGAGAATAACCGTGACAATCTGGAAGCCACCTTTGACGGTGTGCAGCGCAAAAAGGCCATGATTACCCTGTTTGCCTATCCGGCACTGTTCCGCATGCGGTTCCAGCTGCCCAAAAGCTATGAATTCCTGTACTTCCGCGATAAAGAAGGCGTTGAATTCAAAGCTCTTTCTACAGAAGACGGTTCCTTTGTCCTGCCGGAAAAACCGTTCTCCATCATAGATAATTACCAGCGCATGCAGCGTCAGGGTTTTACCCACTTTCTGCTGGACTTCAGCAAGACAGCCGTTGACCGTGGTGATTTCCGCTACATCATGCGGGCTCTGAACAAGGGTGAAGTTCTTTCTGATACAGACCGCTTTAACTGGAAAGACGGTTTCTATAATCCGGAAAAACTGGAGAATTACAAGGCCAGTGCAGAACGTGCTGCTGAAGAGCGGAGAGCCGCAAAAGGTGGCCGCCCGAACCGTAACGGTAACCGGCCCGGCAGGGGCACTGGAACCGGTCGTCCTGCTGGACGTACTGATACCCATGCCCGTAACCACAAAAAGCGGTAAAGGCTACGGGCGGCTGACTCTTAAAAGGGAATGGCTTCCGGCTTTTCCTGAGTAGGGGTGTTGGCTGCAGCTTCCATAGCCAATACGGCATTTTCATTCTGAAGATCAGTTTCTTCAACAGTGGCAGGGGTACTTTGCAGTGCTTCTGCCTCGTTTTTTTTGTAGTCAGGTCTGAATTCCACATGTTCTGCAATAATTCTCAGGCGAGACTGCATTTTGCCATCGTTGTCCTTCCAGCGGCTCTGCTGCAGACGTCCAACCACACGAATTCCACGTCCTTTGGTACAGTTCTTTTCACATGCCGTAGCCAGGGTGCCCCACGATTTAATATCGATAAAGGATACTTCATTTTCAAAGTTTCCTTTTTCGTTCTTCCAGCTGCGGTTACTGCCGATAACAAAGTCACATACTGGGGTGCCTTTTCCAACGAGTTTTACTTCCGGTTTTGAAACAACGTGTCCTTCCAGAATAACTGAGTTTAATGGGTTCATAAAAATCTCCTTTGTCGGTTTTTTGCCGACCAACGATATAGTTATTCGCCCGTGAGAGAAAAAAAATTGCAGTTTTGCAAAAAAAAAATGCAGAAATTTTTGAAAATTTCTGCATTTTTCATAAAAATCAGTGCTTTTAGCGGAATTTACAGGTTTTTAACCAGTTTAACCATGTACAGCTGGATATACATAATCAGCTCATCCTGGTCTTTAATCTTTGAAAGTGCAGGTGTTTTTGCCAGGGTTTCAGAAAGATTCTGAATGCGTTCCAAAGTAAAACTGGATCCCTGCATGGTTCTGATGACTTTTCTTAGATAGTCGCGAATCAGGCTGTTAACGTCTTCGGTCAGGTTTGCCTTGGTATCTTTGCTCAGCATGCGGTTCCACTGGTTGATGTATGCAGATATTTCCCTGTCCAGGGAAGAACCTGCCGGTACCAGCTGGGATTCAATCTGTTTTGCGGCGTTAACCAGATCTTTTTTTCGGTCGCCGGTATTGGACGGTTTGCTGTTTGCCGGAATATCATCTGCTGCAGGAACCTCAAATGCTGCTTTCCGCTTCTGTTCCTGGCTTTTTGCTTCCTGGTTCTTCCGGTCTTTTTTTGAAGGCCGCAGTATCAGGGCTGCAATCCAGGAAATAACGGGAACGGTGTAGTACCAGGGCAGAAGGATTTTGGCATCGGTAACAATTTCCTGCCGGTTCAGCATCAGCATTTCGCTGTAAGGAATCAGTTTTCCGTTGGAGAAAAGATTAATGCGGGCCGGATCTTTATTTTCTTCTGAAAGGCCAGCTTCATAGTGTACCAGCGACAGGAAATTTGAGTTCAGCAGTGCGTACAGAACTGGGCTTACCAGTTTTACCTGGTGTTCCAAACTTTTTTCAAAGGCTTTCTGGTCGCTCATTTCCGGCAGTGTCATGAACTGCTTGTATACGGAATACCACTGCTTTGTCAGGTTTGACCGGACTGTTTCGCGGGCATCTGAACAGAGTCTGATACACAATGGCAGTACCTTTGATTTTGTAATGTAAAAGTGCTGCTCGTTGGGTGCATGGGTTTTGAAAACCAGCAGATCCGGCAGTTCGTGGGTTTCAATGCTGGTGGTTTTTTCGTGCAGGTAATCGTTCAGGTCTTTTTCTGAATACTGACCCAGAAGGGGAATACCATGGGTATCGGTGAACTTTTTGATGGTCTCGCGGCTGAAGTAGTACGGCGGTTTCTGGAGCAGGACTTCCAGATTTTTCAGTGCTGTATTCCGCTGGAAATTCTGCTGAGACTTATTCTTGAAGTAGGCAATGGCAAATTCCGTAATAAAAACCGACTGCAGAACGGCAATGTCTTCTGCCGTGTAATCCTTTACTTTTTCATAGTCCTGACGAATAAAGTAGCACAACTGGTTCCAGAAGAAGAAAGAATCACCGGAAGTTTTTAATGATTCAAGGGATTCCTGCGGCTTATTGATAAACTGGGTAAAGAAGTTCTTTACGGAAATATCTTTACCCGGGTTTGAAATCTTCAGTTTTTTCAGGAAGTAGTCGTGGTATTCTTCCTGCCGCAGCATCTGCCGGATTTTACCCATACTGGCATCAAGAAGCACGTTGGGGTTGGCTGTAGACGGGAACAGTACGATAGGCAGTTCGTTGGGCAGAATCAGACCATACAGTACCGGAGTGTCGCTGCGGTCTTTCTGTTCAAACAGCGGCAGAATCAGATCGCTGGCATTTGATTTTGTTACGATGTCATGGGGCACATTTTTTGGAATGTCACCAAGAAGAGGAAAGGGAATAGCCGGATTGTTTGCAATTTCGTCGTAACGGAGCGTGAACTTATCAACATAAAAGGCAATGACAACAATCATGATGTTGCTGGCATTGTTGTAGATATAAATCTTTTTCTGGCTCTCAAGCTGGCCCAGTTCTTTCTGAAGCTGATCCTGAGTCTGTGTCATGTAGGCATTCAGTTCAGGAGATTCTTCTATATGTTTTTGAGCATACCGGCGCATGTAGTCAGCAAAATCAAGGTAATGAACAAGACCACTGTTCTGATGATTGGCAAAAGACCGGAGAATAGAATAAATGTTGATAATAGACGTTGTCACAATACTTTCAGTATAAAACGTTCTCCTTGTTTTCTCAAGATTGACGCAGACTGTTACACTTTGTACACTTGATTTATGTACGCAAAAAGATTACAGCAGTTAAAGCCTTATGTACCGGGCGAACAGCCTAAAGACCGTGTTTATATTAAACTGAATGCCAATGAAAACGCTTATCCGCCACCGGCAGCAGTAACCAAAGCCATGGCTGATTTTGTAACCAGTCATCCTGAAAAACTGGCGCTGTATGCCGACCCTGATGCCAATAATCTACGGCAGGCTGTGGCAGACATGCTGAACAAAACCGGCGGTGTTTTCTGCAATGCAGAAGAAGCTGCCGGAAAAATCGCTTCTCCCATTACTCCCGACATGATTTTCTGTGGCAACGGCAGTGACGAAGTGTTGTCTTTTGTGTTTTATGCCTTTTTTGACGACGATGCTCCGGTTATTACTCCCGAACATTCCTACAGTTTTTATCCGGTATACGCCGGGTATTACGGCATTACTCTTGAAAAAATTGCCCTGAACAATGACTGGACTCTTGATACAAAGGCCATGATGGCTGCTGCCCACAGTAAAAATGCTGCCGGCATGATTTTTGCCAATCCCAATGCGCCTACCGGACGTGCCCTGACCGTAGCAGAAATCAAAGCCATGCTTGCTGAATTTCCAAAAGACAAAGTGTTTGTGGTTGATGAAGCCTACGCAGATTTTGGAAAGGAATCGGCCATTAGTCTGCTGTCTGAATATCCGAACCTGCTGGTTATCAGAACTTTCAGCAAGTCTCTTTCTTTTGCGGGAATGCGTCTTGGTTTCTGCGTTGGTAACCCGGACCTTATCAAGGCGGTTATTACCGTTAAAAACTCTTTCAACCACTTTCCTGTTGATGCAGTGTGTCAGGCTGCCGGCGAAGCTGCCTGCCGCGAAACCGGCTATTACTGCGAAAAAGCCCGTGCCATTGCTGCTACCCGTGATGAATTTTCAGCCCGCCTTGCATCTGCCGGATACCGTGTGGTTCCTTCCAGCACCAATTTCATCATGGTAGAGCACCCAAAACTCTCTGGATCAGATGTGTATGCCGCCGTAAAAAAAGCCGGCATTCTAATCCGCCACTTTGCCACCCCCGGCGTAGAAAACTACGTGCGCATTACCATCGGAACACCGGAACAGATGAATCAGCTTGCTGATGTCATGACAGCACTTGAACAATAAATAAGGAGTATGTATGAGATTATTAGTATTATCAGATATGCACGGCAACACTGCCAACATTGAAAAACTGACTGAAGAATTTGAAAAAGCCGATGCCGTAGTATTTGCCGGCGACTTTACCGAATTCAACAAACCCGAAACCGCAGAACCCGCCTTTAAGGCTTTAATTACCAAACACGATTTTATTTATGCGGTAATTGGTAACTGTGATGACCCGGATTTTATTGAAAATCTTGAAGACGAAGACATTTCCATTCAGAAAAATCTGGTAGTAAGCGAACATCTGTGCTGGCTTGGTAGCGGTGGCGGTCTGAAGTTTACCGGCACCACTCCCAACGAACTTGACGAAGCCGACCTTATGGCAGACCTTACCCCGGTAACCGAAAGCGAAGAAGCCGTATGGGATAACCTGATTCTGGTAACTCATCAGCCGCCATTTGACACCGGCATGGATAAAATTACCGCCGGCATTTCAACTGGTTCAAAAGAAATCCGTGCATTTATCGAAAAATACCAGCCATTGGTGGCAATCAGCGGTCATATTCATGAATCGTTTGCGGTAAATACCCTTGGTAAAACAACCCTCATGAATCCAGGCTCTCTTGCAGAAGGCCGTTATGGTGTCATTGAACTGACCCGCAACGCCAATGCCTGGACTGTGGCCAGCGCCACCCTGCATCAGCTGTAAATATCACACCGGCATCCTGAATCAGACTGTCATCCTGAACTTGATTCAGGATCTCCCTGACGGGATGTCAGCGTACGGTCTGTACCACGCGGAATCCCAGATAGTTATAGCATTCGTTAGGATCGTAACTGTACCGGGTTCCGCTTTCGCAATATGACGCATAGGGACTGAAACTGCCTCCCCGGGAAACACGTTCCATGCCATATGCAGGCCCTGTGGCGCGCTGGTTTACCGGCACCGGAATATAATCAGCGTACCAGTCCCAGCAATATTCCATTACATTTCCGCTCATGTCAAAAAGCCCCAGCGCATTGGGAGTTCCGGAACCCGGCATACTGCCTGTAACCAGAAAACTTTCTGCGGTTGCTACATCATAGGTAATACCGATACCGTCTTCCCGGCAACCACCACTGTATTCATCACCCCGGATAAACCCGGTATCAGTTTTGCGTGCTGCGTATTCCCACTCAGCTTCGGTGGGCAGCCGGTATCCGTTGGCCGAAAAATCACATACTGCCATATCACACATGGCTGTATCCCCGGAATCCCGTAATACTTTGCCGTTATAGGTATAACAGGGAGTTAATCCTTCCAGTTCACTGAATGCGTTACACCAGACAATGGCATCATACCAGGTAATGGTGGTTACAGGCTGAAGCTGCCGTTCTGTTGTCGGTGCTTTGCCGCGTCTGCCGCCGGAACCTTCCTGTCCCGGATTTTCAAAATGGTAGTTAAGATTCAGCTCGGCATCGGTCCGCACGGTGTACCACAAAAGATAGGTGGTCTCATACCGGTTTATGGCAAAAGGGGTAATGGAACGCGGTTCTGCAAAGGCTTCCATGTTTTCCCCGATGATAAAGGTGTCATAAATAATACCGCTTGCCGTGTCAGGTCCAGTGGTAATCATCTCAAGACCGGGAGAAAAGAATCTGATAATCGGCATGCCATCGGGCAGGTCCAGCCAGCGTGAATCGTTTACCGGCACACCGAATCCCTGTGCCCCAAGGGTGGTAAAACAAGCGGCTGCCAGAACTGCAGCTGCCGCGTATCGGATTGATTTTGCAATGTTCATACGTTCTCTCCTGTAGGTTTCAGGCATTACCGCTTTTTCCGCGGTTTCTTTCTTCGTTCTTTTGCCACGTCCGGATCAGGTTTATCCCGCAGGAAGAAACCGGCAAATACCGACGTTGCGATACAGCATAGTAAAAGAATTATGGCACCCAGATAGCCGGTGTTGGCAAAGGGCAGCGGTACGTTCATGCCAAAAAAGCTGGTAATGAAGGTCGGCACCATCAGAATCAGCGAGATAACCGTAAGCCGCTTCATTACCTGGTTCAGGTTGTTGTTGATAACCGAGTCAAAGGTTTCGGCAATACCGTCAAGAATGTCGCTGTAGGTGTCGGCCATTTCAATAGCCTGACGGTGGTCAATTTCCACGTCATCAAGCCAGTCACGGTCATCTTCATCCAGCGGAAGAATTTTGGTCCGCGAAATTTTATCAATAAGCAGTTTGTTGCTTTTAAGACTGGTGGTAAAGAAAACCAGTGATTTCTGCAGGTTCATCAAATGAATCAGTTCCCGGTTTTTTACGGCATGCTGCAGTTCACTCTGGATGGAAGCGGCACGCCGGTTGATTTCCTTAAGGTAGCGCAGAAACAAGGTATCGGCTCTGCTCATGATGCACATGATAAAGGCAGGAAAGTCTGCCAGCCGTATTTCCCGTAGCCGGTTGGCAGCGATATCTTTAATGACTTCGCAATCGGTCCAGCAGATGGTAATGATGTAATCGGGATACAGAATGATACCAAGGGGGATGGTGTAATAGCGGATATCTGCTTCGGAATCAAAAACGGGCAGGCGGATAATAATCAGAGTGTAATCATCGGTTTTTTCGATACGGGCCAGCTCGTCCTGGTCAAGAATATCAAGAATGTGTTCCTGTTCAATGTGATATTCTTCTTCAAGAACGCGGATGTCTTCCCGGGTAACATTGCGGGCATCAATCCAGGTATGTTTTGAGATATCAAGGTCACTGGGATTGTAGTGAGAAAGCTTGCTGTTTTCCTGCTGCCAGAATGTAATCATAAAATCCTTCCCCTCAAAACGCACCTTAAAGTATAGTTAATTCCCCAAAAAAGTAAACACTCGTGTCTCGCTTGCACTGCCCGCAGTTTGCCGTTATGATAAAAGAATATGGATTCTGCATATACCATAGTGGTGCCCGATTCTGATATTCTGGCCCGCTTGTGTGGTACCAATGACAGTAACTTACGGCTTATTGAATCTCATCTGGGTGTTCCGGTATATACCCGGGGTAACGAGATTTCCGTTGCAGGACAATCTCCTGAGGTTACTGAACGCTTCAAACATATTATCGACCGCATCATTGATGAAGCCTCAGAAGGGGAAACCCCTGATTCAGATATGGTATACTCAATCCTTACCGGCTACAGCGGTAAATCTGTTCCGGAGTTGGATACCGAATCCCTTTTTGCTTCAGCGGCCATAAAAATCCCCGGCGCCGTAAAAAGCGTCTACCCCAAATCTGTAAATCAGGCAAAATTCATCCGTGCGCTGCGCACTGACGATGTAGTATTCTGCTCAGGACCTGCCGGCAGTGGCAAAACCTATCTGGCCATTGCAGAAGCTCTTCGCCTTTTGGCTTCCGGTGCCGTTCGCCGTATCGTGCTTACCCGCCCGGTAGTAGAAGCCGGCGAAAATCTGGGGTACCTGCCCGGCGACTTTGAGCAGAAAATTTCTCCCTATCTCCGGCCATTGTTTGATGCCATTCAGTCTCTGCTGCCAAAAGGCGAATGTGAGCGTCTTTCTGAAAACGGCATCCTGGAAATTGCCCCTTTGGCATATATGCGTGGCCGCACCCTTGAAAACAGCATTCTCATTCTTGACGAAGCCCAGAATACAACCCGGGAACAGATGAAAATGTTCCTTACCCGTATGGGCTCAGGATCAAAAGTCTTTGTGACTGGCGATATTACCCAGATAGATTTACCAAAGCGGATTCCCAGTGGTTTAGTACATGCACTGCGTATTCTTTCTGACATAGAGGGAATCAGCGTATGTACCATGGATTCATCTGACATTGTGAGAAATCCCCTGGTAAAGAAAATTGTACAGGCATACGAACATGACCAAGAAACAGAAAAATAAAAGACATACACCCGGCTGGATGTATTCTTTATCACAATCGGTGAAGGATCACGGTCCTACCCTTATCGTCTTTGCCGTATGGTTTGTCATTCTTTTGGGAATGGCATTCATCAAAGTGTCTACTGCATCAAACCTGGTTTCATTTCCCGTTGATGATTACGAAGTAGGGCAGATTTCAGACCGGGCTGTTATTGCAGAACGTTCCCTGCCAAAAGACGAACAGTTCCCCTTTGAAATTGTCCGTGGTGAAAGAATCATAAAAAAAGGCTTCCCTATAACAGAAGCCCAGCTGGAAAAAGTACGGAAAATTTCAGCAGCGCCTGCATACATAGACTACCGCCGGTTCTGTAACGACCTTCTGTATTACATGCTTTTGGCTTCGCTGCTGTTCTACCTCTATTCGCGCGGATTCTTTGAGCATGAACTGATGGTGCGCGAAGCAATCTTCATGTCCTGCTGTTCACTTTTGGTATATGGCCTGACGGTATTTGGTTTCCGGCTTACGGTGTTCAGTTATGATTTTGCGCTGCCGGTTATTCTGCCTGCAACTTTTACGGCAATTCTGGTCACGGTGCTTTTTAACCAGCGCATGGCGGTGTACTACAGTTTCTGTCTGTTCTTCCTCATTCTTAATGCCACCGATTACGCCTTTGTGCCGGCACTTTTTGAACTGTGTTCCTGCCTTGCTTCTGTCCGCATTGTAAGAAAACTGCAGCGCCGCTATGACATGGTTATTGCCGCCCTCATGATTGCTGTACTGGATGCGGTTTTCATGCTTGTCCTGCATATTATCTTCAATAACGATGCAAACCGCGTATTTGGCTGCATTGCCGGTGTTGCATTCAACGGTTTCATATCCGGTATTCTTGCTCTTGGTTTCATTACGCCTCTTGAAACACTTTTGAATACGGCTTCTATTTTCCGCCTGATGGACCTTTCTGACCAGAATACGCCAATTCTCCGCCGGCTGCTCTTAAAGGCTCCGGGAACCTATAACCACAGCATGATGGTTGCAACCCTTGCTGAAAGTGCCTGTGCAGAAATAGGAGCCAATGCGCTTCTGGCCCGTGTTGGTGCCTACTACCACGATATCGGTAAAATGGATCAGGCCGAATACTTTGTAGAAAACCAGACCGGCGAGAACAAACATGTGGAACTTGATAATCCACGCCTGTCGCTTTCGGTAATCCGCAGTCATGTAAAACGTGGTGTAGAAAAGGCACATCAGCTGCATCTGCCGCAGGAAGTTATTGATATCATTGCGGAACATCATGGTAACAGTGTGGTTGCCTATTTTTACAACGAAGCAAAAAAACTGGATGAAAACGTTACTCCTGAAGAGTATTCATACATCGGTAACCCGCCTCACAGCAAAGAAGCTGCAGTTGTCATGCTGGCTGATACAGTAGAGGCTGCCTGTCGTACTCTTGATCATCCGTCGGTTTCCCGTCTTGAAAAGTTCATACATCAGCTGGTTATGGGTAAAATTGAGCATGGTCAGATGGAACGGGCAAACCTTTCTTTTGGCGAACTGACTGCCATAGAAGCATCTTTTGTAACGATTCTTGCCGGGTATTATCATACCCGTATTGAATATCCTGATCAGAAAGACCCGGATGCACAGGGCTCTGCTGATGAACCGAAAAAAGGAAATGGTGAGGTGTAACTCATGAATCAGATTTTTGTTGAAACAGTAGAAGGCATGGATGAACCTGAATGGATGGGTGCTGTAGAACCGTTTGTTCAGAAAATTCTTTCAGAACGTTCCATTGATGGCTGGGAAGTTTCACTGCTTTTCTGTGATGATCCGTTTATTCAGGAACTGAACAACGATTACCGCAAAATTGATGCGCCAACTGATATCCTTTCTTTTGAAAACGGTGAATCGTATACTGATCAGGAAGGTACGTCATGGGTTGCCGCCGGTGACATTATCATCAGCGTGCCCACCTTCACACGGAATGCCACTGAATTCGGTGTATCTGCCGATGAAGAACTGCGCCGCCTTCTGATTCACGGTTGTCTGCACTTAAGTGGCATGGATCATGGTGAGGCTCATATCGGTGCAGACCGGAGCTTTGAAGGCGGAACTGAAGAAGACCGTAAAATGCTTATACTGCAGGAAGAACTGCTGGCAAAAATTGCCGATACAATAATTAAATAAAAGACTCGCATGAGGTTTATAAAACTGATGGGTATATTCGGAAGAAAAAACAAAAAAGAGACACTGCATACTGATTCAAGAACTGAGGCGGAAAATAAGGCTGCCAGAGTAGAAAAAGAAGACATGATCCGTGGTATCAACGATTTGAGTGAAACCACGGTAAAAGAAGTTATGATTCCGCGCATCGACGTTGATTTCCTTTCCATCGATACACCGCAGGATGAGCTTCTTGAAAAAATTTCAGAAAGTGGTCATTCACGGTTTCCTGTTTACAGTGAATCAATTGATAATGTTACCGGTGTTCTGTACGTAAAAGACCTGATTAAGGCATTCAGCCGTCATGAAACACCTGATCTTGAAAAAATGCTCCGTAAGCCTTTTTTCGTACCGGAATCTAAGCGTATTGATACATTGCTCCGCGAATTCCGTCGCCGCCACATTCACATTGCCATCGCTATCGATGAATACGGTGGTGTGTCAGGTATTGTCTGCATGGAAGACATTATCGAAGAAATCGTTGGTGACATTCAGGACGAGTTTGATAACGAGCAGGAAGATATTCTGTCAGTTGGCGAAGGTATCTGGTTGTGTGATGCCCGCGTTAACCTTGGGGACCTGAACGAAAAACTTGAAACCGGATTCCCGGAAGAAGAGTTCGATACCTTAGGTGGATTTGTCTTTGACCTGTTCGGAAAAATTCCTGTGAAATTTGAAAAAGTATCCTGGAATGGCTGGGACTTTATCGTACAGGATATGGAAGGCCACCGCGTAAATCAGATTAAAGTAATCAAAAAGGAAGAGCAGGGTGAATAATACACACCGCATTTCCGCCTTTATCGTTTCTATAGCGCTGACAGGAATTCTCTATGCCCAAAGTGCCGCATCCTACTATCAGAAGGGATATGATCTTCAGATGCAGGAACAGTATTTTTCTGCAGTAGAGCAGTATCAGGCCGCTGTTACAAAAAACAAGTCGTATGCAGATGCCTGGATAGGACTGGCAGAGTGTTCCTATGCTCTCGGTGAATACCGGCTATGCCTTGGATACCTTGATAATGCAGATAAATACGTTAAAAACCGTTCTGATATCAGGAATCTGCGGGGATTTGCCCTGATTGGTCTAGGATATACTGCTGACGCCCGCCAGGTATTTGAACAGGTTCTGAAACAGTGGCCCAATAATCTGGACAGCCGTTTTGGTCTTGCCGAACTGGAAATTCTTGAAGGACGCGTTGCAGGAGCTGAAAAACAGTACAGTGAAGCACTGCTCAGAGAAGACACCAACCGCCGTGCTCTGGTAAGTCTGGCTCTTGTTTCCAATGCTCTGGGAAAAACAGCTGCAGCCCGCAGTTACATTACCCAGGCCATCAGTTTTCACAGTCAGGAACCGGAAGTATATTATTTTGGGGCCCGTCTTGCCCTGCAGGATGGAGATTTAAGCCTGGCAGAAAGTTACATCCGCCGCGCCATCTCTTTGGACAGTTCCTATGATGACGCATACCTTGTACTGGAAAACCTGCTGTACAACAGCGGCCGGTATGAAGAAAGTCTTGCTGTCTGTGATATCAGACTTTCAAGAAACAGAAACCTTGCCAATGCCTGGTACGTACGGGGCCTTTGTCAGTCTGCCCTTGGTGATGTCCAGGGGGCTCTAACATCGTACAAGACCGGTCTTTCAATTGACCCTCATGATGAAATTCTCCGCATGGCCATGGAACTGCTTATCCTTGAGCAGCTGCCTGTAGAAGACCCCGAGCGTATTGCAGCTGCAGCCTATCATGCTGACAAAGCTGTTGAGTACATCAAGAAATACTATTCAGTTCAGGCACGCTACGAGTATCAGCGTTCCCTGCGGCTGAATCCCCTTGACTGCAATGTCCGTCTTGCCTATGCAGACCTGCTGCTTTCTGACGGTTATACAGAAACATATGTGGCAGAACTGCAGTTTGTCCAGTCTCAGGGTAAATCAACCCAAACCATCGATGACATTGTTGAAGGTTACACGTCAATTCTGTCTTCAACTTTGCCGGCTTCCTGGAATGTGAACACCCTGCTGCTTGATAAAAACCGCTGGACCATGGGTGTGTACTACCTGAATTCCTGGGACGAACCTATTCACCCGGATGCGGTCAACATTACCGTTCGTGGTCTTTGTGATATTTTCTCTACTTCGTCAAAGGCCGATGCCCAGCCGGTTTGCCAGCCCGTTTCTTCGTTTACGGAAGCTTTTTCTGCAGCCCGTGCAGCCGGATATAACTATTTCTGCATTCTTGATTTTGCAGAAACTGAGCGGGAAACCGCCATTACCCTTGATATGTACAGCACCAGAACCGGCAATAAAGCCGGCAGCTGGAACGTGTACCGTACTGGAAATGACCGCTATGCATCATCTTTACGCCGTTTGCGGGAATGTGTAGTAAGCGCCCTGCCGTATTATTCGGTACTGACTGACCGTAAAGGTTCCGTTGGTCTGATTGACGCCGGTGCTTTTGATGGCGCTCAGACAGGATCGGTATGGGCCGTGCTTCCGGCAGCTGCATTGTTTACCAGCGATGCAGGTCTGGGCGTTTCTTTTGAAGAAAGTCAGATTCTGGGAACTTTTACCGTAACTAAAGTTGGTGAAGAAATTGCAGAAGGCACTTTAAGCCAGAAAGGATTCTACGACCGTATGGCTGTTGGTGATGTTCTGGTGCAGCTTTCTGAAAACGACCTGGCAGAAAACGGAACGGAGGGAACCACCGGCAGTTCAGGAACCAATGCCTATGGGGTAACGGTTATCGCTGACGATCCGGCTGTGCTGAAAACCGCAACCTCTTCCCAGCTGCTGCAACTTCTCCGCACCGTCCGCTAACCCCGTATTGCTACGCTCGCTGTTTTACGGTATAGTGCCAACATGAAAGTTGCCATCTTTTTTGGTTCTAAATCAGACACTGATACCATGAAAAAAGCTTCGACCGTGCTGAAGGATTTCGGCGTAGAGTACGAAGCTTTTATTTTATCTGCACATCGTTCAGGTGAACTCCTTGCACAGACCGTAAAACAGGTTGAAGCAAGCGGCGCAGAAGTGATTATTGCCGGTGCAGGTCTTGCTGCAGCACTTCCTGGCGTTATTGCATCCCTTACCGTTCTGCCGGTTATCGGCGTTCCGCTGGAATGTATGTCCATGGATGCAAAAGGCCGCTCATCCAACGGCCTGGGTGGACTTGATGCCCTCTTGAGCATTGTTCAGATGCCGCCGAAAGTACCTGTTGCAACCGTTGGGGTTAATGCCGCCGCAAACGCAGCATATCTTGCCGTTGAAATGCTTGCCATCAAGTATCCTGAACTGAAGGAAAAACTGGTTGCATTCAAACAGTCTTTAGTAGATGACGCACTTGCCAATGGTGGCAAAGGTGTTGAGTTATAATATACACAGAAGAATGGAGTAAACGATGATTGATTACAGACAGTCAGGTGTTGATGTTGAAGAAGGCTACCGCGCTGTAGACAAGTACAAGTCTCACGCAAAACGCACTTCTATCCCCGGTGTACTTAACGGTCTGGGCAGCTTTGCCGGAATGTTTGAAGTACCAGCAGGTATGAAAAATCCTGTTATGGTTTCAGGCACCGATGGTGTAGGTACCAAACTTGACATTGCTTTTGCCATGAAAAAATATGATACCGTTGGTATCGACTGTGTTGCCATGAGTGTAAACGACATTCTGTGTACCGGTGCAAAACCTCTGTACTTCCTTGACTACATTGCCTGCGGTAATCTTTCAAGTGACATTGCAGCAGATCTGGTGAAAGGTGTAGCAGATGGTTGTGTTGACTCAAACTGCGCTCTGCTGGGTGGTGAAACTGCAGAAATGCCCGGTTTTTATGATGCCGGAAAATATGATATTGCCGGTTTTGGCGTAGGTATCATTGAAAAAGACGACGTTATTACCGGTAAGGACATTGCTGAAGGCGACGTAATCATCGGTCTTTCTTCTACCGGTGTTCACTCAAACGGATTCTCACTGGTACGCAAACTGGTTCAGGATTACGACACCCCATTCAACGGAACTACCATTGGTGAATCACTTCTTGCTCCAACCCGTATTTACGTACGCCCTGTTTTAAGCATTCTTGATCAGTTCAAGGGTGCCGTTCATGGTATGGTTCACATTACTGGCGGCGGTTTCTATGAAAACGTGCCACGTATGTATCCTGAAGCCAACAAAATCCGCAAAGCCGAAGGCAAGAATCCTCTTATTTCCTGCTTTACCAAAGGCAGCTGGGATATTCCACCGGTATTTGCAGAACTGGAACGTCGCGGTGCAGATCCAAGCCGCATGTTCAATACCTTTAACATGGGTATCGGTTTCATGCTGGCGGTAAAAGCTGACAAAGCAGATGAAATCCTTAAGGCATTCAACGATTTTGCAGCCGTTGACGCCAAAAACGGTGGCCGCTGCGGTGATATGAAAGCTTACAAAATCGGTAAAGTTGTGGCAGCAGAATCTGCTGTTGCAGAAACCCAGGCTGAACAGGTTCTGTTCAACTGATGCCGATGAGTAACGCTACACAGATGCAGGTTGCCGTTCTTGTTTCAGGTGGCGGCACCAACCTGCAGGCCCTGCTTGATGAAGAAAAACGTCTTGGAAAAGACTGTAACTATCATATTGCACTGGTTATTTCGTCAACAAAAGATGCGTATGCTCTTGAACGCGCTTCCAATAGTGGAGTTCCCACTGTTATTGCAAGTCCGTATGCCGTTATGGGTTCAGAAGTTGCCAAATCAGCCAGCCGTGATGAAAAACGTCTGGCTGTAAGCAATCGGGTTCTTGAACTGTGCCGTGAATCAGGCATTGAAGCCATTGTTCTTGCCGGATTCCTTACGGTTCTTTCCGGTGATATCGTTACTGAATACAGTGGCAGAATTATAAACCTGCATCCGGCTTTACTGCCGAAATTCGGTGGAGTTGGTATGTGGGGACATAATGTGCATGAAGCAGTTCTTGCTGCCGGCGAAAAAGAATCCGGCTGTACCGTGCATCTGGTTGATGCCGGCTGCGATACCGGTAAGATTCTAATTCAGAAGAATGTGCCGGTGCTTCCTGGTGATACACCGGAAACGCTCTATGCCCGCATCGCTCCAGAAGAACATGGTGCCATGGTAGAAGGCGTTAAACTGCTTGCCGACATGCTTTCAGCAAACCGCTGACCCTGTTCCCCAGGATGGCTAATCCTGTCCCCAGGATGGCTGATTCTGTTCCCCAGGATGGCTGAGCCTGTCGAAGCCTCTTCAACTTCTGGGTGCCCAGCAGCTTTCAGTTACCTGCCAGGTTAAAAGCCCGGTTCCTGATAGTTCCATCACCAGATTCGCAATCTGAAACGTCTTGCAGAGATGTTCATCCAACAAAGAAACACTCTCCGGACTCTCTCCGGCGGGTGTTTTTTTTATTCCCATAATCAGTACGTAATCAGCAGGGGAGGGGAGCAACTCTACCGGTACAAGGTTTCCCTTAAATGACAAACACCGTTCTTCCGGAATACTCTGCCTGATCTTTTCCAGATCAGTGCCCTGTTGCAGCACAGTATGCAGCTGCTCAGAAAAACTGATCTTCACCGGAATTCCGACGCACTTGCTGTGCTTGTCAAAATGAATCTGCCATAAACTGCGGAACGCTTCATCGGCATCAACAAAAATTGGAATACAGCGTGGTAAACCTCCCCATATCACTTCGTCAGGCTTTATGGCTTTCTGCAATTCGGCAATGGTATTTCCGTGAGGGATAAAAACAGTCAGTCTGCAAATTCCGGTTTCTGTCATGGCTTTATGGTACTGCAAATTGTGTAAATTACCAATTCAATTTATAGTAATCGTATGTCACGTAAGTCTGTTTTTTTTATACTATTTTGTCTGCTTTTTGTTTCCTGCAGTAATTCTCCAAAAATCTCCGTTATTTTTAACGGCACTGCGTATCCGGTAAAATCTGTCTCTCAAAAAGAACTTGGCGCAAATACACTGGCGTGGCATTTTCCTCAGGAACTGACAGCGCTCCTCAGCACTTCTGAAACCGGTCCTCAGCTTCATTCCTGTTTTACAGACCTTGCCGTTACAGACATTGAATCAGTTGCTGTTGCTTTTTTATATGAAGGTAACAAAACAAGCCCCGGTGCCAGCATTACCGGAATTCCTGCAACAGAAAATCTGTCCTTGGGATTAGGTTGCAGTTCCCAGGTTCCTCAGGGAATAATCATCCAGTATGTACCTGGTCCCGGTTCCAATCCCCAAATTACTGTCAAAAATCTGCGTTTTGAACCATTAACCTTAGGCTGGAGCCGCTATCCCGCAATAACCGTTGGTTTTCCGTCAACAGGCGGAACTGTTTCGTATATGGATCAGTGTCCAGCTTCTTTTGACTTTTCTGATGCCCTTGAGTCAGTGTCTGCAGATTCATCGGCACAGCCGGTTATCGTCTGCTCTTTTGAACGGCAACCTATTCTGAACGGAAAACAAAAAACAGTGGAATTTGCAGCCGGTACAGAAAAAATAACGGTTATGCAAAGTCCTGCCCAAAATACCATACACCTTTATCCCTTACTGTTCCGTAATCAGGGTTCCCGGTTTTCCGTAACAGACAATAAAAGCCTGGTGTCTTCTGTTTTCTGGACTTATACCATTGATGCAGACAGAAAACCCATAACCGCTGATCCTGGCGTTATCCTTACCTGGCCCCGTGCTTCATGGAAAAACCCCGATTATCAGCTGTATCAGTGGGAACAGTTTCCCCAGGTGCTTGTTTTTGACTTTGCTGACTACGATATTCAGGACCAAATGCTGAAACGTCTGGCGTTCTTTACAGAAAAAGCAGGCTTTAAGGGCCGTCTTGCCCCAGATGATGAAATTCGCGACCTTCATGGTTATAACGCCCATGACTACCGCTCTGTAAGTCTTGCTGCTTTTTTCAATACAGCTGCCCGTGAAAACTTCCCCCTTAACCAGAAAGAACTGGAACTTCTGGATATTCTGCTGCAGAACGGTATTCTGCTGAAAGCTTCTTCCGCTGTCGGTACAGGTTCAGATACTGCTGGCTCACAAAACAGTAATGACCCGTATATTCCCGGTGCCGGTGCCATTGTCAGCATCAGTCAGGAAAGTGCCGGCAGCCTCAGATGGCAGCTTTTAACCCATGAGTGTTATCATGGCATTTTCTTTGTTGATCAGGCTTTTCAGAATCATGTTGCTTCAGTTTACAATACCATGGATCAAAGAACCCTGGAGTTTCTGCTTTTGTATTTCAAGACGCAGAGCAGTCTGGGATATGATACGGAAGATCTGTTTTTAATGCACACGGAACTTATGTCATACCTTTTGCAGCAGGGACGGTCTTCTACGGCCAGTTACTATATTACCCGGTCCAACTATAAAAGCATGTTTACTGCAGATAAGGAACTATGCGATTACATTAAAAAAACAAACGCCCAGGGCTTTGTTGATGCCCACGGGCGCCTTGAAGACTATGTATTTACCAACTACGGTCTGAAAGGCGGCAGGGTAAACTTAATTGAACGATAGATTGTCGCCTAATGGATAGCCGAAATCAGTGTTGTAGTGTTTTTCAGCACCGACACTGGTTGGCGGCCCATGCCCCGGCATTAAGGCAATATCATCACTCTGACTTAAAATCTTCTGCTGCACGTTGGAAATCAGTGTACGTTTTGCATAACTGTTATTGGTACTGCCGGTCTGTCCTGCAGTAAGTGAATCTCCGGTAAAGATAATTCTGCCGATTTTGTAGCACATGCTGTCAGGGGAATGTCCGGGAACAGCAAGATATCCGATATTGAACCCGCTGATTCTCAGTACTCCATCACCTTTCAGAACAATGGTATCGGCTCCGGCAACTTCCCAGTCAGCAGCGTAAATCTTTGGTGAATAAATCTTCCGCAGAGTGTTGAGTCCCCGGCTGTGGCTTCCATGGTTATGGGTAATGAGCACTGCTTTCAGGTTCAAATGGTCGTTTTCAATACGTTCAAGAATCTGCCGGGTCATCTTTCCCGGATCAATGATAATGGCATCTTTTGTGCTTTCATTAACCACCAGGTAGCAGTTTGAAAAACCGTCAATATTCATGAAAAAATACAGTTTCATTGCAGTGTCACCCCCGGACTGAATACTGCTTCACGGGTATTGGACAGTTTGAACGAAACGTTGTCCTGAACCATTTCAAGAAAAATAGCCTTTTTTATGTTGCAGTTACGGATACTGGTGTCAGAAAGTTTTGCCCGGATAAAACGGCTGTTGTACAGGTCTGAGTCATCAAAAGAAGACTGCACGCTGGTAAGACCGCAGAAGTTATTGTGTACAAGGTCGCTGTTGGTAAACAGCAGATGGCTGAATACGGCTCCTGCAAAGGAACAGAACTGAAAGTTTGATGCAGTAAGGTTACAGTCACTGAAAATGGAGAAATCAAAACTGGAAATGCGGGAACGACAGTTGTCTGCATGAACATTGCTGAAAATACAGTGATTGAAGTTGCAGCCGTAGAATTTCTTGTTGGTCAGGTCCATATCAGCCAGATGAATGCCGGAAGCGTTAAGGCCTACTATTGTCTCGTGAGATTCAATGTATTTTTTGATGGTTTCAGTAACCGCAATTTTGTCAGGATGATGATCGTAGCAGAATGTGGTTCCTCCGGTAATTTCACCATCTTCACCTATTACAGAAAGACCGGATCTCTGACAGCCCGGTTTTGAACAGCAATCCATAGAAAACATACTGATATTTTAAAGTCATTGCGCTGTATAAGTCAAACCCGTTACAATTATCATATGTGCTTTAAATGTGGATCAGAATTGAATTTCAGTGGTGTTGTTGGACGCAGCGATGTATGTCCTTCCTGTGGAGCCGATGTCCGCTGCTGCAAAAACTGCCAGTGGTACGAACCGGGTTCTCATTATGACTGTCATGAATCAATTGACCAGCAGGTTACTGACAAGGAACGGTCAAATTTCTGTGATTATTTCAAACTGAATGCCAAAGCCGGAAACACTGTCGGAAAAACTGATAAGGCTGCAGAAGCCAGAAACGCTTTCAATGCCCTTTTTGGAGACTGAAATGTCTGATTTTGCCTTCATGGATTCCGGTACTGGCGGTATCGGTTACATGCTTCATCTGGCTAAACAATATCCGCAGTATTCCTGCCTGTACCTTGGTGACACTGCTCATTTCCCGTATGGAGAAAAAAGCCCTGAACAGATAATCGAGTGTGCTTCACAGACTGTAGAAAGCATGCTGGAGCATTTTCAGCCTAAAGCAATTGTCATTGCCTGTAATACCATGTCTGTTGTAGCGCTGCATTCATTACGGCACAGGTTTCCCCAGATTCCTTTTGTGGGAACCGTTCCTGCCATAAAGCTTGCTGCCAGTGTTTCACAGAACCACAGAATCGGGCTTCTGGCTACTTCTCAGTCAGTAAAGGCTTCGTATACTGATGAACTTATCAGGGATTTTGCCTCAGATTGTTATGTGGCAAGAAGAGGAGATCCGGATCTTATAGAATTTATTGAAAAAAAACTGTACACCGCTTCTCCTGAAGAAATTACCGCCGCCATTCAGCCTGCCGTGGATTATTTCAGAAATGAAAAATGCGATACGGTGATTCTTGGCTGCACCCATTTTATCCATCTGGCCGATGAAATTCAGAAAGCCTTTGGCGATGACGTACAGGTAGTTGATTCCCGGGATGGTGTCATAAAGCAGGCTCTCAGGGTTCTTCCCCAGAATGATGATTTGGAATACGGAGTTCTTCCTGCAGGTATGAAAAACTGTACTTTTTTCTGCACGGGAGCAACTGAATCGCAGGAAAAAGAGTATCAGACCCTGTCCGGTCAGTTGGGTATAACCTATGGTGGCATTTTAAGACCAAAAAAACTTTAAAATCACTAAAGTTTCTGCAGTAATACTATCATAAATACTAGCAAAAACACTTTTTATACAGTAAAATATACCTCGAAATCTTTGAATTTTAAATTCGGAAGGTTTTAAAAAAATGTATAAGGAGTGAGAGAGATGAAAAACTTCTCTAAACTGATCGCTTTACTCGCCCTCGTACTGGTTGTTTCTCCAGTATTTGCCGGTGGTAAATCGGAAGCCGCTGCTCCAGCTGCAAAAAAAGCTGCTGCAGTTCGTCCATCTACTTACGTTCGTGAAGCTGACGACGTAATCTATGAAAACATCCTGGGTGACTACGGTGCTCTGCTCGATGAAGCTGATGCTAAATTCGATCCAGATGAACGTTTTGTTCTGTATGCTCAGGCTGAAGCTGCACTGCTTTCAAGTGCAACCTTCCTTCCAATGACTACTCGTGGTGGCCGTTATGGTATTACCCGTGTTGCTCCAAGAACTGTTCCATACGTAAAATGGGGTAATGATACTGACCGTCTCCACAAAATCGTAATTTCTGATGAATTCCTGACCAAACAGGAACGTGCAGACCTTCTGGCTCAGTGGGAAAAAGCATCTAAAGGACAGGGAAAATATGATCCAGCTGCTTACCTGAAATCAAAAGGTCACAAAATCCAGAATACTTACGTAACTACTTTCTCAACCGCTCCTGTAACTCTGGACTGGCTGAATACTTCTTCACAGGCTGATACCGAAATTACCGTTAACACTGTTGACGGTCTTATCGAATACGATAACCTGAACCAGATGCAGCCTTCTCTGGCTGAAAGCTGGTCTGTATCTGCTGATGGTACCGTTTACACCTTCAATATCCGCAAAGGTGCTTACTGGTATACCTCAGAAGGTCAGAAATATGCTGAAGTAACTGCTGCAGACTTCGTAGCAGGTCTCCACCACATGCTGGATACCCAGGCTGGTCTTGAATGGCTGGTTGACGGTCTTATCGTTGGTGCAACTGACTACTACTCAGCTGGTGGTTCATGGGACGCTGTAGGATACAAAGCTGTTGACAAGTACACCCTGCAGGTTACTCTGGAACGCCCAACTTCTTACTTCATGACCATGCTGTCATACTCATGCTTCCTGCCAATGTGCGAAAGTTTCTACAAAGCACACGGTGGTGTATACGGTGTTGAAGAATATGCTGCAGCTTCTGCAGATACCAACACTTACACCTATGGTAAAAACACCGATGTTGCATCACAGGTTTACTGTGGTCCATTCGTAATTACCAAACTGGAACCATCTTCAGAAATTACCCTGAAACGTAACCCAGGTTACTGGAACAATGCAACTACTACCCTGGAATCAATCCGTTGGGTATACGATGCTGGTGAAGACCTGGTACAGTACTACAATGACACCGTTGCTGGTGTTTATGCTGGTACTGCTCTGGGTGACGCTGCACGTATGGAACTGGCTGTTAAAGATGGCCGCTTCGAAAAATTCGGTTACATCACCGATACTGAAGCTACCACTTACTTCGGTGGTCTTAACCTGAACCGCGGTACTTTCCAGCTTGATAGTGGTGCAGTTGCTTCTTCTGAAACTGAAGAACAGAAAATCTCAACCCATATTGCTATGCAGAACCAGAACTTCCGTAAAGCAGTTCTGTTTGCCATCAACAAGGAACAGTACAATGCTGTTACCAACGGTGATGCTGCTCTCAACGCACTCCGCAATATGTACACCTCTCCAGACTTCGTATCACTGTCAAAAACCATGACCGACAAAAACGGTCATACTTTCCCAGCTGGTACCTTCTATGGAGACATGGTTCAGTACTACCTGGATAAAGCTGGATTCAACGTAAAAGTTGCAGATTCTTGCGATGGTTGGTTCAATCCTACCGAAGCAAAAGCTGCTATGGACAAAGCTGTTAAAGAACTGGGTGACTCTGTTACCTATCCAATTAACATCGACGTTGTTTACTACTCAGCTTCTGAAACCCAGACCGGACAGCTTGCTGTTGTTAAAAACAGCATCGAATCTATTCTGGGTGCAGATAAAGTTGTAGTTAACATGGTTGAAGCTACTACTTCTAATGACTACTATGCTTCTGGTTACCGTGCAAACAACGGTGAAGCCGGAAACTTCGACCTGTTCTACGGTTCAGGTTGGGGACCAGACTATGGTGATCCTAAAACTTACCTGGATACCATGAAAGGTTACGGTGCCGGTTACATGACCAAAGTACTGGGTCTGTTCTAATCGTTAGATTAGCACTTAGAAAAATAAAGATATTCTTGCTCTGTTTCATAGGTTGCAATTTTATGAATCAGAGCAAGACTTGATTTTTTCAGGCAATCTGTGTAAAATCGGTCGGCTTTTACATAGATTGCCGCGTCCATTTGAACGCTATTTATAAAATCAAATAAAAAATCAGATGAAAGGAGATACGAAGAAAGGTGGGTAGATATCTTTTAAAGAGAATTCTTTTTTCCGTATTCTCACTGCTCGTAGTTGTCATGACCGTTATGTTTCTGGTTTATACCTGCATTGACCGCAGTGTAATCTTCCAGACCGACGATACATGGAATAAAAAAGCAGCAAATGACAGAGTCATCTATGAACTCAATCAGTATCAGAAATACGGATACCTTGAGTATAGAGACTACAGTAGTTTTCTTAAGTCAAAGTATGAAGCACTGTATGGTGATTCATATGCCAGCAACTCTCAGTACAACAGCGATAAGGCTGTTATCCAGAAACCTAAACAGTATCTGAATAACGCCAGTGTACAGGAATTTATTGAGCTTAGCGAAGCTGAGGGTAAAGAAATCAGATATCTTGAACCGGTTACTTATGCCAATGGTAAACAGAAACCAGGTGGATCAGGATATCTTGTATCCATTCATGAAAAACCAGTATATCTTCGTCTGTTAAGTTATATTGGAAACTTCTTTACTATCGAAAATACACGGATGGTTAAAGATCCTAATCTTACTAACCGTTATATCCGTTTTGAAAAAGATCCTTTCACCGGTGGTATCGCCCTTGTTGGATCTGGTACATATCATAAATATCTTCTGTATTTTGATGGCAATTTCCCTTTCATTCACCAGAATATCATTCACATGAATCTTGGTACTTCATTTACTACGTACCGTGGTTCTGAAATTACTTCTGTTATCAACCAGACTCAGGGAGACCTGAAGATGTCTAAACAGCAGTATCCAAACTTGATTGGCACTGATGAATATGTAGATACTGCCATTGATTTCCATTCACTTACCTATAATTCCGGTATTGTCAGCGATATTGAAAAAACTCAGTTCCCTGATAATTATACTGTTTACAGTTATAAACGTGATGGTCAGTCTATGATTGGCATTTCGTTTACTATTGGTATTATTGCAATTTTCCTTGAGTATCTCATTGGTCTTCCTCTTGGTATTCTCATTGCCCGCAAAAAGGATTCAATTGCTGATAAACTGGGTGAATTCTATATCGTGTTTATCATGGCTGTTCCTTCACTTGCATACATCTTCATGTTTGCTGCTGTAGGTACCATGGTATTCAAACTTCCTTATAAGTTTGCCAATGCGGGTGTCAGATCTTTAGGATATGTTCTTCCTGTAGTTTCACTTGCCCTTGCATCAATTGCTCGTCTTATGAGATGGATGCGCCGTTATATGCTTGACCAGATGAACTCTGATTACGTTAAGTTTGCTAGAGCTGGTGGTCTTTCAGAAGGCGAAATCTTTAACATTCATATTGCCCGCAATGCAATTATCCCACTGGTACATGGTATTCCAGGAGAAATTCTTGGATGTCTGGTTGGTGCAATTATTACCGAACGTGTATACGCTGTTCCTGGTGTAGGTAACCTTCTTACTACCGCTCTTAACTCTCACGATAACGGCGTTATTGTTGCATGTACCGTATTCTATACATCATTGTCGCTCATTTCTGTAATTCTTGGTGACCTGTTCCTTGCAAAAGCAGACCCACGTATTTCACTGACCGGCAAAAAAGGAGGCGGAAGATGACAACCTCTGAAACAACTAATACTTTAGATGATAAATTTTATTTTATTGACAGCAATACCATAAAATCTGAAAAAATCAGTGCTCCACGGTATTCTTACTGGGCATCTGTTTTCCGGGTATTCTTTAAAAATAAAATGAACATTGTCATGCTGGCAATTGTATCAATTGTCATTTTGGTTTCATTTATCATGCCTACTTTCTGGGTATATGATCCGTTTGAAAATGTTTCAGATATAAAAGCATATAATCTGAGTCCTTCAAAAGCATGTCAGTACTTTGGTGGCTTCAGTTTTAAATGGATGCTTGGAACCGGTGGTATGGGTAACTCAATTTTCTACGGAATTGTATCTGGTGCCCGAACATCTCTTTCTCTTGCATTCGTCTGCAGTATCATCAATATGACCGTTGGTATCATTATGGGTGCACTGTGGGGATATATCCGTAAGATTGATAACTTTATGCTTACGGTGTACAACATCGTTGCAAACGTACCCAGCCTTCTGATTATTTCGGTTCTGGTATATATTCTGGGATCTGGTTTCTGGCAGATGGTATTTGCATTAACCTGTACCGGTTGGCTTGGTGTTGCCTACTTCTTCCGTACTCAGGTTATGATTATCCGTGACCGTGAATATTCTCTTGCTTCCCGGTGTCTTGGAACTCCTATTAACCGTATGGTAACAGTAAATATTCTTCCATTCCTTACTTCTGTAATTCTGACTCTGGTAGCTTCTGAATTACCTGGATATATTTCGATGGAAGTATTCCTGTCATTTATCGGTCTTGGTCTCAGTTCAAACATTCCGTCATTAGGAAAACTTATCGGTTCCGCTCAGACTGCGTTCCTTATTTTCCCATGGCAGTTCTGGTCACCAGTAGTTGTTGCATCAGTTATTACCTTCATTCTGTACGTTCTCGGACAGAATTTGGCAGATGCATCAGATCCTAAGACTCATATGTAAGTCCGTATTTTAGAGAGTGTAAAATGGCAGAAACTATTACAAACACAAACGAAAAGAAAGTCTTACTTTCATTAAACAACGTTGAAGTAAAATTCAATGTTCGCGGTAGAATTCTTACTGCAATCCGTAACGTATCTCTTGATATTTACGAAAATGAATCAATTGCTATCGTTGGTGAGTCAGGATCTGGAAAATCAGTACTGACTAAAACCTTCGCCGGTATGCTTGATGCAAATGGTTTCATCTCTAACGGATCAATTATCTTTTCCGATGATGAAATCTCAAAAACAGATGTTGCTTTGAACAAACGCAACCTTAATACCTTAAAACGTATTAATAACATGCTGAATTCTGCATCACGTCTTGAACGCGGTGCTGCTATCTTTAATCAGTACAATGCACTTAAGCAGCAAATTGAAGAAGCAATGACTGCTTCTGCTGAAGAGGTACGTTTTCATAATGCAAAAGTTACCGAACTTAAAAATGCAAACATTGACTTACGGAACTTTTTAGGAACTCTTGATAAGCGTAATGCAGAAGATGCCAAAGTAATTGCTGAAACTACCAGTAAAATTGCCGCTAATGAAGAAGCTCTTGAAGAA
>JAZLGC010000025.1:0-56302 GCA_045616125.1 Treponemataceae bacterium | reverse complement strand
CACTTTCAAAGAAGTCCGCAATCTTCTCTGCATCGCAGTTTTCCTTGAAGGTATACCGGTATTCTGCTCCAAACAGTTTAGCAGAAAGGGAAACCCTCTTAACCTTACGGGTTACCGGATACACAATGGCTCCGGTAATCTTCAGCATGGGTGTCAGGGATGTTTCCATCCGCCGGATGAATTCTTCAGCTTCTACCGGATAACGGAACAGACAGCTGCCGTATTCTTCAGCCGACTCTATACCCAGAGAAAGGGTTGATGCCAGCTCCAGCACCGGGATGGGATTGAATCCATTACTGAACATGATGGGTAATCCGGTTCTCAGGAATGCCTTGTGCAGGTTTTCCTGGGTTGCCAAATGCGGCAGATATTCCCCGCCATCCTTTTTTTCGTAGGTAAAGAGACAGCGGTACAGAAGATCGATGTTGTTTTCCCGCACCGGAAGGGAAATCCGGTCCGTAGTAAGCAGTTCTTCAGGGATATCATCGAAATTGCAGTTAGATTCAATATGAGAATGTATATTTTTTGATACACTACATACGCCACAGGGTGTTTTACAGTCCTCAGAACACCGGGTAGTAAGGATTCCTTTGGTTGAACGGTCAAATTCACGCTTATAATAGGCTGGTGGCGGTCCCAGGGTTATTTCATGCCAAGGAAGGATTTCGTCATCACTACGGGCCCGGGTAATCTCATGAACTACATCAAAGGGAGCTTCAGCAATGGCTGCATTCCAGATATCAACTTCCATCTTGTCTTCCCAGGCATCAAGGCGGCAACCGTTTTTGTATGCAGCAAGAAGAATATCTCCCACCCGTTCATCTCCGCGACTGATAAGGCCTTCAATGAACGAAACAAAAGGATTATGGGTACTTACCTTGAATTTTCCGCGGGGCAGATGGCTTCTGATATACTCCATCTTTGAACGTGATTCATCGATGGTCAGCTGGCGCACCCGTTCATAGGGCGTATGTGGTTTAGGAATATACGTACCTACATTAACGGAACACTGAATTCTGGTCCGCTCCTGAATATCCAGCAGGAAATCAACAATGGCCTTTTCTTCGGATATGGGTTCAGCGGCAGATGTGCCTTCAGCGCCTTGTAAAAGCCCACTAGAGGCCTCTACGAGGGCTCTATGGCGTTCATCACAGGCTGGAGGTAATCCGACCATAAAATAGAATTTGGCGCTGCTCCAGCCCCGTTTTTTAGCTTCCAGAATAATTTCCACCAGACGTTGGGCATACACTTCCTTGTTCAATGCCAGCTGCCACATTTCTACCGGGGTTTCAACGGCAAATGTAAGCCCTGATTTACGTACTACAGACAGTTTTTCCAGCAGCGGCAGGCTGAAACTGTTTACCTTCAGTGATGGCAACTGGAAAGAAATATTGGCCCCTTCGTACTTTTTCATAAGGATATCAAGCATGCGCTCAATATCAGGGTAATCTGCTGAGCTCAAAGACGTAAGACTGATTTCACGGAAACCACCCTGTTCAACAAGGCGGTCTGCCTCTTCCAGAATAAGCCGGGGAGACTTTACGCGCTGGGGCCGGTAGTATACTCCGGCGTGACAGAAACGGCAGCCGTTGGGACAGCCGCGCATAATCTCAATAACGCCGTGATCCTGTACCGGCTTAATGTTGGCAATAGGGAAAAAAGCCTGAACTGAAGGCACCTGGCCAAAATCTGACTGAACGGCACGACGGGCTTTTTTTCCGGGAATCCACATGGCAGGTTCTGCAGCAAGAATTGCAAGTTTTTCAGCACGGTTTGCTCCTGCTTTTTTAGCCAGAGCCAGTTTGTGCATCATCTCAAAAAATTCGTTTTCAGCTTCCCCAATAAAAACGCCATCGAAGAACTTAGCGAAAGGCGCCGGATTGGTAGCACCTGGACCACCTGCAATAATTATTGGGTCCGATTCTCCCCGTTCGTCGCAGCAGAGAGGCACCCTGCCGCAGTCAAGAAT
This sequence comes from Treponemataceae bacterium, assembly GCA_045616125.1. Classification (GTDB taxonomy): domain Bacteria; phylum Spirochaetota; class Spirochaetia; order Treponematales; family Treponemataceae; genus Treponema_I. The sequence continues at coordinate 54,333 of JAZLGC010000025.1, read as the reverse complement.
ACCCAGAACGCCGGAAATCCCCAGTTCATACCCGATGGAAAAACCGATACAGTCAGCTTCATTAAGGGGGATGCCGGATTCCAGTGAATACAGGGGAATGCTTTTCTCTTTCAGTAAGGCTTCAAAATCTGTATCAGGTGCGAAAACACGCTCTGCACGCATATCGTCATACCGGTTGATACCGTTATACAGAATCTTGATGGCCTGATTGCTCATGCCGATTTCATACATATCCGGAAAGGCCATGATATAGGTGAAACCGGCTTCTTCATCAGATTTTACGGTTTGACCAAAATCCTTTCCCAGATATTTTGCAGGATTCTGAACACCTGCCAGGTCATCACCAAAGACTTTCAGGGGATCAATATGTGTCATACAACCTCTCAGATTTCCGTAATTACCGCTGGGTAAAATCAAGACGACGGTAATTGATACTCATTACAAGACCAATACACATCATGGCAGTCCACAGGGAAGAGCCTCCGTAGGACAGAAATACCAGCGGAATACCGGTTATAGGCATAATACCCATAACCATACCGACGTTTACGATAAAGTGGAAGAACAGCATAAACAGAATTCCGGTTGCAATAAAGTACCCGTAGGTATTGGTCGTAGAACGAAGAATCATCAGAATTCTGAACAGAATAATGAAATACAGAGTGAATACTATAAGACCGCCGATAAATCCCCATTCTTCTGCAAGAATACTGAAGATGAAGTCTGTACTTTGCTGGGGAAGGAACCGCAGATGGCTCTGGGTACCGTTCAGATATCCCTGCCCCCACAGGTTTCCGGAACCGATGGCAATCTTAGACTGAATAATATTCCAGCCGGAACCAAGCGGGTCTGTCTGAGGATCCAGAAATACGATAAGACGTTTGATCTGATAGTCTTTCAGAACTTTTCCTGCTCCGATAGAGAGTACCAGAGACAGGGTAATAATACTGAAAATATAACATGCCCAGTAGTAATAGCGGTTACGGAAAAGCCGGTACCCAACAAAACTGAGAATTGTAGCCAGTGTAAATGCAGAGATAATGATTAACCGCAGCTTCATGTTTACCAGAATTGTTGTAAGTGCCAGATTTTTCTGAGCGATTTCTGTAGCCCAGGTTGGAAACATGGTAACAACGATAGTAAGCATACCAGTAGCAAGACACAGCATAAGGTATCGTACAGGAAGACCAGCAACAAAACACATAGCAAGAAAGATTGGAATATATACTGATGCAGACCCAAGGTCTGGCTGCAAAAGAATCAAGCCACAGGGAAGCGCCAGAATACAGGCGGCCTTGATAAACCGTTCCAGATCCCCCATTTTTCCGGAGCGTTCCAGAAAATCTGCCAGATACAGAATAAATATGATTTTTCCAAATTCAGAAGGCTGAATACCAAATCCACCGATACCAATCCACGATACGGCACCATTAACCTTTCTACCGAAGAGTCTGGTGTAAATCAGTACGATGAGTAATCCGACAAACAGTCTTCCTGCCTGCCGCTGATACACACGGAAATCTACCAGAGCAGTAATCAGCATCAGAACAATACCTGCAGAACCAAAAATAATCTGCTTTACATATTCTCGAGAAACATTGATACCGTCTGAATTAACGCCGGATGAATAGATAAAAAAACACCCGATGGTAATGAGAAGAATCACAGGAACAATAAGCAGCAGGTCAAAAAACTGCAATGGTTTGAATTTCATTCTTTTTTCTCCTGACAGACTGACTATTCCTGTCTTCCGGTAGGTGCAACAAGATATCTGAATCCAAGTGCATCAACAGCCTGATCATAAGTCTGGTCTGCGAAGATTCCCTGGAAAATTATATTTGAACAGTAAGGAGCCCACCACTCCCATTTGTTAACGGCTTCTACAAGAACACACACAACAACCTGATCTTCTGGAGGCGCATCATAGGGGGCATACCCTACAAACCAGCTGTGCCACTGGTTTTTATATCCAGTTACTTCAGCAGTACCGGTTTTTCCTGCAATCTGAACAACTTTATTCTGGAACGGATACTGGGCAGAACCGTCGGTAATCATGTAGCGCAGATTCTCACGCATGGTCTGCCAGATGCTGTCATTAAGATCAAACGTATGAAGAATTTCAGGTTCAATAGAGTACAGAATTTCGTTATTTACCGGCTCCCGTACTTCTTTCAGCAGATGAGGCTTGTAAATAACACCACTGTTACAGAACATAGCCATCATATCAGCAACATGAAGGGGCGTAACTTCCGTATAACTCTGACCGATTGACATGTTCATGGTATCACCGTCCATCCATTTTTCATGGTAACGGCGCTCCTTCCAGACAGCAGTAGGAATAAATCCGTCGCTTGAGGCCGGCAAATCTATTTCAAGTGGTTTTCCATATCCAAAACTGTTGGCATATGAAGCAATAACATCAACACCCAGATAATCACGGCCAATAGTCCAGTAATAAATATTGCAGGACTGTGCCAGTGCATTTTTCAAATCAAGATGGCCGTGTCCCGGCTTACCAACATGGCAATTCCAGTTTCGGCCACCATAGGGAAGAACACCCTGACAGTCAATTTTTGCATCGGGATCAAAAGTGCCTTCTGCCAGCAGTGCCGTAGACATAATAACCTTGAAGGTAGATGCCGGTGGATATGCTGCATTTACAGCACGGTTCAGCAAAGGTTTATTGGGATTTGTGGACAAAGCCTGATACTCTTTGGCTGAATTGCTGGTACTGAAAATATTGGCATCAAAATAAGGATAGGAAACCATGGCAAGAATTTCGCCTGTTGTCGGCTTAAGGACAACGGCTGCCCCAACACGTTCGCCAAGAGCTTTTTCTGCCAGAGTCTGAATCTCTGAATCAATAGTCAGAACCAGATTATTTCCCATTTCCGGCGGCTGAATCTGAACTTCGTTAGACAAAGCTTTGCCTTTCGCATCTACAGTACGGTATTCAATACCTGTTTTTCCCTGCAAAATGCTGTCGTACTGGCGTTCAATGCCGGATTTACCAACAATACTGGTATTGGTATACCCCTTATTGTACATTACGTTCAGTTCTTCGCGGGAAATATCACCGGTGTATCCGATAATGTGAGACATGGAACCGGTTTCCAAATAGTTTCTGATTGGTTTTGAACGCCAGGAAACACCGGGCAAATCAGTAATGTTTTCCGCAATATTCTGAATCTCTTCAAAACTTACGTTCGACTTAATTTCACGTGAGGTATAGGATTTCCTGATTGAAGTGGGCACTTTTTCATCGATATCGGCCTTGGACATCCCCAGATACTGGGCAATGCGGGCTGCGACAGTATCGTATTTTGCCCCAGCTTCACCGGGAATAAAGTCTACTGCAAAAGAATCTACATTAATAACCAGCGGGAAAGTAGCATTCCGGTCGTAAATTTCACCACGCTGAGCAGGAATGGTTTTAGTACGCTGGGAAATAACCTGAGACTGCTGCCGATACTCGGCACCTTCTACAACCTGCATCTTAAACAGGCGGATACCGTATAGCACAAAGGTCACGATAATAATGATACCCAGCGTCGACAGGTGCACCCGCTTGTTAACTTTATTGGCATTGCGTGCATCCTGAATATCAGTAGAGCGGATGATGGTTGCCATTACAGTTTTTTCTCCACGGGATCAAAGAATCCAAAATGACGGAAGAAAAGGAACAACACCGGTGTAAAGACCATGTTGCAGGCCATTTCCTGCCACAGTAACGGACTTATCAGGTCGTAAGTATACACGGCATGGGGAAAAAAGAACGCTGTAAACGACAGAAACAAAGCCTTTAATATGGTACCAACACCACCAAAAATCACAGGAACAACAATACCATTGATATTGATTGTCTGTCCCAGAAGCCCGACACTGAAACCAACGAGAGTACGAACAATTGCATTCAGGCCCAAGGGAGCTGCACTCAATAAATCAAGAATCAGACCAGAAACAAAACCGTTTGTTTCCCCGACAATTGCCCCCTGAGAAAGAGATACATACAGTGTGATTATCAGAAGAAAATCAGGCAGTACCGGGAAAAACGTGATATTTGAAAGTACTGCAGCTTCCAGAAACAGAAAAATCAGGATAAAAACAAGATTTTCAATGACAGATTTCAATTGCTTTCCCTCCTGCTGTTTTCATCAGCAGTACTGGTTGATTCTACAACAAGAACTGTTTCAAGACGGCTGAAATCAATGATGGGAGTCAGCTCTATTTCAAGTGAAGTATCGTAATCAAGAACCGTAATGCCGGTAATGGTACCGATAGGAATATCCCGCATGTAATTGTCATTTTCACCGGATGTAACAACAATATCACCATAGGCCAATTCGGGAAGAACGCGTTTTTTAATATATTTCATGACCAGTGAACCATCGTCTGTGCCGTTACCGGATACAATTCCGATGTCACGAGTCTTTTCGATGCGGGAAGACACGTTACACTGATAATCGTATACCGGCAGAACCATACTGGTCCCGATACCTACTGATACAATCTTTCCCACAAGGCCAACGTTACCATTCTGAATGGCTATAACCGGCATACCTTTCTTTATGCCCTGTTTACTGCCTTTGTTCAGGGTTATACCAGAATACAAAGCATTGGGATCTCTTCCAATGATGCGGGCAGTATGATTTTTATACGTAACTGATTCAATAAGTCCCAGTTGTTCTTTAAGACGTTCGTTCTCTTTGCGAATTTCTGTATTGTTACGCTGCATATACTCATAGTTTTCAAGCTTTTCAGAAAGTAGAGCATACTCGCGCTGCAAGTTTGCAAGTTCAGAAATTGAGGTAAAAAAGCGGACTGTACTGGTAACAACAGTGTTCACCAGTTTCTGACCAGATGACATGATTGAAAAACCAACATCCCGGAAGTTCACAACAAAACCTCCGGAACTGATGGTCAGTAATATGCCTGCAACAATCAGATAAACACTGAGAACCACAAGAGAAAGCCGCTTTGACTGTTGCGCTTTTCTTTTTTCCATAGAATTAAAACCTAAAAAGGGAGTCCTGAAATATCCAGCTCTGCTGGGTCTGTCAGTTATTCAGGTTGTTGTACAGTGTACGGTCTGTTTCAATATCCTTATACAGTTCAAAGGCAAGACCGGCACCACGTGCAACACATTCAAGAGGATTTTCAACCTGAATTGCAGAAACATTGGTTTCTTTACGGATAAGTGTAGTAAGACCTTTCAGCAGCGAACCACCACCGGTCATAACAATACCGCGTTCACCAATATCAGCACACAGTTCCGGCGGTGTACGGCTGAGAGTACGTTTAATTTCTTCTACAATCTGATTAACAGGTTCCTTCAATGCTTCACGAACTTCTACAGAGTCAACTTCAATCTTGCGTGGAAGACCGGTAACTGCATCACGACCGGATACGAACATGGTTTCAATTTTCTCGTCAGCACAGGCATTACCAATTTCAATCTTCAGTTTTTCAGCCATAGACTGACCGATGATTACATTATGAACTGAACGGATATGTTTGATGATTGATTCATCAAATTCGTCCCCACCAACTTTAATTGCACTGGTTACTACCATACCGCCAAGTGATATTACCGATACTTCGGTAGTACCACCACCGATATCACATACCATATGACCTGCTGGTTCATGAATCGGAATACGTGCACCAATAGCTGCGGCAAGAGATTCTTCAATAACCTGAACTTCTTTGGCGCCGGCTTTTACGGCAGCTTCCTGTACTGCACGGCGTTCAACTTCCGTAATGCAGCTTGGAATACCGATGTTCATACGCATGGAGTTAATCAGTTTATGACGTGGCATTACCTTTGAAATGAAGTAACGAATCATTTTTTCCGTTGCGTCAATATCGGCAATAACACCGTCTTTTAATGGTCTGATGGCAATAATGTCCCCAGGTGTTTTATACAGCATTTTCTTTGCTGCTGCACCTACGGCTACAACACGTTTTGTACCTTTTTCTACGGCAACTACAGAAGGCTCATTAACAACAATGTCGCCATTTACGTAGATAAGTGTATTACAAGTACCTAAGTCGATACCAATATCTGTTGAGAAATGATCAAATAATCCCATAATAATCCCCTAATTTTTATAATATTTCACCTTTTGAAATTATCATAGCATATTTTTCAAAAAGCCTGCATATTTCAATATAATTTTACAAAATAATTTCTTGTTATCTGTACTGCACAAACACACAGATATACAACAACCCGGCCCGGAACATTACCGTCCAAGTTTCTGAAGTGCTCCCTGGTGTGTAACCTGCACTTTCAATGCCTTACGCCAGAAAGACCGTGCTTTTACCAGATCTCCCTGCATTTCGTATAATACACCAATACCGTAGTATGCGTCTGCATTGTTCAAATCTTTCTCAAGTATAAGATTGTACTGGGTTTCAGCTTCTGCATACTGCTTCTGTTCAGCTAAAACAGAAGCAATCAATAACCGGGCCTTGCACTGCATTACTTCATCTTTTGAGGTTTCAAGTAACCGGTAGAGATATTGGGTAGCAAATTCACTCTGACCATTGGCAATATACTGTTCGCCGATGGCAAGAAGAAGGGTGTCACTTTCGTGATGCATCAATGCTTCAGAAAAAGAAGCAATACTTTCTTCTGTATAGCCAAGCTGTGCATAACTGAGTCCCAGATATTCTGGAATATCAACGGCTGCAACACCTTTTTCAAAAGCATCCTGCAGATAGTACACTGCAAGATCAGCATAATAGTGATACGAAGAAAAAGTGTTCTTGTAAAAATATGCTTTACCAAGTAGATAAGTTACCTGGGGCTCCAGCACCTTGGAAACAGATGGACGGGCAATCCGCAAAGAATTAATACACTCATCAATGTACTGCTGCACTATTTGAGGATCAGTACTTGAAACTGCAAGGTAAAACGAGGCAAAACCGTGATAGGCTTCTGCAGTCGGGTCAAAAGGTTTTGCTGATATAATCTCTGATGTTAGACTGTAGACAGTCTCAAACTGCTGGGAATCCCAAGCCTTGTATACCTTTGAGAGAGAAGGTCTTTGGTTAAGGTTCTGTAAAATCTGGAATACTGCAAAGAAAATGAGAGCTGCGGCAATAAGTGATATAAATAATCCGATTACAACACGCCGTAATCCGTGATTATCCCGCTGTACTTTATGAAATCTATCGGTTTCTGCTGTCATTTTTCCCACCCAAAACAGTATATCCCGCTTTTTTCAATTTACAATAATAAAAAACAGAAGTAATAAGCCGGGTTCTGTATTAAAAAACCATCTTTCCTGCACAACAGTTACCCATTGTATCCAGCAAACTACCCGCTGCGCGGCTTTCACCATCGGAGTTACACAGCTGCATGTTCTTGCTTCAGATGAGGCTTGCCATGCGATAACGGTTACCCGTTACCCGGTGGGCTCTTACCCCGCCTTTTCACCCTTACCTGCATTTCTGAAGGCGGTATATTCTCTGTGGCGCTTTCTGTCAGGGAACTTGTTGAAGAAACCCTGCCCGGCCATTAACCGGCATCTTTTCCGAAGAAGCCCGGACTTTCCTCGGCAACAACAATGCACCACACTGTTGCTGCCACGGTTTTATTACTTCTGATATTTACGATACTAAAGCTTTTGATACAACTCAGTCGTCAAAGTCGTTGTCTGATGAATCAGAATCTTCTTCATCACCATATTCTTCATCGCCGTCAACTTCGTCGTATCCGTCTTCGCTGGTTTCGAATTCGTCATCATCATCAGCAAGACTACCGGTATCATCCATCTGATAGAACTCGGTTTCGCCTTCTTCAACTTCCTGATAGAAGAGGATGCGGCTGCAGTATGGACAGAATACGATACTTTCGCCATTACGAACCTCATTGGCAAACTGAGCAGGCAGAATCATGTGACATCCATCACAAACATTACCTTTTACGGCAACAATACCTTTTCCCTGTTTGCTTTTAATAATACGTTCAAATTTGAAGATGATATCTGAATCAATGCCAGGAACAAGTTCTTCTTCCTGTTTTTTCAGGCTGTCAAGAGTTTCATTATATGCAGCAATTTCTGCATCAAGGCTTTCTTTCTTGGTGGTAAGTTCTTCTTTCTGGCTGTTGATGAACTGCTCTTTCTGTTTCAGGGCATAATCAAGAGCAGCAAGGTTCTTTTCTTCTTTCTGAAGTTCCTTGCGTACTGTCTGAGCCAGCTGAGTTGCATCATCAATTTCTTTCTGAAGAGCTTCATATTCACGGTGAGTAGTAATGGAATCCATTCCTTTTTCACCTTTTTCAACTGCAGCTTCTGCATCTGCAAGCTGAGTGCGTAATTTTGCAACTACAGAGCGAACTTCTTCGTACTCTGCGTTCTTTTCGATATATTCTTTAGTTGAACGGGAAACCAACTCTTCCTGATTCGTCAATTTCTTAGGAGACTCTTCAATCTGATTTTCAATGCGGTATTTCTCAGAAAGAATATCCTGAAGAGACTTTAATTTTTCAAAAACATCTGTCATTTCCATAAGAAAAGATCCTCTTTACGTTGTATATCTCGTGCACTATCTGAAAAAACAAAAATAGTGCACTTATTTTATAACAAAATTATGGTGTAAGGTCTATTACCCTTTTTACCCGATTTTAATCGATGTAATCGCGCAGATTTCCAGACCGGCGTGGGTGACGCAGGCGACGGAGAGCCTTTGCTTCAATCTGGCGGATACGTTCACGGGTAACGCTGAATGCCAGACCTACTTCTTCCAGAGTCAGGGAATAACCATCATCAAGACCAAAGCGCATCTTGAGAACTTCTTTTTCACGTGGAGGAAGTGTCTCAAGAACAGCATCAAGCTGTTCCTGCAGCAGAATATGTGCAGTCTGGGTAGCTGGATTTTCCACTTCTTTATCTTCGATAAAGTCTCCCAGAATTGAATCTTCTTCCTCACCGATTGGAGTTTCCAGAGAAATAGGTTCACGGGCAACATTCTTGACGGTCTTAACGCGGCTAACCTGCCAGCCAAGCTGTTCTGCAATTTCTTCATCAGTTGGTTCACGACCGAGTCGCTGCATCAGCTGACGGCTTTCACGAACAACCTTGTTAATCTGTTCAATCATGTGAACAGGTACACGGATGGTACGTGCCTGGTCAGAAATACTGCGGGTAATGGCCTGACGAATCCACCATGTTGCATAGGTTGAGAATTTGTATCCTTTGCGGTATTCAAATTTCTCAACAGCTTTAATAAGACCGATATTACCTTCCTGAATCAGGTCAAAAAGCTGCAGACCACGGTTGGTATATTTCTTTGCAATAGAAACAACAAGACGCAGGTTGGCATTAATCAGACGGTTTTTTGCATCTTCCATCATCTTGCGGCCACGCTGGATTTCATGTGCCATGGAAAGAATTTCGGTTACATTGTTTTCAAATTCATATTCAAGACGGCGGAGTTTGCGGTCAATCTTCTGAATCTGAGTATAGATTTCACGAATTTCGTCAGCAGGAATGCCCAGTTCTTTTTCCAGTTTTTCACGTTCTGTCTTAAGAGCCATACGTTTACCAAGGCTGCGCAGTTCACTGAAATCTGTAATACGAAGCTCTTTTGCTTTGCGGTCCTGTTTGTGACGGTATTCTTCAATCTTGATTGTTGCTTCGATGAATTTTTCAGAGAAGTTTTCAATTTCTTCTGACTGAATATCGATGGTCTGCAGAACCGGAAGAATTTTATTGCGCAGGGCAATAAGCTGTTCATCTTCAAAGATATTGCTGGTTGGATCAGTATCGAACAGTTGTTTCTTCAGCTGGATATACTGCTTCATATCAGGAAGAACCTGTTTCAGAACTTCACTGTACGCAGTCTTGAGACGGCGTTTTTCTGCCATTTCTTCATTGATTTCTTTACGGGCCTTACCCTGTTCATGGGGATCAATACGGGAAAAAGCTTTCTGTGCGACAGCATAGAATTCAGGAATAAGCATACCGGAATTCTTGATGACACATTTAATGATGTTTTCACCGTTCTCCATTTTTTTGGAAAGAAGTACTTCCTGTTCTGCAGTAAGAAGGTGTTCCTTACCGATTTCACGCAGATACATACGGATAGGATCATCCCCGTTGGCATCCTTTTCGTTGTAAACCAACTGCTTGCGGTCTTTATGACCATCCAGATCATCAACCAGATCGTCGTCTGAACCACCTTCATCATCGCCGCCTAAATCATCATCGTCGTCAAGCGGTGGAGGAACATCATCATCGTCTTCATCAAGACCATCATCTTCAAAATACTGAATGTTGTTTTCTGACAGTAATTCGAAAACCTTCACCATCTTTTCGCCGTCTTTTACCAGCTCTGGTGGCAGAATATCCTGGATTTCATCCCAGGTAACCTGTTTTTTGTCTTTTCCGTACTCAATAAGTTTTGCAACAGCAGGATCAAGCTCTTGCTCTATCATTCGTTCGTTTCCTTTTTTGCATGGCCTCTGGTTTAACATAACCATCAGCCTTTTCGCGTAGTCTGTGGGGTCAATGACTCGTTTTAACTGTTCGAGTTCAATTGTTTCAGTTGCATGTTTATGTTCATTATCTCGTTAAGAAGTTCATCTGAAAGACGTTGAGATTCCGGTTCCCCGGATAAGTCGATACTGCGAAGTCTGTTTTCTGCTCTCTGACGTTTTCTGATCAGGCTGTTCTGTTTCAGGATTTTTATCCCGTCAAACATTGCCCGCTGAGCATTCTCAGCATACTCACCAGATGTTACGACTTTCGCAATAAGTCTTCTCAATTCTTCATTTTCACACCGGCCCAGAATACTGTCTGAACTGACGGCTTCTTCCCGGTAACATTCTTCAAGAGTAATGAACAAGTCCCTTGCTGCAGGATTTTCAAAATCATCTGCGGTTAAAGAGTTCCGCATCATGGGATAACAGCTCATATTGGCAACTGCAACGAGAACGGCGCGTAATTCTGCATCTACCACTAATTTCTGTGGTATATTTTTTGTTGTCTCTTGATATGATGCATTTGGGTCCGTCTTAGGGGCCGATTCCGTTGTGCTTCTATATGAGTTATCAGATGAATTGGTTTCTTTGCTGCGTTTTAAATAATCAGCGTGTACAGCCTCCGGATTTAACTGATATGCCCGGCATAATTGCTCAAAGCATGATTCTTTGTGTGTTTCAGATTGTAACGCGTCAATATACTGGAAAAACTCGAAGGTTGCTCTGGTTTTTCCTTCTGGTGATTGAGTATTATACTTTTTTGACAGTGCTGACAACAAAAAATCAGAATCTAAAATAGCGTTATTAACACAATTCGTCAACGCTTCTTTTCCACTTTTTTGCAGCAGTTCGTCCGGATCTTTCGCACCGACAATCCTGATGATGCGTACATTCATGTTTGCACGGCGGAACAGGAGGATTGCCTTCCAGGTAGCAGCCTGACCGGCACCATCACTATCAAAGGATAAATACGCTGTATCAACCAGAGATGACAGCATTTTAACCTGTTCATCAGTAAGGGCGGTCCCGCAGGTTGCCACAGCATTCTGAATTTCAGCCTGATGATATGCAATAGCGTCCATATACCCTTCACAAAGAATAACAGATTTTTTTTCGCGGAATGAATGTTTCGCGAAATTAAACGCATACAGCGTTTCCTTTTTATGATAGTGAAGAAGTTCAGAACTGTTCAAATATTTCGGGCCATCTCCCTCAATTATTCTTCCGCCAAAAGCCACGACAGAGCCCATACGGTCAAATATGGGGAAAATCAGGCGGTTGTTGAAAAATGCAATATCGGGATAATTCTTGGAAAACAGGCCGGATTCAGCGAGAAATTCATCGGAGTAGTTCTTTGCCCGCAAAAAGCGTTTCAACCAGTACCGGTCTTTTGGAGCAAAGCCAATCTTGAACTTCTCCTGCATTTCCGGTGACATACCTCGATGTTCCAGGTACGCACGGGCGGCAGCCCCTTCTTCAGTGCTGGTAAGGATATAGCGGAAACTGTCAGCTATCTTTCCGTATAAATCCTTGTATTCATCTTTTTTATTGCGTTCCGGCAGATTCAGGTCAGCACCGCCGTTATCGTAGACAACTTCAACACCACACTTTTTTGCCAGGGCGATGACAGCCTCCATGAAGGAAGTTTTTTCCATCTCCATGTAAAAGTTAATGGGTCCACCGCCTGCACCACAGCCAAAACAATGACACATTTTACGGTCAGGAATGACATGAAAAGAAGGCGTTTTTTCGTGATGGTAGGGACAACAGCCCCAGAAATCGCTCCCCCGCTGTTTTAAGCTGGTGTACTCACCAACCAGGGAAACCATATCAATGCGGCTGTTGACTTCTTCTATCGTTGACTGGGCAATTCTCGGCATATATCAGGAACTTACCGCTTAATGGTCTTAAGGTTCATGGCATGTTCGTCCAGATCTTTCTCAAACACGTGACGTCCGGCGGCTTCATCAACTACCTGGAAATACCAGTACGGTGTTTTTGGCGGATTTGCAGCAGCCTTAATTGCTACAAGACCAGGATTGGAAATGGCCGTAGGAGGAAGCCCTGCGTGAATATACGTGTTATACGGGCTTTCTATACGAGTATCAGCAATGGTCAGGCCGCTTGGGTGAGGCTTATTCTGAATGTCGGTAATGATGTACATAACGGTGGCACATGAATACAGTCCCATATTGATGCGGAGTCTGTTGGCAAAGACGCTGGCGATAAGAGGAGCTTCTTCTTCCAGTTTGTATTCTTTTTCTACAACAGATGCAAAACGAACAATGTAATCAAGATCTGCAGGAGATTTTTCAAGCAGTTCAGGAACATTATCCTTTATCTTGGCAAAGAAGGTTTTTGTCATAAGCCGGATAACGGCTTCTCCACTCATTTCAGGATCGAAATAATAGGTTTCAGGAAAGAGATACCCTTCAAAACTGGTAGAAGGAATATTGAATTCAGAAAGCAGTGAAGCATCGGTAAAAGCACTGAGGAAACTGTCACGGCTGGTAACGCCTCGTTCTTCTAGAAGAGATGCAATCTGTTTTCCGGTATATCCTTCAGGAATACTGACAGAAATGTACTCCTGCTTTCCGCTGGCCAGAAGATTGAGAATTTCTTCAACACCCATGGAATCGTTCACCCGGTAAATGCCGGTTTTAATGCCGATTTTTTTGTAGCGGGCCCACCAGTAAAATAATTTTGCATTTTTTACTATACCGGCTTCTGCAAGATCTTCTCCTACGGACAGCGCCGTAGCACCAGATTTTACAGACAGGGTATACTCAACCCCGGCAGCAGGTCCTTTCAGCATTGAACATGAAGAAAGACTGATCATTACCAGAATCAAACAGATTCCGTACAGTGAGTTCTTAACAAAAGCAGTTGTGTGTTTTCTCAGTGTCATAAAAAAAGATTCTCCGCCTCATCAATTGTCAGATTTTCATATATGTTGGTTTCCAGAAAAGCATAAAACCCTTTAATCTGGTCCGGCAGTTCATTTTCCTTTTTCCGCAGAAACATGAGCAGTTCCGTCAATTCTTCCTGCGAGAAATGATAGGTATAAAATTTTTCGCTCACAATAGTTCTCCGGCTGTACTACAGGTGAAATGCCTTATTCTCAGATGCAACGTACACGTTTATCGTGGTATTGCCTGTATACTGCAGATAGTACCGTGCAGCCTGGAGTAACTGGTCTAGTTTTTTATCATGATACATGGGTTCATGATGAAACAGGAACATATTCCTGATATTCCACGACTGTGCAAAATCAACGTCACGGGCAAAAGGTGAATGTCCCCAGTTTGCTTTCTGAATTGCTTCAACTTCTGTGTACTGGGCATCAAGAATGATGGCATCTGCATTCAGGAAAAAATCATCCTGTGCTGAATCGGTACCCTCTTTATCGGGATTACGGTTATCAGCACCTGATAGTTCAACGTCGGAAGCATAAATAAACTTCTTGCCTTCTTCCTGAAAGGACCAGGAATATACGCCACCCGGATGAGACATGCTTTTTGCAGTTACTTTTGTTCCATCGATTTCAAAAGATTCACCGTTTTTAATATAGTGAAAATGCATGTTTTTGGTGCATGACGAAAGCGGAACCGGGAAGAAGGGGTTTTCCATCTGCATGGTAAGGTATTTTTCACAGTCCTCAGACATGGAATAAAAATGAATTTCAGATTTTGGATTGAAAATGGGATCAAAAAAAGGAAGACCGCAGATGTGGTCCCAATGAAAGTGGGAAAGAAAAATGTGATACACACCGGCATTCCTGCAGGCAGATTCTTTTCCCAGAAGACGGATACCAGAGCCGGCGTCAATAATAAACAGTGTGCCGTTTTTATTCCGGAGTTCAACACAGGCAGTATTGCCCCCTGCAGATGAAACAAGATAGTCTGGTAGAGTATCAATAAAATGTTCCCGGGCATCAGGACTTTCAATATCCCTGGCAGTAATGCGCTGTACAATTGCAGTGATTTTTGACCGAAGCTGCATTGGACTGAGAGGAGCCGGCAATGAACCTCGAACACCCCAGAACTGAATATCCATACTTTTTAAACTTCTCCCTTATGAAGTGGTATATTATTTTGGTACATATTCCGCTGTTTTTCAATCTCTTCTGCAGGAATTGGAGCTGCAGTGCTGCAGTTGATACCCGGACATTCCTTAGCTTCTTCATTCCAGGTACCTTCCGAACGCAGAACATAAGTCCAGAAGGGATACGTAGAGCACTGTATGGGCCGGCCTGAGTATACAGAGCAGCCCTTATCCCAGAAAATACAATCGTAGTTTTCTTTCTCCTGCAGGCAAAGCACTTCTCCACCGTCATAATAGGGAACAAAACGACAGTATTTTTCAATGAAATCAGGTTGAGTCATGCCGGTAACTTCAAGAAGTGCATCAAGATCACGCCGTGAAAGATAGACAAAACCAGGTTCGTCACAGCAGCAGTGGGAACACTGCTGGCACTGGAAACATAATCCGTCTTTATAAAAAGGTTGGTCTGCCATAACAAGCCTCCGGGTATTGTGGCGGGTAAAAAAAAAGACTTGAATCAAAGATTCAAGTCTTTTTACTGGGCAGAGAAGGATTCGGACCTTCGAAGGCGGAGCCAACAGATTTACAGTCTGCCCCCTTTGACCACTCGGGAACCTGCCCATTTGTTTGATACATCATCGCTTGCAAGAAGCTAGCCAACTTAGGGATTCGAACCCTAGACCCCGAGATTACAAATCACGTGCTCTGGCCAGCTGAGCTAAGTTGGCGTATCCAACGAATAGAACTATATAGACTTACTAAATTTTGGTCAATAGCTTTTGAAAAAAAAATAAAAAATATTTTTTAATTTTCCAAAAGCCCCTGATAACACGGCACGTACTGCGTTCTGACCACTTCCTGCCATGAATATCTGGTATGCACAGAACAGGCTCCATTCTGAATCATACCGGCAAGAACTTCAGGAGTTTGTATTTTGATATCAACTAATTCTATGAGTTTATCCGCCAGCACTTCTTCCGTATTCGGTGTGTACAGAAAACCAGTGCGTCCTTCCTCTATCTTCTTCAGTCCACCAGTTGCATGAGCTACTGGAACCGTACCTACGATTGCAGCAATAAAATCTTCCAGACCACATGGTTCAAACCAGCTGGGAAGTACAATAAAATCGGCTGCTGCAACGCACTGACGGGCCGTAGCGCGGTCGTATCCACGCAGATAGAGACATTTACCGGCAAAGGCTTCTGCAACGTCTTGAAGGCCTTTTTCAAGGGCTGATTCGCCCTGCCCCGTAATAAGGAATCTGGCCTGTGGACAAGCCTTAAGAACAAGGGGAATTGCTTTTATCAGAACATCTATTCCTTTCTGGCCTGCAATGCGGCCGTGATAAGAAAAATAAACGGCATCATCCTGTCCGGTTATGTAGCCATACTGAACAAGCGGATTCGAATTTTCAGATTCCCGGGATACATCAACTGAATACCGGCGGATAAAATCATCACGGCATTGCAGTTTACCTGCCAGATCAGACACTTCAGGATTAAAGGCATAGGGAAGCAGTGACCGCCGGGTATTTGTAGGATCATATTTTGCATAATCAATGCCGTTGGTAATGCCAGTAATGACCGTACCCCGACGGGCAAATCCAGAAGAAAGTCCATCGGTTGATTCGTTGTCAGGATCTGTCAGTTCTTCTGCATACCAGGGAGAAACTGTTGTCATAAGACTGCAGTCAGAAGCCAGCAGATATGGTTCAACTTTACCATCATTTAATCCGGAAGCAAGAACACTCTCCGGTAAACCGGTAAGAGCTGCGGCTTTTTCAACTGATTCAATCTCATGGTGATAAAAAGGCCCGCCGTTATGAATGGTTACCAGGAATCTGGTCTTATCATAGGCAGCTTTATAATCATTGCTGTTGCGGGCAAAAACGGGAATTAAGGCAGTTGTGGCATCATGACAGTGAATGATGTCAGGAATGTCGTTATTCAGAACGCCATACCAGAGAACTGCCTTCTGGAAAAGCATTTCAAGAATAGCAGCGTCTTCATGGCCCTGCCCCCGCTGGTGTACGGGATTCAACCGTTCTTCCAGATCGGTATAGGTATATACACCCATTTTTTCCGTAAACAGAGAAGACACAACGAATACAACGGAAACGTTTCTTGGCGGATTTTCAGTACTGTCAGATCCGGGTACATTTCCGGATACATCAATAGTCGCCTTTCCGTAAAAGGTTATGTAGCTATTTCCATCTACTGTTATGGCGGCTGCCATATCGGGAACAACTTCAAAATCCTGCACTGCAGAGACCGCAGTACAACCATACAGTGGAATGAAAAGCGTAACCTGATTATCAAGAGAAACCAGTTGTTCGCATAAAGAAGCAACTACATTTTTTACACCACCGGCTTCTGCCAATCCTGCATACTCCCGGCTGATCTGCCATATTTTGGTCATAAAAAAATGATAAGACGCTTATTTTGCCTTGTCAATGAAACTAAAGGGCCAGAAGCACAGAGAAAAAACTGCCGGCAACAAGTGCTATAACCAGAGATACCACATACAGCAAAAGACACCACAAATGCTTTTTATTCCCGGAAGTTGCAGTAAAAAGAATCATCTGTACCAGAGCAAAAAGCAGAACAATCAGCAGTGATACAGCACATCCAGCCCCTACACGGGCAATGAGCAGAAAAGTGCCGTCAAGAAACTGCTGTACTGTTCCTACTCCATACAGGCCAAGAAGAAAAATGAGCATCAAGGAGAAGAAAAGAACGATACGGTTAGTAAACGAAAACAAAAAGCTCTACCTCCTTAAAAGCAACTACTATTGAAAAATTGCATTTTGCCGTGTTTCACACTATACTACGGACATGAAAAAAATTCATTCGTTTTTCTGGTCTCTGTTCATTATTATTGCATGCGCTGCTGCCGTTGCCTGTATCGGATGGCCCCAGCTCTATGTACCACAGGGACAGTATGGAGTTTTGTCCTCAAAAACCAGCGGTGTCTATGACACGGTTATTCAGGGTGGGCAGAACGGCATTAAAGGCACACCTTTCAATTGGAAATGGGAACTGATATTTCCCACCAACAGTAAAATTTTCACCTTTTCTGCAAAACCACAAACCTATACCAATACCGTTTCAGGAACCTTGCCATCTGCTGCAGTATACAGTGCCATGCTGGACGGTAAACCTGACTTTACCTATAGTTTTACCGTTTCGTCATCTCTGCGGGTAAGCCCTGAAACACTGCCGGCACTGGTGAAAAAGGGGCTCGTTTCAACTGACGAAGATATTGACAGCCTGCTGCAGGTAAAAGCCCGGCAGATTGCAGATATTGCAGTTCAGAAAATTCTGACTGACTCAGAAGATGCGGCTGAATCAATTATCCGTCTTACAACAGATACTCAAAACCTGATTACTTCCATTTCAGAACAGGCAGGTTTCAGTGACGTGGAAATCATAGGCATAACCATTGACTCGTACCGCATTCCGGATACAGCCCTGTATGCAACAGCCCGGGAAACCTACGCTGAATATCAGGCTGCCCTGAGGGAACGGATGAAAAATTTGGCAACAGCACAAGCTGCAGAATCTGCAGAAAACTTCTTTGACTATGAGCAGCTGGAAAAATTAGGTAACCTTTTTGCTAACAATCAGGCTCTGCTTGATTACTGCACATCGCTGGCAGAAAAAGGCATTTATCTGATTAAATAAAAAGACGCTGAGCAGTCCAGTTGCTTACCGTTACATATTTGATATCCCAGGGGGACTGACATTGCGCAATATACAGTCCCTCTTCTGTTTTTAAAAGACTCACTTTCCACACAAGATTGTTGCTGCCACCACTTTTGCCGCCAATACCCGCAGTAACCGTCAGTTCGATTACCGGCTGTTCACTACCATCAAGGTATCCGGTAAAAACGAACAGACCGCCGGTAATGCTTTTAAAAACAGAAGCTGCCCCATCAAATTTCTCTTCTCCCGGATACAACACCCGTGTATATCCATCCTGCTGAATCCTGATTTCAGCAACAGCGTCCGGCAAAAATTCATTCAATTCAGGAAATAATTCCTTTTTACACCAGAACTGCCCGTCACTGGTAAAAAATGATGAATACACATCCTTAACATGGTAAACCGTCTGTTTTCGATCGTTACGGACTGCAATATGAGTTCCGGCAGCCGATACCAAACCAAAACAAAGCCGTGAAAACTCCAATTCATTTCCATCGCTGTCAGTTCCACGCACAATGACCGTCACCCCTTTTTCTTCAGTTACCCCTAAAGAATTCCAGTCTTTATACGTTTCAGAAGTTACGGTAAAAGATTCCGTTGCAGAAAGAAGTCCTAAAAGCTGCCCTACTTTTCCGGAATCTGTAAGAATACTACCATTACCACCCGGCAGAGAAACAAGCCATCGATTCCCCGTATGTCTTTCGGTTCTGGAGAGCACAATCTGTTCTCCTATGCCCGAATCATTTGCCGGCATCGAAATAAGAATCTGCGAAACTGAATCAACATATTTTTTATTCAGCAGCGATGACTGTAAAGTCTTCTGCGTTGATTCCCTGCCTGCCTTTACAAGACCAGCAGTTAAGGTACCGGAAAGAATCAAACAGAGCAGTAGTAACACAGTCAGCTTATTCTTTAATAATACACCCATACCAGCTACTCCCACCGGGATTTAATACTGAGAAGGTCTTCATCGCCAGTAAGATACAACAACGATGAAATCAGAAATGAAAAATTCTGGCCGCTACCAGTGGTTTCGACCATATTCGATACAAAATACTGGTCTCCCATAACCATAATCCTGGTATCAGGACTATAGGCTCCCTCATAATAACTGAACAGTTTCCCCTGAAGCACTGCTGCAACAACTGCAGAATCAGAAGGCACAGATTCAACCTGTTCCAGGGCAAAGGGATTTGTTACAAAGGGACTTGAAACAAGACCGGCACCAGTACCGGAAGTTGCCACGACCAAAGGCTTACACACTTCTGTTTCATACAGGGTAAGCGAAACCGGCCAGTACAGCTGGACAGACTGTCCCCATGAAGTCTCTGACACCGGCCAGTAGGGATAGGGAATAAATTCTGCAGACTGTTGGTTTGCAGAGCTGTACATGGTAAGAGTAAAACAATTTCTGTCATACACCAGCTGATTTCCTATCTGCACCCCGTAATAATCAAGCAGATTCAAAAGCGAATCAGTTCCCATAGATTCTGCCTGCCAGGTACCGGCAATATCAACCGTAATGGGATTTACTGCAAAAAAAGCCGGTTTTCCTGAAAGTATCCACTGATCAACAGCCTGCACATCAGCCGTTGTAAATTGCTGTGACCCGATAACCAGCAGTACTGCCCTTTGTGCACTATCCAGAAGAGAAAGTTGTGACGGTTCCAAGGCAACAGGCAGCATACCGCTTGAATTAATCCAGGGAAACAGATACCGGTAGTATGAATCCAGGTCAAGTCCCGTACCGTTCAGAACGGCAACAACAGGAACTTCGCCTGATACCAGAGAACGGATTCGGAATGTCAGATCATATTCCAGGCTGGTATTTGAAAGAACAAATGGAATGACACCAACAGATTCCCCCATCTCAAGAACCATTGCCGAATACACCTGCAGGGTCCGGCTTTCTTCAGAATTTGATGTTGAAAGCGTCTGAGGGGTTATGCCCAGTTGACCAAGGTTAGCGGCAGCAAGTCTGTCAGAATCTGATACAACGGCAACAGACAGGTAGTTGCTTTGATCAGCGTATTGCAGCAGAAGGTTTTTCATATCCTCTGTCTGGGGATACTGATTAAGAACACTTTTTGAAACGTACCAGGTAATACGGAGCGGCTCGTGCACGGAAGCAATAACAGCCTTACTCTCATCAGAAAGGGAAAACCGTTTGTCACGGGTAGTATCAAGGCGAAAATTAAACACAGCCCCATTGGCAATAACCAGCACAAGGAGAACTGCTTCCAGAACCAGATATACGGCTGGCTGCAAATTCCGGGTGTTCTTACGGAATCTGGCACATTCAACGCTGGCAGTAATGCAGAATGATGTAACGGCAATAAAAAACAGCAGGTCTTTTGTAGCAAGAATGCCTTTACTGGCACTGTCAAAATGCCAGATGAACGATACTGATTTAATCCAGGGGGCATCTATGGGAAGCAGATGAATGGTATTTCCGGCTATCAGAAGTGCAATGGTTACCAAATAGGAAAATACGGTGCTTAAAAAAAGCCGTGAAATCCAGGTACAGAAGGATATAATGGAAAACCCGTACAATACAAGAACCAGATAACTGGTTATGCAGGGGGCAGCTTCAAGGGTGATGAATCCAGCCGGAATGAACAGCATGGGCACAGTAAGGCAGAGACTGATCAGATAGAGGGTGCCAAGGGCGAAAACTTCTCCAATAATGCGGGATGGAAGGGACACGGGAAACGTTTCTTCGTAGCTTACTGATGGGGTTTGAGCCCTGATGGAAAGCGCCGGCAGGATGATAAGGGAAACGAGGGAAATGGTACTAAAGAATGATGTGGTACCAGAGAACGTCGTCACTTTACCAAGACCTGACAACAGATACAATAGGAGGACCAGGATATCAAGAAGAATGGTTAAAACCCAGGAAAGTGGCTGTCGGATTATGGAAGCCCAATAGTACCGATAAGACCGTATCATGACAGACCTCCTGTACAGGCTATATAGGCATCTTCAAGCGTTTTGCAGCCAGTCTGTAATAAAAGTTCTTCTTTGGTGCCGCTGGCAGTAAGGTGTCCCTGATGCATAATGATAATACGGTCAGAAAGCTGTTCTGCTTCCTGCATCAGATGGGTAGAAAGAAGAATGGTTCTTGACCCGGAAAGCCGGCGGATCAGATTGCGCATTTCAACAATCTGGGAGGGATCAAGACCTGATACCGGTTCATCAAGAATCAGATTATCAGCATCTTTCAACAGCGCTGCAGCAAAGGAAACCCGCTGCTGATATCCCTTTGACAAGGTCTTGATTTTTACCGCAAGCATATCATCCAAAGCACACTGAACCACCGCTTGTTTTACCCGTTCACTCTGTTCTGTACGGGACAAATCCGGCCAATACAGCTTTTCCAGAGTATTGAGATAGGAAAGGACGGTAAAATGAGATGGCAATACTGGTAATTCAGTTACGAATGCAGTTTTTCCGGCACAACTGACAGCATCAGACTCAACTGAGACTCCGTCAATGAATACACTTCCCTCAGTAGGATAATGTATTCCTGCAGCTGCCTTAAGGACCGTTGTTTTACCGGCACCATTGGGTCCCAGTAAAACGGTAACAGCGTGATTTTCACAGACAAAGGAAATATCCGTTACAGCTGTTTTCTTTCCGTAACGTTTTGTAACCTGACTGAATTCAATCATGAACGTACGTCCGAATACCGTCAGTCTTTATTCGGTATATCAAAAGCCATACGGTCTTTTGACAGAACGGTACCGGGAAATACTTCACGTGCCTGATCAAGCAGTAACCCCAGTTCCTTATCTGCATATCGGGGGCTATAGTGAATCAGTGCCATCTTTTCAACATTGGCATCACGGGCAATGGTAGCAGCCTGACGGGATGTCATGTGTTTCTTTTCTGCAGCCTGATCAGCATACTGGTCATCAAACATACCTTCACAGAACAGCAGGTCTGAACCACGCACTTCATCAGCAATGGTAGGCAGGTACTGGGTGTCAGTTACGTAACTTACTTTGCGGCCGGAACGTTTTGCTCCCATAACCTGTTCAGGATACACAACGGTACCGTCTGCTGTTGTTACGGATTCTCCATGTTGCAGTTTTGAAAACAGCGGACCAGCTGGCACGCCCAGTTCCATGGCACGCTGTGGATTAAATTCTCCGGGACGGTCCAGTTCTTCAAGAGTATAGCCGACACAGGTCTTCGTGTGTTTTAAGGGAAATGCACGGATATAAAAATCCTTTCCTCCATGAATAACGCCAGGTTCTGTTATCTCTTTTACGATAACCGGGTAATTGATGTACATATCAAGAACACGACGGCTTGTTTCAACGTATTCGGCGGTTTTTGGCGGACCATAGATATACAGAGGTTCCGTGCGGTCAACCTGAGAAGACAGCATCATCAGGCCGGGAAGCCCGGTAACATGGTCAGCATGAGTGTGACTTAAAAAGATGGCGTCTATTTTTTTCCACTTAAGGTTCAAGCGTTTCAGAGAAACCTGGGTACCTTCGCCGCAGTCAAAAAGGAACAGTTCACCTTCACGGCGAAGGAGTACTGAGGTAAGGTGGCGGTACGGCAGGGGCATCATGCCGCTGCAACCGAGAACAAATGCTTCAAGACTCATGATGGTAGTGTAGCTTTTTTCCGTCTCATTGACAATAAAAACCAGACTTGATAGTCTTTAAGGCATGAGCACAGCGCTTTTGATTATTGATCCGCAGAATGACTTTTCACACCCAAAGGGTTCGTTATACGTTCCTGGGGCAGCAGAAGATTGTGAACGCTTAAGTTCATTCATCCAGAAAAACAACGATAAAATTGATGAAATTCATGTAACTCTTGATTCTCATCTCAGTTACCATATTGCTCATCCACTTTTCTGGAAAGATGCTTCGGGTAATAATCCGGTTCCCTACACCATCATTACCTATCAGGATTATGTAGACGGAAAATTCACTCCAGTACTGCCGGAACTGAACAGAGCTGCAGAAGAATACCTGCTGGCCCTTGAAAACCGTGGCCGTTACAATCTGTGCATCTGGCCACTTCACTGTATCCTTGCAACCTGGGGCTTCTGTGTTGAAGATTCGGTAAATACGGCTATTCACCAGTGGGAATACAGTCATCTTGGTAAAAACGTCAACTTCATCCGTAAAGCTGCAAACCCTCTGACTGAGCATTACAGCGCCATTCAGGCTGAAGTTCCGGACCCCAACGATCCTTCTACCAGAACAAACTTTCCGCTAATCGATACATTAAAAGAAGCTGACAACATTATCGTTGCAGGCGAAGCGCTGACCCATTGTCTTGCAAACACCATACGCGACCTTGCCGTGTATGTTCCATCATACCGCATCACCGTTCTTACAGACTGCACTTCACCGGTTGCCGGTTTTGAACAGCTGGGCGAAGATTTCATCAAAGAATTCAAAGCAAAAGGAATGCAGTTTGAGACTACCGAAACCTACAGTTTCAAATAACGTTGTCTGAATACCAGATTACTGGTTACACTATATCAGCAAAAAGCCCGCTGGTACCTCACAACCTGTGAAGTTCCCGCGGGCTTTTTGTTTATTGATTACAGCGTCACTGTACGTTAGGGCGCTGTACGTTAATGCTCCATCTGTTATTTCCTGAACAGCTTCTTTACTTTCTTGAACCAGAAAGCGCGGAACTTTTCTGCCGTAATATACAGATCATACACCACTTTCTTTACCGGATAGTCAATGGAGCCTGCCCGGTGGGTCAACTGACCGCCAAAACCGTTCTTAAAGCGGAAAAGACCATGCATGGGATGATGCTCATCATCGGTAGGCGGGCAACCGTAAAAGTCGTACACCTGTGCACCAAAATCCCGGGCATCCTGAATGGCAGTCCACTGCAGCAGATATGCCGGCATGACGTTCCGGTGCTGGTTTGAAGAAGCACCATACAGGTACACAGCTTCTGTCCTGGTAAACAGGGTAATGATACCGGCAATGGGCATACCGTCGTATTTTGCCATGTACAGGGTAACCTTAACCGGTTCACCTGCTTTCTCAGCGGCAGCACCCCGTTCCAGAATATCCTTGTAGTAGCTTTTGGCATGGACGGCGATACCGTCCCGACTGGCAGTTTCTTCAAAAAGCCCGTAAAAGTCATCGATTGCGGCAGTGATTGCAATTGCGTCTACCCCACACTTTTCTACGATTACGCCTTTTTTCTCGGCAAGCTTTACGTTATACCGCCATTTTGGCTTCATGGCAGCAAGTAAGGCTTCCGGTTCCGGCCGAATGTCAAGAAGAACCGTATCCGGCGGCTGAATGTCAGTCGGTGACTTTTTCAGGGGGCGATGAAGTGATGAAAGCCAGTTTTCTTTTGCCTCAAGCTCAGTGAACTCAACAGGCGGGTCCATGCGGATGCAGAACAGGTTCTTTGGCAGATACTGCCGTACACTGGCCGCAAAAGATGCCAGCAGGTCCTGATAGGCTGCATCAAATACCGTAAAAGGAGCATTTTCCGGAAGTTCCAGTCCCAGTGGAATATAGGCAATAGAAAACAGCCGGGCAAACTGACGTACCATAAGGGATACAGATCCGGAAAAAGCAGTCCCGTCAGCTGCTGTTGCCTGCCAGTTGAACCGGTAGGCTTTCCAGCCGTGGGCAGCCTTGAACTGAGCCCAAAAAGGAGTCTGTAAAAAATGATAAACCCCGGCGGGGGTATCTGCCGGGGTCACCGTAACGGTAATGTGATTCATCAGTGAGCTTCGCCGTTTACAGTTTTTTCAGTAGTAATTGCTTTGCCGTCAGCAACAAGGCCTTTACCGTGGATATTTACCTTCTTTTCTGTTACAGCAATGGTAACATCAAAGAATGTATCAGCATCAATCTCTGCTTCTTTTGCAAATGCAGGATCAGTTCCTTCAAGAACAACAGGAGTTCCAGGAGCTGCCCACGGAGCAGTCAGCAGTTCAACGCATTCTTTTCCATCAGCGTCGGTGTAGTCAGCAGCCAGCAGCATACCACGGCTTTCAATACCGCGCATTTTGCGAGGTTTCAGGTTGTCAGCGATAATAACGTGCTGTCCGAGGATTTCGTCTTCGCGGAGATATGGAACAAGACCTGACTGAATTACGCGGTCGGTACCGGTACCGTCATCCAGATGTTCAACATACAGTTTGTCAGAATCAGGATTGCGCTCAATTGATACAACTTTTGCAACTTTCAGGGCAACCTTAGCATTAAAGCAGGCAATCTGCTCTTCTGCAGTCAGAACAGGACGTGGTTCCGGTTCTTTTTTTGCCGGTTTCTGTTTTGGCTGATTCTGCTGTTTTTTCTCAGCCTTATCAGCTTTAGCTTCACTCTTTCCTTCTGCAGCCTTGCGGTCTTTCTGAGATCCGCTGTAACGTTCGCGGTAGGCATCAATACGTTTGGTATCAATAGGAGTAAAGATGATTTCAGTTTTGTATACTTTATCAAGACCTTCGGTAACAGCCAGATTGTTCCAGTCAAGGAAGCCTTCTTCGTTTGGTTTGCCGATTTTTCCGGTAACGCCGGTTTTTCCGAAGAATTCCAGTACCCGTTCTGCGTAATGAGGCATATATGGGTGAACCATAATCATCAGGTCTTTGATTACGTAACACAGGTCACGGAGCAGAGCACCGGCAGCAGCTTTGGCAGCTGGATCCGGTTCGCCTTCTTTCGGGAATGCCTTCCATGGAGCGCCATCCTGGAATGCCTTGTTGGCAATGGAAGAAATGGCGAAGATTTCGTGGAATGCATCTTTCAGGTCTGACCACTCAAGGAATTCAGTAACTTTTGCTTCATGTTCCTTGATTTCTGCCCACAGAGCTTCATTGGGGGTTCCTTCAGGAATAACGCCGTCAAAGTATTTTGTAACGAAGGTGGTAGTACGGTTAACCAGGTTACACAGGTTACCTACCAGTTCGCTGTTTACCTTTTCCTGGAAATCTTTCCACATGAACTGGAAGTCTGATTTTTCAGGACGGTTGTAGAAGATGTAGAAACGCCACATATCAGCAGGAATGCCTGATTCACGGGCGTCAGTACCGAATACCCCGATACCGCGTGATTTTGAGAACTTACCGCTTTCGTAGTTCAGGTATTCACTGGAACTCATGTGGTACAGTTTTGTCCATTCTTTTCCGGAACCGATAAGGGTTGACGGGAAAATAACGGTATGGAACGGAATGTTGTCTTTTCCGATGAACTGGAACAGGTCAACGGGAATTTTTGCCTTTTCTTCTGAACTTTCAGCTGGCAGCCACCAGGTTTTCCAGTCAAATGCTTCAGGAGAATTGATTTTTTCCAGTTTGTCAGCCAGTGCTTTGGTGATGGAGATATAACCGATAGGAGCATCGAACCAAACGTAGAATACTTTGTCTTCAAAGCCTTCTTTCGGTACCGGAATACCCCACTTCAGGTCACGGGTAATGGCGCGTTCGTGCAGACCGTCACGAATCCAGGCTTCAGTCATCTGAACGGCATTCTTTGCCCAGCGTCCTCTTTCAGAAGCTTCTTTCATCCAGGGAGCATATTCTGCCTGAATTTTCGGCAGGTCAATGTACAGGTGTTTGGTTGAGCGCAGTTCTGGAGTTGAACCACAGGTAGAACATTTTGGCTCTTTCAGTTCAGTTGGTTCCAGCAGGGTTCCGCAGGCATCACACTGGTCACCGCGGGCATCGGTAGAACCACATTTCGGGCAGGTTCCCAGAACGTAGCGGTCTGCCAGGAAGCGTTCACAGTGGGGGCAGTACAGCTGTTCAATGGTATTTTCCTTGATGAAGCCACGGCTGTCCAAATCATTGAACATTGCCTGAACAATTTCAGTCTGCTGTGGAGTTGAGGTGCGGCCAAAGTAGTCAAAGTTGATGCCGAACCAGTCATAAATATCCTTGTGGATTGCGTGATAGTAGTCACACAGTTCCCGTGGCTTTTTCTTTTCTTCAAGGGCACGGGTTTCAGTAGCAGTACCATATTCATCGGTACCGCAGACATACAGAGTATCGTAACCGCGGCTGCGGCAGAAACGGGCAAAAACGTCGGCAGAAAGAACCTGGATACAGTTTCCCAGGTGTGGAACGTTATTTACATACGGTAATGCAGAGGTAATTAATCTTCTGTTCATAGCAAGTCCTATAATAGTTTGGAAACTATTCTAAAGACTTACAGGCCTTTGGGCAAGATACGGACACTAAAGGAACGCTTTAACAGAACGAACTGACCTCACTGGTTCTTTGAATTTTTTTTACGACTTCGCTTATTAGAAAGACTATTACTGCCAGGTGATTTTATGGTCAGGAACAAGGTCTTTTCTGTTTCATACTGTACCGGCAGATCAAAATCCCAGAAGAAGCCGCAGGTAGTGGCTACACAGATATCTTCACAAAACAAAGGTTGAATCTGAAGACTGGCATTTTCGTTGGATTCAAAAATAAAGCTTGATTCAGTTACCTTGTCAGTAATCTGAACGCAGGAAACGTCACAGTTCTTCCAGAACACCTGATTATTGACCGGCTTCACTTTTGATTCATTGGAAATAACTGCAATCTCCCGTTGGTCAAGTTCTGTATAGGGCACAGCAAGCGTATTTTCAATAAGAAAACAGCCTTTCATAGTTGCATTTGATTCATTTTTAATAATGTAGGTAACCTGTACACCATTATCAGAGAAAACATAGCGTTTTTTTAAGCTGTACGGCTGCTTTTTCTTTCCGTATTTTCCCTTTCCAATAAAAATGATTTCACGTTTTGAACGCTGAAAAGACAACTCTTCAAAATGAATATGATGCTGGTTTTTCAAATATGGGAAAGAACACTTCTGGAATGAAGCAAATCCGTCATCATCAAGAAGAAAATCATTAAAGATGGTTCTTTGCGGAACATCCTCATCCTGATTACTGCAAAGTGTATACATCTGGCAGCTGTTTCGCGCATCAAGTTCAAACAGAGAAGCTCCCTGAAGCTGTACAAAGGCATTATATTCAGAAAACCGGCAGATATATTCCCGCAGTCCGTCAAAATCATAGTCAAAACTGGTTATAGTACCGGCAGATGCCGTTGCATCAGTCATGATTTTTTCTGCTGCCAGAAGATGACGGTAGGCAGTCTGCTGCAGGCCCAACAATTCCACCTGCCCTACCTTTGCCCCCTGATTGGTTACACCACCGCTATACATCTGATAATTCTGAGCCTTCCAAAGTTCTTCTCGGGCTGCACGTTTTCTTGCTTTATCTCCACGATACTGATTTACATCACCGCTCAGCTGAATCATACGGGCATACAACTGTTGCACGCTGCCGTTACGGTTAATAAGCTCCCTGACATAATGACTGCCACCATTCCAAACAGCAGTTACAGTAGTTTTAAGAAATCCTGCCGTAAAGCGGGTAACAACGGACGGACAGCTTAAATCTATCAGCGGCTGTTCTGCACACAAAGTAAACAATCTGTCACAAACACCGGCATTCACAGAAAGCAAAAACTGCTCCCCAGAAAGAACCTGAGTAAAAATGGTATCGTAGGATTGAGATGTCAGATGGGTAAATATCGAAGCATCAGCATCTGGAATATCAAACTGGGTTGTATACGGAACAAGAATAAGCGTCTTCCCACCCTCTTCAACAAGATGAGGACGGTAACCGGCAAGTTGCTTTGAACTGCCTTTCACAAACAAATCACTTTTCAGCAGTACATACTCAACACCGGCAGTCTTCAAACTGGGAATCATAGACTGATCCCAGCAGTCAAGGGCAATCTTTAGGCCTCTACTGCGTTTTCCGGTAACTTTCCGCAGCAATGTGGTCTGCTTTTCAATCTGGCCGGTACGGTCAACAGGAAGCAACAAAGGGAACAAGGGATTAGAAAAGCCGGAAGAAATACATTCTATCTGACGTTTTTCAGCCAGTTCTGACAATACCAGAAAAACTTCAGAATGGAACTGCTCCAGCCAGTTAATCAAATTACCGGTAAAACACAGCGATACCACATACTGAGGATGGGTACAGATATATGAAAGAGATTCTTTTATTACTGTTTCATAGTATTTTTCCGCTTTTGCAGCAGAAAAAAGACCAGGCACTTCAAAAGAAACTACCTGACAAATATGTGCTATCGCCAAAATTATTCATCCATTTTCGTTAATTAGTTGTATACCTGTGTTCCAGATTACTGCGCTATTCCCACAATGCAATTGAGCCGTCAGCTTCATCGCGTTTTAAAATGGTATACCAGAATCTCCAAAATTTGTATGAAAAACTTAGTTTTTTAGGGACAGAATTTTCAGTATTTTCAGCTGAAACCTGACTATCGGCATTCAAGAGTGAAATCAAATGCAAAGGGCAACAATCAACACATATGCCACATCCATTACAATTTTCACTGATAACCGCTTTTCCTTTAACAATGACAATGGCCTGCTGAGGACACATCCGGACACAACTGCCATATCCGCAGCATTCAACGTTCTGCCCTGATTCATGAAGATCATAGGAACTGGTCAGAACCCTGCAGTCCATCATGTTCTGGTATACGGCTTCTGACGGTACACTTGGCAGAGAAATTTCAGCGGCAGGAATGGTATGTATGAGAGCTGGAGTACTTCCTTTACGAACAATATGGCTTTCTGGTTTTTCGGTATGTAAATCCAGTTCATCTCCTGAAAAAACAGCTGCAAAATCCCAGCCACCTTCTGTTTCCATGAAAAAAAGGAGGCCGACAACAATAAACAGAATACAGACACACAGAATTATTGAAAGCAGCATCAGAAAACTCCAAAATTCAACCAGGATATATTTACACCAAAAAGTACAATCAGCATAACCGCAATACTGAAGAATACCAGCGCCCCGCCTTTGAATACGACATTAGCATCGCTATACTGCATACGCCATCTGAAAGTATAGATTAGAATAACGCCAAGATAAAAAGCCAGAATGCTTGCCAGCGATATGGCAAGAGCATCGGTAAAGCTGGTTGCTTCACTGATTGCAAGAATTACCGTACAGAATGTAAGTGAAAATTCTGGTGTATCAAGCTTACACAGAAGGCTCCATAACTCATAGGTAAACTGCCCGATGATTACCGTTACCAGAATGGCAAAAAACGGGAAAAGTTCTGCAAGACCATAGGGACAAAGAAAAGTATTGGATATGAACCATACCGCAATAACAGACAGTGCTGTTGTTACCAAAGCCCGTGAAAACCAGGCAAAATAATGGTTCATGTTTTTTGAAGTAACGACAACTTTTTTCAAGCCGACACCATACATGAATACGGCAGACGTAAACAGCAGGTAATAATACAAGGAACGTAATGCCATTATTCTTTACTCCTTATGATGTTGAAGCGACGTTGAACCAGCGACATGAATGCAAGCACCAGAGCCAGAAGAATAAAGGCCCCTGGAATAGTTCCCCAGAATTCAGTAGGCGTAATAAACCCGGGAAGACTCAGAGAGATAATCCATAAGCCGAATCGGGCAGGAAGTGAAATGCTTCCAAAGGAAAGTAACTCCCTGAAAAATGCAAAAAGCAGCAGTGTACCGGTAAAAACTCCCATTATTCTCAAATTGGAAATACATAACTCCCGCCAGTCGCTTACCGTAACGGCAACAGTGCGGCTTACCAAAAGGGACGAAACAGGAACCAGATACAGCACAAAACTTAGTGTCATGGCTATTATAGGCGAATAAAAAATCAAAACCTGCTTGGCAAGAACCGTTCCAAAAACCAGGAAAAAAAGCATCAGTATGTCTTTCAGTTCCTGCATCAGTAACTTTTCAGAGGCAATCTGCATGGCAGTTCCAAGAATCAGCAGAATATCAGCAGTAACAACCAGAACCAGTATGTATCCAAAGCGGGCCGGAGATGGAACAAGAAGTGAAAGAAGCGATCCAATAAATAAAAAAACGTGGTGATAAGTCTTCATTTAATTGCCTCCTGAATCAAAAGAGCTGCCTTATCGGACCAGAAAGAAATCTGGGCAGCAGTCAACTGAAAATCAGAATAGTCAACTGAACGGACAATACGACGCTGATCATCACGGATAAACTTGTCTGCGCTGCCAATAAAAACCGGTGTCTGCTGGGGACTTCTTGTAAAGAATACCCCTGACAGCGGGCCTGAAGGACCTGTCAGCCGCAGGATAACGGCATACCCATTAACCGCATTATCCTGTCCGACAATGAACAAATCAGAAGATGCAGCTACACCGGTTTTCAGCTCAACAGAATCAAGGACACAAAGACCGGCAGTTGCCTCATTACTGGCCAGAACCTGATTCACAACAACAGAAAGATTTCTATGCCAGACAGCCCGATTCAGCTTTGTCAGGGCGAATAAAGTAAAAAACATCACAAGTATAATTGTTATGAAGCATCCGTACCGGTGCAGCAGGATTTTATCTTCTTTTGTCATGAATTATGTCCCTCTGTTTTTACATCATTTTTCAATCCGTAACCGTCCTGGGCTGCAGCTGAAACCCGACCATCGCGCTTTGAAAGCATTCCTTCATACAGAACATCTTCAATACACTGAATGGCAGGTGAAAAAATATTGGCAGCAAGTACAACAAACATGGAGCCAATGGGAGATGTACCAAATCCGTTAACTATGGCAGCCATTACACCGGCAAAAACAGCAAATATGAATTTCCCGGCAATGCTCATTGGTATGGTTCCTCCCCAGGGAAGCAGGAAGAAAGCAGTTATCAAAGTTCCACTGGAAAATAATGCAAAAAGAATATCCCCCTGTCCCAGCATGCCCCCATAGGGATACAGGGCAAAATAGCGGACAAGTACTCCGTAGACCGCAAGATAGACTGCAGGAATAAGAGGCTCAATCATCTTGGAAGAAAAGAGAACGATACTGCTGAGCAGGGTAAGCAGATTAAAGCGGAATGCTGGAATTGAGCCGCCGGCATCAAGAAGAAGCGACAGGTACCCATCAGGAACAGTAATTCCGGCACGTACCAGCAGTTTTTCATTAAGAAATGAGGTAATTGCCGAATCAAAACGGTTAAGCGGGATAATGCCGTCACGTACCAACAGTGGAACGGCATTTACACTCTGCATATGTTCAACACCAACCATAAATCCGGGGAAGAAACCCGTTCCAAAAAGATACAGCATGATAAGGGTAAATGCAGCAGGATTAGCCCATGACTGAGCAAAGCCGCCAAAGGTATATTTTCCCATCAGAAGACTGCAGACAAGAATCAGAAACAGCCACCAAAGGGGGTAATCAGCAGGAACGAACATGCCAATCAACAGCGCCTGCAGCACCACATCCCAATTAAATACAAACCGCTGTTTTCTGAAGAAATCATCACCGATTTGTGCTGCAAATCCTGCTACAACCGATACAGCAAGAACAGCAAGCGATTTATAACTTTCTGTCAGAACCAGCATGAGAACCTGGGGAAGAAACAGAATACAGGTTAACCGGGCAGTTTCACTTACAGAAGGAATTGAATAACTGTATGGCGCAAGGGAAATTTTTTTATATGGTTTATTCATGTGACATTCCTTCTCGTAATAACTGGATTGTCTGTGACAGGGGCAGTCTTGCCGGACATGCCGTATTACATTCACGACAATCATTGCACAGCCAGATACTGTTCTTCACTTTCGGTGAAAGTTCAGTATTATTCATGTAGGAAAAAATCATCTTGTCAGGATGGATACCAACTGAACAGGCACGATGACACCGGCCACAACGGATACAATGCACTTCCCGCTGGTCAGGAACATCATTTCTGGAAGGTACGGTAACCGAAAGAACCTGTGTTGTAACCGGTATTTGAGAATCGGCAGCAGCAAAACCACGAACCATGCCGTTTATCAAAAGTTTCTGCGGCTGATGTTTCAATCCATCACACTGATTAACCAGTTCCCCGATGGGAGTGCCAATCCGGACTTTAAAAATTCTGTCATGTTTCAAAGCAGATCCATTAATCTGCACAAGCGTTTCAAGAACAGGCTGATCATATAATGCAGCCAAGGCAGTATTGTAAACAGTCTGACTGTCAACAAACAGCAGATGATCTTCGTTATGGGAGAAGCCTGATTTTTTCAGTTGAATCCGAAGATCACGCTCAAGTCCGCAGGGATATACTCCCGTATATACAGGCAGAAACTGAATATTGGAATTCAATCCTTCAATGGTTTGATTCTGTTTGAAGACAGTACTGTCTGAAGGATAAAAAACATAGACATAGGAGGCATGAATGACTTCAGAAAGCATTCTGATACCTTCAGAAATAATGTCAAAATATTTTTCCGAAAGCAAGCGGCCAGTGAGACTGACTGGATCCTGATCAAACAGCCGTACAACAAGAACAGTAACATCAACTCCCCGCTGATTTGATTCATCTATATGAATCTGCCGCTGAAACGGTAAAATCTGTTCGCCAAAAGATACTGAGCGGTCAAAGGTGTTGTACACACCGTTTTTGTTCAGAATGGAACTTAACTCAAGCGCTGTTAAAGTCTGTACTGTTTTTTTATGCCGCGGACGGGCAAAATAGGTAAAAGTACCTTCCGTTCTGATAATTGCATGCAGACTTCGACCGCCATCGTACAATGGCATTTCCTTGTATCCCTCAATTCGGCCAGGTACTGTCACCTTAACAGCCGGATGCAATTCGTCACCAGCCTTCAGTACATCACCTTCCATAACCAAAGTTCCCGGTTCCGGAAAAGGAATTTCATCTGATTCCCTGCAATACAAGGGTAAATAGACAACGTGGGGAATCCAGGCATCCTGAATCTGCCTGACAGATGGAACAGATATATGTAAAGAATGAACATTAGTCATGTATCAGAGCTCCTCTTGATGGCGCTTTTCAATCATAGTCTTTTTTAAAGTCCGTTTTATCAATAGTATAAAGCATAATGCTGACGCAACGACAACACTGAGAAAAATACCGGCATAGTCGGTAGATGTAACAGTAAACTTCCCTGCGGCAGTATAAGTTGTAGCTGGAGTTTTATTTTCCCGAAGAAGGAACGCTGCTACAGAATCATTTTCTGCAAGCCAGTCAAAGGTGGTTCCCAGCCAGTAGTCATCAAATACCAGAATATCATTCTGAACCTGGTGAACACCGTTTTCATCCTCTACGAAATGAGAAACACTTACTTTACTTCCTGAACGGGGTATCAATTCGCCAGACTGATTGAACTTCCGGTACCCGGCAGACTGTTTCTGCCATAATTCTGCAGCAAAGTCAGTAATATCAGGATAACGCAGACCATCAGCATCGCTGGCAGTATCTATAAATGACTCCCACCCATCTACAGTACCTATGTAGTCAGTATACAGTTTCGGTCCAGGAAGGCTCAAGTCTTGCCGGTCCGAAAGATTTCCACTTGCCATGGTAAACAGCGAAAGAAACAGCAGTACAAGGACCGCAACACTGTACAGAATCAATACCCCAGTCTTCTGCTTCTGTTCAACCTGTACGAATAACCCTGAAAGAATAGGCGTAAAACTGAAATGCCGGATTCTGGCAGCCCACTGCTCCTGAAGCCGAACTGCCAAGCCGGCAAAGACGGCAGAACAAAGACACAGCATAGCTACCAGAACTATTCTTCCCGGTGTAAGAAAACAAAGAACAGTAATAAGCAGCATGAAAACAATGCAGACCGGATTGCGGAAAAAAAGCTGAATACCTTTGCACCGGTTCCAATATCTGTTCACAAATGGGAACAGACCGAGAGCGGCACAGGCAATGCAGTTAACAGAATACCAGGGTGCAAGGAACGAAGAAGCCACAAGGGGAATCAGCATCAGGATATGCAGAGGAGCAGGTCTTACAATAATAATAAGAACCAGTGCAAGGATAACGGTAACCAAACCTCCGCGATACGGCGCTTTAACCGTACTGTCGGAGCCATAGGTTAATTTCCGCGAATCCAGCAGAGAACGGAAACTCCTGAAATACGCATCAGGAACATATACCAGTTCATACTGCCCATCCTTATCCGTAAAGAAAAAAGACCGTATGGAATCAGAGGTATACCCGTCACGGAAAATGGGATCAATAACAGAAAGAACCGAAAGGTACATGCCGTGATACACTTTTCCAGACACAGAAAAATCGGGCGGAGTAAGAATATCACTGCGTTTTGCCGTTTGCCGGCTTAAAATACCGGGAAACAGATCCTGCACCGAAGATTCAGAAAGAAATGAAAGATCCTGGTTTTCCGGGAAATAAACAATCTGATAGTCCGGCCATATTTTTGCAGACGGTTCAATACGAAGCATGACTGCTGCAGCAAAAAAACAGCAGGCCAGCAGGAACGAAACGGCAGCTTTTGTGGCATTATTCAGATAACGGAAAAACATACTTGAGGGGAATCCTTGTTACAAGTTCTTTATAAAGTTGAAAAGGCAATTCCTATTACAAGGCCAAGAAAACACCCCATAATTACTTCAAAAGGTTTATGTCCGTGAACTTCTTTAATTGTTCTGAATGATAACAGCTGTTTATCAGCCAGTTCCTTACCTATTTCGTTGATTGCATGAGCCTGAATACCTGTTGAACGCCGTACTCCAAGAGCATCACGAACGGTCACCATGGAGAATGCCAGTGCAAGCAGAAAAACATCAGAGGTAAAGCCCTGACGGAATCCGATTGCCGTTGCCATGGAAACAACAAGCGCAGAATGACTGGATGGCATTCCACCCGTACGCCAGATAAGCATGCTGAAAAGTTCAGGAAGAGAATGGATTTTTCCCGTCAATAACCCAATAAGAGTTTTGATAAATTGAGCTGAGAACCAGCTGAAGATAATTGAGAGGAAAACTGGATTCGTAAACAGTTCTTGAAAACTGAAACTTGCTTGACCGGACATAACAGTAAAAATAGTATAGTGAATATGCGTTTTTTGCAATACAAGACAGGACAGGATGATACCGACCGGCGCCTTGACCGGGTACTGAGAAAATTTCTGCCGGATATGGGTTTAGGTGAACTTTACAAGGCAATCCGGAAAGGTCTGATTAAAATCAACGGCCATAAAACCACACAGAACCACCACATTGAAGAAGGTGACGTAATAGAAATTGCGGAATTTCTGACCGCGGGCTCATCCGCTTCCCCAAAAGCACCGGGAAACTCTTTTCAATCAGAGAAAAATTCCATACCGCTTGAAATACTTTTCAGAAATGAGCAGATTCTTATCATTAACAAGCCCTATGACATACCGGTGCAAAAAGCAGCCAGGGGAGAAAAGTCTCTTGATGATATTGTCCGCTCACAGTATTCATCACCGGATACATCCCTGTCATTTTCTGCAGGCCCCCTTCACCGTCTGGATAAAAAAACAACGGGGGTACTTTGTTTTTCACAGAATCTGCAGGGAGCCCGCGAATTCAGTTCACTGATTCAAAACCATCGGATTACAAAAACCTACGTAGCACTACTTTCCGGCAGACTTGAAACCGAACAGACCTGGACTGACTTTATCAGCAAAAATGATGAAACTGACGGTTTCAAAACCGTTTCCGTAAATACAACAGCGGATCATACCAACGCCAAAGAATCAATAACCATGGTAACGCCCCTGCTTGCCGGAACAACTGTCCGCAGTGGAAAGAAAACTGATGTAACCCTTGCCCGCATCAACATTCTAACCGGCAGAACCCACCAGATCAGAAGCCAGTGTTCTGCCCACGGCTATCCACTTCTGGGGGACACTGCATACAACGGAGGCAAACCGAACCCTGGTCAGGATTTTTTCCTGCATGCCCTTACCCTGACCTTTCCACAAGAATCACACCTTGGCCCAACAGTAGTAACCGCACCACTTCCCGCTGCCTTTACCGCTTTTCTTACTACAATTTTTGATTCACAATCGCTTGAGAAAATTGATTTTTTCAAAATTCAGCCCTACAATGAAAGTACGGATTGAGTATGAATCTTGTAAAAGAAATCGTTTGGAAAATTAAAGGCATCTCTGTAATGGCTCTGGTAGGCGAAAGCGGTACCGGAAAAAGTTTCAGGGCAAAATTGCTGGCACAAAAATACGCTATTGATGCCATCATTGACGACGGACTGTTGATTCAAGATGACAAAATAGTTGCCGGCCGTTCGGCAAAAAAAGAAAAAACTTTTCTCGGAGCTGTTCGTATAGCACTTTTTGACGACAAAGAACATCGTGATGAAATTGCCCGAGCATTGAAAAAAGCAAAAGACATTAAAAAAATTCTCATTCTTGGAACATCTGAAAAAATGGTCAATAAAATTGCCATGCGTCTCCAGATTCCCGCTCCGTCAAAAATCATCCGCATTGAAGATATTTCTACTCAGGAAGAAATTGACATGGCAATCCGCTCACGCCGTGTAGAAGGCAAGCATGTCATACCTGTGCCGGCCATAGAAATTCAGCGCAATTACCCGCAGATTTTTTATAACAAAGTACAGGTGTTTCTGAAACAGAGTAACGGACTGTTCAAGTCAAAAAAGAAAAATGCTGCAGATAACGGCAGAATCAACGGAAAAATGTTTGAAAAATCAGTTGTCCGGCCGGAATTTTCCCAGAAAGGACGGGTAACCATCTCAGAAGCGGCACTTTCCCAGATGGTTCTGCACTGTGTCAGCGAACATGATGATCAGATACGCGTTAAGAAGATGTCGGTAAAATCAGACCCACAGGGTTACCGTATCATCATCACCATCGATGTTCCCTTCGGCACCCAGCTGACAGGCACTATCCATAATCTCCAGAAGTATATTATCGACAACATCGAAAAATACACCGGTATTCTTATTGAAGAGGTCAGCATCATCATCGACAAAATCATGATGACCTGACATTCGCGGAAAACCATAAAAATTATAATGATTTTGCGTCAGTAGTCTGAGTTTTTGCTTTGTCCCGGAATCCAAACCGCCGGCGTTTTCCACCTGCAGCATCTTTTGGAATCCGGATGGTTATTCCCAGATCTTTCAGAACAGCCTTGATGGCATATTCCAGTTCAGTCCGCTGAGGATTCATTGGCAGCACAAAGTTGCGGCACTGGGTCCATGTCCGGGTATACACATCACCGGTTGCAGAGGATTCAGATTCTTTCTCCCAGTCAGTAAGACAGGCAATGAAATCATAAATCAGGTAGTACAGTTTCTGACCAAGGCGTACATCTGCACCACTGGCAACCAGAGCATCAAGCTCTTTCAGATGATTAAGGTAAGAATCCCTGAAGTTACTGTCAGAATACATCATACCTGTTGCAGAAGGCTGCAGGTACATGAATACATCGGTTTCCAGACACAGCCGGACAATGTCATACGAATGTCCTGAATTTATTATCTTGAGAAGTTCCTCAGTCAGCCGTGACGGCGAAACAGGAGACAACAGATGAGCAGATTTTGTAATCTTATGGCGGAGTGAGTACGGCATCTTGAAATGAGTAGTTGCCGTGTATTTAACAGCACGAATCATGCGGACCGGATCTTCAACGAATATGGTTTCCAGTGGAATTACCGGTCTGATGACGCCTTTACGGATATCCCGAACTCCACCTACATAATCAATAAGCTGGGATTTAATGGGATCGTAATACAGTGCATTCAACGTAAAGTCACGGCGCTGTACATCTTCTTCCATGGTGCCGAAACTGTTTCCTACAGTACCATCAGAAATGGATCTGAACGTACTTACCTCATAGATTGTAGAACCGAAAAAAACATGAACAAGACGGAATCTGCGGCCGATTATGCGTGAATTTCTGAATATTTTCTTTATGCGTGATGGAGTTGCGTTGGTAACGATATCAAAATCTTTCGGTTTATTACCGACAAGAAGATCCCGAACGGCACCACCGACAAGATAGGCAGAAAAACCGAAGGAACGAAGCTGAGTAATGATTTTGAGTGCGTCAGCATCTATTTTAGTATTGTCTATGCAATGTTCTTCTTTTGTGTAGATGACAGCCTTTTTTACCGGTCTGCCCTTTGAATCCTGAGTATATCTAAAAAGCACTGTTAGAAAATATACCAATTTTTATCAATATTCAATACACAATCAAAGCTGCGGCACTTTCATTTGACGAAACCGCAATGTATGGATTAAGGTAATTCTCGTGAAAACCTTAAAACCTATTTTAATATTTGCATTAATCGCGTGTTTGGCAGCCTGTGCATCAAAACAGACCGAACCTATTCCACCGGAACCTGTATCTCAGTCTGACGTAAGTAATGCCCCAGAGACACCGGAAGTTGAGATATATGAAGAAATTCAGGAAGAAGAAGTTGAGGAAGAACTGCTTGATGACGGATTTCTTGACGAGCCTGAAGTTCTCATAATTGAAGAACAGGACGAATATTCCCGTTCTCTCGGAGAACTTGACTCATCGGTAATCAGTGAAGAAACATTCGCTGAAGACAAGGAAGATGTTCTGAAAATTATTGCAGACCTTGACGAAATTATGCGTCTGAAGGATTATTCCCGCTGGCTTAAATACATCAGTCTGGACTCAAAAGCATACTGGACCGATGCGCAGAATCTTGCCGTTCTCTCAGAAAAACTGCCGTCCAGCAAGCTGTATACCCTTAAAAACATGCGTGACTATTTTGAACGCTTTTTCATACCCGCACGAAAAGGCCGTGTCATTGATGAAATCCGCTATGTTACCCCTGACTTGATTAAGGCAGTACAGTATAAAGATAACGAGGACATAATCTATTACCGTTTTGAACGGTCAAACGGAACGTGGCTTCTCCAGCTGGATACGAATACTGAAGAAGAAGAATAAAAAATCAGTATACCGGCAGCAACACATTGTTTTTTTACTGGAGAAAACGTATGATTCTGCCGATACAATACGATATTGAAAGGTATTTTTGTAAACAATGTTTACATCGGAGGGATGATGAAACTGAAAAAATACATCGTTGTACTGTTCTGTCTCTGTGCAGCAGCAGCTTCACTCTGTGCTCAGAACAGCCGCACTGAAAAGACCGCGGAAGAAGACTATCTGGCCAGTTTTGAAGATATTATTATCGCAGAACTGACTGCATCAGATGAATACGACAACAAACTTCTGGCACTGCAGTACATCGAAGATGCTGTAGCACGCGGTCTTGATAACCGTGATACTACAGAAATTCAGGCTGCACTCTGCCAGCTTGCCGGAGAGGGAGTTCTTACCCAGAGCCGTACCAACGGCGTAGTAATGAATAACTTTCCTGACATCCGTGCAAAAGCATGTGACCTGCTTGGAGAACTGAATACTCCAGAAGCCAAAGCACAACTTGAAAAGATTGCACTGTCAGATAATGAGCCAATGGTTACATCTGCTGCAATCCGATCACTGGGAAATATCAGTTCAGAAGAAGCAGACAATGCAGTCAACACCATTGCCTGGATTGAACGTAAATTCTCAATTCTTAACCCAACCAGTTCCATGGCATTTGAAGTTCTCAATGCCTATGAAAAACTGGCACCAAATCTGGAAGACCGCAGTCAGATGATTCAGTCAATTTCAAAAATTGCCGTAAACTACACCTACGTTACTCCGGTACGTGATAAGGCAAAGGAACTGCTTAAGCAGTACACTGGTGTAAAACGCTGATACATGGCAGTACGGAAACGTGCTGCAAAAAAAAGGCTGCCCAGAACAGACTGGACAGCCTTTTTTGTTTGCTGTTTACGAGAGATACAGGATTCGAACCTGCCACCTTCGCCTCCGGAGGGCGACGCTCTATCCAAATGAGCTAATCTCTCAAACCTTATATGAGAATATTCTTAAAGGCTTCTTTTGTCAACAAAGATACTCAATTCTGAATTGAAAAGGATAATCTGATGAACAAAACCATTATTCTTGCATCTGCATCAGACCGTAGAAAACAAATACTTACAGAAATGAATCTTCCTTTTGTAGTAAAGCCGTCATCATATGAAGAGACTGATCCGGGAAATCGTGACGCTGCAGCCATCCCCGAATATTTTGCCCGCAATAAGGTTCTGTCGCTCCTGCAGACACTACCTTCCGGCACAAAAGAAAACTGGATTTTGGGAGCTGATACTGCCATCGTTTTTAACGGTGAACTTATTGGAAAACCAAAAAACAAAGAAGAAGCAGAACGTTTCCTTACCAAGTTTTCCGGCAAAACCCATCAGGTTGTCTCGGGAGTCGCCCTTCTCCGCTGTGACACAGGAATCATGAAATCAGCCACTGTTATAAGCGATGTAACCGTAAAGGCCATGACCGGGGATGAAATCCGATGGTACCTGGAAACCGGTGAATGGGAAGGCGTTGCCGGAGCCTACCGTATACAGGAATCATTTTCACGCTTTATTTCTGCAATTTCAGGTTCCTATAGCGGTATCATAGGCTTGCCTATTTCTGAACTTTATGACATACTCAAAGAGTTGCAGTATCCGGTTATGGATTAATGCATCATCACAGGGTATCTGTGAATATCTTCCGTATGCGACGTAAGCCCTCCGAGCTTACTTACCGCTATCGTGAAAAAGAGTCAGGTGAAAGACAAAATACTGTCTTTCGTTGAAGGAGAAACTCATGGCAGTTGTAACCATGAAAAGTCTGCTTGAATCAGGTGTACATTTCGGTCACCAGGTTAAGCGCTGGGATCCCCGCATGAAGAAATACATCTTCGCAGAAAGAAACGGGATTCACATTATCGATCTGCAGAAAACCATCGTAGCAATCAAAGATGCTTATGATGCTGTTCGCAAAGTAGTAGCTGCAGATAAAACCGTACTGTTCGTAGGTACTAAAAAACAGGCTCAGCAGGCCATTGCTAAAGAAGCAGAACGCTGTGGCATGTATTATGTAAACAACCGCTGGCTTGGCGGTATGCTTACCAACTTCTCTACCATCAAAAAATCACTCCTCCGCCTCAAGAAACTTGAAAAACTTGAAGCCGATGGATTCCCAGGTAACTACACCAAAAAAGAAATTTCTCAGGCTCAGAAAGAAAAAGCTAAACTTGAGAAAAACCTTGGCGGTATCAAAGAAATGAAAGAACTGCCTGGTATTATTTTCATCATCGACACCCACAAAGAAGCTATTGCTGTTGCAGAAGCACGCCGTATGGGTATTCCGATTGTTGCAGTAGTAGATACCAACTGTAACCCAGAAGGAATTGACTACCCTATTCCAGGTAACGATGACGCTATCCGCGCTATCAGCCTGTTCACTTCTATCATTGCAAACGCTGTAAATGAAGCTGACAATGACGCTGGTCTGAAAATCATCGAAGGTCTCCAGGACGAAGATGAAGAACTGGCTGACGATGCTTCAATGAAAGATAAAGACGAAGAAATCGTTGACTACAGCAACTACACACCAACTGAACCAAAAGAAGAAGAATCTTCTGATGATGATGATCTGGTTGATGAAGACAAACTCTACAAATAAGGGATACCAACATGGCAGAAATTAAAGCCGCAGAAGTTAAAGCTCTCCGTGAAGCTACCGGTGCCGGTATGATGGAATGTAAAAAAGCACTGGTTGAATGCAATGGTGATGCAGAAGCAGCAGCAAAACTGCTGAAAGAAAAAGGTCTGGCTGCAGTTGCAAAACGTGCAGAACGTGCAACTAAAGAAGGTCGCGTATTCGTGAAACAGGAAGGCGGAAAAGCTGTTATGGCAGAACTGACCTGTGAAACCGACTTCGTTGCTAAAAACGAAAAATTCATCGCTCTTGGTGAAGCTATCTGTGCAGAAGCTCTGGCTAAAGGTTATACCGAAGTTAACGAAGCTCTGTCTAACATGATGCTTGACCTGGCTACCGAAATCCGCGAAAACATGAGCGTTCGCCGCCTGTGTGCAATTGATGTACCAGCAAACTGCGTATTCTCAAAATACATCCATTCAGACGGTAAAACCGGTGTTATGACACTGATTGAAACCGATGGTGCTGTTGACAACGCTGACGTTAAAGCATTCGCTTATGACTGCTGTCTTCATGTAGCAGCATTCACCCCTGCTTTCGTTCGCCGCGAAGATGTTAGCGAAGCTTACATCAACGAACAGAAAGAAGTATTCATGGCTCAGATGAACAACGATGAAAAAGTTGCTTCTAAACCTGAAAACGTAAAACAGGGCATCCTGAACGGAAAAATCAACAAACACCTTGCTGATATCTGTTTCCTCGACCAGCCTTTCGTTAAAGACGACAAAGTATCTGTTGCTAAAAAAATGGAAGAAGTTGGCAAAGCCGCTGGTTGCAAACTGAACCTGAAATCAGTTACCACCTTTATCCTGGGTGCATAATTAGTTTTTAAGTTCCATAAAAGGCTGTCATGCAGTATACTGAAGACAGCCTTTTTTTTATGAATTGTAAAGGAGTTTCATATGGCAGATACACAGGAAGCATGCGTAGAAAGAATGAAAAAAAGCATTGAATCACTGAAAAATGAATTCAATGCCATCAGAACCGGACGCGCTTCAACCTCTCTTTTTGATAAAGTACGTGTTGATTACTACGGTGATAAATCACCATTAAGTCAGGTAGCAACCATTTCAATCCCGGAAGCCCGCATGGTTGTTATTCAGCCATGGGACAAATCCCTGATTAAAGAAATTGAAAAAGGAATTCTGGCTGCTGATCTTGGCTTGAATCCTTCAAACGATGGAAAAGTAATCCGTATTTCCATTCCACCGTTAACTGCAGATCGCCGTAAGGAACTGTGCAAACAGGCAAAAAATACTGCTGAAAACAGCCGTGTAGCAATCCGTAACATCCGCCGTGATGGTAACGACGAACTGAAAAAACTGCAGAAAGACGGTGAACTTACTGAAGACGGTCTGAAAACCGCAGAAGAAGCCCTGCAGAAATCAACAGATTCTTATATTCAGGAAATCAACAAAATTCTTGAAGAAAAAGAAAAAGAAATCATGGAAGGCTGATTCAGCTGATGTCTGAATGTATCATACATCCAGCAGCCGTTCCTGCCCATGTTGGAATAATCATGGACGGCAACGGCCGCTGGGCAAAACAACGAAAACTTCCCCGAACCAGTGGGCATAAAGCAGGTGTAGAAGCAGCTCGTACCGCCATACTGTCTGCAATCAAATTACAGGTAAAATTCCTTACCCTCTATACCTTTTCAACAGAAAACTGGTCACGTCCAGAATCTGAAGTTTCATATCTCATGGGTCTGCTTCGGATTCACCTGAAAACTGAAAAAAACTTTTACACAAAAAACAATATCCGCGTTCTTCATCTCGGTGACAGAAACCGTCTGTCTCCTGACTTATTAGAAGCTATCGATGAAGTCGTAAATGCAACAAAAAACAACACGGCAATAACTGTTGTCATCGCATTGAATTACGGTGGCAGAGATGAACTGATACGGGCCATACGAAAGTGTCATGCACCGGAATCAGTTACTGAAGAAAATTTCTCCGCATTTCTTGACATACCGGACCTTCCCGATGCTGATTTGATAATC
Organism: Treponemataceae bacterium; assembly: GCA_045616125.1. Taxonomy (GTDB): domain Bacteria; phylum Spirochaetota; class Spirochaetia; order Treponematales; family Treponemataceae; genus Treponema_I. The sequence goes on along the minus strand of JAZLGC010000025.1, from coordinate 9,677 downwards.
CGTACCGGTGGAGAAAAACGTCTGAGTAACTTTCTGCTCTGGCAGGGTCCTTACGCCGAATTGATTTTTGACGATATTTTGTGGCCCGACTACACAGAAGAAACCTTTACCGGTCATATTCTTGAATTTCAAAAACGAACACGTCGGTTTGGAGGCCTGAAAGAATCCAACGACAGTGATTCGGATACTGATACACTATCTGATACATCTCAACTTCATAAGGATGAAATATAATGAGTAAAACTGTTGAACGGTTACTGACTTTTTTTATCGGATTACCCCTTATCCTCTTCATTACTCTCATAAAATGGAATAATCACCTTCCGTTACATGTGGTAATGGTTACTGTAACTTTCATCGCATCCCTTGAAATGCAGAATCTCCTTTCGCAGAAAATTCAGACTCAGAATAAAATCTTTATGGGCTTCATTTCTGCTGCTCTGCCGATCATAACGGCAATCTGTATAGTATTGAACCTTGCCCAGACAAATAACATCATCCTTCTTACTGCAGTCCTTGCACTTTTTATATCCCTTGCCGTAGAGGTTTTTCCCGGAAACAGAATTTCAACAGACAGTGACAACCTGTTTGAACCGGCATTACAGCGGGTATGTGGAACGGTTTTCACCGTCTTCTACTGTGGTCTTTTAATGTCTTTTGTCGGTCGTATTACGATATGGCAGCATTCACAGGCAGCCATTGTATTCATGCTCCTCATTGTTTTTGGAAATGACTCACTTGCATGGTTATTCGGTGTATTATTAGGAAAATCAACAAAAGGAATCGTTAAAGCAAGTCCTAATAAAAGTCTTGTAGGATATCTGGGTGGTTTTTTCAGCTGTTTGGCTATTGCATATCTGTACTGGAGATTTCAAGCCACTTACCATACCTTTCAGCTGTGGCAGGTACTTACTGTCGGTGGAGTCTGCTCCCTGACTTCTGACCTAGGCGATCTTGTTGAATCAGTATTCAAGCGATCCGCAGGGCTTAAAGATTCCGGCAATATTATACCTGGTCGTGGTGGAATGCTCGACTCCATAGACTCAATCTTATTTACCGCACCTGTTTTCTATCTGGTTTCTACGCTGCTTTTTGGTTGACAGCTATCGGTACAGCACCACAAAAAACTGATTTATTGATATGAACAAGAAAAAAGTTTTAGTTTTAGGATGCACTGGTTCCATTGGAACAAGCACTCTGTCAATACTTGAAGAGTTTTCCGATACCTATACGGTATGTGGGCTAACGGCCCATTCCAATGCTGCTGCATTACACGCAGCAGCAGCAAAATTCAATTGTTCTGAAACCCTACTCACCAGTACTGCTGATAAAGATCAGTTAAAGCAATTTATTGCAGAAAGTAATGCTGACATTGCAGTTAACGGGATTGCGGGAAGTGCAGGACTATGGCCTTCTATCTGTGTTCTTGAAGCAGGTATTGATCTGGCCCTGGCCAATAAAGAAACCATCGTTATGGCCGCACCTCTGGTATATGCAATCGCAAAACGCACCGGAGCCCGTATTCTTCCGGTGGACTCAGAACATTCAGCGGTATTCACCCTTATTGAACATTACGGGAAAGAATCTCTGGATAAAATTGTCATCACAGCATCCGGTGGTCCTTTCCGAAAAAAAACTGCAGATGAATTACAGCAGGTTACTGTTGCAGATGCATTGAAACACCCGACATGGGACATGGGAGCAAAGATAACCATAGACAGTGCAACCCTTGCCAATAAAGGACTTGAAGTTATTGAAGCATGCCGACTTTTCGGAGTAACACCAGACCGGGTTCAGGTGACGGTACATCCCCAGAGTATTGTTCATTCACTGATTAAAACAAAAGATGGCATGCTGTACGGTCAGCTTTCAAAACCTGATATGCGCCACCCTATTATCATGGCACTATCATGGCCCGAATTTTACCCAAATACCCTTGAACCGCTGGATTTGTTTGCATCTCCAGACCAACCGCTGACTTTAACCTTTGAAAAACCAGATATGGAAAAATTCCCAATGCTGAAACTGGCATATGACTGCGCAGAGAAAAATGGCGGTTATACCATAGCATTCAACGCTGCAAACGAAGTTGCAGTGGACGCATTCTCCAAAGGAAAGCTCAGTTTTCCGGGAATCAGCAGTCTTACAGCAAAAGTTCTTCAGTCAGACTGGAGTAAGGAACCGGAATCGGTTGAAGAAGTATTTAAAATTGATACAAAGGCCCGTCGTTTAGCGGAGGAGTATCTGAAATGACCTTCATCTACGGTATTATCGGGCTTGGCGTTATTGTATTCATTCATGAATTCGGACACTTTCTTGCAGCGCGGCGATGTGGCGTTGTTGTAGAAAGTTTTTCCATAGGAATGGGTCCTGTTCTGTTTCATAAAACGATAAACGGCACCGATTACCGTATTTCACTTATCCCCTTAGGTGGTTACTGTGCCATGAAGGGTGAACAGGCCTTCCAGAATGCCATTGAAAACAACCAGAACCGGATAGAAGGTGAATCGGATGAATTCTATGGAGTTCATCCTTTGAAACGCGCTTTTATTGCGTTTTCAGGCCCTTTTTTCAACGTTCTTTTTGCCATTGTCTGCATGACCATTGTTGCCTGGGTGGGATATGACTATTACACCACGGACAACCGGATTATCATAGCCACAGACGTATACCCGGAAATTGAATCGGTGGCAGCTGAAGCAGGAATCAAAACCGGTGACCGGATTGTATCAATCAACGGAAAAGATACCCCCTGGTTCAGGGATATTTATGAAGAAATCTCGTTGAATGCTGATACTCCCATCAACTGTGTCATTGAACGCGAGGGGTATGGGCAACAAGAATACCAGTTGACTCCAAAGCTTGATCCTTCAACCGGTGCAGGAAAAATCGGCATTATGGCATGGGTAGATCCCATTATTACCGACGTTGAACAGGGATCTACAGCAGCGACAGCAGGCTTACAGGACGGAGACCTGATTGTTGCAGTGAATGGGAAGCCTGTCAAAAACACCATGGAAGTAAGCAGTCTTCTTCCCCAGGACAGAACCTTCGTGTGCACCATAAAACGTGGAGAAACGCTCATTGATATTAATCTGAAGCCATCTTCCAGTGAGGATACTTTCGGGTTCTATTTCAAGCAGGAAAAAATCCACACTGAACACTACAACCTGTTTACCGGCATTGGCAATGGTATATCGGAAGCAGTCAATATGATTGGATTAACATTCAAAAGTCTCGCCCTTCTGTTCAAAGGAGTTGATCTTACATCAGCAGTCAGTGGGCCAGTACGTATTACGAAAATGCTGGGTGATACTGCAATAGAAGGCTTTTCAGCAGGTTTCAGTATCGGCATTGTCAGTGTCATGCAGTTTCTGGCATTAATAAATATTTCACTTTTCATCATGAATCTGTTACCCATACCGATTCTTGACGGCGGACTGGTTCTGTTTGCAGTAATAGAAGCGGTATTTCATAAACAGGTTCCTCCAAAAGTACTGTATATTGTTCAAATTTTTGGCATTATCTGTATCGGAGCACTTTTTGTTTTTGCTCTTTTTGGAGATATCCGGTATCTTATATACCGGTAATTTTTACAACCTGGAGAAACAAATAAAAGGATATCTATGAATCTTTCAGTAAAAAAAATCATTTCTTTTTTTATTTTCACAACCCTTTTCTCAGTTTTTGCTGTGGCACAGACCAGATATTCTTCACAACCTCACTCAGGTTCTGTAACAACCATGAAATCATCGTCTGACGGCTTTTTTTCCGCCGGCCAGGATGGATTCATCATCAAATGGAACGAAAACGGTGAAGGAGAACACTTTCAGATTTCTGATCTTGAAATTCGTGATTTTGCAGTGCACCCCAACGGAAACCTGATTGCCGTATATGAAACAGACGGCTATTCCATTAACCGGCTTTCTCTGTGGGACTGGAAAACGAAAACCAGAAAATTCAGTAAAAGAAGTTCAAACCCTATTACCACATTAGCATTTTCTGAAAAAGGAACATTTCTCCTTGTAGGAACCAATGCTGTTGATGGACTGATGTTCATCAATACAACAAGCGGTTCTTCCATTAAAAAAATGCGCGATATTCCCAGTATGGTAACACTGGCAGGGACAAGTGCAACGGAAAATTCCGGTGTTTCTTATTCACAGTTAGGATATCTGGTATACGCAAATTTGAAAAACCAGGAAACTAAGATTGAACTGTCTGTAGAAGCAAATCTTTCTCAGCCGGTTCTATTCTGCAATGACCTGATTTTTGCTGGATATAAAGACGGCTATATCTGGATGTATCACGCCTACAGTGCCAAACTTCTGACGAAAATCAAAGCTGCAAATCCAACACTCGTTACACAACGGTCTGATTCAGATTTGATGTACATCGAACAGGATGGCAGAAACTATGCTTTGAAAATGATAGACGTGAATATCGATTCTGAGGCAAACAGTATTTCCGTTCCGACCTATTCAGTTATCGTCAAAAATTTCTATACTGAATCACGTCAGGCAATTACAACTGCCACAGCCAATGCAACAACCATCTTTGCCGGCTGCGAAAACGGTACCATCCATACCATTTCAAAAGAACCCGATACCGCCCTATCATCTTCTGTATGCATCTCACAGAATAACTACGACAAAATTCTTGACGTAGAAGAAAACGGCAGTACCTTCTACATTCTTTCTGAAAAAAATCTTCTCAGGACATCATATAGTGGAAAAGAAAATCAGGTTCTTATTCCAAACCCTGGCTATACAAATATTCTCAAAATTGATGAAGATACATTGCTCTTCTGGTCAAAAGAGCAGAAGAAGACCATAGCCATGGCAAAAGAATCAGAAGGATGGGTATTGAAAAACCTCTATACACCTTCCGGTAATATCATGAATATCCATTACGAAAACGATAATCTGGTACTGATAGAAGGTAGTTCAAGAGTAAGTTTGTATTCATTTGAGACAGGAAAATCAAAAACACTGTACACCGGTACAGGTGTTCAGGATGCTCTGCTGTATGATGAAAATACTTTGTATGTTGCAAAATCTGCTTCTTCATCGCCCAAAAGCGCACTGATTGAGGTTAATGTTACAACACAGGAAACGCTGGAACTGGCTGTATCTGCAGAAGTAAGCTATTCACTCACCAGCAGCAACACCGGTGGAGCAAAGGCTTTCTATGGTATTTCCGTATTCTCAACTCCAGCAAAAAAAACTGAAATCTTCACCTATTCGCCCTCACAGAAGAAATACACTACCATCGTAACATTTCAGGAAGAGGATACACAGGCATTTGTTCTGTACAGCAACGGCAGACTTTTCACCAACATCAGTCAGGACAAAATCCGGTCTGTTACCATTTCATCAAAAAAACAGACTGTGTATAACCGTTACAAGGCACTGCCCGCAAAACTTACAGTAAATGATACCCATGTACTGGTTTTGAACAAAGATGGAAGTATTTCCTGGTTCAGCGCTACATCTTCCACCCAGTACGGTAACTGGTATCTGTCAATAGACGGGGAATGGATTGCCTTTGATTAAGCCGTTACATCTGCCTTATTGCTTTTATTACGGCAATTTGGTATTGTATAAAAACCCCTTGGAGTGTATTGAAACGCTTCCACAACGACCATAAGGAGATACTATGAGAAAGTATGAACTGATGACCATCTTCCCTATCGAAGAAGATCTGTCAAAACCAGCTATTGAAGCTGCACGCGCTACTCTTAAAGAGTTTGGTGCAGAAATCGAAAGTGAACAGCCATTCGGTGACCGCGATCTGACCTACGAAATTCAGAAACGCAACAAGGGTCGCTTTGTTCTGTTCAACATCAAAGTTAACCCAGCAAAAGTTATTGAAATCGACCGCGCATTCAAACTTCAGCAGTCACTTCTGAAGTTCATGTTCGTTCGTGTTGAAGACTAAGTTTTAATCTAACAAGCCTGATAAGAGGCAGTTCATACCAGGAGGTTACAAATGGCAAAAGACTTAAATCATGTAGCAATTATTGGTAGACTTACCCGTGATGCACAACTGTCATATACTTCAAGTGGCAGTGCTATCTGTAAATTTTCCATTGCAGTAAATCGCAGTATGAAAAAAGATGAACAGTGGATTGATGAAGTAAGCTACTTTGACGTAGATTTCTTTGGACGCCCTGCTGAAAGCATCAAATCGTTCCTCTTAAAAGGAAAACAGGTTGCCATTGATGGTGAACTGAGACAAAACAGATGGGAAAAAGACGGACAGCCACAGAGTAAAGTTGTTATTCATGCTGATAACGTACAGTTATTAGGCGGAAATGCAGGCGGAAGCCCAGCATCAGCCGGGGGGTACAGCCAGAATAACAGTTATAACAGCGGCTCAGGTTATAATGCCGGCTCTAACTTTAATGGCGGTCAGCGTTCCTATCAGCAAAACCCACAGAACATGGAACCACCTGCGTATAACCAGGATATGGGAATGCCCTATGGTGGCAATTCCGCTGGATTTAACGAGGATATTCCATTCTAATTTTTAAGGAGAAATCAGTATGTCAGACGAAGTAACTAAAGATATCGATACTACACCAGATGTTCAGATGCAGGACGTAATGCGCGATGCAGATGAACGCGCTCCACGTGCAAAAGGAAAATCATTCTTCCGCAAAAAGGTTTGCCGCTTCTGTGCAAACAAAGCAAAAATTGACTATAAAGATCCAGAAGGTCTGCGTCGCTTTACTACCGAACGCGGAAAGATTCTGCCACGCCGTATTACTGGTACTTGTGCTAAACACCAGCGCCAGCTTGCTCTGGAAATCAAACGCGCACGCGCTATCTGTCTGCTTCCTTTCGTAGCTGACTAATCGGTTTAGTGGCATCCAACTCCGGATGCCCACTATATATTACTGTTTAATACCCTATCCTTTCTGATAAACTCAGATTGGATACATGAGGAGTTCGTAAATGAAAGTTATTCTGAATGATGATGTTAAACACCTTGGTGAAGAAGGTGATGTAAAAGTAGTAGCTAACGGTTATGCCCGTAACTACCTGTTTCCACGCAATCTGGCTGTACCTTACAACGATGTAACCGTTGCTTACTTCGAAAGCCGCAAAGCTGAAATCGAAGCTAAAAAAGAAGCAAAACGTGCAGAAAGTGCTTCACTCAAAGAAAAACTGGATGCTCTTGCAATCGTAATCCCAATGCCAGCTGGTGCAAACGGAAAACTGTATGGTGCCGTTACCAACCTGACTATTGCTGAAGCTCTTGCTAAAGCAGGTTATGAAATTGAACGCAAACGCATTGAAGTTCCTGGTGCAACTATTAAAAACACCGGTAAATACAGTGTAACCGTTCGTCTGTACGAAGCTGCTACTGCTACCGTAAGCGTAGAAGTAAAAGATCAGGATGCAAAAGAAGCTGCTAAAGCTGAAGAAGCTCCAGCTGCTGAAGCTCCTGTAGAAGCATAAGTTTCTATCTGAAACTCTATAATACCGTTGCTTTTTTTCATGGAAAACAAAGCAACGGTATTTTTTTTCTGTTATACTTATATTGCATATTGTAAGGAGTCACCATGAGCTTAAAAGACAAAGTTCCGCCACATAATCTTGATGCAGAAGCTGCAACCCTAGGCGCACTCCTTCTTGATTGGGACGCTGTTGGCGATGTTATTATGTACCTTCGTCCCGAACGTTTTTATTCATTTCAAAACCAGAAAATTTTTACCGCCATACTTTCACTGTACAGCAAAAGTATCCATGGCGATCTTTTAACTATTCAGGATGAACTCCGGAGTACCGGTGAACTTGAAGCCGCTGGAGGTCCTGTATATCTTGCTTCATTAACTGATAAAGTACCAACCAGTGCTAACGTACTGTATTATGCAAATATCGTTTTTGATAATTATATACGGCGTGAACTGATAAGAGTATCAAGTAATATTGTGAGTCAATCACATGACGAGACCATTGACAGCCGTTCCGTACTGGAAGAAGCACAGAAACAGATTTTTGACCTGACAGATTCCAAACAGACTACAACGGTCAAAACTATGCAGTATGAAATTCCCCGGACTATTGAGTTAATCGAAAAACTGGTTAAGGATAAGAGTGATCTGAACGGTATACCATCAGGCCTGACAGATCTGGATAACATGACATCTGGGTTCCACGGACAGGAACTGATTATTGTTGGAGCCCGCCCTTCCATGGGTAAAACCGCACTGGCACTTTCAATGGCGCAGAATGTTGCCATTGAACGGCGTATTCCAACAGCATTCTTCTCACTGGAAATGTCAGATTCTCAGCTGATGATGCGTCTTATTGCACAGGAAGCACGACTTCCCAGCGAGAAAATCCGCACCGGCCGATTAAGTTATGCAGACCTTCAGCAGATTCAGGATGCAGCAGGACGCATTTATGAAGCTCCCTTGTACATTGTAGATACACCTAATATGAAACTGCTGGATCTTCGGGCAATGGCTCGTCGTTTTAAAATGCTGCAGAACATCCAGATTATCTTTATTGACTATATCACCCTTATACAGTCAGAAAATACTATGATTCCACGCCATGAACAGATTGCCGAGATTTCACGCTCGCTGAAATCTCTTGCCCGTGAACTTGATATCCCCGTAGTAGTATTATCACAGGTTAAGCGTGACTCAGAAGGCCGTGAGCCAAATCTGGCAGACTTACGTGAATCAGGTTCTATTGAACAGGATGCAGACGTTATCATGTTCATCCACCGTGACCGAGAAGAAAGTAAATCTGAAGGACCATTACAGACCATAGATTCAAAACTGATTGTTGCAAAACAGCGTAACGGTCCAATTGGAACTGTCAATATGAAGTTCATTCCAAGCTACACCAAATTTGAAAACGCAGCCCGAGAGTAACATTGCTGTGTTTATCATAAAAAAAGGCCATCCAACCTAAGCTGGACGGCCTTTTTTATTGAAGTAACGAGTCTGGTAGAACCAGACTCAACAATACTTATTTGTTTCTGACGAGTTTGGCATTGCCAAACTCGAGAGTAATTCATGACCAGATTCGATTATGAATTACGGATTACAGCCTGTGCTGCAGCCAGACGTGCGATTGGAACGCGGTATGGTGAGCATGAAACGTAGTTCAGGCCTGCACGGAAACAGAAGTCGATGGTAGCAGGATCACCACCGTGTTCACCACAAATCCCCAGTTTGATGTCTTCTTTAACACCACGGGCACCTTCACGTGCAAAGTTAATCAGCTGTCCAACACCTTCTTCGTCAATTGACTTAAAGGGGTCAGATTCCAGAATATCTTTTGCCAGGTAAGAAGGCAGGAATTTACCTGCATCGTCACGGCTGAATGCAAATGTCATCTGGGTAAGGTCATTGGTACCAAAGCTGAAGAAGTCTGCGTGATGAGCCAGTTTGCCAGCCAGCAGAGCTGCACGTGGAACTTCAATCATTGAACCGATACGGATATCAAATTCAACACCTTCTTTGGCAAGAACGTTCTTCATAACGGCTTCGCAAGACTTACGGATCATTTCAAGTTCTTCTGGATCACAAACAATAGGAATCATTACTTCCGGATGAACTGGTACACCTTTTTTCAGACATTCTGCGGCAGCCAGAGCGATAGCTTCTACCTGCATTTCGTAAATTTCAGGATAGGTAACAGCCAAACGACAAC
>JAZLGC010000024.1:0-29877 GCA_045616125.1 Treponemataceae bacterium | reverse complement strand
TTTTCAAGGTTGGGAAATGACATATTCTTTTACCGATAATCCTTCGATTATACATGTAACCTACGATCCGCAAGGCATTGAATACGCAGAAGCCGAAATTCACCTGGATACTATGACACTGCAGGTAATCCGTGATGACACAAATCTGTCATACGACGAATTACCGGCAATATACAAACAGAATATTCATCCGTAAACCACAGGCTGCCATGGCAATATCCATCGTTACAGGGAAACGTGAACCGTTACGCTGGAAAATCCCATGGCAGCAAAAAAGTTTCTAAACACTGTTTCTGCATGGGAATTTGCTTCCTGAATGAACCCCTGCTGCAGAAAGTCTACGCCGGCAGCATCTCGTGCCTTTTCAATTTCACTCAGTACTTCCTGAGTTTCAATAGGAATGAATACATTCTGAAAATCATCAAAAACTTCAAAACCGGTAACATCGTTACTCAGCACCTCACAGGAAGGCAGGTCTATGACTACGGATTCACCATCCGGCGAAACAGATACCGCAATAGAAGAAAAATCCCTGATACCGGCACGGAGTACTGCCTTGAAACGGACAATGCTGTAGCTACGGGCAAGGCCCATGAAGGCACGTTTTTTAATGGTAACGATGTCTGAGTAGTTGGCTTTCAGGGTACACAGTTCGGCACACTGGATAAGCTCCCGCTCTACCATGGCTGACCGTGCCTGATACTGACGGTCACGAAGGTATTCGCGGACATAGGTTACCCCAAAGTATCCTGCAGCAGCGCAGAACACCACAAGACAGAGAACGATTATCAGGTTCCGGAGAAAACGTTTCCAGAATGAATGTTTTTTGTTTGTTTCAGCCATGCCCACAGTATACAACCATAACACGTTTTTAACCCTTTTTTTCTTGTTTTTTTATCGTGCAGACAGTACCTTTAAAGAAAAACAGGAGGTCTCCATGGAAGAGATGAATTCCAGCGGTAACACACCTAAAAAGTTCACTGTTACCCCTGCCCTCGTAATCGGCATTATCATTGCTGCTGTAGCATTTGCAATTGTAAGCACCGGATTTTTTGTAGTAGATGCAACAGAACAGGCTGTTATTACCCGGTTTGGAAAATATGACAGAACCGTAGGAAGCGGTCTGCAGTTTAAAATTCCTTTTGGTATTGAAAAGGATTATAAAGTTCCCGTTAAAGTTGTTCAGACCGAACAGTTCGGTTTCCAGACCATTAAGAGCGGTACCGTTAACCAGTACAAAAACGGTATCACAAAAGAATCCACCATGCTTACCGGAGACCTGAACATTGTTGATGTTGAATGGATTATTCAGTACCGGATCGTTGATCCTGCAGCATGGCTTTTCAACGTAAAAGAAAAGAAGCAGACCATCCGCGATATTTCACAGTCAGTAGTAAACACTCTGGTTGGAGACCGTGCCATTCTTGACGTCATGGGTAGTGAACGTACTGCCATTGAAACCAGTGCCCTTGATACCATGAACGACAACTTTAAGGCTCTGGGATTGGGTATCAACGTTATCGGTGTAAAACTGCAGAACATTGTTCCACCAACCGGTGTTCAGGATGCATTCGAAGATGTAAACAAGGCAAGCCAGGATATGGAACGATACATCAATGAAGGAAAAGAAGCCTACAATCGGGAAATTCCACTGGCAAAAGGTAGAGCTGACCAGGAAATTCAGGTTGCAGAAGGTTATGCCGTTGAACGTGTCAACAAAGCAAAAGGTGATGTTGCCCGCTTTACTGCCGTTTATGACGAATATAAAAAAGCGCCGGCCATTACCCGCGAACGTCTGTACCTTGAAACCATGAAAGAAGTATTCACTACCAATGGCACAACCCTTATCGATTCTAACCTTGATAATATGCTGCCTATTAAAAATCTGAAGGGAGGCAACTGATGAAAAAGCAGAATAGATTCTGGGTAGTTCTTACCGTTATCGTTTTAGCAATCATCGTATTCTTTGCAACAGGTCCTCTGTATATCGTAAACGAAGGATACCAGTGCGTTGTTACCCGCTTTGGTGACATTGTTGATTACCACACAGAAGCAGGCCTTCACTTTAAAGTGCCCTTTGTTGACGTAGTAACTACCTATCCAAAACTGATTCTTTCCCTTGACGGCGATGCCCAGCGCATTCCTACCAAAGAAAACCAGTTCATCATTGTTGATACCACCAGCCGCTGGAGAATCAACGACCCGGTACAGTTCTACAAGTCATTCAAGACTCTGGATAACGCTTACAACCGTCTCAGTGATGTAATTGATTCTTCTACACGTACCATCATTACCCAGAACCGTCTCAGCGAAGTAGTACGAACCAGCAACATCATCAACGACAGCAAACCGGTAACCGTTTATGATTCAACCAACGCAGAAGATGAAACAACAGCAGAAATTGATTCATTGGTCAACGCTAAAACAACTTCAGAAACCGTTACCAAAGGCCGTCGTCAGCTCAGTCTTGAAATGACTGCAGACGCTAGAACCATGATGGATGAATACGGAATTGAACTTATCGATATTCTGCCACGCCAGATTAAATACTCAGACGAAATGACAGAATCGGTATACAACCGTATGATTAAGGAACGTAACCAGGTTGCCCAGGCATACCGCTCTGTAGGTGAAGGTCGCAAAGCAGAACTGATGGGTCAGCTTGAGAAAGAAAAACGTTCCATTGAATCTGAAGCATACCGCAAAGCAGAAGAAATCAAAGGTAATGCAGATGCAGAAGCTACCCGTATTTATGCAGAAGCCTATTCGGCAGATCCGGATTTCTATACTTTCTGGGCAAGCCTTGAATCATACAAGGAAACCATGGGAACCATGGATGCTACATTCAGTACTGATATGGATTACTTCAAATACCTGTACTCACCCAACGGGAAACGCTGATGGCATCATACTGTTCCAATCTGCTGACAGTGGAGGAAAACGGCATCAGTCTTGATACCGGTCTTTCACCCCGTGAAGCTGCACAGTCAAAACTTCCTCAGTTTCTTAAGGAGAACGGGTACATTGCCAGCCGTGATTCTGACGGCATGTGGCAGTTTACCCCCTGGACCTGGGATGATACAAAAACTGCCATACCCGCAGGCCGTAAGACAGAATCTGTTTTTGTTACCGGGCCTGCCTGGGAAGGCGTACCACTCTATTCGCTTCTGAGCGATGCCATGGCAGAAACGGCCTCTTCTGCAGAGTATACCAGGGCTGCTGATGCTGTTAACCTGCTGAACCAGGCAGTAGAAGCAGCCGCTGCCAGCGCTTCTGTTCAGCTGCCTGTCAGCGGACCGGCAGCCGTTCTCTGCGGTACCGGCACAAATCAGGGTACTCTGCTCTTTTTGCCGGCAGAACTGTTCGTCCGGGCACTGCAGAGCCGCGGAGACAATGAACGTTCCCGCTACCAAGGCATCTGGATAAACCCGGTTCTTTCAGGACTTGATGCCTGGCGTTTTACTGTTGCAGCCTGTGCATTTGCCCTTCTGTACGGCAAACCTGCCTATACCTGCCTTGATTCAGAAAAGCGCGAAGAAGACTGTCTGGACAAAAACCATATTCCATTAGCTGCCTGTGTTTCCGGTCAGAGCAGTGAACTGCTCCATGCAATTGAACACAATCTTGACCAGCAGGGAGCTGTGTCTAAAAAGGTCCGTAAAGGCCAAAAAACGGCCTCAGACGCAATCATTGCCCGAGAAACGGTACATAACTCATATTCAGTAGAAATGCCTGCTGTAAAGGCTTTTTCTGAGCGTGTTATAACTGATCCTGAAACACTGTCCCAGTGGCAGAACTTCCAGAAACGACTTAAAAGAATCCGCTTTATGCGTAAGCACCAGACAGCACTGAAAATTACAGCTGCTGCCCTTGCTGTTTTTGTCATCGTTCTGGTAACGGTCATCAGGGACGCCGGCGACAGACCGACAACTGCTGGTCTTACTCAGGATGAAGTTGTTCAGATGTACTACAAAGGCATTGATACCCTTGATGCAACACTGTTTGATGCTGCACGGTACAAATCAGGAGGTGGCTGGTCAAACTATGTCTCTACCCTTTTTGTTACAAGCAAAATGCGTGAAAACTATGAATCAATCCACACCTGGACACCGGGACAGTGGCTGTATGTCAGAGATCCTGCCAATGCCAGCTGTTTTGGTATTTCAAACCTGAGTTATACCAGAATCCATGAGTATGACGATGAGTCGGTTGATTATCACACCCAGTTTTATATCATCCAACTTGGGGGAGAACTGACCGTTACCCGGTATACCTGTAACCTGACAGTTTCAAGGGTAAAGAAGAACTTCCGGGTTACGGTTGATGAGAGTGAGGAAGAACCAGTTTCTGTAAATCTGGAGCTTTTCAAATCAGACCTGAATGCAGCTTTTGATGCTGCCGGTGATGATGAAGATTGTGTTATTCAGGTTACTACAGCACTGCATGAGACATATCCCTGGATGCCTTCTTTGGAAGACATAACCCGAGGTAAAGAGCAGCTTGAATCTGGAGAATACCAGTAAAAAAAAGACTGTTCCAGTTTCTGGAACAGTCTTTTTTTTATTCTGCGCGTTTTCTGTTAAAAATAAGAATCAGCAGCAATATGATAATGACCGGAGTTGCCCAGTAGCCCAAAACAAAGATGCTGGCTACAGCCCCGATGACCAACCCGAAAATACCGAAAACCATCCCCAGAACCACGCCAAGAATAGAAAACAACAGCTTACATACCAGAGCACAAACTCCCAGTACAATACCCACAACAAAAACCGTAAGCAAGGTAATCACTTTTTTTTCATCTCCTGTTAATCAAAAATCCTACGCAGCAGCAATGCCAACTGGATGTGCATCGTGGCTGCTTTCTATTAATATGATAGCACATATTTCAGAAATATCTTATGATGAAATAAATAAACAAGGAGTGCGCAATGTTAACCTTTGAAAGCGATTATACTCAGGGATGCCATCCTGCCATCTTGGAAAGAATGATGCAGACCAATTTCGAAATGTATTCCGGTTATGGAGAAGATCCTATTACCGCCAGTGCCCGCGAAAAAATCAAGGCAGCCTGTAACTGTCCTGATGCAGATGTGTGGTTTTTATCCGGTGGTACCCAGACAAATCAGATTGTCATTGATTCCCTGTTACGCAGTTGGGAAGGTGTTGTAGCAGCAACAACAGGTCATGTTGCCTGTCATGAAGCCGGAGCCATTGAATACACGGGAAACAAAGTTCTGACCGTTCCTGGCTATGAAGGCAAAATGAAAGCTTCAGATCTGGATACCTTAATCACTGATTTTTACAATGATTCTGCGCACGAACATATGGTATTCCCGGGAGCTGCCTATATTTCCCATCCAACTGAATACGGAACCCTGTACACCAAAGAAGAACTGACACAGCTGCATGATGTATGCCAGAAGCATTCCATTCCGCTGTTTCTTGATGGAGCCCGCCTTGGCTACGGACTGATGGCACAGGACACCGATGTTACCATTAAAGACATTGCCCGGCTGACCGACGTATTTTACATCGGTGGTACAAAAGTAGGTGCTCTCTGCGGAGAAGCAGTTGTGTATACCCACCACAACATGCCACCACATTTTGTCAATCTGGTAAAAAAACACGGTGCTCTTCTGGCAAAAGGCCGCCTGAATTCCATTCAGTTCGACGTTCTGTTTACTGACAATCTCTATTTTGACATCAGTAAGAATGCCATTGAACTGGCCATGTTCCTGAAAGAACAGCTTAAAACCAAAGGGTACCAGCTGTTCAAAGACAGCCCTACAAATCAGCAGTTTGTGGTTCTTGAGAATACCAAAATGGAAGAGCTGAAGAAACATGTCGGATTTAATTTCTGGGAAAAATACGATGAAAATCATACCGTAGTCCGCTTTGCCACCAGCTGGGCAACAACAAAAGACCAGATTGATACCCTGCTGTCCCTGCTGTAAAAATTTCTCACAAAAATGCACGATAACAAGGTTTTCATAATTGACAGCCTTATATCGTGTGATTTATGTTGTAAAAAGAGCTCGAGAGGAAGGGGTGCTTTAATGTTCTACGACAGTGATTTGGTGGATTCAGAGATATCCTGTTATAGTGCTGAAATGGCCTATGACGATGATTACGATGATTTGTCAAACGATGATTACGATGACGACTTTGAAGATGACTTTGAAGACGATGAAGAATCGTATGAAGGATTCGGCAGTGACGATGACCTGTTCGATGATTATGACGAGGACGATTACGGGAACGATGGATTCGAAGACGATGAGGATTGGGAAAATGCCGGTTTCGGTTATGAAGATCCTAACGGATTCGATGATGAATTCTAATCAGTTTCCGGCTTAAAGAAAGGGCTGCGTACCACAAGAGGATAAGTGGTACGCAGCCCTTTTTTAATCAATCAGCGCAGTTTTTCTCCTGCATGCCACAGTTTTTCCAGATCATAGAAATCACGGGCTTCCTGGCTCATAAGGTGAACCACGATAGGTCCAATATCAACCAGACTCCAGTCATCTCCATCCGGAGTTTTCTTGTTAGGAACATGAATCTTAAGATCATTTTCCTTTACGTAGTCCTTGATGTATTTCTGTAAACCACCAAGCTGGGCAGAACTGTTAATTGTTGCAATTACAAAATAATCAGTCCAGCTGTTTAATTTTGATACATCGATAACAACTACATCAGCTGCTTTATAATCTTCCAGCAGATGTGCAATTTCAAGTGCATTTTCCTTTAATTCTTTCATCGAACATACCTTCCGTCGAAATCTTTTCCTAAAACAATGGTAAAGTCTACCAGAGAATCAGCTTCCAGGCTTTCATCTTCCTGAATAGCAGCAGTCTGGATATTCTTACACCGGATAAACTCTGCAAGGCCCTGGGCAACGGTTTCGTTGCCGATGTGGTCAACAATATAGGTATTTTCTATATCGTCAGAGTCCGCGTTTATCATACTCAGAACTTCGTAGCCAGCGCTTTGGAGCAGAGCCGCGGTGTTACGGGCAAGTCCCTGAGTTTTTGTTCCATTTTGAATTTCAAGCACGTATACACGGCTTGCAATAATACCATCGGTAGATACCAGAGCGCTGGTTGTCTGCTTTACAACATCCTTAATCAGCTGTCCATCGTAATAGGGGAACAGAAGCTGCTTGCCGTCAACAGAACGGAGCGAACCGGTAATGGTCTGAGGAGAAAGACGGTCTGCGTCAATTTCGGCAACCTGCTGCAGCAGCTGAAAAAGCCCGTCAGAATCCACATTTGCCTCAAACAGTTTTGAATAATGAGGGAACACCTGCTTTGTAAAAATGGTGTTCTTGTTTTTATTGAACGCAGAAAACATGGCAACAACCGTATTCTGTTTTCTGTCCTGAATATCACTCTGGCTTTCATCAGGCAGCTGATATTCAAGATAGGTACGGATTTTATCACCGTCCAGATTAATGGCGCCGCTGGGCAGCAGATACTGCACACCATCACCCTGTGTTCCCACTGCAGTCCGGTAATCAACAGGAGATGGAATAAAAATCCGTAATCCACCCATCATGTCAGTAAGGGTAGAAAAGTTATCCAGAGAAATCTGTACGGTAAAATGAATATCAGTTCCCGTAAGTTTTTCTATTTCCTGGGTAAAAGCATCAATACCAAGTTCGGTGTACACCATTTCAATACCGTCTGTACGACCGTTCTGTCCGGAAGCACTTTTCAACGCGCGGTAAATAGCACCGGTGTTTCTTGGAATGTCAAAAATGGCTCCACCATGAGTAACCGGATAGTAAATCAGAAGGTCACTCCAGATAATTTGGGGGCCATCATGAAGTACAAAAAGGATCTTTATAACCTCATCGTTTTCCAGTGCCTCAGCTACAGGATCAGACTGCAGGGAAACTGCAAGCACAACTATTGCAGAAATAAGCACCACTGCAATAATGATGAGAAACATATAACTTTTCAGAAATTTTCTCTTTGGCACGTCAGGTCCACCCTAGCCGTTATTTTCACCGTATCCGGCATCATCATGATTTTCACCGTTTTCCTGCTTTTTCATAAGAAAATACAGGAAATTTTCTGTTACCGGTGAAATTTCATTTCCTATTTCGTTCAGATATCTGATGCTGTCCTGTAAAATCCCGATAACAAGCTCAGTAAGTTCCATGCCTTCAATTTTATCCAGGTACCCGGGTTCAATATTCGGACGGCCCGGTTCAATCTTATCAGCTGCATACAGAATTAAAGCCAGATCACTCATTCCGGGACAACCAACAGTGTGATATTTTACGGCTTCAAGAACAGCAGGATCGGTCACACCGAATTTCTGGTTAAGATAGACTGCTCCTGCTCTACCATGGAGCAGACTGGGAATGTCATGTTCCAGCTTGGTAATTTCTTCACCATCTCCCTTTGCAAGAGCCAGAAGTTTTTTACCATCCATATCCTTACAGATATCATGAGAAATTCCGGCAAGATACCCCAATTGTCCGTCAATATCATACCGTTCACAAAGGACCTGAGCGGTTTCTGCAACACGTACACTATGCTCGTACCGGCTTAATTTAACCAGTTTATGAACTTCTTTGTCTATTTCCTTAATCAGGTCATCAATGTTTTTGGCCATATAAACCTCTCTCTAAAATATACCTGTAAACCGTTTCGGGGACAAGAGACGATATATCGCACCCCTGCTGAACCAAAGTACGAATCTGAGAAGAAGATGCCTCTATCAAACTGTTGATTACCGGGGTGTGGGCAAAAGGAAACTGCAGTGCTACTCCTGCATCATCAGCTTCTTCACACGGGCGGCGGGCAACAAGCAGATCAACAAGCTGCACCAGTTCATCAACCCGGTACCATTCTTTAAAACGGGCAGAAATATCACTGCCAACGATTAAACCGGGTTTGCCGTCAAGAATGCCCTGCTCACGGTATTTTTCAAGTAAATCATACACCGTGTCATAGGTATAGCTGATTCCCCCCCGATCAATTTCACAGGTTTCAATGTATGCCCAAGAAAACTGATCAAGGGCAGCATGAAGCATATTCAGCCGGTCAGAATCAGTTGCTCCATCATTGCCCATTTTAAAAGGAGAACGATATGCAGGGATATAGACGATTCTGTCATACCCCATGGTTTCTGCAACGACACGCCCAAGTTCAATGTGTCCATTATGAATCGGATTAAAGCTGCCGCCCAGAAATGCTATCTTCACAGATCCTCCAGACCGTGTCCTTCCGTCTGCTGACTGCCAGGGTACTGCGTATCCTCATCACCACAGTAAGCTCTTCCTGCCATAAAGCTGCTTTTTGCCTTTGACACAATGGGCCGTCCCGTTCCGTTTGAACCGTCTGCCATATTACCAGCTGCAAATACCGGACCAGCTGTTTCCGATGAGCTGGTGGCAGTCTGAGTTACGGCTGCAAGTGCAATAATTTCGTCTTTTACTCGGGGAAGACCTTCTCGGGTAAGCACTGACATGGGAATAACCTTTACATCTTTGTATTTTTGAGCAATTTCGGCTGCAGTGGCAGCGGCATCATCAACATCAATCTTGTTTACCAGAAGGATTTTCGGCTTCTTAGCCAGATCCTCCGAGAAGTTCTCCAGTTCTTTCTGAAGGGTATCAAATGCGGTAAGAGCATCGGGATCACTGGCATCAACAATATACACCAGCCCCTGAGTGCGGGAAATATGCTTCAGGAATCTAATACCAAGACCGGCACCGTCAGATGCACCTTCGATAATACCAGGGATATCAGCAATGATAATATCCTGCTGGTCATCTACACGAAGTACACCCAGATTAGGTATCTTCGTAGTAAAAGGATATGGCGCAATCTTTGGCCGGGCATTAGTAAAGTAATCAAGCAATGATGATTTACCGGCATTAGGAAAACCTACCAGACCGATATCAGCCATAATTGAAAGTTCTACGCGAAGGGTTCTGGTTTCACCGGGTTTTCCGTCGTGGGCATACCGTGGAGCCTGATTGGTAGAACTTTTAAAATGCATGTTACCCCAACCGCCTTTTCCGCCTGTTAACAAAGTAACTGATTCATTTTCAGCTTCAGTAGTAAATTCAATAAGCACTTCACCGGTTTCTGCATCACGTACGGTAGTTCCTGGTGGCAGTGGAATGATAATATCTTCACCGTCTTTACCAAAGCGGTTATTACCTGAACCGTCACCGCCGTTACGTGCTTTAAAGTGCTGTTTGTAGCGCAGATGAGAAAGAGTGCGCAGATTATGTTTTACGGTAAAGATAACATCGCCACCACGGCCACCGTCACCACCGTTTGGTCCACCATTTGGAATATATTTTTCGCGTCTGAAGGCGATACAACCATTGCCGCCTTTTCCTGATGAAACTTCTATTGTTGCTTCATCTGCAAATTGGATCATAGACCATCCTTAAAAATGTTTGTCTGTTGCAAGACTTAAAAAAAAAGCCCAAGGAAAGCGTAAAAGCCGGCCTTGGGTTTTTTACAGCAGTTATTGCTTATGCTTCGATTGGTTCTACTGAAGCAAGTTTTCTGCCCATGCGTTCGTGGTACACAACTTTACCGGTTGCAGTAGCAAAAAGGGTGTCATCTTTACCTTTCTGTACGTTGTTACCGGGATGAATTTTGGTACCTCTCTGGCGAACGAGAATTGATCCGGCTGGAACAACTTCACCAGCGTATACTTTTACACCCAAGTATTTAGGATTTGAGTCGCGGCCGTTTTTAGCACCGCTACCACCTCTTTTACGAGCCATAGTATGCCTCCCTGTTAAGATTCAGTTAGTACCCGCAGTTTTACATTGTCGGGAAATTCCTGTTCCGTAAGCTGAATGCTCCGAATCAGAAAAATTCCACAATGTTCCAGAAAACAGGATTCTGTTTCCTCATAAGTCTTAATCCGGAATGCGAGTACTCCGCGATCAGGACAATCAGTTTCAATAGTGACACACAGATCTTCGTCAAGCAGGCTCTGCACTGTGCGTATTGCGGAAGTAACCGCTGCACATACGATATCAGAACCTCTCCGGTCAAACCTGGCGTGGCCTTCTGCTGAACAGGATTTCAGTCTGCCGCTTGAATCGCGGATTATGGTTACCTGAAGCACAGAAGACTCTTTATGTAATTACAGTACTTTTACCAGACGTTATGCGTTGATTGCGGTAACGCGGATGTTGGTGTACTGCTGGCGGTGACCGATGGTGCGGTGATAATCTTTCTTGCTCTTGTACTTGTAAACGATTACTTTGTCGTCTTTGAAAGTATCTTCAACAACAGCAGTAACTTTAGCACCAGCTACGTAAGGAGTACCTACGGTAACTTTGTCGCCATCGCTTACCAGCAGAACAGTTTCGATTTCAACGGTTGCGCCTTTTTCTGCATCAATTTTGTCTACCTGAATAAGAGCATCTTTTTCAGCTTTGTACTGTTTGCCCTTATATTCAATCAGTGCGTACATTTATACACCTCTAAAAATAATATATGCCGAATGCGCGTCAAAATGGGACAATTTCTTGCACACTCATAGGATTTGGGTAAACGGGGATTCACCAAAACCACTTATACATAAGTACTGAAGATATTATGAAAAATCAACAGGATAGTCAATAGGAGAACGGCTGAGAGACAGTATTGGGATCCCGAAATAGATTCGGGATGACATGTTGTTACTGTTTTTTGATAAGTTTTGCCAGTTGTGACAAATCCTGGGTTTTTGCCGCATTTGCTGCAGCAGCCCGGTTTTCTGTCTGAATGGCAGTAAATACTTCATGACGGAATACTTTTACATCTTTTGGTGCTTCAACGCCAATCTTTACCTGATCACCTTTTACTTCGATGATTGTTAAGGTAATGTTTTCTCCGATACAGATTTTTTCATTGGTCTTGCGGGAAAGAATCAGCATACTTTTTTCCTCTGCTTTGATTCTGCAAGAATATCATGTTTGGTACACCATTTCTGGTCACTGAGAACAATCTGCTTGGCCTTTCCGTTAGACTTGTTGATAACAAGCGGTCCCTGAAGGTTTGCAGTAACCGGCTGGCCATTTCCGGGAATGGTAACAATAGTCATGACAATTACTTCAGCAGGATCGGTAATATCAATATCTGCAAGAGACGAATCATCTACATCAATTTCATAGTCAGGACGGAAAATGAAAGGATCAACAACCAGAAAAGCCAGAGCTTTTTCTTCGTCACTCTGCAGCCACATAAAGGGCTCATAATCGCTTTCAGTCAGTGTAAATTTTGTTCTATCTTCAAATCCGAACAATCCATGTGGAATCGTAATTTTCTGCATAGTCTTACCTCATGTAATTAAGAAGTGTATTGGAATACAGTTTGCCGGCAGTAGCCAAAGTTGCCTGCTGGACATATTCCATCATCTTCATGTCAGTGATGGCGGTGGTAAAGTCCAGGTCCCCTTCTCTACTGATCATAGCGGTAACATCAAGCTGATTTTTCTGTGCACGGGCAATGTTTGCCTGAGTACGTTCATACATAGAACCGTTCTCTGCAAGTCTTGTTTCCAGATTATCAAGGGCAGCATCAAGACCGCCAAGAACACGGCCACCAATACTTTCCGTATCACCGCGGATCATGGAATCACGTAATGCAATAACGGTGTCAAAAAGACTGCCACCGCTGATACGGGTGCTTGCAGCAAGATTATATGGCGGACGCTGGGTACTGTCTTTAATCAGACCAAGGTCGTACAGGACTTTTCCATGTGAATCTTCCAGCCACAGCTGATGAGCATCGGTTGTGCTCAGATTAAGGCCATTGGTTACAGGGTCCAGACTGGCCTTTACCGCAGCACCTGAATTGTTGATCTTTGCAATAATGGCATACACGTTATCACCACTATTAATTGCTATATCCTTACCGTCAATACTGATTACGGAATCTTCAGTTGCGCTGAAAGCTGCTGCATCACGAAGGCCATACAGCTGCTGGTTTTCTGCCCAGAATACTCTGTTTCCGGCAGCGTTCATGGTCATGTAAGAGTTCTCATCAACTTCGGTAGTATTAGTTCCAATGGAACCGTTATACAGCACGTTGGTAATCATGGCTCCGTCAGCACCTGCCACCGGTCCTGTCTGAATTTCAAAAGGAGTACGGTTGGTACTGATTCCGGCAAAAAGCGGAGAACCATCTGCACTTACCGCATTGGCATTCTGGATTAGTTCCTGCAGCAGCTGGTCAACTTCAACAGCCATGTTCTGCATATCATCCTTGCTGTAGATACCGTTGGCACCTTCTACGGCCAGTTCACGAACGCGCTGCATAATATCAACGGTCTGATGAATATATCCTTCCTGAACAGTTATGCGGTCTGCAAGAATTGCGGCATTTTTTTCAAACTGTTCAGTGCGTACTTCAAAGCTCTTATAGCGCACCAGATGTCCGGCTGCAATAGGATCATCGCGCAGACTCTGAATGCGGGTCTGATTTCCCATGGCATTGTTTGCCTTGTTCAGACGGGATTCCTGAATGCGCAGGTTTTTCTGCACATCGGCATTACTCATGTTAGAACTGATTCTTGTCATATTCCTTTACCTTTTGCCTTTTATCAAACCAATCCCAGAACAGTGTCCAGAAGTTCGCTCATTACATTTACAATCTTTGCAGCAGCATTATATCCATGCTGGAATTTAATGATGTCAGCAAGTTCTTCATCAATATTTACTCCGCTGATAGATTCCCGCAATGAACGGAGATCATTCATCAGCGCAGTCTGTGTTTCATAGTTCAGCTGTGCCTGTTCGCCTTTCAATCCTACCTGGGTAACACTATCAGCAAACCAGTCATCAAAGGTCGTTGCCCCGCCAATCATAACCTTACTGTTACGAAGGCTTGCAATTTCCTGGGCAGCAGAACTGTCACCCAGTTCTACTGTTCCATCCTGACTGCGGAGAGCAGCGGCAACTGACAGAACATCAGAGCGGATGGCTGGATTTACTTCCAGATAACCGGCAGGATTTGCTACAGGACTAACCGTGAAATTGCCGGTTGAAAGACTTGAAACTGCATTTGCACGGTTATAATCGTATGCACCGTCTTCTCCGCTGGCTGCAAGAATACCAGCATAGCCGGTGAGGAAGAAGCCGGAATCTTCAACATGGCGGATGACAAAGTCTGGATTTGATTCATCTGCAGCAGCCGTACCTTTCAGTACCAGATTATTGTTCCGGTCAAGGTATGCTTTAACTTCACCATCAGCATCGTTAATGCGGTTGATGATGGTTTCAACGGTATCAGCCGGACGATAAGTTATGGTAATATTGTCAGTTTTTCCGGCAATGGTAATGGTTCCTGCAAGGCCGGTCTGCTCCTGAAGATCAAGGGCATTGGTACCGGTAAAACGGAAAATATAGCTGGTATCTTCAACACCATCACTGTTACGGTCAAAATTACCCACTGCATTATTCACAAAAGACTGTTCTACAAAGAAATCAAGACCGGTAACACTGTTGGAACCATAGGCATTACGATGAACATCATTAACCAGATCAGTAAAGTTCATGACCATGGTATTCAGATCCTGCATCTGGTTACGAACATCAACATCACGCAGTTCAATAAGGGCACCAAGAGAACCGCCTGAAATCTGCGCTTTATCCCCGGTATCAGACCAAACTACTTTGGTATATCCATGGTTATCCAGCATTGGTTCAACATCAAAACCGCGGGCAATGGCACCCTGAACAAGAACGTGACCATCAACATGAACCATGAATTCATCGCTGTCACGGCGGTCGGTGGTAATATTTACCAGTTTTGCCAGTTTATCGACCATAAGATCCCGCTGGTCATAAAGGTCATTAGGATTATCGCCCATGGCTTCTGACCGGGTAATTTCGCTGTTGATTTTTGCAATTCTTTCTGCAAAATCGTTTACCTGTTTAACGGTAGATTCAATATCGCTGTTTAACTGGGCACCGATGGCTTCAAAGGCCTTATACCGGGTCTGAACTGATTCAGCAAAACTTTCACCGCGGGTAACAACAGCCTGACGCGCAGCCTTTGTTTCGGGGTACAGGGAAAGTTCCTGCCATGATTCCCAGAATTTATCCATAGTTGTGCGGACAGACACTTCTTCCGGTTCGTTGTACACATTTTCAATCATCTGGTAATACTGTTCACGGGTAGACCAGTATGATTCCTGATTTGATTGAGCGGCAATGCGGCTGTCCAGCATTTCATCACGGATGCGTGAAATACTTTCTGCAGTTACCCCCTGTCCAATCTGACCGGGAACCTGTGAGCGGGAAAGATCTGGACGGTAAATCGGGTCAAACTGTTTCAGCTGAACCCGCTGACGTGAGTATCCTTCGGTATCTGCATTAGAGATATTGTGACCTGCAGTTGAGATTGCTGAGCTTTGGGCCATAAGAGCCCGTTTTCCCATTTCAATTCCTGCAAAAGAACCAGACATGATGAACCTCCAGCCTTACGAAAGTGTATTGAGGAACATGGACTCCGGCTGGGAACGAACCAGGGAACCACTTGATGAATACAACGTATTGCGGCGATGAGGAATAACGGTGTCATATACACCCTGAAGGAAATTCTTGGATACGGTGATATAGGTGTTCAGAGCATCGTTTTCTACTCTGCTTTTGATAAGCTTCTGATGAACTTCGTGATACAGCTGATTGCCGCTCTGGTAATCGGTTTTCTCATGCTTCTTTCCATAAGCAACGGTTTTTTCCCGTTTTTCTTCAAACATTTGAAAATCAGAAGAAAGCGTTCCCAGAAGCTCAATGTGATTCTCCAGATCTACCCAGTTACGGGCAGTAACATCACGGCGTATATCCTTCTGTACCGCTAGAATTGCATCCAGCATTACGCTTTCTTTAGTAAGAATGTCGTTCAAAAGTTCATTTGTGTTCATAATCAGAATTCCTTGAGTTTTCCTCATTTGTATTTCGGAATTCCAAATAAAAAGTTTATAGAAATAAATAAAAAAAAGAGAGTTTTTTTATGGCTCAGGGAAAAAAGATTTCCCGATATTTTCAAAAAATGCTAAAGTGCCGGTTTCAAACTCCGATGAGAATACTGTAACTCAATACACGGAGGTTTTTGTATGGAAAGCTACGCATTAAAGGGACACAACGACAACAGAGATTATATGACTATCGTAAAAGAGATGGATGATGGATACGTAGTTCGTATTGTTCGCGATATGGACGGCTACGAAGATGTAACCACCGACTTTATGAGCAAAGCCCTTTTTGACAGCTGTGTACGTACCGGTTACCTGACCAAGATTGGTGCCGTAGGCGACCTGGCAGTAACAGCATAATCAGAAAAGTTTTTACAGCGCATTCATCATGGAGATTGCCTGTTGCGTTCTCCATTCTACACTACACTGCTGGCTGCTCCCATTACAAGGCAGCCAGTTGATTTTTACGCCCATTTTCTCCATCCGGCGATACCAGGTTTCCTGCCGCTTTGCAAACTGACCGATGGCAATATTCAGCTGACGGTACAGTTCGTCAAATGACTCTATTTTTCCTTCCAGATACTCAGAAATAAAACGGTACTCCAGCCCGAGACGCTCCATCCGTTCCCAACTGAATCCGTCTTTTTCATGCAGATTCCGCACTTCATCAATCATGCCTTCGTCAAAACGAGCTTTCAGACGGCGTTCAATGCCAGCGCGAAGCAGGTCGCGGGGAAAGGTAGTTCCTATGATGAAGGGGCGGATGTCAGGACGAGGCATATCAATGACCGTTACGGCACTGTCGGGATTGCCGGCATCAGCGGCATGTTCTTTCTGGTAGGTTTCAATTTCAATGGCACGGATCAGGCGGTGGCGTTCATCGGTATCAGTATGGTTATGCAGGTTGCCGCCTTTCAGTTCCGAAAGAATGGCAATCAGTTCTTCATCAGATTTACCGTTAAGGGAATTGCGAAGGGGCACGTTGGTCGGAACAGACAGCAGCTGATAGCCCCGCACAAAACTGTCCAGATACATGCCGGTTCCGCCGCAGATAACAGGCAGGTGGCCCCGTTCAATGATTTTCGGGAATATGTCATACACCTGCTGCTGCCAGTTAAAAACGCTGAACTCCTGACTCAAGTCTGTAACATCAAGAAGATGACTGGGTATGGTACGTTCAGGAAGGCCTGCAGCAGGGTCTGCCGGAAGGGTGAATTCACACAGGTCTTTACCGCTTCCGATATCAAGGCCACGATATACCTGGCGGCTGTCAGCAGAGATAACTTCGCCATGAAGACGGTCAGCAAGCTGTACGGCCACTGCAGTTTTTCCTACGGCAGTAGGCCCCAAAACAACTATACAGTTATATGAATCACTGAACATTACAGTACCCGGAGAATGGCGCACTTCAGGTATTCAGATTTTGGATAACCTGCAAGAACCGGATGATCAGGACCGGCACCGCGTTTTTCAAGAATCTGAACAGTGCGGTGAGCATCCTGGGCAGCGTGCATAATCATGGCGTAGAAGGTGTTCTCATCAAAGAAGTGGCTGCAGGAACAGGTAACAAGGATTCCGCCCGACTTAATGATTTTCATGGCACGCAGGTTGATTTCCTTGTACCCGCCATAGGCTTTCTGTACGGCTTTTGCGCTTTTGGTAAATGCCGGAGGATCAAGAACAATCATGTCAAACTGTTCGCCGTTTCTGTCGTACTCACGGAGTACGTCAAAAACATCAGCACAGACAGCCTTCATGACCTTTTCCTTGCCGTTCAGCTTGATGTTGCTGTTTACGGTTTCAATGGCATCAGGAGAAATATCAACGGCAGTAACATCAATAGCACCGGCAAGTGCACAGTTCAGGGCAAAGGCACCGGTGTGGGTAAAGGTATCAAGCACTTTCTTGCCTTTTGCAAACATGGCTGCCCGTTCCCGGTTGAATTTCTGGTCCAGGAAGTAACCGGTTTTCTGGCCACCGGCAATATCAACGTTCAGAAGAACGCCGTTTTCCTTAATAGTTACAACCGGTTCCCGTTCAGGACCAATCCAGCCGTTGGTAGCAGGCAGTCCTTCTTTTTCACGGATTCCAAGATCTGAGTTTTCGTACATTCCGTAGGGCTTGCAGGTATCTTTCAGAACTTCAATAATCAGATCCTTGTACTGCCAGGTGGCCAGGGCATGGAACTGCATAACCAGGTATACGCGGCCTTCAAGATCGACATACCGGTCTACCGTAAGACCTGGAAGAAAGTCTGCTTCATCAAAAATAAGACGGCAGCTGTCTGCTTTTTTGTAGTAGGCATACCGGATAGCAAGAGCATCTTCTACGCGCTGACGGAAAAAAGAATAATCAAAGGTAACGCCCCGTTCACGGCTTAAAATGCGAACCGTAATTTTGGAATTTTTATTAATGATACCGGTACCCAGATACATGCCGCTCTGAGTCATAACTTCTACGGGGCTGCCGTCCGGTACGGTGGAATCTGAAAGTTTTGCAGGAACGGAAGAATGCTGGCCACCGGCAAGAATGCTTTCGTGGCGGACAGTTTCAATTTCGTTATCAAATACCCAGGGGAACCCCTGGCGAATTTCTTTTTCTTCCCCTTTTTTGAGGAATACCCGTGAAATAATATCAGTCATAGGGGCTCCAATCGATAGGTATGTTATTTAATCAGGTCACTCATGGTGTACAGACTGCCTCTGGCAATGGAGCCGTCTGCAATACCAGCGGCAAGCCATTCGCAGGCACGAACGGCACCTAAAGCAAAACCTTCGCGGCTTCTTGCAGTGTGGGTAAGTTCAATGGTGTCAGCCGGTGAATCAAAGAAAACCGTATGAGTACCAGGAACAGATCCTATGCGGGTGCTTGAAACATGCAGCTGGTATGGCTGAGGTTTCTGATAAAAGGCGTCTGTTACTATTTCTGTTTTAGAGCTCATGTTATCCAGAATCTGGCGGGCAATTTCCAGTGCAGTACCAGATGGGCTGTCTGCTTTCTGGTTATGGTGGGCTTCCCAAGTAGCAACATCATACTCATCGTATTCACCAATCAGTTTTGCAGCTTCAGCTACCACTTTATAGAACAGGTTTACACCAACAGAAAAGTTTGCAGCATAGAACAGGGCGTTGTTGTGTTCTTTTACCAGAGCTGCCACATTGTCCAGTTCTCCAAGCCAGCCGGTAGTACCAACTACTACCGGAACGCCTGCAGGAACCAGAGCTGTAATATTTCCCATAACGCTTGTTGGATGAGTAAACTCGATAACACCTTCTGCCCCACTAGCTTCAACGGCAGCTGCAATTTCTGCGCTGTCTGAGGTTTTCAGGGTTGCATCCGGTGCAAAAGGGTCAACGGTAAGAACTACTTCGTTTCCCCGTTTTTTAGCAATGGCCTCAATCATGTGGCCCATTTTTCCGTATCCAACAAGTGCTATTTTCATATCAATCCTCTATAGATCAGCGAACTTCGTCGCCTTCTTTTTCGCCAAAGAGTGCGGTGTGCAGAACCTGTACCGCCCGGTTAACTTCGCTGTCTTCACAGATAAAGCTTACATTTACTTTAGAAGCACCCTGGCTGATCATCTGTACGTTTAAGTCTTCCTTTGCCAGAGCTGCAAAGGCTGCTGCCAGAATCTTGCTTGATTTTGCAACATCACAGATGATGGTAACAATGGCATTTCCCCGTTTGGTAGAAACATCTGCAACTTTTTCCAGGTCTGCTACAATGCCGTCCAGATTTTTGTCAGTGTTTACCGTAAGGGAAACTGAAACTTCACTGGTTGATACAACGTCTACACTGATGTCCCATTTCAAGAACTGGTTGAAGATGTGAGCCAGGAAGCCGGTGGCACCAAGCATACGGGTAGAAATAATATCGATGACGGTAACGTGTTTTACACAGGTAATGGCACGTACTGGCAGTGGAGTTTCTTCATGTTCAGAAACGATCAGGGTACCAGGGTGCCCAATATTGTAGCTGTTCTTAACGCGAACAGGAGTACCGGTTTTGCTGCATGGTACCATGGCACGAGGATGCAGAACCTGAGAACCAAAGTATGCCAGTTCAGAAGCTTCTTCGTAGGTTACAACGGGTACGGGGCGTGCTTCTTTTACGATACGTGGATCAGTGGTAAGAATACCGTTTACATCTTTCCAGGTCTGAACTTCATCAGCACCCAAAGCAGCACCAATCATGGTTGCGGTCAGATCTGAACCGCCACGACCAAGAGTAGTGATGTATCCATTAGGGTCTTTTGCAATAAAGCCGGTAACAATCGGAATTTCTTTCTGGTCACCGGAATTGTAGGCACCCAGTTTTTCAGGAATGGTCTGCCATACACTGTCCAGAAGTTCTGCAGACATGAAATTTGAATCAGAGAAAATACCGGCATCCCAGGCATCATAGAACAGAGCGGGAATGCCTTCTTTTTCAAGATAGGCTGCAGCAATGCGTACAGAAAGACGTTCACCAAAAGATACCAGATAGTCGCGGGTACGTTTGGTCAGCTCTTTCAGCATGCTGATACCGGTTAACAGGGTATTCAGTTCTTCCAGGAGTTCTTCAACAGAAGTGGAATACACTCCCAGTTCTGTCATAGTCTGATAATGTAAGGTCTCAATCCTTGAGATATCTACTACACCAGTTACTGCTAATTCTGCAGCTTCCAGCAGGTGGTCAGTGGTATCACCCATTGCACTTAATACCACAATAGGTTTCTTTTCGGCATATGCCTTGATAATTGATGTAACATGACGGATGCGCTCTGCATTAGCTACTGATGAGCCACCGAATTTCATTACGATCATAATTGCCTCCTACACACCTCTGTTCCAGACAAAGTTCCCTTCGCAACGCGACCGGAAACCACATCGCTTTTCCGTTGGTAGAAGATTTCTCTTGTTAATTTGTAATTGAGTTAGCCTCGCTTGGTTTTATCCACAGTTTTTGAACCTCGCCCACGGCGGTGAGTTCTCAACGATTAAGACCGAATATAACACGGAACCCCCGTCTGTACAAGCATAAAAACCCGTAAAAAATTGCTTTTTTTTCCTAATACGTTTATATTCACTCCATGCTTACCAAAGGAAATATTGTTCTTTATAAAACACAGCCGGCACTCATTATAGAAGCCGGAGATAAATACACCATTTCATTCTGTACCGCCCCTGCAACTCCTACCGGGAAACCTGCCCAGTACGGTACTCAGAAAGTCCGGGACAAAGATATTACCCTGCTGGCAGCCGGTCCCTTTTCATCCCTTGATCCGGTTTTAAAGGCCGCTGACTCAGACTGTTCCGACATAGAAAAAGCTCTTGCAGAAGCCTGGGAGTTACTTTCAAGTGATGAAGAAACTGCCGGCGATACCTATGCCTACGGTGATATTCTTGATTACGCAGGCCTTGATGGTAACGGAAACCAGTGTTTTGCCATGTACAGAGCACTTTCTTCAGATGTGCACTTTGCAGGTATTCCAGCCGCCGGAGAATTACCCTCCTTTACCCTGAGAACTCAAGACGAAATTGATGTACTGAACGCCAAGGCGTATGAAAAAGAACACGAAGCCGAAATCCGCGGAGCCTTTATCGCCCGTCTTAAGGCAAAAAAGCTTGAACTGAGCACAGACCGCAAGTTCATGCAGGAAATAGAATCCCTTGCTTTAGGAAGTACTGATAAATCGAAAGCGATGAAAGATGCAGGTTTTAAGGAAACTCCTGAAAAAGCCCATCAGATACTTCTTGATACCGGAATCTGGTCCATTACCAGAAACCCGCACCCTGCCCGGCATGGAGTAAGCATGCAGAGTGCAACAGAAGCCCTTGAAAGCCCCAAAGATGAAGAACGTACCGAACTTGACCATACTGCCTGGGCCATTGACTCACCCTGGAGTACAGACCCTGATGATGCCATTGCCTTTGACGGTACCTACTATTGGGTGCACATTGCAGACCCGGCATCAACCGTAACCCCTGGCTGCAAAATTGATGTTACTGCCCGTAACCGCGGCTCTACCCTGTACATTCCCGAAGGTGCTGCCCGCATGCTGTCAGAAGGGTGTCTTGCCGACTATGCATTGGGGCTCTGTGAATATGATGAATCAGGGACTGCAACGGGTAAGAAAAGCAACGCCTTGAGTTTCCGTCTGCAGCTTAATGAAGATGGATCTATTGCTGATGTAGCCGTTATGAAAACAAAAGTTCATGTAGAAAGGCTCAGCTATGAAGGTGCCGACGCAGAATATGCAGCCGGCAGTGAAACAGGAAAAGCTATTGCACCGCTGTACGAGGCAGCATTGCGCAACGAACAGCGCCGCCGGAATTCAGGCGGAGTATTCATTGAACTGCCGGAAGTACATATAACCGTAAAAAAAGACGCTGAAGGAAATGCAACCGTAGACATTGGACCGTTACCACATTATCAGTCATCCAGTGTAGTCCGGGAGTTCATGCTCTTGGCCGGTGAAGGAGCTGCACGTTTTGCATTCAAGAACAGAATCAGTTTTCCCTTTGTCAGTCAGGAATCTCCGGATATTCCAAAAGACATTCCTGAAGGTCTTGCCGGCCAGTACAGACTCCGCCGTTGCATGAGAAGCCGCAGTGTAGGTGTTACCCCAAGCCAGCATGCAGGTCTTGGTCTTGGCATGTACAGTCAGGTTACCAGCCCACTGCGCAGATACAGCGATCTGATCAGCCACCAGCAACTGCGGGCCTTTATTGATGGCCGTGAACTGTTGAATAAGGATGAAATGCTGGAACGTATTTCTGCCGGTGACGCTGCCGCAAGTGCTACCAACCGGGCCAGCCGGGAAAGCGACCTGCACTGGACGCTTGTTTTCCTGTTGCAGCATCCTGAATGGACAGGAGAAGCTGTTGTTGTTGAACTTCGCGGAAAACAGGCTTACTGCCTTATTCCATCCATTGCCCAGGAAACCCTGCTGACGCCAAACAGCGCCGTAGAACTGAACTCCGTGCTTACTGTAAAAGCAGGCAACACCAACATTCCCGAACTTTCAGTAACATTCCAGGAAGTGTAAAAGCCAGCAAGAAGATTCCCAACCGGCCAGTATAAAACAAAAAACCCGCCGGTTTCCATCACTTTTCAGTGATAAGACCTTGCGGGTTTTTACTCTAAGTTAGTTAACCGTTACGCAACGATTACCATTCAGTAGCTACATCTTCACAGATAGTCTGTTCGGTTTCTTTGTCGAAGAACTTAGCTTTGTCCATGTTAGGAACAAAGTTTGCAGTTTCGCCAAGCTGGAACTGAATGTCTGGGGCAGTACGTACAGTAATCTGCTGGGTTTTAGAATTGAGGAATACGTTGGTTTCAGCACCCAGTGGTTCAATAACAGAGATTTTCATCTGCATGTTATTTACTGCTGCTGGAGAAGCTGCATAAGCCATGTCTTCCGGACGGATACCGAAGTAAACTTCTTTACCGATGTAGTTCTTAAGTCTTGCAGCCTGCTCTGGAGTAGGAGTAATTTCAAAAGTACCTTCATCAGCTACCAGTTTTCCGCCTTTTTCAACAATTTTAACGGTCAGGAAGTTCATTGGCGGTGAACCGATGAAGCCTGCAACGAATTTGTTGATTGGGTGGTTGTACAGATACATTGGTGAACCAATCTGCTGGATCTTTCCATCTTTCATAACAACGATTTTGTCAGACATAGTCATAGCTTCAATCTGATCGTGTGTTACGTAAATCATGGTTGCCTTCAGGCGGTGATGCAGGTCTGAAATTTCAGCACGCATCTGAACGCGCAGTTTAGCATCAAGGTTAGAAAGTGGTTCATCGAAAAGGAATACTTTAGGATTACGAACGATTGCACGTCCTACAGCAACACGCTGGCGCTGTCCACCAGACAGAGCTTTTGGTTTGCGGTCGAGCAGTTTTTCGATATCAAGGATACGAGCTGCTTCGTTAACGCGGCGTTCGATTTCAGCCTTGTCAGTCTTACGGATTTTAAGACCGAATGCCATGTTGTCATATACTGACATATGAGGATACAGTGCATAGTTCTGGAAAACCATTGCAATGTTACGATCCTTAGGTGGAACGTCGTTCATGAGTTCGCCATCAATGAACAGTTCACCTTCGGTAATGTCTTCAAGACCGGCAACCATACGAAGAGTTGTAGATTTACCACATCCTGAAGGACCTACGAAAACTACGAATTCCTGGTCTTCAACAGTGATGTTTGCGTTGTCTACAGCGCGAACGTTACCGTCGTAAACCTTTCCAATTCCTTTAAGTTCAACTTTTGCCATAAAGCAGAAGTCCTCCTTAGATTATTTTATGATTTCATAATATAGTACGAATTCAAAACTGTCAAATTTAAATTTTTGTCATTACGACCCGATTTTTGCGTTTCTATTTCAATTTTATATGAAAACACGGGAAGGAAGTCAGAGTCTGTCAAAAACTGTTGCAGGCCGGAACGATAGTTTCCTCACCGGTCTGCACCTGTAGCGACGCTAGCGAGCGGTTTTGACAGACCCTGACTGACTGGTAGTGTTTTCATATGAAAATCAGAAACCGAACTTCTGACCGGCAAGTACATACACAACT
The DNA here is from genome assembly GCA_045616125.1 of Treponemataceae bacterium. Lineage (GTDB taxonomy): Bacteria > Spirochaetota > Spirochaetia > Treponematales > Treponemataceae > Treponema_I. The sequence continues at coordinate 5,358 of JAZLGC010000024.1, read as the reverse complement.
ACCAGCAGTAGACCCGGCAGATAATTGGCAGTCTTGATTTTTTTCAGACCAAGAAGGTTCAGACCAATCATGCAGATCATGGCACCACCACAGGCGGTAAGTTCTGTAAGCAGAAGTTCGCTTACAAAAGGTGCAATGAACTGGGCAAGGAGTGTCAGGAGCCCCTGATACACAAAGATTGATACAGCAGAAAAAATAGTTCCTACTCCCATGGTTCCGGCAAAAACGATGGCCATGAATCCGTCGAGAATGGATTTTGTGAATATAATAGTATAATCCTTGTCGATGCCGGCCTTGAAAGATCCCAGGATTGCCATGGCACCAACGCAGAAAAGAACAGACGCATTAAGGAAAGCGAATGCAAAGTTTTTATCTGATTTCTGCTCCAAATTCTGATCAGTTTTCTTATTGAAAAGACCTTCGATGACATCTCCCAGCTTTAAGATGGCACCATCAATATCAATCCATTCACCAATCAATCCGCCTACGATAAGACAAAGAACAAGACAGATGATACTGTTGTAGGTAAAAGCCATCTGGAAGCCCATAACCAGGGTCACAATTCCCGCAGCGGTCATTACGATGTCAGAAAAACTTGGGGTAATTTTTTTAGTAAGGAGACAGCCTGCAAGACCGCCTGCAATTACGGCAAAACAATTTACAAATACTGCTAACATAACCAAAAAACTGTACCCATAATTGCCTTAAAAAGCAAGAAAGAGTACACTCTTTTTTAATAACAGCTGCATTTTCTTAAGTGTGGCTACATTTAAAAGGAGAAACAAAATGAAAAAGTTTCGCTTGGTAATGGCATTGCTACTGCTTTTCTGCATGGTATTGCCGGCAGCAGCTCAGGAAACTGCCATCAAGGGTCTGTATCACTATGTCCTTGATAACGGTCTTGAACTGTTCGTAATGGAAAACAGCTCTGCTCCACTTGCCTATGTTGAGATTGCTGTTCGTGGTGGTGGTATCGGTCAGACCACAGAAACAGCAGGTCTGTTTCATCTGTATGAACACATGATGTTCAAGGGAAACAGTCTGTACCCTACCGCAGCTTCAGTTCAAAGAGCCATCAATGACCTGGGTTGTGCATCATGGAACGGTACAACTGGTGCTGAATATGTAAACTACTTCTTTACCATTCCTTCTGACCGCCTTGAAGACGGTATGAAATTCTGGTCAGCAGCCATCCGTGACCCACTGATGAATCCTGCTGAGCTTGAAAATGAAAAACTGGTAGTACTTTCAGAAATCGAAGGTGACTTAAACGATCCTTCTCAGATTTTCTACTCTGCCCGTTCACAGATGATGTTCCCCCGTTTTCCTGAACGTCTTGATCCAGGTGGAACACCAGAACTGGTAAGAACCTGTACTATTGAAAAAATCATGGACATTAAGAACAGATTCTATGTTCCAAACAATGCAGCACTTTTCATTGGCGGTGATGTTGACCACAATGAAGTAAAAAAACTGGCTGACAAAATCTATGGTGACTGGAAACGTGCTGATGATCCATGGGCTGGAGAACGTGAATACCAGGATCCAGAACCATTCCTGTCTCCACGGTTTGCCGTTCTGCCCTATGACCAGCTGCCTGAATACATTGCTCAGGTAGATGTTCTATACCGCGGTCCTGATACTGCACTTGACCCAGACAGCACTTATGCAGCAGATCTTTGGGGAACCATCATCGGTAACCCGGCAGGAAGCTTTGCAGCAACTCTCTGCGGCAACCCTGAATTCATGATTCCAAACGCCGGATACGTAGGCGGATCATATTACACCCAGAGGGAAACCGGTCTGATTGACTTTACAGCCCTTATGCTGCAGCCTTCAGAATCAATGGCTCAGCGTGCCAGAGACTTCCAGCAGGTTATTGCAGAAGAAATTGTTACTCCACTGGCTAATGACCCGGAACAGTTCTCAGAAGCAGACTTTGCCATGGCAAAACAGTCCATTGAAGACAAGGATATTCTGAGTGCCGAAACCTCAACAGGTCTGTTAACCAATCTGCGTTTCTGGTGGGCTGCAACTTCTGCAGACTACTATTTCTCTTACTCAGACCGTGTAAAAGCTGCAACCGGACAGGATATTGCAGATTTTGCAACTACCTACATGCTTGATAAAAACCCACTGACCGTTGTTCTTATTAACCCTGCAGTATACGAAGCTCAGAAAGCAGAATTTGATGCTCTTGGCTTTGAACTGATTTCTGCAGACAACGCATTCTGGTGGAAAGAAAACTAAGAAAAGGAAGAAACAGATGAAAAACGTAACACGTATTTTTAGCCTTTTCCTGGTACTGTGCGCAGTACTTGGCCTTGCAGGTTGTGCCACAACTGCAAAACAAGCTTCGTCAGCAACTTCTGCAGCTAAGAATGCAGCTGCCGATGTTGATCTGCATACCTTTACCCTTTCAAACGGTATTCCTGTATACATCCTTCAGAATGATTCAAGCCGCGTTCAGTCGCTTTCTATTCTGGTAAAAGGCGGTGCAGCTTCTCAGCCATCCATGTACGCCGGACTTGAACAGGCTACCATGAGCATGATCAGCCGTGGTTCAAATAACTACAATTTTGATACCTTACAGTATCTTGCTTATCAGTACTCATGCTCTATGGGCTATGATTCAGACCGCCTGTACAGCACATACAGCATGAACTGTATTGACTACTACCTGGATGACCTGCTGCCGGTATATCTGGACTGTTTTATGAATCCTGCCATGGAAGAAGAACAGTTTGAACTGGTTATGACCGATATGGCCACCGCCCTGCAGCAGCGCATGAACGATCCATGGAGCCTGATGCAGTACCGCAGTGTTCAGACCATGTATGCAGGAACTTCTCTTGATACTGATGTAGGTCTTACTGAAGAATCAATGAACTTTGTAACTCTGGATGCAGTAAAAGAAAACTATGAGAAAATCATGAATGCTGACCGTCTGGCGATTGTTGCCGTTGGAAACTTTGATGAAACAACTCTGGTAGCTTCATTTGAACAGGCCATGGGTGCTATTCCTGCAAAAGGATTTACCCAAGTTACTGTTAATCCACTTTCTGTACCGGCAGGAATTCCTGAAGTTCTTATTGAAACCCACCCATCTTCCAATGGAACAGCATTCATGGCAGAACTGTTTGTAACACCAACTGCTGACAGCCCTGAATACATGAACTATGCCATTGCTTCAAGTGCTTTCTCTGAAATTCTTTTCAACGTAGTACGTGAAAACTACGGTGACTGTTACTCAATCGGTATGGGAAATATGGGGCTCAGTAAAGCTCCCGTTGGTTTAATGTATGTATACCGTGCATCTGATTACGAAAATATCTATGCCGACATTCAGGAAGCAAAAGCCATGTTTGCAGCAGGTAAAGTAATCAGTGACAAAGACGAAAACGGTGAATACATTATGGTTCCACTGGCAGAACGCCTTGAAGGATACACCAATGCACTGGTAAACAGTTCATTTGAAAACCAGGTAACCAATGCCGGTGTAGCATCAAAGATCATCGGTGGTATCGTTAACTTCAACGATCCTCTGTACTACACCACCATTCTTTCAAAAATCCGTGCAGTAACTGAAGAAGGCGTTATTGACGCATTCAACAAGTACTATGTTAACGGAGATACCTTCTGGTATATCGTTACCGGTCCAGATGACGAACCTGCTTTTGCTGGTTTCGGTCTGTAAATAACGGACGTACTGCAAAGTACAGCATAACGGCTGCAATGGGTATAAGGCCAAAACTTAAGAAAAGTGCCTTATACCCGGCGTGGTCGATAATCACTCCACCAATCACATTTCCAAGAATATATCCTAATCCAACAGCAAATACCGAATACAACGTCAAGCTGAGAACTTTCCGGTCCTTTGGTGCATATTCACTGGCAAAAAGAACACAGGCTGGATGAAAAAGGCCATAGGTAAAAGCATTCAGCAACTGTCCGATAATACAGCCTGCCATATTGGGAATTGCCACATAGCAGAGCACACGGATTCCACTGACAAATGAGCAGAATACAATAACTGAGAGACTTTTAAACCGTTTAAGGAATTTATAACTGAAGAACATAAATGGAATTTCTGCCGCAGCTGAAATAGCCCACATCAGACTGGTAGTATTACTGTGAAGCTCTTCAAAAATGTACATGGAAAGAAACCGGTTTGCGGGAATAAGACCGAAGAAGGCCAGAAAGATAAGGGTAAGTCCAAGCCAGTACACTGGAGGAAATCCTGCGGAAGACATTGGTTCAGAGCTTGAGTTTTCTGAGGTTTGCAACGATTCTGATAATTCTGTGTTGTGTTCTTCTACTACAACAAAGTGTTCGCCTTTGAAGATATGAGGTACCAGCAGAATGGAAATTCCATAGAAAACTGCCGGAGTTATCATCCACCATAAAAGAATGGAAAGACCATCCCGTTCAATGTTGTAAAAAGCCTGCATGGCAAGATTCATGACAACAAAACTGAAAGATCCTGAAGCCCGTACCATGCCGTATCGTTCCGGATGCGCACCGAGCAGCGCATTGGTCATGGAATCTGACACAGGAACAGAAGCCTTGTAGCCTACAGCAAAAAGACAAAGACAAAGGGCTGTAATCCAGGGATTCCAGATTTTCAGCAGCGGAATGGGAATAAGAATCATGAGAATTGCAGTAAGAAGTAAAAAAGATCCGAAAGCCTTTTTCTTTTCTACCAGCGGGCAAACAACAAGAGGAACAATAACGCCTGCAATTTCAAATACGGACATAAGAATGCCCACCAAAGTAGCAGAATACCCCATTTCTCTGAGAAGAAGTGAAAGATGGGAGTTTACAACGGCATATATTGTAAACAGCGTGAAAATAACACCGGTCATCTGCATGAAAAACCTCTTTTTTATCTGTGTTTTGTACACTCTACCTACTTGACCAAAATTGTGCAATTATATATATTCTAAACATCAATTCGCGGGGATGGTGGAATTGGTAGACACGCCAGCTTGAGGTGCTGGTGGCCTAACAGCTGTGCCTGTTCAAGTCAGGTTCTCCGCAAAGGCTTTAGAGTAATTACTCTAAAGCCTTTTTTTTGACTATGTCCGTAAAAAGTGTTGCTGAATGCTACTCAGCAACAAAGATTGTACAGGAACGCCACAAATCGAGAGGAGAGACAGTACAGACAAAAATTGTTGAATCCCGGCGTCCATGCGGTCAGCATGGACTATACATAGTTTCTTCGCCGGGATTCACCAATAGCGACGTTATCGAGCGGTTTTGCATGTACTGGCAATCCGTTAGATTTGTGGACTTATGATGAGACCCTGAATCAAGTTCAGGGTGACAATAAGCAACACTTTTTACGGAAGTCGGATC
>JAZLGC010000023.1:0-3282 GCA_045616125.1 Treponemataceae bacterium | reverse complement strand
ATGCAGCGGAGCCTGTTATCCCCCGAATACACCACCGATTTTGACAGCATGGCGTGCGTAGGATAACAGAAATAAAATAACCATTCACTGCTGATAATGTGTTCCACACTGAACAATTATCAACTGCTAATTATCATCGATTTTATACACAAGACGGTTTTTCTCATCAATCCGACGGCTGTAATAACCAGATAATTCATGTTTAAGTTGTTCCGGCTGGCCTTTGCCTTTGTCTACACCATTCCGTTCAATATCTTTTATTAATAAATGAATTGATTTAATCAGATTATTCTGATGTTTCGCAAAAAAATCCAAATACCCGTTCCAAGCGATATCTGACCACACCTTTACCATCAATCAAGTTCCACAAGTTCGTGAGTCTGTCCTCGCCCATTCTCCACCTGATTTATACTTTCCCGAAGAAACTTCATGTTTTCTTCGGAATAAACATAAGGATCATCAGAAGCTTTCAGGGCAAAAGGCATACCATTTTCACGAATAGTGGCTTTGACGAACGCATTAATGGCTGTGGAAATATTTATTCCCATTGATTCACATATTGCCTCAAATAAATTCTTATCACCATTGTCAATTTTTGCAGAAATTGTAGTCATATACACCACCTTTATACTACATCTTATTGCAATGTATTACTTTTACAGTTAAACGTCAAATTTTTTAACAAACAAAATCTTTGTGAGATATTCTAATGACAAGAATGTAGATTCCCCTAATGAGACTCTGAACAGAGTGACCACAGGTTGCAAACCTAGAATAAAAATACACCTCCACGCACGTGGAGAAAACACTATCTATATCTACGCAACATACACAAACAGTAACCTTCTTTGGATAACCATCCGTCGCCAATTTCATACCACCTGTCGTGAAACACCCCACGGCGACCTGTAACTGCGATATTCTGCCAGTGTCACTGAGAAACAGAGACACACAACACCTGAATGACTGGGGCAGAAACGCACCACTGGAGGTCAAAAAATGAAAAAAACTTTGAAACACGTAGGTATGGTAGCAGTCATAAGTCTGCTGGTAAGTACTGCACTTTTTGCAGAAGGATTCAGCTTCGGAGGATTCTGGAAATCAGATTCACAGCGGGCAGGAGGTGCCATTGAACTGGGACTCCCGTCGTTCTACGAAAAAGATGGATTTGCCATCCGCGGACATATTGAAGCAGAGGGCGCTGCCTACATCCAGGAAACAACTCCTTCCGGAACTGGCATGCTGACTGCAAAACTGCTGTTCAGTACCACATACGAGAACAACGGCTTTATCGTAAAAAGCTATGGATTCGGATATACCGGAGCAGGCCTTGTTTTTGCAGAACCATTGGCCGGTACAAAAAGCAGTGCCGCAACCACCTGGGACTTTGGTGGCGGCGGAGGATTCGAACTGGGACTGGGAACTGTTACAGAACCCTACGCAGCATTCGTTATTGAATACGGTGGCGGCTGGTGCCGGGCAAAGCAGACAAAATCTTTCGGTTACAACTTCCTTACCCTGGGCTGGAGACAGTATTATTAAGGCATGAAATTATCAATAGAAACTGATGAGGCACTTCGTGATGACGAAATCTGCCTCCATGTAAAAAAAGTAACGGAAAAAGTAACCCGCCTGGTAGACCGGCTGAACCGGGAGGAACAGCAGGCGCTGGTTACACCGGTCATTACCGGGAAAAAAGGGGAAACGGTAACGTTTCTGAAAACAGAAACCATCATCCGCATCTACAGTATGGAAAAAAAGGTGTACGCAGTAGCTTCCGGAGACGACACGGAAGGCGACTACGAACTGAATTTCCGGCTGTACCAGATTGAGGATCTGATGGAAGAAGAAGAGTTCAAAAGCTTTATCCGGATTTCAAATACGGATATCGTGAATTTTGCGTATCTGAAAAACATGGATATGAGCCTGAACGGAAACATCATCATGAACCTGACTAACGGAGAGCGGGTCTTTGTATCACGACGCTATATGAAAGACATAAAGACCCGGTTGAACATCAGGTAATAGGACAAATAAAAGGAAGGACGATATAACAATGAAGAAATATGTATTGAGAGGATTAATCGGGATGTGTATTTCCCTGGCAGCAGGTCAGCTTCTCTGTCTGATAGTCTCCCTAGCCATACACAACGGCATCTGGTACGGCTACTGGCCAATTATGGAACGTCAGTACGGCAGCCAGCTGGCAGCCATGATGATACAGACCCTGTGTAATGCAGCTCTGGGCTTTATTTTCGGGTTTATCACCGTTATCTGGGACAAAGACCGCTGGAGCCTGACCCGACAGACCATTACCCATTTTGTACTGGTTACTACCGTGTGTGTTCTCAGCGGCTATCTGTGCTTCTGGTACCCCCACCGTCTTTCAGGGGTACTCATTGCACTGGCTGAATACATCATTATCTACGTAATAGTCTGGATCTGCATTTACACCAACTACCGCCGGTCAGTAAACCAGATTAACAGTACAAAATGTTAACAGCCAAGATCTTCGTGACGTGTTCTCATGGCAAGGATGCAGTCCTGGATGATGGAGTTCAGTTCTTCACCCATCATGGCAGCACCCTTTGAGATTACGTCACGGTTACAGCCTGCGGCAAAGTTCACGGTCTTGAACTTTTTGGTTACTGATTTTACTTCCATATCGGTAACTGATTTTGAGGGCCGGGCCATGGCGCAGGCAAAAATCAGCCCCGTCAGTTCATCTACCGTAAAGAGAACCTTTTCCATCTTGTGAACCGGTTCTACTTCAGCGCAGATTCCCCAGCCGTGGCTCTGTACTGCGTGCACCAGCTGGTCATCAATGGCAGGATTTGCAGCCTTTTCAGCATTGAAAATATCTACACAGGCAACGCAGTGATTATCAGGATGCTGCTCGTAATCGATATCGTGCAGAATCCCCACACTTTCCCAGTAATCGGCGTCTTCCCCATATTTTTCGGCAAAATACCGCATGGCAGTTCCTACGGTGCGGCAGTGACGCAGGAGAGTTTCTCCCTGTACGTACTTCTGTAACAGTTCATATGCATTTTGTGGATTCATGATTTCCGTCCTTTATTTAATGGCTATGTCCGTAAAAAGTGTTGCTGAATGCTACTCAGCAACAAGAGAGGTACAAATTACCGCAAATCGGGAGGATTGACAGTGCAGGCAAAAATTGTTGAAGCCCGGCGTCCATGCGGCCAGCATGGACGTTATATAGTTTCCATGCCGGGATTCACCAATAGCGACGTTATCGAGCGTTTTTGCATGTACTGGCAA
>JAZLGC010000022.1:0-7641 GCA_045616125.1 Treponemataceae bacterium | reverse complement strand
AGGTGAGGTTACAGTGCCCGACGGTGTTGAAAAAATTGCTCCTGATGCGTTTTACAGCAATATTGTACATCTGCCGGATTCAGTCCATGAATTGCCACAACTGCATAGCCCAAAGGGTTCCAGATTTATTACCGGCAATTTTGATGAACTGAACAATACCCCTGACTATATTGTCTGGGATGCTGCAACAGAACCTGTATGCCACAAGGTAGATGACAATCTGTCATATTGGATCAGTAAGGACGGAACCATTTTTTATCTGGCACAGCCTAAAAGAGACATAAAATACTTTCAGATTCCAGACGGAGTAAAGACCATTACATCAGGTGCAATACCCGGATATACCTTGAACGTAGTTGAATATCCAGACAGCGTTGAAAAAGCATATTCCTTTGCAGGTGTGACTATCTGTAATACAAACCTGATGCCGGCAGATGATGACAATCATACATTTTGGGATAAAGCAAAAGGGCCTCACTGCATAAAAGCAGATGATGAGCAGAGTACCATCTGGATCAGCAAAGACGGCACCCATCTTTTCAGATACGAATTAGGAGAGGAAGTGAAAAATGCCGTCATTCCAGAGGGCGTTGTGACCATAGAACCGGACTGCATGAAAACTGCTGGATGGCGTTCCAAGCTGAATCTGGTTACTCTTGCAGAATCTGTATCAGAGGATACTAGACGCTCACTTGCAAAGGAAGAATGTTTTCTTTGGGGTTCAGAAAGATCATTGAGAGATATATACATAACAGGTCTTCCCCGCATAGAAGGAAATTTCCTGAAGGATGCAGCTCCTTCGAATTTTGGAAACGGCCGTAAAAAAGAATATGATGCCTTTGTAAAAAGTGCCGCTTTCAGTGCTGTTTTTGAAGGTATTCCTAAGCCGGTTATCAGATACTATTTTTACACTGTGTTTGAACTTTTGCCGGAAAAACTGTTTGAAGAATGGCCGGAACTGAAAGATGTCCGTGCTGCTTCCAAAGAACTGGCAAAAAAAGCCAAAGAAGCAGCTGCGGCCTCTGCAAAAACTGGTGGTACAAAAACGGCAGCAGCTACCGTGCAGGAGTCTATAACCGATACTGAATGGATAATTGATGCCAAAAAACTTGCAGAAGCAGAATATGCACCGGAAAAATATTCAGGGAAAACCTTTACTCTTAAACCGCTGAATCTGTCAGTAAAGGCAAATTTGAAACGGCTTTCTCAGTGGTTGAGTGCATGGCAGGATATGGGAGAATCGCGACCTGCAGTAACCCTTGATTTTTCCGTAAGTGGCATAACAGAGCTTCCATTAAAGGCTGATTTAGATGTAACTGGAATTACTTGTCTTATTCTCCCAGAAGGATTTACCCGTATTGAAGAAGGTAGTCTAGCAGGTAGTCTGAAGAATATTGTGTATCTGCCGGATTCCATGGAATTTGTCAGTAACGAAATTTCTTACTTCTGGAATATTACCTGGGCTACCGACAGTGAGGAATTCAGAAAAAACAATCCTAAACTGCCCGTTGTTCCTAAAAAGACAAAACCCTATTACAAGGTAATTGAAGGGGGAGCAGTACTCATTATCAGTAAAGATGAGTCTATTGTCTATGACATAAGAAACAATGCCAAAAACGGTCCAATTCACTTGCCGCAGACAGTAAAGAGCATAGAGCTGCAGTTTGAATGTAACTACTATACCAAAGATGTTTACTGCCCGGAAAGTCTGGAACAGTTCCAGGATGCTACTGGTAAAGCTAAAAGCATTACTTTTTTCAGTAATAAACCGGAATTATTCCCGGAGGGGTATACGGTATTTCCCTCTGATTCAGTGTTTGAAAACGGTTTATGGCTTAATGCAGGCAAAACTGTTGTTTATGCAATACGGGCTGGGTATGGCGACATAGTTATACCGGAAACGGTAACTGACTTTTCTACGGAGGCGTTTTCTACGATTACTGAAAAATTACAGAAAAAGATAATCCTAAAGAATGCTTCTTTGCTGGATGAAAATACAGTACAGACTCTTGGTGACAGCTCGTATGTTTTTGGCCTTGGCGAACGATATACAAAAAACAACCTTGCCCGTCTTAAAGAAACGGTATGGCCGGGCACAAGTCCAAGGAACAAGCCACCAAAACTGTTCAGTGATGTACGCCGCAGTAAAGAAGTTACAGCCCTATTTGATGGTGTACCATTTAAAGTAGCTTATAGTTATTTCAAGAATATGGAGGGAACGACACAGGAGCCTGATGCCAGCGTTGAACAGTATTATCCGCAGCTTGCAGATGTTCAGCGGTTACTTGCCAAAAAGGAAACGGTACAGAAGATTCAGGACACTGCTGCCCAGGCTGTACGTGATGCAAGTGCATCTGATTTTACCGGCAGTGAACTTACCTGTTCATACCAGGAAATGCTGCTGACTAATCTTAAGTCTACGGCAGATACATTCAAGTTGACCCTTACAGGAAAGATGAAGAATGTGGATATAGAAAACGTATTCAAGTTTTTTGTGCCATTTAACGGAACGGTAGAGCTTGACCTTACCGGGGTTACAGGATTAACAACATTCACAAACACAAAATGGCCCGACTACATTGAAAAACTGAAGTTCCCTGCCGGCGTTACCAATACCGGAAAGTTTGATAACTGGAAACCTAAGATTAAAGAAATTCTTCTGCCTTCTACCATGGAAACACTGGATAATGCAGAAATACCAGCGGCTGTACTTGCATGGTCTGAAAACGAAATTCTGACAAACAACTATTTCCGGGTATTCAGACCCGGTTACCGTACAGTTGATGAAAAAGGATTTGTCATCAATACGCTGCGCAATGCGCTTGTTGGCTATGAAGGTCCTGAATCAGAAGATACCACGCTGGTATTGCCAGCTGTAGAAAACATTCTTGATTTCTCGTATCCATGTACTGAAAAGATAACTGAAGTGGTGATTCCTGAGGGTGTTAAGTGCATCAAGAGAAATGTATTTGCAGGAAATACAGCGTATAAAAACCTGAAGTTCATCAAAATGCCGTCTTCTTTGGAAACAATTGAAGATTATGCCATTGCAAAGTTCATTATTATTGAAGTACCAGATTCTTATATGGGGCAGCCCAGATCAATAGGACCGATTATCTCCGGTAATCCGGAATTACTTTTAAAGGCAAGTGACTATCTGAAAGTGTGGGATAAATCACGGGAACCATATTGTACTGAAGATGGACTGTGGCTTTCAAAAGACGGAAAACATCTGTTTGATTTCCCGGGATACTACCAAAACTGCAGCTGGTATAATCAGGATGAAAATAAGATAACACTGCCACAGGGACTTGAATCAATGGAAAGAGAAGCCATTGATATCAATAAAAGAAAAGGGGCTATTGTAGAATTCCCGGAAACCTTCAGTGATTACGATACTCTTACTTTTATAGCATCGGCTGTTATAGTAAATGAACCTGACAAACTGAAAAACGCGGAAAGTTGGAAAGAGCACAGTGAAGGTATCTGGGAAAAGGGTGCGTATTGCACCAAAGAAGGATTCTGGCTCAGCAAAGATGGTAAGACGCTCTATCGATATGATGTAAAACAAGATGAGATTACTATTCCAGACGGGGTTACCCATGTTGCAAAAAAAGCTTTTTCATACATGGAGTCTTATCATACTTTGAAGCGTTTATCATTCCCATCTTCAATTGAACTTGTAGAAGATACAGGAAATTATTGGGGATTCCTGGATGTTCCAGGCAGTAAGTTCCCGGAAAACCATGTGGGATACTCAGGAACATATATCCGGGGAATACGATGTGCTCCGGACTGTAACTTTGTAGATGTGATCAATAGTGGTTGGATGGAAAGTTGGGATTCAAGCAGAAAAACAGAGTTCCGTAAATACAAGGAAAACGAAAAATTCCGTAAGGTATTTACCGGTATACCGGAACACGTAATCCGCTACTGGGCTAAAAACAAGGTTGAAAATTTTTGCGAAGAATTCAAGCAGGACTGGCCACAGCTTGTTGATGTGGAAGGTGCGGCAGCCAAATAGTATGGCTGTATGAAAAGAAAAAGGGCTGTCCCAAATGTGGGACAGCCCTTTTTCTTTTAGACGTAAGCCCTTATGGGCTTACGAATGCCTTATTTGTACAGTTCAAGACGTACGCCTTGCAGCGTACTTACGAGTTTTGCTAACGCAAAACTCGCGGCACCTTATTTATACAGTTCTACCAGTTTCTGGAGATGCTCGTATCTAGCCTTAGCTACTTCTTCGTTTCTCTGGAAGAGAACTGCTGCACGTTCTGGGAACTTGCGGGTCAGTGAAGAGTAACGGGTTTCGTTAGCCAGGAATGCCTGGTAAGTACCATCACCGGCTTTAGAAGTCAGGGTGAATGGGTTTTTACCTTCAGCTTTCAGTGCTGGGTTGAAGCTGAACAGGTTCCAGTAACCAGCTGCAACAGCTGCTTTCATTTCATCCTGACAGTGGTTCATACCGCCCTTAACACCGTGCAGCTCACATGGAGCGTAACCAATGATCAGAGAAGGACCATTGTAAGCTTCTGCTTCTGCAATAGCTTTGATAGCCTGGGCTGGGTTAGCACCAAGAGCAATCTGTGCTACGTATACGTAACCATAGCTCATAGCGATTTCAGCCAGAGATTTTTTACCAACCTCTTTACCGGCAGCAGCGAACTGACATACTTCACCGATGTTAGAAGCTTTAGAAGCCTGTCCACCAGTGTTAGAGTACATTTCAGTATCGAATACCATTACGTTAACGTTTTCGCCAGAAGCGAGAACGTGGTCCAGACCGCCGAAGCCAATATCGTAGGCCCAACCGTCACCACCCATAATCCATACAGATTTTTTAGCCAGGTAGTCTTTCTTTTCCAGAGCAGCTTTTGCATCCGGGCATCCGGCAGCAGCAGCTTTTTCAAGTTCTGCAACCAGAGCAGCAGCAAATTCGCTGTTGGTCAGGGTATCGTTTTTGGTTTCTTCGAATTTAGCAAATGCTGCTTTCAGTTCGGCAGAAGCTTTGTCGCTTTCTGCACAAGCTTTTGCAGATGCAATTGCCTGATCGCGGAGGAATTTCTGTCCGGTGTACATACCAAGACCGTGTTCAGCATTGTCTTCGAACAGTGAGTTAGCCCAAGCTGGACCTTTTTTGCTGTCCTTGTTGATGGTGTAAGGACATGTAGCTGCAGGACCACCCCAGATTGAAGAACAACCGGTAGCATTAGAAATGTACATGTGTTCACCAAACAGCTGGGTAATCAGGCGAGCGTAAGAAGTTTCTGCACAACCTGCACATGAACCTGAGAATTCAAGCAGTGGCTGGTTGAACTGGCTGCCTTTTGGAGTCAGGTCGTTCATACCGGCATCGGTTTTCTTGGAAACGTTAGCAACAAGGTAGTTGAATACAGGCTGCTGTGGCAGTACGTCTTCCTGTGGAACCATAGAGATTGCTTTGGTAGGACATACGGTAACACATTCACCACAACCCATACAGTCCAGAGCAGATACACTCAGAGTGTATTTGTACTGAGAAGCTTTTGGTTTGGTGTCTGCAGTAACCAGATTAGCTGGAGCAGCTGCAACTTCTGCATCAGACAGCAGGTAAGGACGGATGGTAGCGTGAGAACAAACAAATGAACAGTTGTTACACTGGATACATTTGGTAGCGTCCCAGCTTGGAACCAGTACGGCAGTACCGCGTTTTTCGTAAGCAGAAGCACCCAGTTCAAACTGACCGTCTGCACAGTCTTTGAATGCAGATACAGGCAGGTTGTCACCGTCCATCAGGGCGATTGGGTTCATCAGTTTTTCAACCATAGCTACGGTTTTTGCTTCACCAGTCAGAGCAGGTTTAGCAGCATCAGCAGCTGGGTTAGCCCATGAAGCTGGAACTTCAACCTTGTGGAGTGCACCAGCACCCAGGTCGATAGCTTTATGGTTCATGTCTACAACGTCCTGGCCTTTCTTGGAGAATTTAGCCACAACTTTTTCTTTCATGTATTTGATGGCTTCATCAGCAGGAAGAACGCCAGCAAGTTTGAAGAATGCAGACTGCAGTACGGTAGAGGTACGTTTACCCAGACCTACTTCGGTAGCAATTTTAACAGCGTCTACAGTGTAAACGGTGATGTTGTTGTCAGCGATATATTTTTTAGCTTCAGCTGGCAGGTGTTTGTCCAGTTCTTCATCTGACCACTGGCAGTTGATAAGGAAGGTACCGCCTTTCTTAACGTCCTGAACCATTTTGTAGCCTTTGATGATGTAAGACTGGTTATGACATGCTACCAGGTCAGCCTGGTTGATGTAGTATGGGCTCTTGATAGGGCTGTCACCAAAGCGCAGGTGCGAAATGGTAATACCACCGGTCTTTTTAGAGTCATACTGGAAGTATGCCTGAATGTATTTGTCGGTGTGGTCACCGATAATTTTGGTAGAGTCTTTGTTGGCACCTACGGTACCGTCACCACCAATACCCCAGAATTTACATTCTACGGTACCTGCTGCAGCAGTTGCTGGAGCAGGTTTTACTTCTGGCAGAGACAGGTTGGTAACATCGTCGGTAATACCAACGGTGAAACGTGCTTTAGGAGCATCTTTAGCCAGTTCGGTGAAGATAGCGAAAATGCTTGATGGTGGGGTGTCTTTTGAACCCAGACCATAGCGGCCACCACAAAGTTTAATGGTGTTGCAGCCAGCTTCAAGCAGGGTAGTAGCAACATCAAGGTACAGAGGTTCACCCAGTGAACCTGGTTCCTTGGTGCGGTCAAGGACTGCCAGTTTTTTACAGGTTTTAGGCAGTTTTTCCAGGAAAGCTTCTGAAACCCATGGGCGGTACAGGCGAACTTTGATCAGACCAACTTTTTCGCCGTTTTTGTTCAGGTAGTCAATTACTTCTTCTGCAACGTCACAGATAGAACCCATAGCTACGATAACGCGTTCTGCATCAGCAGCACCGTAGTAGTTGAACAGGTCGTAATCGGTTCCCAGTTTTACATTGATTTTTGCCATGTATTTTTTAACTACAGCTGGCAGTTCAAGGTAAGCAGTGTTACAAGCTTCGCGGTGCTGGAAGAAAACATCACCATTTTCATGTGAACCACGCATTGCAGGGTGGTTTGGATTAAGAGCATGTGCACGGAAGTCAGCAAGAGCATCCATTGGCATCATTTCTTTAAGGTCAGCGTAATCCCAAGTTTCGATCTTCTGGATTTCGTGTGAAGTACGGAAACCGTCAAAGAAGTTGATGAATGCAACTTTTCCTTCAAGAGCAGCCAGGTGAGCTACTGGAGAAAGGTCCATGATTTCCTGTGGGTTTGATTCAGCGAGCATTGCAACACCAGTCTGACGACAAGCGTAAACGTCTGAATGATCACCGAAGATGTTCAAAGACTGTGTAGCAACAGTACGAGCAGCAACATGGAATACACAAGGAAGCTGTTCAGCAGCAATCTTGTACATGTTAGGAATCATCAAAAGAAGACCCTGTGAAGCAGTGAATGTTGTTGTGAGAGCACCAGATGCGAGAGATCCGTGTACTGTACCAGCAGCACCAGCTTCTGATTCCATTTCGATAACTTTTACTTTGTTACCAAAAATGTTCTGGCGACCGTCTGTAGACCAGTTGTCTACGTTATCAGCCATTGGTGAAGAAGG
>JAZLGC010000021.1:0-11590 GCA_045616125.1 Treponemataceae bacterium | reverse complement strand
CCTGAACTAGTTTCAGGGTCTCATCAAAACTCCACAAATCTACCGGATTGCCAGTACATGCAAAACCGCTAGCTAGCGTCGCTATTGGTGAATCCCGGCGTAGAAACTATATATAGTTCATGCTGCCGCATGAACGCCGGGATTCAACAATTTTTGCCTGTACTGTCCCTCCTCTCGATTTGCGGTATTTCTGTTCAATTCTCGTTGCTGTGTAGCATTCAGCAACACTTTTTACGGACATAGCCTTTCTTTATAACGGGTGTTTCCTCAAAGGAAACAATACCTCATTATCCGATTACTTGTTATTTTAGAGGGGATAATTTACACTTAACTATACATAATTACTGAATTCTTGATGATTTTACTGAAATCGGCGGAGGGATACGTTTGTCAGATACATTTAACTACCCAGTAAACGAAGTCCGCCGTGATTATATCCGGCAGATTTATGAAGCCCGTGAAAAAGCTGAATGGAATGGTTTTTCACGTATGATTGAAAAGCAGATGATTGAAGCGGTGGTCAGCGGAAATAAAGCACAGGTTACCGAATATCTGGGAATTCAAATGGAATCAGACCATCCTGTCCAGATAGGTCGTATGTCAGAAAATCCCATTCATCAGGCACGCTATTATCTTGTTGCAACCGTTACCATGGTAACCCGTGGCTGTATTGATGCCGGGCTTCCGGAACGTCTTGCATTCAGTATCAGTGATGCATTCATCAGAAATGCAGATACCTCAAATTCAGTGGAATCCATTATAAATCTTACCCGCGAATGCCTGTACGAATTCTGTCAGAACATGGCTGACTGGCGTTTGAAAGGCTGCAGCCTGCCGGTCCGTCTCTGCTGTGAATATATTCTTGAACACCTGCACGATAAAATTTCTCTGGAACAGCTGGGGGAAGCGTGCGGTCGGTCTCCACATCATGTTTCAGATATGTTCTGCCGTGATCTTGGTCTTAGACCAATGGAATTCATCCGCAAGGAAAAACTTCGTCAGGCTCATCAGGCTCTTGATAATCTGGAATTAACCATTGCCAATATTTCGGAATTATTTTCTTTTGCAAGTCCCAGTGCATTCAGTAAGCAGTTCTCCGATGAATACGGCATAACACCACTTGAGTACCGGAAATCCCGGCTGTATTGAGTACCTGTCATTGATTTCTTCGATTTTACCGTACTATTTTACGGAAAATCACCAATTCCCAGACAAAGTAAGAAGTTCATCATTTGCTGTGTTAAACTGAGCAAACGGAGTTTATTATATGCAGAAAAAAGGCCTTTCTTTATTTCTTAGTTATTTCATCTTATTTGCTGTTGTCAGTTATACCGGTGTTCTGTTACTCAGTTGGCTTCAAATGCGGTATCTGTTGCTGCATCCTGAACAGTACCTTGGTGGTCTCAAAGTTACACTGGCAATTACAACAGGTCTCGTTGCAATTATTGTCGGCTGTGTATATGCCGTAACCCGACCATTCCAGCGGATTATGAATAAGTTTGAAGAAACGGGAGAGGCATTAACTGCAGAAGAACGGAAAGTTGTTATT
Source organism: Treponemataceae bacterium (assembly GCA_045616125.1). GTDB lineage: Bacteria > Spirochaetota > Spirochaetia > Treponematales > Treponemataceae > Treponema_I. The sequence continues at coordinate 10,041 of JAZLGC010000021.1, read as the reverse complement.
GGTACATATCATAGGGTGAATATGGTAAGTCTTGTCGGTATTATCATAGGATTTGCCATTGGTAACTCGGCTTCTGTACTTGCAAAATATCTGGCTGGCGGATACAGCGGAACCATTATTCATGTAATGATTGCGGTGGTTCAGGCCGTAATTTTTGGCGGACTTGCTGCCGTGTATGTTATTTACTTTACCAATATAATTTTTGCCAGATACCGGCGTCTGCTGAAAATTACAGATCCTGCTGAGTTCAAAAAGGGAAGAAGCGTTACCTTTACATTAGGTATCAGTGTCGCCATCGTTTCCTGCTTTATCTGTATCTGTTTCATCATTCTGCCGTTTGGACTTCTATTCCAGTATAATCCGGCTGCAAGTATGGATGCCCTTAAAGGTTTACTTGGTGGTGCGCTGCTGATTCTGGTTCCTGCGGTTATTATTCTTCTGACAGAAATCTGGACCATGGGAAACCGTATTGAACGCACTGGAAACAGTATCGCGGCAATTAAGAATGGTGATGTTAATCATCAGCTGTATATTGAACAGTTTGATGATTTTGGTCAGATGGAAGGCAATATTAACTCTGTAATGCAGAACCTTGGCGGCATTGTCTCTCAGATGCAGAAAGATACGGAAAAAGTTGCTTCTGTTGCTCAGGCTCTGCAGACTATTGCAGAAGAAGCTTCTACGGCACTTACTTCCATGACCGATTCGCTCAGTGAAATTTCAGGGGAAGGCAGCCGCCAGAAGATTGAAATAATGAAAACCCAGGGCAATATTACCAATCTTTCTGGCAGTGTCCGCGATGTAGAAAGCAAAGTTATGGAAGAATCTGCAGCAATGCAGGAAAGTTCTGCTTCCATGACAGAAATGACTGAAAATATCAGAAGTCTTGCCGGGGTTACCGAGCAGGCTGATCAGGTTGCCAAAGACCTGAGTTCAACTTCAGAGGCCGGTGGAGAAACGGTTAAACAGGCTATTATGGCTATTGAAGGAATTCGTGAAGCTTCTACAGAAGTTGCAGAAATTGTCCGCACTATCCAGCGCATTGCAAGCCAGACGAACCTGTTGGCAATGAATGCCGCCATTGAAGCTTCTCATGCCGGTGAATTCGGTGCCGGATTCATGGTAGTTGCTGATGAAGTTCGTTCTCTTGCTGAATCTTCTGCAGCCAGTACGAAAAACATTCAGGTTAAGATGAAGGATATGATGGCCCGCATTACCGGCGGTGTTGAATCGATTCAGTCTATTCAGGGGTCTTTTAACCGTATTGAAGACAGTGTTCAGAAAAACGTTGAAATTACCCGAACCATTACCAGTGCCCTGCGTGAACAGCAGATTGGTGCTGACAGTAATCTGCAGACCACGCTGAATGCTGAGCAGAACACTGCCGCCATGAAAGAACTGATTCTGAATCAGGGTAAATTGACGGAGAAGGTAGAAACTGCCATGGCTACTGTAGTTGAAAGCAGCGGTAAGATGAGTTCTGCCATTAAAGATGGAAAAACTGCTTCTGAATCACTTAAGGAAGTAATCGGACGCATTGAGGAAACAGCAAGAACTAACGTTACTGTTGTTGAATCGATGAAGGAACTGGTTAAGAAAGTGTAAAGGTGAACCGGGCAAAATGGTCCGGCTGATGAAATTGCGCCCAGTCTGTGCCGCTGATCAGTGACTGATATCCGGCATGGGGGGCGCTTTTTTTTGACCCTGCACGTTTTGCTGTTCCGGTTATGTCAATTCGGTTTATGGTACCGGTCCAGACTTCGCCCGCAGCAGGTGGTTCTGAACGGTTCAATGCAGACCAGGGAATAAACAGTTCGGTATACCAGAATTCATCGTCAATTTCGGTGTTGATGGTTGCACCGGTTTTATAGGTGTAGTCAAAGGCTATGGGTTTTTCTGCAATGGTGGCGTGTACCAGCGCTGTTTCACTTTCCGGGGTAAGATTCCATTCTGCAGGGGCTTCTTCACCGGGAAAAGCACGATAGTCCAGCAGGGCACCCTTAGGATTGAATTCAAAACCGTAATAGGTGCCGTTATCTGGCCTGATAAACAGTTCCAGACAGTCGTCTTCATATACATGGCTTTTGGGTTCTGTGTAAGTGGCTGTAACTTTGTTGTGGGGAACTTCGGTACAGAAGCTGATTCCCAGTCCATCGGTACCGGCAGCCATGAATGCTACGGTAAACAGGGTGCGGGGCTGGTATTTAGGCCAGGGATATTCCAGTTCAATGCCGGAAACGTCACGGTCAGTAAGTTTCTGATCGGTATTCTTTGCAAGAGTAATAGGTAAAACAGGAATATCATACGTTCTCATGTTTTTGAGTGTATGCTTTTTTCTGCCAATTTGCTAGACTCTGCCTATGAGAAAGCCTATAGATAAAGAGTTTTACCGCAGCATCATCGTTATTGCTCTGCCGGTAATCCTGCAGAATCTGGTAAACAGTTTTATTAACATTATTGATACCGTTATGGTAGGAAAACTGGGTGTTACCAGTATTGCCAGCGTTGGCCTTGGAAACAACATCTTCTTTTTTGTAAATATCATCATTTTTGGAACCGTTAGCGGAGCCGGTATTTTTGTTGCTCAGTATTGGGGAAAAAGAGATTCTGGCAGTATCCGGAAATCGGTGGGAATTTCACTGGCTATTGCGCTGGGTGTTTCATTTCTGTTTATGCTGATCATTGAATCAGCACCTGTTTTTGTTGTAGGGCTGTTTTCAAATGACCCTGCAGTAATTGCAGAAGGCATAGTATACCTACGGATTGCCTGCTTCAGTTATCCGCTTATGGCACTGAGTATGGTATTTGGCCAGGCTCTTCGAAGTACGGAAGAACCGAAAGTTCCTATGGCTTCATCAATTATCAGTCTGATCAGTAATGCGGTATTGAACTATATCCTGATTTTTCCGTTAAAAATGGGTGTTGTAGGTGCAGCTATTGCAACGGTTATTGCCCGTTTTATTGATGTGGTTATTCTTTTGGTTGTTACCTATACCCGTCATCTGGCTCCGGCCGGCACCTTGAAAGAATTCTTCAGTTTTGAAAGATCGTTTCTGGCCCGGTATCTTCGGATTGTTTCTACGGTAATTATTAACGAAACCCTGTGGTCATTCGGAATTACGGTACAGAATGCCATCTTTGCCCGTGCCGGAACTGATGCGTATGCTGCGTATAACATAACAAGTACCATCAGCCAGATTACCTGGACATTTGTTATGGGTATAGGTTCTGCAGTAGCGGTAATCGTTGGAAAGAAGATTGGTGAAGGTGCAATTGATGAAGCGTACCGTTATGCAAACAAGACGTGCGCTCTTATTCCATTGGTAGGTCTTTTCTTTGGGTTGTTCCTTATTCCATTAAGTTATACCTTGGGATTTTTCTTTGATGTTGATGGATCAATTCTGCACCAGGCACAGTTGATGCTGTTTGTTCTGGTCTGCTTTTACCCCTTCAATGCGTTCAACATGTGTATGATTGTCGGGGTATGCCGGTCTGGAGGGGACGCAGTGTATTCTGCTGTTGCAGATACTTTGTTCATGTACATTCTGGCTATTCCTGCCGCAGCCATTGCAGCCTTTGTTTTCCATGCCAGTCCTATTGTCATCTATCTGTGTCTCATGACGGAAAACCTGGCAAAGGCTGCAATGATGCTGGTACGCCTGCTGAGCCGCAAGTGGCTCCACGATGTCACTGTCGGTTAATCGGCATCCGTGCCGATTAACCTTACTGAGTTTTGCTGCCGTCCATGGCGGCAGAGTAGGCCTCAGCGACGGCAGAGCGGGCTGGGTCATGCTGAACTTGATTCAGCATCTCTTTAGATCAGGCTGGGCTGGTCAGGTTTTATATTAAAAACTACTTTTTCAGCTTCTTTCGTGGCCAGCCGCACACCCTGAGTCTTAACACCCTTTTCTTCGTAATCACCGGCATGGAACAGCTGTTCGTTCTGTTTCTGCCGTGGTTTCGGCTTGAATTTTACAAAGAAATCAAAGGCATCACGGGTATCAATATGCAGGACTTCTGCATCATCCGGAATGATGGAATAGTCACGGTTCAGAATAAACTGAGTTATGCGGCACCGCTTTATTGACGGATATTTTGTTTCCTTGTTGCGGAATATAACGGTAAAGAGTACGTTTCCCAAAGAATCTTTATCACTTAATCCGCAGTACCACATACCCTTATCAACAAACAGTTTTTCAGGAACATCACAGACATTGTACGTACCGTTTTTCCGCAGAATCAGAATGCGGTCAAAAGGAGATACTTTACAGATTTCCGTACCACTGGAAACAGACGTTCCAAGATATCCGGTCTTGCTGTCATAACGCAGTGCCATATCGCGTTTTACTACTTCTTTAACATCAACGGCATCAAAGCTCTTAATCTGGGTCTTACGTGCCATAAATTCGGCTCCCAGTGCTTTTACTGCTTTATCCTCAATATCTTCAAGCCAGCTGATTGCATATTCTTTGATATGTTTCAGAAGTTTTGCAATTTCCTTTAAGCGTGCATTGATCTCTTTTACTTCCTGTCGGTTTTTGTTGATATCGTACAGGGAGATACGGCGGATGGGGATTTTTAAAAGATGCTCAACATCATCATCAGTAAGGGGGCGTATCAGTTCGGCGGCAAAAGGAATGAATCCGTCTTTTACTGCTTTATTTACGGCCTCTGCGGTTTTCATTTCTTCAATGGATTTATAGATACGCTCTTCAATGAAGATGCGTTCAATGGTGCGCAGATGCAGTTTTTCCGTAAGGGTTGCTTTTTCATATTCCAGTTCGTCGTGCAGAATTTCCTGCAGCTGACCGGCATGATGCTTAATAACATCGGTGGCTGTCATGACAACCGGCATGTTATCCTTAATGACCAGCAGGTTACAGGCAATATTCTGTTCACAGTCTGTGTATGCATACAGAGCATCAACAACGTCCTGTGTATACACACCGCGCTGCAGCTTGATTTCAATTTCAACTTTATCAGTGGTGTAATCATCAATAGAAGACGCTTTTATTTTGCCCGATTTTGCAGCGGCTTCAATGCTGGCAATGAGCTGTTCACTGTTGGTGCCAGCGGGTAATTCAGTAATGACTACCCGTTTGGGATCACTGGTATCAATTTTGGCACGAGTCATGATTTTTCCAAGGCCATCACGGTAATCACTGACATCAATGATGCCGCCGGTCTGAAAGTCCGGGTACAATTCAAATGATTCACCTTTCAGACAGGCTATTTCTGCTCTGATAACTTCCTGCAGGTTATGGGGAAGAATCTTGGTACTCATACCAACAGCAATACCTTCAGCGCCAAGAATTAATGGCAACGGCAGTTTTGACCGGAATACAACAGGTTCTTTTCCGCGACCATCGTAGGTAGGAACATAGTTGGAAATTGCCGGATTAAACAGAATATCACGGGCTAAGGGGCGGATACGGCATTCAATGTATCGGGCTGCTGAGGCTGTTGCACCGGTAAACAGGTTACCGTAGTTTCCCTGCTTGTCAATGAAGATCTCTTTATTTGCAAGAACAACAAGGGCTCCGTAAATTGAAGCATCACCGTGCGGGTGGTACTTCATGCACTGTCCGGCTACATTTGCTACTTTATGAAAACGACCGTCATCCATTTCGAAAAGAGTGTGGAGAATGCGGCGCTGAACTGGCTTTAATCCGTCGGTAATATCAGGAATGGCACGGTCACGGATAACGTAACTGGCGTATTCCAAAAAGTTTTTGTCAAAAAGATTCTTTACATATGCCATACCGTACAGTATAGCAGACGCAGGCTCTTTAGTCTAATTTACTCAGTTTCCTTTGATAAGGGACAGACAGTCAGACGCAGAAAGAGGTTTTGCATACAGATATCCCTGAATGTAATCAGCCCCGGCTTTCTGAACCATATCGTTCTGTGCATCGGTTTCGACACCTTCTGTAAGGATATGGACGCCTGATGACTTGAACGAGTACATAAGATTTTTAAGGAATTCGTAGTTCTTCGGGTCTTGCTCCATTGAAAGAACAAGAGAACGGTCAATTTTAATGGTACTGAAAGGCAGAGTGAGCACGTTGGCAAAGTTACTGTATCCGGTTCCAAAGTCATCAAGATAGAATCTGATGCCGGCTTCTGACAACTCCATCATATGTTCACGGATTGTATCAAAATCATCAATGAAGATGCTTTCAGTAATTTCCATGATGATATTCTGCGGTTTGATATTATATTTCTTTATGGTATCAAGAACCGTCCTGACGACATTATGATTCATCATCTGGTAAACAGAGAAGTTAACGCTTACAGCCTGCAGGGTGCCTTTATTTTCACTCAGGAATTTACAGATTTTTTCAAAAGCAACATTACCCAGACGCTCAATAAGACCTTTGTTTTCTGCTACACGGACAAATTCATCGGGTCTGATGGTACCAAGCTTTGTATTGAACAGACGTGAAAGAGCTTCTGCATAAGTAAACCGGCCTTCGTGAATTGACCAGATAGGCTGAAAGTATACCTGGAACTGATTTGAGTCAGGATTCAGTTCCTGCAGAAGAATTTCATAAATCTGATTATCCCGCACCTGCTGATTCTGATATTTTTCATCACACCAGATAATACGCTGCTTATTGTTCTTTGCAAACTGAATCAGGTTCGATGCCAGTTCCATAGCCTGAGCGTAGTTAACGGCATTTTCGGGAACAGAGAAAATAGCTGCCCGTATATCAACACGGAAGGTAAAATCATTATCAGACGTAAAGCTGGAACTTTCACGGATTACTCCATAAATACGTTTCTGAATAAGACGTTCTTTTTCGACAATGGCAGCATACCGGCCCCGGCCAAGGTAGTACACTTTTGTACCGAATGCCCCAGTCAGACGCTTGCTGAGCTGCAAATCAAGCTGTTTTAAAGTATCACCGTCAAGGGATTCAATTAAGTCACTGTAATCATCAATGGCAAGATAACAGACATTGCCTTTCAGCTGATGTCCCAGTTCGCTTTCCAGATATTTTCCGGTAAACAACCCGGTTGCAACATCAACTTCGGCCAGTTCGCTCTGTACTGTCAGATAAATGAGCAGTATAGGGGCAAAAACAGCAGTTCCTGTCATGATGTACCAGTTGAAGAAAAACTGTACTGCCATAAGAGCGATGCTGATGAAGGGATACAGATAGAACACGGTTTTTATGTGTTTGGAAATCTTTTTACGGTTATAGTACACCGTTGATAACTCAATAATCATATATATGCCGGTAATCAGGTAAGTGGCATTTTTCAACGGTCCGCGAATATATCCTGCTGCCGGGTCATACCGGAAAAGCCAACCGGTCCAGAAGTTACTGATAATCAGCAGGAGAAATGCTGCAAAAGGTATAGCTACACTCAAACTGTAGATTGTTTCGTGACGGTGGTTTGAACTGACAAAATAGTAGGAATAGATGATGAACAGATATGGTGTAAGGGTAAGAGCGGTAAAATACAGTGACGTCAGTATATAGCCGGCAATCATGCGTTCTGGAGTGAAGTTATCGATGATGTATACTGATGCGATATTTAAAGCGGTAAACAGTGTTATTGAAAGGATGCACCAGAGAAAGATACGATGCCGCTTGATGTAGAAGTGAAAGGACACCAGTACATTGACGGCAAGAATTATGGAAAGCAGGAATATGCATTTTTCTGCAAGTACATTATACATCACAGGGTAATGCTACCATATTAAGAAAATCGTGCTAGGAAAAATTTCTTTTGTTGTGATAAAGGTTACGAAAAGTTTAAAAATTGCTATAGTAGTGGGATATGGAAAAGAGACCTTCAGATTTTAGAAAAATGATTTCGTATTATCGGAATTATCAGGCTGTATTCTGGCTTGATATGTTCTTTGCCTTGGTTTCATCGATTATTTCACTGATTATACCTCTTATTGTACGCTACGTAACCGGTACCCTGGTAAATTATCCTTCAGAAGTAATTCTGCAGCAGGTCCCAACTCTTGCCCTGGGATTTCTGGTTCTTGTGGCCATCAACTTTTACTGCAAATTCTACATCAGCAATGTTGGTCATGTTATGGGGGCCCGTATTGAATTTGACATGCGTGCAGAAATCTTTGACCATCTGCAGAAACTAAGTTTCTCGTTCTATGATAATCAGCAGATTGGCCGACTCATGAGCCGTATTACTACCGACTTGTTTGACATCACCGAGCTGATGCATCACGGGCCTGAGAACATCATTCTTTCTGCCATCAGACTGATTGGGGCATTCATCATTCTGTTCAACATCAACTGGAAGCTTTCTGTGGCTGCTCTGTGTGTTCTGCCGGTATATGGTGTTTTTGCCGTAGTGATGAATAAACGGATGCGGAAAACATTCCGCGAAAACCGTAAGAAGATTGCTGAAATCAACGGACAGATTGAAGATAATCTGGCTGGTATCCGGGTTGTAAAATCTTTTGCCAACGAACAGGCTGAAAACGAGAAATTCAAAATCGGCAATATGGGATTCCTGAATGCCAAGAAGAACAGCTATTTCAATATGGGAATTTTCTCGGCCGGAATGGATACGGGAAACTTTCTGATGCAGGTTGTTATTATTGTGGCCGGCACTTTACTGCTTGCACACGGAACCGTTGATGCAACTGATTTGGTAACTTTCCTGCTGTATATTCACGTTCTTATTGAACCGATTAATGCCATTATTGCCTTTACTGAGCAGTTCCAGAGTGGTTTTACCGGCTTTGAACGGTTCCGCGAAATCATGGATACGGAAGCTGACATCAAGGATAAGGATGATGCTGTCGTTCTTCCGCCGGTTAAGGGCGATGTGGAGTTCAAGGATGTATCTTTTGTGTATGAAGGAACGACCAACAAAGTTCTTGATGGCGTAAATCTGACGGTGCCTGCCGGTTCATACTATGCGCTGGTTGGTGCCAGCGGTGCCGGAAAAACCACCCTTTGTTCGCTGATTCCCCGTTTTTATGACGTTACCGAAGGTTCTGTAACTGTTGACGGCCACGATATCCGTGATGTAACCATGGCAAGTCTGCGTAATCAGATTGGTATTGTGCAGCAGGATGTCTACCTGTTTGCCGGCACCGTGTTTGAAAATATTCTGTACGGAAAACCGGGGGCAACCCGCGAAGAAGTTATTGAAGCTGCCAAAAAAGCCAATGCTCACGAATTTATTATGAGTCTGCCGGACGGCTATGATACGGATATCGGTCAGCGGGGCGTCAAGTTAAGTGGTGGTCAGAAACAGCGCCTGAGTATTGCCCGTGTATTCTTAAAGAATCCGCCGCTTCTCATTTTTGATGAAGCTACCAGTGCCCTTGATAATGAAAGTGAAAAGGTTGTTCAGGAATCTCTTGAAAAGCTTGCTGCCAACCGCACCACGCTGGTTATTGCACACCGTTTAAGTACTATCCGAAATGCAGAGAAAATTGTCGTTCTTACTGACACGGGTATTGCAGAAGAGGGAACGCACGGGGAATTGCTGGAAAAGGGCGGGCTGTACGCTGAGTTGTACAATATGCAATTTGACTGAGCGGCGGGCATGCTTTGCCGCGCTTACTGCGTTGCCTCTTTCGTGCGGTGCTCAACGGCCGGCAGGCCGCCTGCGCTCCTGACTCATTCGTCGCCTTGTCATCGCGACAAATCACGCCCGCCGCGCATACGTAGTTCTGCTGGCGCAGAACTACCGCGTTTGTGGCGCCGTCCGTGGCGGCAGTGCCTATTGTAGATTTACTGCGTTGCCGCTCTAAGGCTGTGCGAAATCGCAGCTTGCGGAGCACGAGATGTTTTCAATCAGTTTTTGTTTGTCTTTGATTTTGCTAACAGCGCTTCGAGTTCAGCAATTCTTTTTGCCTGTTTCTTCAGTTCAGCTTCATCCAGTTTGCGCTGCTTTTCCATACCGCGAAGTTCTGCCTGATCTAACATGGTACCCATAACTGAACCTCCTATTGAGCCTCCGCGGCAGCGGTCGCACATGGACGTGCGATATCGCAGCTTGCGAAGCAAGATGCTTGTGAAAAAAAATACAGGGATGTATTTT
>JAZLGC010000020.1:0-12873 GCA_045616125.1 Treponemataceae bacterium | reverse complement strand
TTTTCCAGTGAACTGAATTTTTTTAGAGAGGCATTTTTTGTATAAATACTAAAAAGAAATGTTAGTGCAGAAAGGACAAGCATTATGTATTCACTTTTAAGCAGATGCTGGATTTTTTTAGCGGCCATGGAATCAAGTCTATCATAAAAGGGCTCATTGTGTTTCGGGAAAAAATCCCGAGCAAAAGGGGAATTTAGTCTCATGCGGATTTGATTTTCAGAAACTATAATTACTAAGATATGTCTCTGAGATTTTTGAGGCCAACCAAAAATTAAGGAAAGGATGATTATATGAGAGAATGTGTGGAAATTAATTTTTTAGATGTAAAGAATGAACTTGATAATGTTCCATTGGATGCAGAAATATATATCTATGGCTTTGACTGGAATAATAAGGAAGTCTTAAATGGCATTAAGGAAAAACTTAATGAACTTGATGCTTCGGAAAAAGAATATCATCTTACAGTTAAAATGGACGAGGGTCTTTATGAATGGAATTTTCAGAATACTATTTTTGAGCAGTCGGAATCGATAGCTGCTTATTATGTTCCTATTTCTGTATATAAATTCATCGGTACTCCTCCTGAAGATGGTCTTAAAAAGTGTTATATGCCTGAATTCTGGAGGAATGCTTCTGTGGATTTTCCGGTTAATTTTTATGCATATGATGAGGATCAGTTTTACCCAGATGAGTATACATTCACTCTTTATTCAGAAAAGGCTACTGAATATTTTTTGACAGATGCTATTGATTTTGAAAAAGAATTTAATGTTTCAGAAATTGATAACGGCTATAGTTTCGTAAACTGCATGGCAAAAGCAAAATATGCACATTCAGAGCACTATTATGGCGTAAATCTTTCAAATTCTTCCCTGAAACTAAAAATTGAAAAAGCAGGTGGAGATGATCCAAGGTTCCCAATGGAAATTACAATCAGTGGCGGAACAGGGGAAGATAACGAAAATATTTTATCTTCCGACGGAAAGAAGATTGTTTTGGGTAAAGATGACCTTAGCGATGCATATTCTAAATATAAAGAAAATGGAATAAATCATTATGAAAGCATGTGCCAGGCTGAAGTAAATCTTGAGCTAGCTTTTGACATAGATCGTAGTTTTAATATTACGGATTTACGTTTAAAATTTGAAAAGTTTGATGCTCTTAGTTTCACTGAAAAAGTAAGCAATTCTAATAGCTATTGCATGTATGTGGATATTCTGGATAACTGGGGTTTGAGTTTTAACGGAGCAACATGTCGAAAAGGTGGCTTTGCTTATGTAACAAAAGTTGATGATTCTTCCAGCCCACATTGGATATATGATAACAGTTCGCCAGAAGCTGAAATTCAGAAAGAAGGTTTACTGGATGCAGAAAAATTCCGTTTGATTGATGCCAATGAATATAAAGAAACCTGTGAGCGGTTAACGTATAAAGAGCTGGATTGCTGGGTTAAAAAAGGCTTAATGGATGATGAAGTACGAGAGATCGGAAAACTGAGAGAAACAGAAGGTCAGTCTGAAGTACTAGCGGAGAGATGGAGTCCATTAAGCGCTTACAATAAAAATCGCCAGGTAGACGAAAATGTGAGGGTAAGGATTTCTGGTGGACAGTGGCAGATTCCATTACGCAGCAAACTTCTTGCCGACAATGGTGATAACGATGCATTAAAAAGAATGACCCATGCTCAACTCAGAGACTGGCTTCAAAGTGTGAGAAATAACGGACATCAGGCTGAAGTGAAGGATGTGATTAACAAGAGCATAGATAGTCCTAGATATATGGTCATGGACTATATATTTTTTGATGAGGAAAGCGAAAATGTACCTGTAAATCCTTGGGTCAGGGTAAGGATTGATGGTGGACAGTGGCAGATTCCATTGTACAGCATGCTTTCTGCTGATGGTGGAGACAAAAAACAGGATTGAAAAGAATAAATACTGATTTTGGTTTTGCTTGCAATTGTAAGTGCAGTATCTTTTGCAACAGCAAAGCCATCAAAGTCAAAAAGTGATGAGTTGCCCAGGATTATCTTTCAGAAAGAACTCTGGTCGATTCAAATTCAGAAAAAAATCTTAGTAAGGTTCAAAAACAGTCTGAAGGAACACAATGAACTTGCAAAAAAAGTTTTTGACTATTCTTGTAACGAAGATAGTGAATTTGAACAAAGCTGGAAAATAGATAACAATAATGAAAATGTTCTCTGTATAAATAGTTGGTATACAGATTGTGGTCTGGGTGACGATGAAGATTCAACCTGAAACCATTCGGTCTGTATCTGATTCCATAAATGAAATCATGCCTTCTTCCAGTTGTTTCATATAGCAGCCCCTTTTGAAAGCAGATATTCCCGAATTTCTTCATAAACAGCATTATCTCCTTCAACATGGAATATTCCCCAACAATCACGGATAAAAGAGAGAACTTTGAATTTATCAAACATCTCTGCTGTTCTTCGTTCATTGCTTCTATTAGAACATAGGTTATTTTTCTTAATAAGTGTATTGGATTGCCTAAAAAATAAAGAAATTTCCGAGTCTAAGGTTATAAAATTACTGTCAACGAACTTACTGAATTTCAAGCAGTTCATTTTAAGTAATAACTTTAAGTAAAACCTAGAATTGAGTGAGCACAGATAAATCAAAATGAATAGAAATTTCTCAAATTTTAGTGCTTACTTAAGAATATCCAGGCAGAAAGTCATAAAAATTACTTATCTGAATCCTTCTGAGCTCACTCGAGTATTAAAAATATTACAGGGTATGGCGGGCTGACTGCCCGTCGAGCACGTCGGTAAGTCCGCATCCATGCGAACTTACCTTCTGTAGTTTTTGCAGTCGCAAAACTACACTTAGCTATCCGCCAGCGTCCATGCCGGCAGAAGCCACTATTCCGTCTGTGATTAAGGCGCCGTGATTTTTCGTGCAGACAAGGCAGACGGGTTGCTGAGAGCGCAGGCGGCCTGACGGCCGTTGAGCATCGAAGCAGCCCGTCTAACGCAGTATGCGCGGAAAAGCACAAGCCTTATCTCATGGCGAGTTTCTTAATAGACTCCAGAATACGTCCTGCACAAACCTGCAGTTCGGCGCGGCTCAGAGAACCATCGGCCAAAGCATCCATAACTGATTTCTTGTCGTGAGGGCCACCGGGCTGGGTCATGTCGTTTCCGGCTTTTACGTTGTTGGCACAGGTTGCACTGCCATATTTGGTGTGACTTTCCTGCAGGCCACCAGTAACGGTCCAGTCAGTCATGACAATACCTTTGAATCCCCATTCATCGCGCAGACAGTGGGTCTGAACATCGCGGATTTCGCAAGCATGGGTTCCGTTTACCAGATTGTAGCTTGACATGAGGAACTCTGGCTGGGCTTCGCGTACACAGATTTCAAATCCCTTCAGGTAGATTTCGCGGAGTGCGCGTTCACTCAGTACAGAGTTACTGTACAGACGGTTGGTTTCCTGGTTGTTACAGAAGAAGTGCTTGATGGTAACACCACATTTATCGTGGGCCTGAACACCGGCAGTCATGGCAGCGGCAATTTTTCCAGCTACAACAGGATCTTCTGAGTAATATTCAAAGTTACGGCCACACAGCGGACTTCTGTAAATGTTCATGGCAGGAGCCAGCCAGCTTTCTGTTCCGAACAGTTCCATTTCTTCACCGATAATGTCACCGCAGGCTTTGTTTACTTCTTCACTCCAGCTCTGAGCCAGAGCAGTACCGATTGGAATAGCAACACAGTACTGATAGAAAGTAGTTGAAGTATCCAGGTCAGCTACAGGCGGTGGAACCATCATTTTCATTTCTTCAGGAGTAAAGATGAGTGACAGAAGACCGTCAAAGGCACCGCCCATGGGAACAGGACCTATGGTAGGAGATACCTGATATTTCTGGTTCAGGCGGAGACCGGCAGGACCATCAGTCAGAACCAGAGCAGGAACACCCAGATTCTTCAGGGCAGAAGTAGTTTCACCGGCAGCACCGGGCAGTTCGTGTCCAGACTGTCCAAGGAAAGCACCGTCTCCGGGACCTTCTTCAAAACGGCCGATACACACATAAGCCAGCTGTTCATCGGTAAGACCGGCAATAAAGTCAGACACAGTTTTCTTTCCACTGGTAACTTCTGACCACTGGATGGTTTCGCCATGAGGAATTTCAGCAGGAACTGTCTGATATTTGTTTTCTTTACAAGGAATGTCAGCAGCTTTAAGAGCTACAATAGGAACACCTTCTACGCATTTAGGACAGTCAGTGTGGAATGGAGTAAATGACGGTGTCATATCTACAAAACCACTCTTATTGCAGATGTTCTTATTTTTTTCTACTGCTGCACAAGCATCAAGAGAAACGATACCTGCAATACAGGTATTACGAGAACAGTTCCCTACACGAACCTTGTATTCTCCTGGCTCCAAAATATATGCAGCGCAACTTTCGCAATATGAGGCCATAGAAGCAGTATCAAAAGTTACTGTTACCATTTCTGATTTACCAGCTGCGATTTCAGAAGTCTTAACAAATCCTTTCAGTTCCTGATATGGTTTATCGATTTTTCCCTGAGGAGCTGATACATAGACCTGAACAACCTCTTTACCAGCACTTTTTCCAGTATTGGTAACTTTTACAGTAACGGAAACCTTCTTTGCATCAGCGGCGAAACCGGCCGGTTCAATATCAAATGTGGTATATCCCATACCATAACCAAAGGGGAATGTGGGTTCATAACCGATAGTATCAAAATAGCGGTAGCCTACGTATACACCTTCTTTATAATAGGTGTCGTTCAGGTCACCAAAACCTTCAGTTGAAGGATAATCCTTGATAGGAGCCCAAGACATGGTAAGTTTTCCAGAAGGATATGCCTTACCAAGGAGCACATCTGCCAGAGCATTACCGGTTTCAATACCAAGCTGTCCCATAAGCAGTACGGTTTCTACTTCCTTAACTGGTTCCAGGTCGATAAGACCGCCAACATTCAATACCAGTGCAAAGTTTTTATACTTTTTATTACATGCCAGAATATCGCGGATTTCTGTTTTGGTCAGGTTAATATCACCTTCAATGGGAGCGCGGTCTGCACCTTCACCAGAGTTACGTGCCAGAACGTAAATGGCGGTATCACCTTCTCCATCGATAGGCAGCTCATATTCAGGTTCTGCGAATTCCTTTCCAAAGAAAGAGAACACCAGCTGAAACCCCGAAAGACCGGCAGCTTCACCCTCTTTACGAAGAGCAGCAAAGTGTGCTTTCTTTGCGTCGGTGTACATTTTTGTGTAGTCATCAATCCACTTTTTAGTGGTGATTTCAAAACCGGCGTTCTCCAGACCTTCTTCAACAGTAATGAATTTACGTACATTTACATCACCGGAGCCAGTTCCACCTTTAATGGTACTGCGGGCTCCGCTACCATATACGGCAATTTTTCCGGGAGCTGACAAAGGCAACGTGCCATTATTCTTTAAAAGAACCATACATTCCGGTGCCACTTTGCGTACAACTTCTGCGTGTGCTGTTTCAAAAGGCTGAACATCAGGTGTTGTTATTCTTTTCATCGCATATTCTCCTCATATGTTTTCTCAAGACCAGGGCACAGTTTATATCGCCCTACATACAGTATACGTCCCCATTTCTTCCATCGCGTACTCGAAAAAGAGAAAAACTATACGATTTTGGGGATTTGGACTAAAAATGCGGTATGCACACAAAAAATTAAGGTTATGTCCGTATAAAGTGTTGCTGAATGCTACACAGCAACGAGAATTGTACAGAAATGCCACAAATCGGGAGGAGGGGCAGTACAGGCAAAAATTGTTGAAGCCCGGCGTTCATGCGGCAGCATGAACTATATATAGTTTCTACGCCGGGATTCACCAATAGCGACGTTATCGAGCGGTTTTGCATGTACTGGCAATCCGGTAGATTTGTGGAGTTTTAATGAGACCCTGAAACTAGTTCAGGGTGACTATAAACAACACTTTTTACGGACATAGCGAAAAGAAAAATCTACTAAGAATCGAAATACGTTACTATCAGCACGCCAATTGTTCAGTTTAGTTTTCAATTTTTATGATACAATTTATTGTTATTATACCGATGTATACAAACTTGCTTATCTGGAAAGGGGAAAAAAAATGGATGAGATGAAGCTCTACGAAGAGTGGCCGGCTAATCACAAAAATGAAAAAAATCCAAGCAAAAATATTCTGAAGCTTGGACACCGCATTACCGACGTTGCTGCACATATGATTGGCGGTGTAAAAGCCAGCGATCCTGAATATTGGGGTCTGGCAGAAATTATTACAGAAGACATGGCAGAAATCGGTCTGACCATGAAAAGACGTCATCACTATAGTTATGAAGAACTGTGCAAACTGAACAAGAAAAAGATTTCCGAAATCGGGGAAGAAAAATTTGAGAAAACCCTGTGGGATATGGCAAATCTTGGTTTGCTGGAATACGATTACGGCGACCACCACGACCACAACGGACGTACCGCACCACAGAGCGAACGCCGCTGGTGTCTGCCCATGTTCGTACCAGGTTCTGCAGAACTTTTCAATATGGAAGAACACTATGAAAACGGTGATACTTCCAACAAACGTCTGGAAGAACATCCTGACGTTGCTGCTTTCTTTGAACGCATGACCTATATCCCGCTGGCAGGTATTACCCAGCTGGTACCACCTGGTGGTGCCGGTATCGGTATGCATGTTATTCCGGTTGAAAAGGCCATTGAAGCAGAAAACACTTCTATTGATGTTGAACACATTTCATACTGGCTGAAAAAATACGAAGGTCACATTGGTGTAGGCCGCTGTTCATGCCGTGCATCCCGCAAAGCCATTGGCGACGGATGTGCTGATGACGAGTTCGGCTGGTGTATCGGTGTGGGCGACTTTGCTGACTACTGCCGTGAAACCGGAAAAGGACACGACATTACCTACGAAGAAGCCATGGCCATCATCAAGCGCGCCGATGAAAACGGTTTTGTTCACCAGATTACCAACATTGACGGTGACAACAAGATTTTCGGTATCTGTAACTGTAACGTAGAAATCTGTAACGCACTGCGTACCTCACAGCTGTTCAACACTCCGAACATGTCACGTTCTGCCTACGTTGCCCACGTTGATGCAGAAAAATGTGTTGCCTGTGGCCGCTGTGTTGAATACTGCCCTGCCGGTGCTACCCGCCTTGGTCAGAAACTGTGCGACAAAGAAGGTAAACAGATTCAGTACCCACGTCAGGAACTGCCTACCAGCCGTAAATGGGGTAAAGACAAATGGGATTTCAATTACCGCGACAATAACCGCATCAACACCCACGAAACAGGTACTGCACCTTGTAAAACTGCCTGTCCTGCACACATTGCAGTTCAGGGTTACTTAAAAAAAGCAGCCCAGGGCAAATATGATGAAGCTCTGGCACTGATTAAAAAACAGAACCCATTCCCAGCCGTTTGTGGACGTGTCTGCAACAAGCGCTGTGAAGACGCCTGTACCCGCGGAACCATCGATCAGGCCGTATCTATCGATGCAGTTAAGAAGTTCATTGCCCAGCGCGATCTTGATGCTTCTACCCGCTTTATTCCACCGGTAGTTATTCCGGCCTCTATCCACATGACCGAATTCAAGGAAAAAATCGCCATTATTGGTGGTGGACCTGCTGGTCTTACTGCAGCCTTCTATCTGGCAGAAAAAGGCTACAAACCTACCGTATTTGAAAAGAATGCAGAAGCCGGCGGTATGCTCCGCTACGGTATTCCTTCATACAAACTGGAAAAAGACGTACTTGCCGCAGAAATCGACGTAATGCGCGAAATGGGCGTAACCATCAAAACCGGTGTAGAAGTAGGCAAAGACGTTACCATCGATGACCTGCGTAAAGAAGGCTACAAAGCATTCTATATTGCCATCGGTTGTTCTGCCGGCCGCCGTCCTGGTGTACCGGGAGACGACGCAGAAGGCACCTTTACGGCCATTGAATACCTGAAAGACAACAACTGCGGAGGCGAAAAATACGAAGGTCGCGTAGTAGTAGTTGGTGGTGGTAACGTAGCCATTGATGCTTCCCGCGTTTCAATCCGCAATGGGGCTGCCTCTGTTACCCAGCTGTGTCTTGAATCTGAAGCTGAAATGCCTGCTTCAAAAGAAGAACAGACTGAAGCTGCAGAAGATGGCGTAGTAATCAAATGCGGATGGGGACCAAAAGAAGTTAAGGTTACTGACGGTAAAGTTACCGGCATTGTATTCAAGAAATGTACTTCCGTTAAAAATGCCGAAGGACGTTTTGCTCCAACCTACGATGAAAACGAAACCATCGAAATTGACTGTGACCGCGTAATCTTTGCTGTTGGTCAGGCTTCGGTATGGGGAGATCTGGTTAAGAACGAAAAAGTAGAATTCAAAGGCCCTGCTATTGTTGCAGACCGCGAAACCTACCAGACCACTCAGCCTGACATCTTTGTTGGTGGAGACGTATTTACCGGACCACGCTTTGCCATCGATGCCATTGCCGCCGGTAAAATTGCCGCAGAATCACTGCACCGCTACGTACACAACGGTCATATGAAACTGGGCCGCAACAAGTGGCAGTTCATTGAACTTGACAAGAACAACATCAAGGTAGAAGGTTACGATACCGGTTCACGTCAGGTTGCCGGCATGAGCACCAGCGTTGACCCCAAAGGCTTCAAAGACGCTCATCTGTGCCTGACCGAAGAACAGGTTAAGAAAGAAACTGCACGGTGTCTCGGTTGTGGTGCTACTATTGTAGACCCCAACAAATGTCTTGGTTGTGGTGTTTGTACTACCAAATGTATGTTTGATGCAATTCACCTGCACCGCGACAATCCGGAATGTTCAAGAATGGCTACTGCAGAGGATAAATTCAAGAAGATTATCCCATACGCACTGGGCCGTGCCTGCCGCATTCTGGTACACGCACCAAACAAAAGAGGACTGTAATCTCCATGCATGAAATGGGAATTATTAATTATGTAATCAAAGATGTTCTTGAGGTAGTAGAAGCCAATCAGCTGAAACGTGTTGGCTCTGTTACCATGTGCGTCGGTGAAGTTACCGGCGCCATCAATGAATATCTTATTGATTACTGGAATTGGGCCCGTAAAAAGGAACCAATTCTTGCTGAAACTGAGCTTATCATTGAAACCATAAAGGCGGTAACCTACTGCGAAGACTGCAAGCAGGAATATGAAACCGTGGCATATGGTAAAATCTGCCCCCACTGCAACAGTGAACACACGTACCTGTTGCGTGGAAATGAGTACATGCTCAAACAGATTGAAGCAGAATAGCAACGTTTCATGACTGACTGCCGGAAAAGGTTCCCTGAGGCTTTCAAAGGGCCTTTTCCGGCGTTTTTATTTGCACACGTAAGGAGTACGACATGGCCGAAAATGTTCGGGTTATTACGATTAATGAAAACATCATGAGCAAAAACGAAACCATTGCAGACAAAATCCGTTCCGATTTGACTGCACAGGGAACTCTGTTTCTGAATATCATGTCATCTCCCGGCAGCGGAAAGACCACTACCCTGACATCCCTTATCAACAGACTGAAAAATGACTTGCGTATTGCGGAAATGGATGTTGATATCAAAACCAGTATTGATGCACAGCGGGTTGCCGATGCCACTGGTATTCGTGCCATGCAGATTAACAACGGCGGTCTTTGCCATATTGACGCTGACATGACAAGCCGTGCCATTGCGGAATTCGGTGTTGCAGATACCGACCTTTTAATTCTTGAAAATATCGGGAACCTGGTATGTCCTGCAGAGTTTGATACCGGGGCCCATCTCAATATAAATCTTCTTTCCATTCCGGAAGGTGATGACAAACCTTTGAAATACCCCCTGATGTTCCAGGTTTGTGATGTTATCATCTTCAACAAGATTGATACTCTTCCGGCCTTTGATTTTGACATGGAAAAGGCTAAACAGCGGATTCTGGCGTTGAATCCCAAAGCAAAATTCTTTGCAATAAGTGCAAAAACCGGTGAAGGAATGGACGAGCTGGCCGACTGGCTCAGAACGCAGGTAGCAAATATCAAGAAGGCATGAGCCTATGACAAAAGCAGAAATCATTGCGTTGTTTGACGGGCTTTCTGCCCATTGGGATGATGCGGCGCCTGCAGATGATTTGTTAGTTCAGACAATACTTGATGCTGCCGGCATAAAAAAAGGGAAACGTGTGCTTGATGTAGGCTGCGGAACAGGAAACCTTATTACCAGCATTCTTAATCGTGATTGTACTGATGTTACCGGAGTTGATTTTTCACCAGAGATGATTTTACTGGCTCAGGAAAAATTCCAGGGTGATCCACGGGTGAACATTATGTGTGCCGACATTATGGAAACCCATTTCAGCAAAAAATTCGACTGTATCATCGTTCATGACACGGTGCCCTACTTTGATGATATTGAAGCAATGGTAAAGCATTTAAGCCATCAGCTGAATCTGTTCGGATATCTTTGTATTTCTCAAAGTGTAAGCAGGCAGGAATGGAATAAAAAGAATCCAGAGTACCCGTTGCTGCCGGAAATTGACCTTGCCAGCATTATGAGTGATATGTTTCTGGTAAAAAACGCCATTTCCGACAGCGAAAAATACTTCGTCTCCGGTGTAAAAAAATAAAGCTGTATTCCCAAAAAGCGTTACGAAGTGAAAGAACTTTTTGACAAACTGAAATTGATTCTATTGAGAACAGGAAGATTGAAGTCAGGTTTTATCACATTCAGCACATCAATAGTTATCACAGTATGCTTAAAACTTCATCTACGGACTTCATGGAGTTGCAACACAGTAACTAAATAACTACTAGGTCTCGCAATATTTACTAAAGATTTCTAAGGGGCTATCCTTACTTTTAGGACAGCCCTTTTAGAGATTTTATAAAAGTATTACTTGTTTCTATCCTGGTAGAAATAACAGGCGTATTCTGCCCTATCATAAGCTACAAAGCATCGATCCCAGAAGGACATTTCTGACCTGATGAAAGAATTATACTCACTTATTGATATTTTAGTGATATAAAAAATATCTTTTAAGTAATGGATTGACTTATCTGGTATCCAGAAAAATTGACTTGGATTAGTATTAATTAATATATATACATAATCATTTTCAAAATATACCCAATACGATTCCAAATCTTTGAATCTTTTTTCAAAATACGTATTTCTTATTTCCTGTTTTTGATAGCTATGAACACCATCTACTGTTTTATCTACAGAAAATGAATTACCGGTTAATGAAAGAATAAGTGTATCATTTGCTGTTTGCTCAATAGTTATTTCAGCAACTATATCGTTTGTTCTTAATGCATATCCAGTATAAATCCCTTCATCGGGATAAATAATTGGAATTTCATTTTTAACAGTATTACCATGAGCATGATTGCAAAACCTTAGAAATATAAAACTCGGAATTTGTATAATTATATAGCAATAAAACCAGAATCTTTTTTTAGCAGCATCTTTCATCGTATATCTCATTTTGCCTTATAAGCAGATTTATAATCGACAGGAGTACCCCACGGTTCCGGTAAAAACTTGCTTACCCGAAAAAATATTTATTATTGTCAGCTACCAATACAAGCTTTAAGCATCGTGAATAGAGTTTGAGAAAGTAAAGTTTCATATATAGTGCCTGATAAGTCATAGTTATTCAGTTTATCCAGGAGAATTCTTATACAGAACTGCTTATAATCATCAGGGGAAGGTGTATCAAAATTGAACTGGTGCAGGTCTTCATACACATTGGCCAGTATTGATTTTCCCATATCAGTTTTCCCATCTGCAATCAACAAGACACCATATGAAAATAAATGTTTTGTATCTGTCGGATTATTCTTAAACCATCTTTCATATATTGCCAGTTCTTCAGTTATGAATACATCGTCCGATAAATAGTTGCAATAGGAATGCAGGTAGTTAATAAACAGACATTGCTGCTGATAACCTTCATTCCATTGTGATGGATTTATATAACTGTATTTTTCGAATTCGGATAGATAAAACAGAATCAACTCATCCCTTGATTCTGTTATCTCAGAATAGTTATGTGAATAAGCCTCTGTTACAAGATCATCCAGTGTTTTTTCTGTACCACACGAAAACAGTATTAAGAAAACTAAAATTAAAAAGAAAAGTTGATGTCCTTTCATCTGATGGTAACCTTCTCTTTTGAATATTCTATTGGGATTATTCCTTCTGGTTGAGTGACAAGAAGATCTATATCGTATTCAATTTCCAATGAACTGTTTTTATTCACTTTAGTTGAAAAAACAGCTTCACCAACTGTTACAAAATCTCCATTTGAAACAATATTATCTTTGGGATAAGTCAGTGGTACACTTTCCATTCGTTCTCCATCTTCTATCAAAGTAACATTTCCTAAATACCGGTAATTTGTTACTAGTGAATTTCCAGCGTAAAATGCTGAAACAAAAGTGGTAACTTCACTGTCTTTAACTATTGTAGTTGTATTGAACGAAGATGTCTGAATTAAGGACATCCCTTCATACAGTATAATTCCTGCTTTTGAATAGACATTATTTGTAACTAATTTATTATCACTCTGACACAACCCCCATAAATCCACATAGTTAACCGGGTCATTATTTACATACGCATACCAGTTGCTGCCATCGCGGATAGGGTCTACGATAGTAAACCGCCCAACCCTGCTGGAGTAATCACGATAACCGTAGTTATAGAGTCTTGTGGTTGCGTCATATGGTTTTCCAAGGTAGCCGTAGCTGGTACTTATGGTACTTTCATACAGGCTGTTGATGCCATTTGTTACTGAAAGTTGTGTTCCAAAAACGTCGTAATCTTTACTGTCAGTA
>JAZLGC010000019.1:0-29573 GCA_045616125.1 Treponemataceae bacterium | reverse complement strand
TTGATTTCACCCCAGACAAGGGCCTTGCCTTCCTGAAACAGGTTGTTATACATGGTAACAGTATCTTCAAACTCCATATAGGGTTCCGGATTTTTCCAGTCGTATTCAACGGGTTCTTTACCGGTTAAATCTTTATAAGAGATGATGGTTTCTGTTTCCCATACTACGCGGCCCTGCATGTAGAATACCAGTTCAGCACGCCAGCCTTTTTCGGTTCCATTGTAGTCTTCAATGTAGATTTCAAAATCACCGTTACCTAAACTTGATTCAGTAAAACTGGTTTTACTGAGGTTTGTACCTAAACGGTTGATTTCCTTAATGTATTCTTTTTCCTTAGGTTCTGTAATCTTTAGAACATCCTGCTTTGATTTTTCGTTCATTTCAGCAAGCTGTGCATTCAGCTCATCAATGATGTTCTGAAGTTCAGTCCGACCTTTTTCATTAAGGATTCCAGCTTCAAAGTCTGCATCACTGTCGTAGAAGGGACGGGACTTCAGAATCTGTGATTGAGCCTGCATATACTGGTTGTTAAGAGCATCAAAGTTATTGTCTACTTCAATATTAATTGCATCAATTGTCGAGCTATGCAGTTTATTCAGGGCTTCTTTCTGCAGTTCAATAAGAACAATCTGTTCGTCTGCTGAAAGAACCGATGCCATTTTATCAGAGAAGGCTTTCTGTTCCTGTTCAATCTGAGCCTGAAGGGCGTTGTATGCAGCCTGCTGTTCAATTGAACGTTTTTCTGCATCTCTTTGAGCTTGCAGAGCACGCTGTTCCTGACGTTTCTTGTCTTCAAGACGGCGCTGGGCAGCATCAATTTCGGCCTGTTTCAGTGCTTCTTCGGCTTCCATCTGTGCCTGAAGCTGAAGGCGTTCCTGTTCAGAATATCTGTCTTTCTGAGCATTCATAGCCTTCTGGTTACTGGCACGAAGTTCTTCCAGTTCTCTCTGTTTGCTTTGTACATCTGCTGCCAGATCTTCAATAGATTCTTCTCCATTATTTTTATGAAGAAGCGTATCGCGTTCATATTCAGATAAGGGCATACCGAATTTTTCGTACAGAATTCCGTACATAATCCGGTCAACAATTTCGGCACTCATAATCTGGGCGGTAGAGGCCATTTCATATTCAGACGCATAGGTTTGTTTTGTTTCTACATCAACAAAATCAATACTGATGGTGTATTTATCGCCGCTTTTGGAAAGACTGATTAAAAACTGAAATTTTGCAGAAAGGCCTTTTCCGGCTTCAAGCATCATTTCTTCTGCATTGGCGGCATTCATCTGACTGCTTTTAACTGCCTGTTCGGCATAGGATTCTGTAAGCAGGTTTACGGTTTTAAAATTGGTATATTTGGTAAGATCTGCAAGAACCTGTTTGTTAACAATTTCACCGATTGTCTGGTCAGTTTCGGTACCTTTTTTTATGATTGGTGCACTTACTGCAACAACAATTCCAGAACCTTTTGTTGAAACATTAAAAGGTGCATCTGCAAAAACCATGGGGGCTGCAATTGCAATTACAAGCAGCAGGACCAAAGCTTTTTTTAACTTTATAATTGAGACCATAATTTCTCCTCATTATTTATTACTGTAGCGAAAATAGTGATTATTGGCAATTTTTTTTAGAATTTTTTGTTACTGAACGGTACTTTTACTGTTTAATGTAAGATATTCATGTTGATGAGATGCTGAAACAAGTTCAGCATGACATGGCCCCTGTTGAGCATGACATGGACCTTTCGACAGGCTCAGGGGTCCTGTTGGGCATGACATGGACCCTTCGACAGGCTCAGGGATCCTGTTCAGCATGACATGGACTCTTCGACAGGCTCAGGGATCCTGTTGAGCATGACATGGACCCTTCGACAGGATCAGGGGTCCTGTTGGGGGATCAGGGGTCCTGAGGGGAAAACTTCAGAAATATTTAATGGTATTTTTTTTTGGGAATTGATATAACTATCGTGTTGAAACATACCTTATTCATTATTTTATTTGGGGAAAATCATGGAAAAGAAAATATATTGCGTTGGAATTGATGATGACACTGTTGTAGCTAAAGTTAACGCTGCCGTTGGTGCCATTGCCGGAGTAGCTGACGTTTCTGCCAATGCTGACAAAGCACAGGTATTAGTTCATTTTGATGAATCTGTTGCAGGCATCGAAGACGCAATTAATTCTGCCATCGATGCCTGTGGTGTAATGGTTCTCTGATTTTCTGATTTTCAGAGAATCCAGCTTTTAGAAAGGCTGCCGGATACAGCTTTAGCTTTTCTGCCGCCCTCGTCTGTGTCAATGATATACAGTTCCGTATCTTTGTCTGCAAAGGTATGGAACAGGTCATCTGTATCAGATTCTGAAAGAACTACCGTCTGAATACCGGTCTTTGCGCAGGTATCTTGAAAAGCGGGTGCAAAGTTTTCTGCAAATACCACTTCAATACCATCTTTTTTCATAAGGGTAACGGCTTCATCCTGACAGTTTCCTTCTCCCATGGTTCCATGGGTTGCAATTGATTTCATGCCTGCATAACTGAATTCAGCCAGTTCTTCTACCGTAACATTGTCCTGTTCAAAAAAAACGGACATTCCACCTGTCTTATTCATAAATTCTCCCGTATACAATACGTGTCCTCCGTACCATCAGTCTTTTGAATCAGACCTTCTGCACAAAGGCTGTCGGCGGCTTTTTGCAACCGCTCAATATCAATATACTCTGCTTTTACTATATCGCAAAGTTTTACCGATTTCCCGGAATTTGTTTCTGATTGTTTTACTAATTGGCGTAAAATGGCACCTCTTGCCTGTCGTAATGATCCTTCAAATTTGCTTTGGCGGGCATAATGGGCAGATTTACGGTTAGGATTCTTCACGTTTTTTTTCAGTTCTGCTCCGTAGTCCATTAAGGCGTAATACCAATGGCGTAAGGTATCTTCGATGTGATGACTGTCCCCTGCTTCTGGCTGGGTTTCTGTGATTTTTTCCATGAGCTGGCGGTCAGTAATTGCGTGCCCGTTATAATCGGGTTTCAGAACCTCCGGAAAAAAGAAAAAGATATAAACGGCTCTGATATTTGTTTCAATGAATGGTTCTGACGTTCCGTAAGAAAAACAGCTTATGGCTTTGGCGGTATAGGGGCCGATACCGGGAAGTTTTTCCAGGTCTGCTGGATTTGTGGGTAAAGTACCGGCATGGGTGTTTGTAATGGCTTTGCAGGCATCCTGCAGAAAACGGGCACGACGGTTGTATCCAAGACCATTCCAATACGTAAGCACTTCTGTGAGGGGGGCCAAAGCCACGTGACGGGCTGTTGGGAAACGCTTCATCCAGGCTGTATATTTTGGTACTACCCGGTCAGTCTGGGTTTGCTGCAGCATGATTTCGGAAACCATGATGGCATACGGGTCTTTTGTTTCCCGCCAGGGAAAACTACGGCCGTGTTCGGCATAGTGTTGCCAGATGGTTTCCTGAAATTCAGCCTTTGACAGGATAGAAGATCCTGTTGAACTGATACTGTCAGATGAGGTCACGTTTTTTCAGTTCTGCAAGAATCTGATCTACAATCTGTTCCGGCGTATAGCTTGCAGTATCAATAACCAGGTCTGCTACGGAGTAGTCTGTGTTGTCAATGTTATACAGCTTTTTGTAGCGGCCACTGTCCTGAGTGTCACGCATACGGGTAAAGGCTTTGATTTCTTCAATGTCGCCACCTTCACGGTTAAAAATGCGCTGAGCCCGTACTTCATCACTGGCAAGCAGGTATACTTTAAGGTCTGCTTCTTTCAGCATCCAGATGGCAAGGCGGCTTCCCAGTACGCAGCTTGAAGCACGTGCCAGTTCTACCTGCTTTCCGTCCACACGCTGATCATAGCTGTCATCGGTTTTTGCTTTTTCAATGATGTCAGCCAGTGTTACACCGTCTTCTGCTGCCAGCTGCCGGAAAGTATAGTTAATCATGGGAACATTCAGTTTCTGTGAAAGAAGACCGCTTACGGTGGTGTTGCCGCAGCCTGATTTTCCTGAAATTGCTACACGGATTTCTTTAGTCATATGATTCTCCTGGATTTTGTGTCGGTTACTCTTTACATCCCATAAAAGATGCAATGCGGTTCAACCCTTTTAAGGTAAGCTGCTTATCTACGGTCTGGAAAACGTTGGTAATGGGCTTTAAAACACTGTTAAGGCCGCCGGTTGCAATAACTTTTATATCTTCTTCACTGCAGCCGGATTTTTTTGCCATATCTGCTTTGGTCTGCGCTATAAGGCTTTCTACCAGGCCTTTATAGCCAAGTACGATTCCTGCCTGAATGGAATGGATGGTATTTGTTCCAATGCTGTCAGGCGGTGCTTCCAGTGGAACGGATGGCAGCTGGGCAGTGTTATTGAAAAGCGCGTTTACTGCAGTACGGAGACCGGGACAGATGGCAACGCCCAGCAGATCGCCTTTTGCATTGATGCTGGTAAAGGTAAGTGCTGTGCCAAAATCCACGACAATGCAGGGGCACTTGTTGGCACACCAGGCTTCTACCGCATTGCTTACCAGGTCAGTTCCAATTTCGTGAACGGCTGATTCCGGCAAGGTAATGGGGAGTTTATCGTACATGGCAGGCCCTACAATAACCGGTTTGTTGCCGGTCATTCGCTCGATTACGGTGATGAACGGGCCGATGAGAAGCGGAACTACCGAACTAAGAATGGCAGATGAAATGGCAGAAGGGGTTACGCCTGCGTCCCGCATGAGGGAAGAAAGGATGGAACTGTATTCATCGGCGGTGCGTTTTGAATCAGAATACATACGCCATTCGTGGACAAGTTCATCTTTGTGGAACAAAGCAACTACTATATTGGTATTTCCTATATCTACTGCTAATAACATTATTACACCTGATTCAATTATTGTATTGTTTCTGTCGAATCGGTATTATAACCGTATGGATACACTGATTCAACCTAAAGTTTTAAAGGGTTTCCGTGACTTTCTGCCATCTGCAGAAATCCGCCGCACCCTTCTCCAGGAAAAACTGACAGAAGCTTTCCGCTCCTACGGTTTTGTTCCTATCGACACACCTGTTCTTGAATACTCAGAAATTCTGCTTCGTAAATCTAACGGCGAAACAGAAAAACAGGTATTCCGTTTTGAAGATAACGGTGGCCGCGACGTTGCACTGCGCTTTGACCTGACCGTTCCATTTGCACGCTTTGTAGCTGAACATAAAGACGAACTGTACTTCCCTTTCAAGCGCTACCATATTGCAAAAGTTTGGCGTGGTGAAAAACCACAGGCCGGCCGGTACCGCGAATTTGTACAGTGTGACTTTGACATGGTAGGTTCAGACAGCGCCGCCAGTGATTTTGAAATTCTTTCACTGATGAAACACGCACTGCACCTGATTGGTGTAGATGACATTACTATCCGCATGAGCCACCGTGGTGTATTCAACGCTTTTTTGCGGCAGATTGATGCAAGCGACAAAAGTGAAGATATTCTGCGTACCGTTGATAAACTGGCAAAAATCGGTGAAGAAGAAGTAAAAAAACAGCTGGTAGAACTGCTTGTCTGTGACGATGCCGAAGCAAAAACAGCAAAAATCATTGAGTTTGTAAGCGGAAAAGACACTTTTGATGCAACTCTTGATATGATGGCTGATCTTTCAGGGGCAGCAAATGATGAAGCTGCTGCAAAAGCCATTCAGCGCCTTAAGGATATTCGTGCCATGATGATTGCTGCCGGTATCGAAACAACTTTCGTGCTGGACCCCAGTATTACCCGTGGTCTTGACTACTACACCGGCGTTGTGTACGAAACTTTCCTGAACAAATTGCCTTCAATCGGTTCTGTTTGTTCAGGCGGCCGCTACGACAATCTGGCTGGTCTGTACATGAAGGACAAGATTTCCGGTGTTGGTTCATCAATCGGTCTTGACCGTCTTATTGCAGGGCTGGAACAGCTTGATGCACTGGAAACCAAAAACAGCTTCCTTGATGCAGAAATCTACTGTCTTGATGAAAGTCTTTCTGCCCATTATCAGGGTGTGGCAAGTTTGCTCCGTGCCAAGGGAATTAATGTAGAAGTATTCCCTGAAGCTAAGAAAATGAACCAGCAGTACAATGTTACTGAAAAGAAAGGCGTACCATTTGGTATCCTGATTAAGGCTGAAGATGCTGCAAATAATGTGCTGACCCTGAAAAACCTTGCTACCCGAGAGCAGTTTGAAGGTATCACTGCAGAAAAAGCAGCAGAAATCATTAAAGGCTGATTGTTTTGAATTCCTCAGGTGTCAGATTGGCGCCTGAAACACCCACAATGGTGGCTGCAACTTTGTTGGCAACAGCAAGGCTTTCGGCCACCGTTTTATTTTGGGAACGCATGGCGAGAAATGCACCGCAATGGCTGTCTCCCGCCCCAATAGTGTCCACAATGCGGGCAGCAACGCCAGGAACGTGTTGTGGCCCTTCACTGTCAGATTCCATATACCAGCAGCCATCACCACCGGCAGTTACAATGACCAGATTTCCGGTAAGGGAATGAATGAAACGGAGGTTTTTCTGAATGTCACCGGCGGCACGGCCATCAGTCAGACGGAACATGCCGGCAATGGTCTGTGCTTCGCTTTCACTGATGTGAAGTATGGGATGGCAACGGAAGATTTTTTTTAATAGAGAGGTATCAAGGTATCCTACGCGACTTGATGGGGCAAAAAGAACTGTTTTGCCGGTAAGGGAACAAATCCAGTCTGCCAGTTTTACTCCGGTAGGTTCTTCCAGTTCAAGGCCGCAAAAGTAGACGGTGTCAAAATCCTGATTATCAATCCGGTTCATCCATGCCGGATCAAATCGGTACTCACAGCCATGATAGGCAATAAAAGTGCGTTCGCCGCTGGCTTCTACAAAACAGTAACAGCAGCCGTTTTCATCGGGTAAGCGGATAAAAGGAGTAACGTTTCTTTGTGCCATCTGGGCTTCTACATAGTCACCGTAGGCCCCTTTGCCCACTGGAGAACACAGGGTATGGGGTGTGCCGGTAAGCCGGAGAATGTCAGAAACGTTCCAGGCGCAGCCTCCCAACTGAAGCCGGTGGCTGGTGGTATTTGCGTCTTCTCCGGTAGCGGGAAGTTTATCTAAGCCGATAATTACATCAACACATGTAGTTCCGATGACAAGTATCTGTTTTTTCATGTTTACTGTTCTGCATTCAGCTGGCTTGCAGCCGATTGCGCCTGAAATTTATTAGGGTATACAATCAGTGAGTTTTCTGAAACAAAACCTTCAGAAAACTGATACCAAATAATAGAGGTATTGTTGGTGATATCCGGAACAAGCGCTTTTCCGATAATCTGTGAAATATCGCCCAAACGGCCATGACCCTTAACTGTCGAAGTTACATCCGGTTTGTCGCGATAGGCAACATAGGGTTCTGTAATAACAGCCCACTCACCTTCTGAATGGAGGTTTTCAAAATACGACAAATCTACTGTTTCCTGACTGTCTTTGTTTGAACAGGATGTCAGCGGAACAGAGAACAAAAGTATAAAAAGTACTGATGACCAGAGAGACTTTGAAACAGACATTAACGGCATGTTTCTCCAGTAAGTTTTTGCCCGGTACTATTGTGGACAAAGTTTTTTACCTGGGGATATAAAAGCATGTCGGAATCTACAAAATTCCCGGCTTTGTTCAGTTCTTCAATCTTTTCAACCGGAACCCATTTTGTTTCCGTATGTTCGGTCAGGGTAAATACAGGGGAATCCTCTGCAAAAGAAACGGACCATGCAAACAGGTTGCGCTTTTTTCCGTTATGTTCAAACTGGGTTTTGCATACCGGTTCATGAATTACAATATCGCAATTGAATTCTTCCAGAAATTCGCGGTGGAGTGCTTCTTCCTGTGTTTCACCATTTTCAATTTTTCCACCGGGAAATTCCCAGCGTCCGCCCATCTGTCCGATAGGAGAACGTTTTGCAATAAACACATGGGTATCTTTAACAATGATTCCGGCAATTGATCCGGACAAAACTTCTGTGTCTGCCATATCAGAACATTCTCACTGCCGGGATAAAGAAATGAAGGATTCCAATAATCACAAGAAGGAATCCAATATACTTACGGTATGTTCCAGCAAAAATGGAATCTAAAATTCCAGGTAAAGAAAGGGTTTTTCCTCCCTGAACTTCATAAATCTCCAGGAACAGACAGAAAGCAGCAAGAAGACATGAAATGGCAGGAAGCAAATCTCCAATAATGACAATGTCTGGCTGAACAATGAGGAACAGTTTAAGGATTCCTGTTACGGCACAGAGTACAAATGCTCCATCCAGCAGAGGAATCTGCATTTTCTCTGGAATCCGTTCATTAAAAAATGGTGTAAATGCAAAATACAAGCCGGTTAAAACGCTGCAGATTACTGCAAGAAAATAAAACTGTAACATGGCTTTCTCCTATTTATCGTGTTACATCAGTTGAAATGCGTATTGTTTCTCCGCTTTTTGCGGTTAGGACAGCTTCTACGCTCAGTATATCATAATCAGGCATAATTGTGCCAATTACCAGTTCCTTTCCGTCATAGATTCTGCTGGTTTCGTACTCAGATACCTGGGTATGGCTTGAGGTATAACTGGTAATGGACACATCAAAAGAAAATGCTGCATCAGCTTGAGTGCCTGCTTTTATGGAAACATAGATGGAATCTTCATACGGGAACGCGGTAATGGACATGGGTACAGAAAGCAGCTTGTCTTTGTTGTCTCGGGAAGTAAGAAAATTTACTGCATAGGTTCCAAGACACAGGATTACGATGGTAAACAGCATCAGACGCGAAGATCTGGTATACACAAGACGACGGAATATCCCTTTTGGAGGAACTTCGTTTGTGCCGTTATGAAAATCCTGCACTATTTTCGGTGCCGTTTTAAGACGCTGCTCCTTGTTGTAATAAAAATGCAGTTCTGACGAATTCTCGTCTTTGAATTCTTCCATCAGTTCATTACCTGTATCATTTCATCGGTTCTCCACCAGATAAAGGTGGTTTTGCTGTCTGAACTGAGCATCATGCTGATGATTCCGTCTTTAGAAAGATTCAGATTGTAATACACCAGATTATCGGTGTTGATGGCAAGATGGCGGCGGAGAATCTTCTGTCCGTTGGGCTGCACCATCAGAATGGTATAGCCGGTTTCATCTGCAATGGAAAAATACATCCAGCCAGATTGTGTTACTCCTAAAAATGAATAGGGAATCTGATATACGGTTCGGTTGTATTCTGAATTGATTATCTGCTCATAGGCAGGAATGGTCAGCGGTGATTCGTACAGACCGGTGGTAACATCAAGGGTATACAGCAGCGTTTTTTCGTATGAAATACCACTTTGAACCTTTGAACTTTCATCAAAATCCATGTGGCTGTAGTCAATTTTTACATACAGTTTCTGTTCGTTGTAGTCAGGGATAATGCTGTCAAGATTGATGAACAGGTCTGAAGATACGTCTTCTTCCTTAACCGGCAGTGCTGAAAATCTGATGGGAACCATGTATTTAAGGAAGCCGTCGGCACTGAACCAGTATACGGTGGAGCCTTCTGTAGTCAGGCAGACTGCGATAAGCTCATTGGAAGCAGTGGTATAGATGTTTTTAATATAGGGAAAGGGAGATCCACCGGGGCCCTGCTGACCGATATAATCGATGAACTCACCATTTTCTGAAAAACGAAGGATTACCTGACGCAAAAGCATGTTTGATTCGGAGTCCGTTTCGTAACGGTCTTGCGGCAGGTAATCGGCAATGAACAACTGGTGTTCTGCATTTACTGCCATAGGGCCGATTCTGTTGAATGGATAACTGGTTGCCCGCTGGGTTGCATTGGCAGAAGGTTTTCCGTCTTTTTCTACCGGTATGCCGGAAAAATTGAGAAATGACGGAACGGGATTGGTATCTTTGTTATATACGATTGAAAGCAGATCTCCGTAAGAGTTCAGGTTCATGACCTTCAGGGAATTGCTGTCAAGAACGTAGAAAAGCCCTTCATCCATGCAGATTGCACTGGTGCAGTTACCGGTATTGAGTGATGGATAAAAACCGAGTTCGTTTTCAAACATGCCGTAATTCAACGAAAATAGTTCTTCGGCCTTAATGTTTGCTACTAAGGCTTTTTCCTGACAGGATGTCAGGGTGAGCAGCAGGAACAGAATGTATGGGGTAAACAGGAAAAATGGGCTTTTCTGTACTTTCATATACTTAAAAAATATGCTTTTACGCATTCTCCGTCAAGTTTGACTGGGGCGTATAATATGACAAATCTACCGGCGTACCGGGAAACAGGTTAGAACCGGAAGTAGATGAAGGGGTTGTAGGTTGATGCTTCAAGAAGGCTGATGCACAGGATGAGCAGGATGATTGAAATGGTAAAAAGAACCGGTTCTTCGAAGCGACTGTCTTTGATACGTGATGATATGTCAGGAATTATGGGGAAACTGAATATCACGGCAGGAATGAAAAATACTGATTTACTGATCAGATCTGCATGCTGCAGTGCCCACTGACTGTTGGTAAGTGCTGTTTCTGATGATGTGAAAATGGTTTTGAGAATGGGCAGTAAATCAGCACTGTTGTCGGTGCGGAACAGAACCCAGCCCATGGAAACCAGGAAGAATGTGATGATGCCGGTAATCCATGACGGTGTTTTTTTCAGAATGGACGACAGCAGGTATTTTTCCATGAGTAGTAACAGGCCGTAGTACAGACCCCAAATGACAAAGTTAAGGGCCGCACCGTGCCAGAGTCCGGTCAGCATCCAGACAGTAAGAATATTGAAAATATGGCGGGGAACAGAGCACCGGTTACCACCCATAGGTATGTATACATAGTCCCGGAACCAATGCGAAAGGCTTATGTGCCACCGGCGCCAGAAATCGGTAACAGAGTTAGCCATGTATGGGTAGTTGAAGTTAGGGATAAAGGTAAATCCAAACATAAGGCCCAGGCCGATTGCCATGGTGCTGTATCCGGAAAAATCAAAGTAAATCTGGAAGGTATATGCCAGAATCGCTACCCAGCCCCATAGAACGGGCACTACTTCACCTGTTCCGGAACTGGCTGAAATTGCGTTGAAAATGCCGTCTGCTACTGTTGCCATGTTGTTGGCGATGATTACTTTGGCAGCAAGGCCTGCAATGAAAAGTGTCAGACCATGACAGAAGTCTTTTAATGATTCATGGCGGTTTTCAATTTGCTGTTCAATATCAGTGTAACGGACAATGGGGCCGGCAATAAGCTGCGGAAAAAGACTTATGTACAGTGCCAGATTCAGCAGGTTCTTCTGAGGTGGGACATCTCCCCTACGGACATCAATAATGTAGGAAAGTGCCTGAAAAGTATAGAAACTGATACCGATGGGCAATGCAATTTCTGGAATTGGAAATGAAGCGTGTGTAAGAGTGTTGATGATAGTTACAGCAAATCCTGCGTACTTGAAGAAAAGAAGCATGGAAAGGTTAAAGATGATGGCCAGGATAAGCAGAAAGGTTTTCTTTACGTGGGGAGCCAGCAGCCAGTTGACGAAAATACTTGCTGCCATAAGAAGCAGGTATACGGGCTCTCCCCAGGCATAGAACAGGAGCGACATGGAAAGCAGAACAGCGTTTTTGCCGGTGCGGGTCGGCATGATGAAGTATATGGCACAGGTAACGGGGAGAAAGAGAAAAATGAATACCATGCTGGAGAAAACCATCAGTGTGCCTCCTTGTTCAGGTGTCCCAGGGAACTGATGTCACCCATAATAAGCATCATGTCAATGTCGTTGTCTTTCATGTATTGTTCAGCGTTTATCGGGGTGCCGTAGGTGCGGGAAAAGTGCCTGAAATCAAGTACATGGGTCTGGTTAAAATGGCAGGCAATAAGGTCATTTACTGCATTTGACCAGCTGGTTGCCAGAATAAGAAGGTTTGGCTTGTCGGGTCGGTTTGTATCATACAGTACTTTGGCGTGATCATCGCCATAATACATACCGTAGTGATTGGAATACACTTTGTGGGGAAAATCATCGTCAGAAACATACCAGCTTCGCCAGCCGTATTCCGTTTCCACATCATCAACAAAGACGCGCATGGGAACCAGCTCAAAGTCATAGGTAGTAAAGTTTTCAGTTGCGGCTCTTAAAAGATTGTCACGTGCCAGAGAACCTTCGTATACAGTGGGCCATACATGGGTTCCAACAGGTTCAAGAATTGGTTCCTTGTCACCCAGCAGCATCCTGATGATTTTTGTGTAGCCAAGATACGAACCCCGGTAATTCCAGTGATGATCTGTCTGGTAAAATAAGGTTTTATATTCTTCCCAGCTGCCAAAGGATAACTGGTCAAAGCCAGTCATGTTGAACTGGGTTTTGATGTATGAAAAGGGATCGTAACTGTAGAAATCAGAAAAATCTCTTGATAAAGGAGTATCAATAAAAAACAGGTATTTTGGCTTTGATACGGCATTCAGCATATCCTGGGAATACAGGTAATCAAAGTCATAGGAATCTGGGGATGCGGCTTTGTGAATGAGATAGCCGGAATTATCCAATTTATAGATGGATCCGGTAACCACTTCCTGATAGTTATAGGATGGCTGCGGTGGAACCGGAAGCTCAGGAATGATTTCTGTATCAGAAGAAACGTCCGGAATGGCAACTGTTTGAATATCTTGCTGGATTTCTGGTATTTCTGCAGAATGTTCAAATTTTGAGACCTGAGCTGTCAGCCAGTTATACATGCCTTTAACAGCATATTTCATCTGAAGGCCAAACTGCAGCTGGTCAGAAATGGCATTTTCCATCTGATTCTGGTAATTGCCTGAAAGAAATGATTCCATGCTGAAATGAGGAACCTGCGTCAGATTTCTCATTTCTTCTTCTGAAACAGCAGTTTGAGGCCGCCAGAGTAACGAGTAAAAAAGGGACAGAATCAGGAGTATGCATGCTAGAAACAGCAGGTAATTACTTTTTTTTGTCATTTCGGTTACTGTATCAAAAAAGAGGCAGGGTGTTAATATGGCAGCAGCAACAGTAAAAAAAGGCGTTATTTGTACCACAGTTCTTGTAGAAACTTCTCCTCAGGCCCTACCTTTAGGTGCTGCCTGCATTACGTCTGCCATTAATCACTACAATAATCCCGACGTTGTTCCTGAAAACGTACACATTTGTGCACAACTTAAGAGTTTCAGTCTTGAGGATCTGGAATTAAAAAAAGCGTCAACCATTGACGCGAAGGCAGCGTACATTGCCCGGGAACTGGTACAACTGATTCAGGCTCAGGAAATTGCTGGCATTGAACCTTTTGCCCTCTGCTGCTCCGTATTCGTGTGGAACCGTTTTATTCTGGAACAGGCTGCCACCCTTGTTAAAGAGCAGTATCCTTCGCTCTATCTTCTGGCTGGTGGGCCTGAAGTAACGGCAAATCCATCCAGTTTTACCGCCTTTAACTTCTGCATCAGCGGCCAGGGGGAAGAATGCGTTCCTCAGCTTTTGTATTCCCTTTCTGCCGGCAAAGAACCCTCGTTTTCTGATGGGTCTGTCATACAGGGAAACTGCATTTATGCATCTGCTCCGGACTGTGCAAAACTTTCATCTTGTTATCTTGACGGAACCATAGATCCTAATGTGTATGGCGGTGTTCTTTGGGAGCTGGCCCGGGGCTGCCCTTTCAAATGTTCCTATTGTTATGAATCGAAGGGGGAAAAAACAGTTCGGTACCTGCCCATGGACCGCATTGAAGAAGAAATCGACCTTTTTTCGCGCAAAAACGTTCGGCAGGTTTTTGTTCTTGATCCTACCTACAATGCCAGAAAAGACCGGGCATTGCAGATGCTTGCACTTATCCGGCGTAAACTGCCTGATACGTACTTCTATTTTGAGGCCCGTGCAGAATTCATTGACCGGGAACTGGCAAATGCCTTCAGTAAAGTACGATGCAGTTTGCAGTTCGGGCTTCAGTCCAGCAATGAAACTGTATTGAATAATGTGCATCGAACCTTTAACAGAAAGCAGTTCGTCAAAAATATCGGCTATCTGAATCAGACTGGTGTGGTCTTTGGCTTTGACCTGATTTACGGCCTCCCCGGTGATTCTTATGAGGGATTCAAGCAGAGCATTGATTTCGCCCTTTCGCTGTATCCTAACAGTCTTGAATTGTTTTGTCTCAGTGTTCTCCCTGGAACCACACTCCACGATGAAGCCCCTGGTTTTAACATGGTTTGGGAACAAGTGGCTCCATACCATGTCATTGAATCTCCCGGTTTCAGCAAGGATGATATGGCAAAAGCTGCTGACCTTGCCCGGGCAACTACGCTTTTTTATACCCATGGTCGTGCTGTCCCCTGGTTTGCTGCGGTACTGCATGTGCTTAAAATGCCCAGCTCCCAGTTTCTGGAACGATT
Source organism: Treponemataceae bacterium (assembly GCA_045616125.1). Taxonomy (GTDB): domain Bacteria; phylum Spirochaetota; class Spirochaetia; order Treponematales; family Treponemataceae; genus Treponema_I. The sequence goes on along the minus strand of JAZLGC010000019.1, from coordinate 15,169 downwards.
TGTTCTGTGGCTGAAAAAAACAGGAAAAACAACTCTAATTGCAGAGAACGCTGATCTTCTTCCCTTTGGTAAGATTCTTGATCTGCAGGTATCGTATATTACCGACCTGTTGAAAGAACGCAGTAAAAGCATGTATCAGGAACTGATATCAGACTGTATCAGAATGAACGGTGCGCTCAGTGCTTTTACCGCAGAAGGAACGGAAACCATTGTTCAGTTGCATTATCACCCGGATGATCTTATGAGTGAATATGCAACTGACCTGGTATTTTTTCTGAAAAATGCAGAAAAGTATCCCAACAGAACCAAAGTTTTCAACAATCGGGGTGAAGCCGACTGGAAAGTTGTTAAATAGACCGTTCTTTCAGAAAGGCGAATGTTCGCATTAATCTACACTTTTTCACTATAAGTTAATGCTGACAAACTGCATTTGGAAATGTCATTTGTATCATACCCTTTTCTTGTGATAGTATTGATTCGGGTAGGTGTATGCCTGCTTAATTGCTTAATGATTTTTTTAGAGAGACTGTATGCTTAAAAACCTTTATCCAAAACAGGAAGTTATTGATAATCTGAATTTTAAGCAGAAAAATCAGCTGGGATTTCTTATTTTTGGCAATATGATTCTGATGTTTACCCTGCTGACCTTTTCTCTTGTGGAATTAACCCTGAGACATCCCTTTGTTTCTGGGGTTTCATTCGTGAGTACCCTGATGGGTGGTGGTGCTTTGTATATCATCCGAAGGGGTCACATAAAAACAGGTGCGTCCCTTTCTACTGTTGCCCTTTTTGGAGCCAATGTGCTGGTTTGTCTGTTTTCTACCAGCCAGTATACTGACCCTGCTGTTTTTTACCGGAATATCTTTTTTGTTACAACTATGGCAGTTCTTAATCTGATGATGTCAATCAGCCTTAAACAGATGATTGTGCACGTGGGCCTTTCCTATGCAGTAGTTATAACCAGTATCTTTACATCATGTACGAATATGCGTCTTGCAGATCCTAAGGCCTTTACTGCAAACTGTTTTATTTCTTTATTTGCATTTTCCATGATTATGACTTGTCTTGTGTACATAACTCATTATAACGACAATCTGATTGGAAAATTCAGGGAAGAATCTGAAAAATCTGATGACAACATCAAAAAAATCAAAAAGGTTGTTTCTGAATCGGAAGAAGGATTGAAAGTTGGTGATGATCTTAAGAAGGTTGCAAATAACGCAAATTCCAATGCTTCTCTTATCAGTGATTCATTCCAGAATCTGCTTCCTAAAATCGGACACTTGAGTGAACGTCTTCAAAGCATTAACAGCAATATCCGCGTTATTGAATCCAATTCTGAAAAAATGAAGGCTACTGCTACCCGTCAGGCAAATTCTGTTGAAACTACGTCTTCTGCCATGGTTCAGATTTCTGCCAATGTAACGACAATTTCTGATACGGCACAGAAACGCAAGGCTCAGTTGAATGATATCGTTGATAATGTTTCTCATCAGAGAACATTGGCAAAAGAACTTTCTGAGGAATTTTCCAAGGTTGAAGAATACTCCAGCGTTATCAACGGGTTTGTTAAAACCATCAACAATGTTGCAGAACAGACGAATCTTCTTGCCATGAATGCGTCAATTGAAGCAGCTCATGCCGGCAATGCGGGAAAAGGTTTCAGCGTTATTGCTCAGGAAATCCGCAAGCTGGCAAACCAGACGACCCAGAACGCTGCAAATATTGAGGATGTTCTTAAAGAGAACAGTTCGGTTGTAATGTCTACCGTTACAACTATGGAAAACTTTACCAGATACATTGAAGAAGGTGTTGCTTCAACAACCCAGACACTGCAGTCCATTGATGAAATCATTTCCGGAATTATGGAAATTGATATCGGTACCAGAGATGTAATGAAATCAATTACTGATATTGTTGAAGTTGCCCGTGATAACTCCGATATTGCAGACAGTGTAACTTCTGAAATTCAGAAACAGGTTCATCCTGTTGGAGAAGTTGTTGAGTTCATGAAAACTCTTGAGACTGAGCTTAACCTGCTGAATGTTCAGATTAATGAAATCAAGAGTCTTATGGATAAGGTTCATGGTGACGCCACTGTAAATGCTGATGTTGGTAAGAACATTCTGTCTTCTCTCAACGAGATTTAAGGTGTCAGTGCTGAATGATGCTGCCGCCATGTAACAGTGGCTTCAGTATCAAAAAAATGTGTTTTTTACGGAAATTGAATAAATGCTATTGACATTTATTTTAGTCAGGTATATATTCTTTATCCGTTGAGCAGCAGTAATGCAGCAAAACACGGGGGCGTAGCGAAGCTGGTTATCGCGTCGGCCTGTCAAGCCGAAGATCGCGGGTTCAAGCCCCGTCGCTCCCGATTCATGTCTCCCTCGTCTAGTGGTTAGGACATCGGGTTTTCATCCCGACAACGGGGGTTCAATTCCCCCGGGAGATGCTTAAAACGTCATATCGAAAGATATGACGTTTTTTTTGCTTAAGCTGTATTTGAAAAAATGTGTGTGTGTTACCGCCGGCAATTCGGTAGATTTGTGTACTTATGATAAGACCCTGAATCAAGTTCAGGGTGACCAATAAGCAACGCTTTTTACAGACATGGCGTTCTAAAACCCACCAGAGCAAAAAAAAAGACACTCACCAGAAATGGCGAATGTCTTTATGTGAGCTGCACAGGATTCGAACCTGTGACCCACGCCTTAAAAGGGCGTTGCTCTACCTGCTGAGCTAGCAGCCCATGAACTACTAAGAAAAGAAATTATGAGCTGCACAGGATTCGAACCTGTGACCCACGCCTTAAAAGGGCGTTGCTCTACCTGCTGAGCTAGCAGCCCGTTCTTTTCAAGTGTTCTGTGTTGTGCAAGTAACTTGCTCAACGCTCGAATAAATTACATCATAAGCAAAAAAGTGTCAATCAGTTAGTGCACTTTTTACGCACATTTTTTGTCTTATTTTTTCAATAATAACAAATCTTTTATTTCCAACTGTTTATCGTGCTGTATAATGAATGATAATACATTTTATAGGGGCTGCATATGTCAGATAAAACGAAAGTTGGTGTTATTGGTTCCGGTCGTATCAGTGAACAGTATCTTAAAAATATGACCGGCTTTTTTAATAACCTTGAAGTTATAGCTATTGCCAGTGAACATTTAGAAAACGCACAGAAACGCGGTGCTCAGTTTTCTATACCTGCCTGCACTGTTGATGAACTTCTGGCAAACCCGGCAATTGAACTGGTAGTTATTCTTACCCCTGCTCCAACCCATGCAGCACTTATAGAACGGGCTCTGCTTGCCGGTAAACACGTCTACACTGAAAAAACTATGACCATTGATCCTTCAGATGCAGCTTATCTTCTTAAGTTGGCAAAAGAAAAAGGATTATATCTCTGTTCTGCTCCGGATACTTTCTTAGGGGCCGCTTTACAGAATGCCCGTCAGGCAATTGATTCGGGAAAAATCGGAGAGCCTGTTTCCTTCAGCATCAATGTAAACCGTAATATTGACTTAATGGCCAGTATTTTTGAGTTTTTACGCATGCCTGGTGGTGGCTTTGCATATGACTATGGAGTGTATTATCTTACTGCCATTATTGCACTTCTGGGGCCGGTAGATTCCGTATTTGCAAATGTTAAAAATAAGGCTGTACAAAGAACAAATATTTTTCCGCAGTCACCTGATTTTGGCAAAACTTTTGAATACAACAATGAAAGTGAAATTTATGCTCTCATGAACATGGAAAACGGCATTACCGGAACTATATCCATGAATGGAGAAACCTGCATGCAGGATCTGTCATACTTTTATATTTACGGTACAAAAGGTGTCCTTCAGCTAACCTGTGCCAACGACTTTGGAGGGGATGTAAAATTCATTGCCAGCAGTTTTGATCCATCAGAAAATGCTCCCGTATCATTAATTAATGCATCTCCGCTTATTGCTGAAAACCGAGGGGTTGGACCTGCGGAAATGGCTGCTGCCATAAAGAAAGGTCGTACAGCTCGTGCTGATGCCCATATGGCGTATCATGTGCTTGATGTTATTGACTGCATGATGAAATCAAGTACTACCAAAGCTTTGGTTCCCGTAGAATCAAGCTGTCAGCGGCCGGCGGCATTTACTGAAGTAGCTGAACTTTGTAAATAACAGGAAGGTTTATATGCGTTTTGGCATTCAATTATTCGGGTTAAATCCGGTTTTTAAGAAAAATCCTGAAGAATTTCTGTGCAAGGCTCAGCAGATGCATTACCGGTACCTGGAACCATGCTTTGCTTTACAGACTATTCCAGGTCTTGAAGACAGAATCTGGACACCGGAAGATTTCAGACAATATCGGCCTTTGCTGCAGAAATATGGCTTCAAAACAAACTCCTGCCATGTGTTCTCTCAAAATCCCCTTTCAGACGCAGAAAAACTGTCCGAGATTGCTTTTGAAAACGGAATCAGTCATCTGGTATTCCCCTGCCCGTTTTTTTCTTCTGAGGACCAGGGAAAGGCTCTGGCAGAAGATTTCCGGAAACTGTGTCGTTTAATGAAATCAAAAGGGCTGGAAGTTCTGCTTCACAATAACAAAGATGAATGTGTTTTACGTATCGGAGAACTGTCAGCCTATGAATGGTTTCTGCATGAAACAGGTGCTGAACTCGGTGCACAGGCTGATGTTGGCTGGCTGCTGTATGGCGGTGTGGATCCTGAAAGTTTTCTGTGGCGGAATAAGGATCAGGTGCATTCCATTCACTATAAAGATATGGACTTGGATGAAAAGACCGGGGAACTAATAGAAACAGGGGTTGGTAAAGGTTTGGTGGATTTTACTTCCTGCTTTCAGTTTGCCCGGGCTCAGGAATTGATTCAGATTATTGATCAGGATATATATTCTGAAAACTTCTATGATGACCTGAAGTATGTCGCAGGAAAGTTTTCAGAAAGTGTTCAGTGCCGGGAAAACACCCGGAGTATTCTTTGTGTGTATGATGTGGAATCTGGTACGGTACGGAAACTGCACGAGTATGACCGGATTATTGAAGCACCAAACTGGATGCAGACTGACAGTGATACTCTTATCTATAATTCTGAGGGACGAATCTGGAGATATTCAGTTTCAAAAGACACGGAAGAAGTAATTCCAACCGGTCATTGTACCAACTGTAATAATGACCACGTACTATCGCCGGATAATACACAGATTGCCGTAAGCCATTCTGAAACAGGATGGATGAGTCAGATTTATATCTGCACTCTTGATGGTTCAAGTGAGCCGGTTCTGATAACGCCAAAATTCCCCAGTTTTCTTCACGGCTGGTCTTTTGACTCCCAGGAGCTGGCTTATTGTGCCTTCAGGGGAGCAGATTTTGAACATATGGCTGTTGATATTTATTCGATACCAGCAACAGGTGGCGAAGAAAAGCAATTGACTCATGATGCAGGCTTTAACGATGGTCCGGAATACGCACCAAATAACAAGGATTTGTGGTTTATCAGTACACGGTCGGGATTGATGCAGTGCTGGAAAATGAACCGCGACGGGACTTGTCAGACTCAGATGACGTTTACTGAACGGAATAACTGGTTCCCCCATATTTCGCCGGACGGGAAGCAGGTGGTGTATCTGAGCTACAGTAAGGATGGTCTTGATCCCAATGAACATCTTTCCAATATGCAGGTACAGCTGAGAATGATGGATTATGATGGCAGCAATGACCGATGTATTCTGGAATTTTTTGGCGGACAGGGGTCTTTAAATGTGAACTCCTGGAAAGCTGACAGTAAGCAGTTTGCGTTCGTCATGTACGAACTGTGTCATAAATGAGATAAAACAACGCTATGTCCGTAAAAAGTGTTGCTTATAGTCACCCTGAACTAGTTTCAGGGTCTTATCATAATTCCACAAATCTACCGGATTGCCAGTACATGCAAAAACCCTCGATAACGTCGCTATTGGTGAATCCCGGCGTAGAAACTATATATAGTTCATGCTGCCGCATGTACGCCGGGCTTCAACAATTTTTGCCTGTACTGTCCCTCCTCTCGATTTGTGGTATTTCTGTTCAATTCTCGTTGCTGTGTAGCATTCAGCAACACTTTTTACGGACATAGGCTAACACAAAAGGAGCTGTCATGTATTAGACCGCTCCTTTTGCTCAGATATTAGAAACGGTAGCGGATTCCGAAGTTTCCTATCATGGTAAGATTAGGATTTGCCGGGGCAACACCAAGATAACCAAATTCAACTGGAATTGAGATATGTTTGTACAAGTTTATGTCAAAGCCAAAACCTGCACCTGCAATTCCGTCTACATCGGTACCAATCATGTTAGCCTCATGCTGTACTACACAACCACCGAGAACCCATGCATACAGACGGGTATCAAGATTGGTGGATGAAGCAGTATACAGCGCCCACTGAAGTTGACCAAAGAAATTGAAATCAAACTCGTAGCCTGTCACTTCTTTTTCAGAATCCCATACAGTTACAGGGGCGTAAGAAGCTCCGGTGTTCAGTGTATAACCGAACCCCGGAGTAATCCAATGCTGATACTGCATACTTGGTATATCAGAACCAATAAGCCAGGTAACACCTAAGGCACTGTCATAGCGGTTAAATGAATTGTCTTCCGATGCATCTTCTACTTCAAGAACAGAGGTTGCCGGTGAGTTTGCAAATACTACGGTACCTGCAAGAAGCAGCATAAGCACAATAACGAATGTTTTTTTCATTTTCATTGTATCTCCCTTTAAATGAAATTTCTCTGTCAAACTGACATAGTTTAAACAATATGTCATCTAACAGGTTACAGATAATATAACACGTTTTTAATAAATTCCCTGTTTATGATAGGTTATTTTCGTAAAAAAAAGGCTGTCTGATACATTCCGGAATACCGGAACAAATCAGACAGCCCCTTTACAGGTTAGCAGTTACTGAAATCAGCGCTGCAGTGACCAGGAGAATGCTACGTTCAGCTGGTTGTTTCCACCTGGCTGGGTGCTGAGTTCTTTACCATACATTGCAAAGTCCATGTTAAGTGCACCCAGATTAATACCAACACCGGCATTCAGGTAACCGTCGTACAGACCTGCACGAAGATCAAGAATGCGGAGTATTGAAAGTTCAGTACCTACGCCAAAGTCAAGCCATGGATTGCGGTGCAGACCGGTTTTGAAAATGTTAAGTACATCGTACTGGTCAGCATATACGTTGAAATTGCTGATGATACCCAGTGACCACCAGGTTGGAACTTTTACGCCAACGCCAATACCCAATTTTGCAGGATCCATTTTTTCGTTCATTTTCAGTTCAGTGAGGCTTGAGAAATCACCTTCAGTAACGGCGGCAAAATCTGCATTGCTGCTCCATGCTGGAGCTACAGCATTGTGGAGAACTAATGCTGCATCTACTAAGTTACTGAATGAGTAGGTTGCTGCCAGATCAAGATTAAATCCTGCTTTTGCACCTACAGCAACTGACTTCATAACGTTGTCCATCATATCGCTACCGTTCAGCATATCCATCAGTTTTACTTTTACACCTGCCTGAGGAGCCTGAGTATAGGTACGAAGTGATCCACCTACAGATACTGCATGAACATCGTTCAGCTGGATGGTTTTACCAAGACCCATGATAAATCCACCTTCAACCATAGCAGAAGCAGTCATTTTACCCATAAGGCTTGGAATGTTGGCATCGATAACCATGCGGTCATAAATACCCCATCCAAAACCGCGTTTACCAATTCCACCAAATGAAAGGAACGGCAGGTTCATTTTTACGTCAAGGTTAATACCGTTTTCAAGCAGACCGGAAATTGCATCTGACTGAAGCATTTCTGTTGGATTACCTTCCAGATCAAGTGTTCCTTCAGAGGCCTGCTGGTACAGGTCTGCAAATTTATCAAGTGGGCCACCGAAATTTACGGTCATATTGTCCCAGTACCAGTGTTTGCCAGATTTAGAAAGCAGTGACGGGTTACGGTACAAAGTAAAGTAATCGGTGTAGTCAGCCAGATGGGTTCCACCCATGGCCATGGAACGCAGGTCAGTTACTGCAGTTTCCGGAAATGTAAAATCTGCTGCAAACAGGGTAGCAGCCATGAATACAGAAAGAATAATTACAAGAATCTTTTTCATCATAGTCTCCTTTAACCCTTACATGGCACCTGCAGCGCCGCCAAAGGCATTCATTAATGCATCAAGACCACCGGCTGCCTGAATGGCAAGCAGAGAAGTTGTTACGCTTTTAATGGTGTCTTCACTTGCATCAGATCCAAGAATTGCTTTTGCAGCGGCTGTTGCTTCTTCTTTTGTTTTTGGGGCAGCAGGAGTTTCTCCATCTGAATCACCACCAAAGAAGGACATTAATTCGTTTAAGTCGTCCTCAGAAACATCTTCAGTAATATTAATTTCACTGGTTTTAAGCTCTGTTGCTATTACAGAAACAGCAGCCAGTGTAACTGATGCTTCATTTACACCTGGTGCAATTGTTCCATCGTTAGTTATAACACTGTCAAGAATAGCAGTGGTAGCTTTGGTATCAACTACAGCAATTGACGCCATAACGGCTGTCAGCATATCTTCAGGATTCATATCACCACTGCCTGAATTACCAGAGCCAGATTCATTTCCTGAATCGGTATCAGATGGAATCAGTGCCAGAATACCTTTGATATCAATGGTTGCATCAACCTGTGCATCCAGAATGATGTTTTTTTCTTCTGGATCAAGTCCTTTCAGTTCTTCAGAATCTTTCTGTCCTAAAGCTGCCAGAACCTGAGCCTTCTGTGCTGGTGTACAGTCATCAATGGTATTTACTACATCACTTGCCGGTGCATCTTTCAATGTGTCTTCAAGTTTTTCAGCCAATCCTTTCATTGGTGAGTTTGTGAAGAACTGACATGAAGTAAACGACACAATCAGAAGTACAGCAATTACTGCAGTAAACAGTATCTTTTTAGTTTTCATTGTTACCCTCCTATATTAGTTGTAAAAAGAAAACGTATTTCTCTAGAATTAGAATAGCGCAATTCTGCAACAAAATCTAATAAAATTCCCCTAAAAACAAGGTATTTTTCAGTAGATTATATGCCGCCCTCAATAAGCCGGCCTTTTGCCTCAATTATTGAAGAAACATCAGCTGCATCGGTCTGGGTCAGTACTTCGGTAATTTCTACGGTAATCTGTTTTCCCCCAAGGCTTTCAGGTTGTATGCCATCTGCCCCTTCTGTAACAAGTACATGAATAAAGTTTTCAGTCACCGCACGGATTTCATTGGTGTGTCGTTTTTCAACAATGGCAGTCAACGGCTTTGAAGATTCCTTCCACCTACGAATATAATCGGTTTTCTGCTGCAGTGCCAGTGATGTCAGTTCTGCGGCCCGCGTTCGGGAGATTCGTGCTGGAACCTGCGGTTTCATGGTATATGCCGGTGTTCCGGGACGGGGCGAGAACGGAAACACGTGAATCCAGCTGAAGTTGCACTGCCGTGCCAGATCCATGGTATCCTGCCAGTCTTCATCTGTTTCTGCCGGAAATCCGGTAATGATATCACAGGCTATAAAACAGTCTGGTTTTACTGATCTGAGCCGGTTACAGGCATCCAGTACCTGCTGGCGGTTATATACACGCCGCATATTCTTCAGAACCGCATCACTTCCTGACTGTACGCTTAAATGAAAATGCGGGCGTACTCTGGGACTCTGTATTACCGTACAAAGGGCGTCATCAACTCTCTCCGGATATAAACTGGAAATTCTGAAGCTGATATCCTGCGTGTTATCAATCAGGTATTTCAAAAGGTCTGCAAAGTCTGCCGTCTGGCCGTGTAACTGGCTCTTGTACTGGGTCAGGTTGACACCGGTAAGCACAACTTCATGCTGACCATTTTTTTCCAATGATTTTACCCGTTCCAGAACTGTGTCCGGGTCAAGGGAAACCGCTTTTCCCCGTGCCAGATGAATTCGGCAGTATGCGCAGGCGTTATTACAGCCATCCTGAATCTTTATTGAAGAACGGGAATGATTATAAAAGGTGTCTGTAGCAAGGGTAAATGAACTGTTCTGTACTGCAGAAAGCTTGATGTGGCTGGTAAGGGCTGCAATAACAGATGCTTTCTGGTAATTACCGCTCAGTGCAGTAAGTTTCTGCGGAATTCCAGCCAGTGTATCTTTTGCTGTTCCTGGCAGTACCACAATACTGGGGGCAAGTTTTAAAATAGTTTCCGGTTCAACTTCTGCATAGCAGCCGGTAACCAGTGTTACAGCATTAGGATATGCATCCTGAAGAAGCCGGATAATCCGCCGTGCTTTCTGCTCTGCCTTCGTGGTAACGGTACAGGTATTCACAATACAGAGTATTACCGAAGGGTCTGGCTGTGTATTTGCGCTTACCGGATCCATATGAATGGCAAAACCAGCTTCCTCAAAGCAATGGGCTGCAGATTCTGATTCAATCTGGTTAAGCTTGCATCCTAATGTTTCAAAATGTATGGTTTCCATAACAAATGTGCTGCTACTGCAGGCGTGCCGTTACGCGGGTCTGCCCGTTTTTGGCCTCTGTCCGCTGTGGATTAATGGTAAGAGCCTGTTTATATGCAGCTGATGCACCCCGATAGTCAGCAGCCATTTCTTTTGCATATCCAAGGCGGGTCCACCAGTAATCGCGCTGGGGCTCAAAAGTTACAGCAGTTGAAAAGGCTATGTCTGCATGGTTGTATTTTGTCTGACGGATATAGATTTCGCCCATAAAGTAATACACTTCACCAAGACGGCTGCCACTGGCGGTTACTAGTGAAACATATTCCTGAAACAGGGCAAGGGCTGCGTTATTCTGTCCAAGATAGAACTTTGCTTCTCCCTGGGATTCAACAAGACGTGGGTCATATTTGGCAACTGCCCTACCCTTATCTGCCCATAAATCGGCATCAGAATACTGACGGTTTGCCAGAAGACTCCATACAAGAACCACGTATGAATCAAGATTATTCGGCGAATCAGCAATTTCCTGCCGGCAAACCTCGCTAGCCTGGGTATAATTTCCTGCACGGTACAAAGCCAGGGCATCGGCACGTGAAGTTGTCTGGGCAGCAAGCTGACCGGCACACAGAATGAATAAACTTAGGGTACTGAATATTTTGTATTTTTTCATATATATTTTTTCCTGATGAAATTCGACCGTGTCTTTCTGGATTAACTTTCCGGAGTAACGTCTGTCATAGTGCATTTACCGGTATATTTACTGCCCGGTTCAAGCACTACCTGTGGAGCCGTAATGTCTCCGGTAACAGAACCTGTTGATGCTACAAAGACAAGACGAGTGGCCGTAATGTTTCCTTTGACTGTTCCTTTCACAAGAATTCTCTGACCGGAAATTTCCGTTTCACAGGTACTGCCGGTATCTACTACCAGATCACTGGTGGCTGCAATAGAACCGGTTACATTACCTTTTATCATAAACGGTTTTGCAAAGGAAATTTTTCCGGTAAAATGTATATCTGTTGCAAGAACAGTATCAAAATCTTCTTCTTCAAGTTCAAAAAAGTCGGTGTCTTTTACATCAAACATGGTAACACTCTACTCTATATCAGCCTACGATTGCAACGCCTGCAGAACAACCGATACGTGAAGCACCAGCATTTACCATTGCTTCTGCAGTGGCTTTGTCACGGATACCACCGGCAGCTTTTACCAGAGCTTTGTCACCTACGGTTGCTTTCATGAGTGCTACATCTTCTACAGTTGCACCACCGGTACCGAAACCAGTTGAAGTCTTTACAAATTCTGCACCGCAGGAAACGCAGATTCTGCAGCATTCTGCAATCTGGTCTTTTGTAAGGTAACAGTTTTCAAGAATCACCTTAACCAGAGCCGGTTTTGGTCCTTTTTTAGCAGCCGCAATTACTTTTGAAACATCGTCTTTTACATCATCCCAACGGCCCTCAATTACAGCACCGATATCGATTACCATGTCAATTTCATCAGCGCCGTCCCGGACAGCTTCTTCTGTTTCAAAAGCTTTTGCTGCGTGGCTCATGGCTCCCAGTGGAAAGCCTACCACGGTGCAGACAGCCACACGGGGTCCTTCAGTTCCATCAAGAAGTTCCCGCGCTTTTTTTACCCATACAGAGTTTACGCAGACACTGGCAAACCCGTATTGTTTTGCCTCTGCACAGAGTTTTGTTATATCAGCTGTAGTTGCTGTTGCTTTAAGAATTGTATGATCAATCATTGATGCAATGGACATGTTTTTTTTCTCCTGTTAGTAAAATGAAAATAAGTTAGGCCAATTTTAATGGGCAAGCGACTAAAAATCAACTTGCCGAAAGACTTGTGTTATGATATTTTTGATTTAGCAGTAAAACTATGTATATAGAAACTGCTGACCGAATAACATTTTACGAGGTACTATCATGGCTTACAAAATTTCTGACGCTTGTCTGAACTGTGGTGCTTGCGAAGGCGAATGTCCAGTTGGAGCAATCAGCGAAGTTGATGGAAAACGCTGTATCGATGAATCTTCATGCGCAAGCTGCGGTTCATGTGCTGCTGTTTGTCCAGCTGAAGCTATTGCTGAAGCATAATCTGACTGAATCATATTTGTTTCAGTTTAACCGGGTTGTCTGAAATCGTTTCGGACAGCCCCTTTTTTTTTGGTCAGAAAACCGTTACACTTTCTCTATGTTAAAAGCGTTTATCAACGGATACGTTTCCCTTTTCAGATATATTGCAGTTATTCTTCTGTTACTTTGTGCAGGAAGCCTGATCTGTTTCTCTTTTGTCTGGCCATTGTGGTATGCAGCTACCAATTTTGCCGGTATCTATACCATTATTGCCCTTGTTTTCTTTGCAGTTCTTATTATTTCAGCGTTTACCAAAAACATTGTAACAAGTTTACGCCGCTGTCAGAATCCACAGCAGAAAAAACAGCTGGTGAAAAGAACCTGCCTGGTCTGGGGATTCAGACTTACTATCATTGCCTGTGTTGCAGGAATTTTTGTGTCAGTATTGAACGGAAAAAAAGCAGCGGCTGTGATTTTTCTTGTTTCTGGTTTTATCCTATACGGGATATATGCCGCAACTGTAAAAAGCAGACGTAATGAGCAGGATTGAGTCAAAGCTTCTGGTCATACTTTTTTTGCTGAGTCTGACAGCATCAGTATATGCCCAGTCTGATATTCATTATCCGGAAATACAAAGTCTTGAATCAAAAAAAGCAAACATTATTTTCCGTCAGTTCCTTGATGATGTATCTGATTCCTACAAACGGTATGCTGCAGGAATACCATTGCAGCCGGCTTTCTACCGCTATATTGCCACCAGTCATGACAATCTTTTCAGCCTGTCATCGCGTTGTTCCCTTCCTGTAGAAACCATTGCCCTTCTGAATCATCTTCCATCTGCTGATTCTCCCATTGCAGGCAAAACACTGTATCTTCCAGTTTGTGCAGGTCTTTATCTGTCTGCTTCTCCGACCATGTTCATAGAAACCCTTCTTGCTTTACGATTTGAAGGACAGGAACTGACTACAGTAAATTGTGGTGGTGAAACATTTTATTTTGTGCCGGGAGAACGATTAACCGGTACGGAACGGCTGTATTTTCTTGACTCCCGGCTAACATCGCCGTTGGAGCAGTCGGTACTTACTTCTTCTTTTGGCAGCAGAATCAGCCCCATAACCGGCAAAGAATCATTTCATCATGGCATTGATCTTGCTGCCCCTCTACACAGTCCGGTTTTTGCCTGTCTTTCAGGTCAGGTTTATGACTGTGGAAATGATGACATATACGGAAATTATGTTATACTGAATCATGACAACAATCTGCAGAGCCTGTACGCTCATCTGGACCGGTATACGGTGCGGAAAGGTGACATGGTTGCAGGAAGTTCTGTTATCGGGTATGTAGGTGTTACCGGTCTTACTACCGGACCACATCTGCATTTTGAAGTGCGGCAGAATGGGGTTCTTCTGGATCCTGAGGATTTTCTGAAACAGTGATGGTATTTTCTGGGAATTTTGTAATCCGAAATCGTTTGACAACTGTATGTCTCTTTGCTGTTTTACTTTTCCCTCTCTCCTTATATGCTGAATCATTCCGTACTTCATCTCTTCATCCCTACGAGGTATCCATATCCCACACGATAACGAAACCGGAATCGGTGTTTTTAGGTATTAATGATGCGGTAGAAATTACCTGGCCATCTGATAATCCTTTTATTCAGGGTCTTAAGATTGAAATCAAGATTCCCAAAATTGTCGCCAGCTATCGTGATGCAGAAGTTTTTTATCTGTACGAAAATGTGTATTCCGCAAAAGCCTTGAATTCGCAGGAATTCTATGATAACTACGATTTTGAAGGAAACAGAATCTACAAAGATTTACTTCCTTCCCGGCTCAGTTATTCCTTTCAGATTCCTGTAGAAGGCTGCAGGCTTTCTGATAAATCTCCTTATGATCAGGTTCTGCCCGTTGAACTGCATAAAAACAGTAAGAATCTTGTTCTGAGAACACAACTTGCCATGAAAGGCGTACCGGATTCCTTTTTTGATGCTCAGTTTGAAGTTCTGATTACACCGGTTCTTGCTGATACCGGATTATTTGCGCTTACTCTTGTATTACCGCAGTTGCCGGCTCCTGAACAGGATGATGCAGAAATGCAGATAGCACCTGATTATCCCCTGTGTTATATTGATGATCAGTACATCGACAGCCGGTTTGTCAGCATGGGAAACGATGATGATACAGAGCCGGTTCTCTTAGGTACGGGTATGCATCACCTTTCCATTGTTTCAGAACAGTATAGGAACGAAGTACGTACTTTTTCCATAGAGAAAGCATCAACAACGGTTATGAGTGTTGAACTGCAGCCGGTGACTACTGACATTACCATACAGGCACCGGAAGGTGCTCTGATTAAACTTGATGGGGAGCTTACAGAAGGTCATCGGGTTATTCCTGTTGAACCGGGAGAGCATCAGGTAACGTTCAGTTTTTCTGACTATGAAATAACGAAAACTGTTATGGTTGTCAGGGGAAAAAGATATACTGTCTCTCTGGCGGTAGATATCGATATTTTTGAGCAGGAATAATAAATAATTCTAGTTCCGTAAAAAGTGTTGCTTATTGTCACCCTGAACTTGATTCAGGGTCTCATCATAAGTCCA
>JAZLGC010000018.1:0-41757 GCA_045616125.1 Treponemataceae bacterium | reverse complement strand
GTGCTTCAAGCCTTGTACAGCGGCTTTTCCCGGTTGCCGTAAAGGAACTGGAATATGGTTATGTAACCGAAGATGACTTTATTCAGGTGGTACATGGCGTACAGGAGCTTGCCTCCTTACGTGCAGGGGTGCTGCTCAGTGATTTTCTGAAAAAGCTGAACACCAGCGCAGAAAAAGGTGACTTCTACAGTGAGCCGTTAGTGCTTGCTGTTATTCAGTCGCTGGGCGCTCTAGGTGATAAGATTGCATTTGATTCCCTGCTGTATGTATCATATCTGCCGTATCCTGAATCGATTATTGAAGCGTCCCGCGATGCCCTCGCGAGACTTAAATGGTAACTGGTAGAATTCCCCCTGTCTGTATTGCAGCTGTTCTGACCGCATTTCTTGTGTATACCGGTATCGTTCCGGTACGTTCTTCTCATCAAATCTGCTCTCTTATAGCCCCCGCCGATATAACTCTGGTGCGGGGCACGGTTACTTCAAGCCCTGTCCGTACTTCTTCCGGTAAAAGCTACCGGTTTACGGTAACGGTTAATCAGGTTGCATCCAGTGATGTTTTTGGCGGATCCTTTGTTTCTGATGCGTCTGGTACTGCGGATTTGTATGCAGATGCATCCTTGGTAGAAGCCCTGTATCCCGGACGGTTGTTCAGCCGTCTGGCAGACCGGGAGTCTCAGCTCATTGAAGAAGGGGCTTGTATTACGGCGGTGGTACGCAGTTTTTCTGTAGCAGCGGATCATGGGAAATGCACGGTTGCATATGCAGCTAATACCGTTATGGTAACGGGGTTTACCGGCTTGATTTCCCGAATCCGTGCTTTGGCAAGACTTCAGCTGAAGCGGATTCTGTACACCTGGGGAGATGCTGGAGGACTGCTTCTGGCACTTTTAAGCGGAGAACGGGAATACACCGGAGCTGATCTGGCAGAGGCTTTCAGAAAGGCGGGCCTTTCTCATATTCTGGCACTATCCGGCATGCATCTGTCTCTGTTTGCAGGTATGGCTGAAAAACTGACAGTGCGTCGGTTTGGTGTCCGTGGTTCTGTACTGTGGGGATTGTTTGCCGCAGTCGTATTTGTCTGGTTTGCCGGCAGCACCCCCAGCTTGATCAGAGCTTTGTTATGCATGGGAATCGGTTTTATAAGTGCATCACTCAGTGTTACGGGAAGTGGCATTCAGGTGCTTTCTCTTGCTTTTTTACTGCAGGTGGCACTGTTTCCTTCCCAGGTCCACCAAGTGGCTTTTATGCTCAGTTATGCGGCCCTGTCAGGAGTTTTTCTGGGAAGCCGTTACATCACGCCGTTTCTCCGAACGGTTCTGCCTGAATCTGTGGCATCCAGTGCCGGTGCCAGTATGGGGTCTTTTATTTGTACCTGTGCCATCAGTATAGGGGTTTTCGGTTCTTCTATGCCCTTTGGTATTGTGTCTTCAGTTGTGGTTACTCCGCTGGCACAAGTGTTTGTAACAGCCGGTATTGCTTCTGTTGTTCTTAGTCTGGCTGTGCCTTTTCTTTTACTGCCTGTTGGCGGTATACTGTCAATAATATACCGGGTGCTGCAATTATTGGTGCAGGCCTTTGCCCGTTTGCCGGGAATAACAGTTTCAGAGGATATATGAGTTCTATTTCAGCAAAAACGCCAGATTACGATTCTCCAGCCCAGTTAAAGACTTTTCTGGAAGAACGCGGCATGTCCATGCAGAAAAAATTCGGACAGAATTTTCTGGTAAACCGTGATGCACGCCGCCGTCTTATTGATGCCCTGCAGGTAGAAGAGGGAACTACGGTATGGGAAGTTGGTCCTGGTCTTGGAGCTATGACCGATGAAATGCTCCGTCGTGGCTGTGTGGTAACAGCATTTGAAATTGACCACGGTTTTGCTGAAACATTGCGGCAGATTTTTGCGCCCTATATCGAAAAAGGACAGTTTACCCTTGTTGAAGGGGATGTTTTGAAAACCTGGAAACCGTATTACAAGGAACATGGTCTTCCCCAGCGGTTCTTTGGTAATCTGCCCTATAACGTTGCTGCAGCTATTGTTGCTGATATGATTAGTGAAGGTGCCCGCTTTGAGCGGAGCATCATTACCGTGCAGAAAGAAGTGGCAGAACGGATGGCTGCAAAATTCGGTACCGATAACTATTCTTCGTTCAGTGTGCTTTGTCAGTGGGCCTATGATGTAACCAACGTTATGGATCTGGCAGGTGGTTGTTTCTGGCCACGCCCTAATGTTGATTCCCGTTCTGTGGCCTTTGTAAAGAAATCTGAATTTCCCTGCTGCAAAGACCCAAAACTGTTCATGACCATGCTCCGTGTTCTTTTTGCCCAGCGCAGAAAGACAATAAAGAATAACCTGAATACCATGAACGGTCTTAAAGGCAATGTGGATACGGTGCTTGAACGTGCAGGCATTGCAGCCAATGTGAGGGCAGAAACCTTGAGCGGTCAGCAGATGCTGGCTTTAAGCGATGTTCTGTATGATTTTTTCAAGGAACAGCAGAACGGAGGGGCTCTGTGAGTATTGCGGAGAATCTGGAGTACATCAGACATCAGATTACTGAAGCTGAACAGCGTTCAGGTCGGCCTGCTGGTGCTGTAAAACTGCTGGCTGTCAGCAAGTTTCATCCTCAGGAAGCTGTTCTTGAAGCTATATCTGCCGGCCAGCAGCTTTTTGGCGAGAACCGGGTACAAGAAGCAGTTTCAAAGTTTCCGGAAGTTCTGGCATCTCATGCCGGTACAGAGCTGCATCTTATCGGCAGTCTGCAGCGGAATAAGGTGAAGAGTATTGTTCCCTATGCCGGCTGCATACAGTCTGTAGACCGTTATGAACTTGCTGAAGAAATCATAAAGCAGCGCCGTAAGTTCCTTTCTTCAGGTACCGCCATTCCTGCACAGCTGAAGCTTCTGTTTGAAGTGCATACCGGCGAAGAGTCAAAATCCGGCTTTACCGAAGAAAGTGAGCTTTGCAGAACCATTGAATTATGTCGTAGTGCTTCTGATGCCGGTATTGTCTGCAGTGGTTTTATGACCATGGCTCCCAATACCGATGATAAATCCCGGATACGTGCAAGTTTTAAAAGTCTTCGTGAACTTTCCCGGAAACTGCAGTCACAATATCCGGATCTGCCGCTGAACGAGTTGAGTATGGGTATGTCCGGCGACTTTCAGATTGCCATTGAAGAAGGTTCCACCATGGTCCGCATTGGTACTGCTATTTTTGGTGAGAGAAACTATGCATAATACCCACCGTCTGGCAGCAGTGCTGTGTCTGTTGGTATGGATGAGCCCCCTTATGGCTGAACCGACCATCAAAATTGAGCCGTATACGCAAGATGAATTCCCAAGCTGGGCACAGGATTTACGTCGTACTGAAATTATTACGTTAGGTTCCCTTCCGTTTACTACTTTTGCTGCCAAACTTGGATATACTATCTGGCGGTATGTGGATCAGGGTTTTGATTCGGCCTATGTTCCAAATCCGCTTTCAAAAACATCTGAAGGCTCCCGTCTTGATACTGATGAACAGAAAACCGTATTAAAAATTGCCTTTACCAGCAGTGTTATTTTTGGGCTTACTGATTTAACCATACGATTACTTGACCGCTGGAATGCGACAAAAGAGAATCAGCAGGTGCAGGCAGAACTTGAAGAATCTGTAATCATAACACCACTGGAAGATGATTCTGCAGTGGAGGTTGGAGAGTAATGGCAACAGTTATATTTACCGCCGAAAATGGCAATGGCGTTTCTTTTCCCTGCCGGCTTGATGTGTATGCGTCTTCCGTTCAAGGATTAAGCCGAAGCCGCTTGAAGAATGGTGTTACCGGTATTACGGTTAATGGTAAGAATGCCAGATTAAGTTATAAACTAACTGGTGGCGAAACTGTTTCCCTTGAATGGAATGATCCGGTACCCACCGATATACAACCTGAAAATATTCCTCTTGATATTGTGTACGAAGACGATAACGTAACGGTAGTAAACAAAAAGCAGGGGATGGTAACCCATCCGGCCGCCGGTAACTGGTCAGGCACCCTGGTTCATGCGCTCCTGTTTCATTGGGGACGGGATGCTGTTTCAGTAGATTCCTCCGTAAATCCGGGCGCGGTAGGTCGGCCGGGAATTGTCCACCGGCTTGATAAGGACACTTCTGGCTGTATCATTACGGCTAAGAATCGTGATGCAGAAGATTATCTGCACCAGCAGTTTTTATCCCACCGCATTCACAAAGAATACATTGCTATTGTTCATGGACATCTGCCGGCCCGGAGAGGGAATATTAAAACCCAGATTGTCCGCGACACCAAAAACAGAAAGAAGTTTACCACCAGTGATAACCCGGATGTGGGTAAGTTTGCCTGGACCAAATACCGGGTTGTTGCTGTATACGGTCCTTACAGTCTGGTTCGTCTGCGTTTGAAAACCGGCCGTACACATCAGATTCGCGTTCATCTGAAGTCTCTGGGCTGTCCCATTATCGGTGATCCGGTGTACGGTAAGAAGGACCAGTTTTTTGATTCTGCAACTTTAATGCTGCATGCCCGTAAGCTGGGCCTCCATCTTTCCGGCAGCAAGGAAATGTCTTATTTTACTGCTGCAGTTCCTCTTCGCTTTAAGAAAGTGATGAAGACCCTCCATGAAAAATATCCCAAAGCAGATCTTAATGCACTGTACCCGGAGACAGGTAATGACTGGTTCTGATGCAGAAAACGAAAACTGCCGGATTACCGTTCTGTATGAAGACGACGATGTTCTGGTGTTCGTAAAACCTGCCGGCATGCCGACAGCTCCCATTACAGCAGATGATAGTAGTTCAGCGCTTACCGCCGCAGCTGCGGTATGCCCGGCCGTTCTTTCGGTTCACGGAAAAAAAGACATTGAAGGCGGTTTGCTGCATCGTATTGATACTGCAACCACCGGTCTTGTACTTATGGCAAAGAATCAGACTGCCTGGGATTTTATTTCTGCAGAGCAGGAGTCCCTCAGATTCATCAAAACCTATACAGCCTTCTGTTACCATTCTGATATTCTTCCGGGAGCAGTGTCTGCCGGAAAAATTCCTTGTACGATAAAAAGCCTGTTCCGGCCCTATGGTGAAGGTCGATGCGGGGTAAAACCGGTGTTTGAGACCAGTGGTCGTGCTGACCGGAAAAAGGCTGGAAACCGTGAGTATGTAACGGAACTGATATCTGAGAAGCCGGTTGACAGTGTTGTCTGGAATAAGGAAATTGTGAAAGTGCAGGCTCGTATTGCCGGTGGCTACCGGCATCAGGTTCGCGCTCATCTTGCTGCATTGGGGCTTCCGGTACTCGGGGATTCGCTGTATCCGGCCCTTTGGAATACCGGAGAAACTGCACCATCTGACTTGCCGCTCTATTTTTTCGCGACAGGTCTTTCTGTTTCATTGCCCGGTGGCAGAAAACTCAGCCTTGAGATGCCAGAATCTTTTTTGTTTCCGCTACCAGATAAAAAGAGCCGGTAACAAGAAGCGTTGCATGTTCATCTTCTGCAGTTTTTATTGCTTCGGAAATACTTTGTATATAGTCTCTGTTGCCGGCAATTTCAGGCATCTTTCTGCCACTTTTCACCAGTTTTTCTGCTTCACTTTCAACAACCATGCTCAGATGGTCAAAATCAGATGATTTCAGTTCTCCCGGTCTGGTAATGGTTACATGACTGAACAGTTCTGATTCAAGAAACTTTTGTACCATAACTGTATCGTTCTTGTCTTTGGCACAGGCAAAAAGCAGATGGCACTTTCCTGCATCCGGTGTTTGATCTGCTGCACAAAGCGACTGCAGGGTTTCAAGGGTGTTCTGGATACTGTTGGCAGTGTGAGCTCCATCAAGAATTATGGTACTGCCATTTTTAGCTCCGGAAATTTCAAACCGGCCGGGTAGTGTTGCCCGGGAAAGACCTTCTTCTATCTGAACTTCTGTAATGTCAGGCTCAATAAGTTTTGCCGTAAAGGCGGCAAGGGCGGCATTTTCTGCCTGTACAGATCCCATAAGTTTCAGACTGGTGCTGATTGGCCGGGAGAACAGGTCGTTTTTGAATGACATGGTAACAGTCATACCCTTTGCTGCATCTTCCAGATTGGATGGCAGTTCCCAGGTAAGAGATTCAAGTTCATCTTCAATATAGTGGAGGGGCGCATTCAATTCCTGAGCTTTTTGTCGGAACACATTCTTTACGGATTGGCCGCCGGTATGCTGGAAGCTTACGATGACCGGTGTGTTCTGCTTTATGATACCGGCTTTTTCACCGGCAATCTGCACCAAGGTATTGCCAAGAAATTCTGTGTGCTCCAGTTCAATGGGAGTAAGAACCGTGGCTTTGGGCTGCACGATGTTGGTAGCATCAAGACGTCCACCAAGACCGGTTTCATACACGGCCCAGTCCAGTTTAGCATTTCTAAAGCAGAGAAAACTGAATACGGTAATAAGCTCAAACCAGGTAAGGTCACGCTGACCTGGAAGCTGCTCAGGAATGATGGATTCTACCCGTGCAACCATGTCACGGATTGCACTTTCGTATACATCTTCAGAAAGCGGTCCGTGAGCGGTACCGATTCTTTCTGCAAGACTTACGATATGGGGGCTGGTGTACAGTCCTGTCGGGTGACCGGCAGCTTCCAGAATTGATGAAATCATGGCAGAAACTGAACCTTTGCCTTTGCTTCCTGCCACATGAACGCAGGGCACTGCCAGCTGTGGATTGTCAAAGCGGTGGCAGAGAAAATCAACGGTATCAAGCCAGAATATATCCTTTTTGGGAAGCCGTTCAAAGTTCAGGTACGAGTCAAGCCATTCCTCAAAAAGGGCTAGGGCGTTGTTTCTTGTATTCAGTTCTGTATCCATGATTTTTAGTATATCAAGTTTTAATCTTTTTTACCAAAGTGTCTGTCAAAGTCTTCGTCACTGTGGCGGCGGCTTTCATCCACATGTAAATTACGGGCATCGTCACGGTTGTCTTCCCAGCGGTCCTGATTTCTTTCATCAGACCAGCGGCTACCCTTTTCATTGGCATTGCGGTAGTTGCGGCCTTCCCAGTAACTTTCATCGTCTGCATAGGGTCGGTTAGGAATGATAATGGCACCAATAAGGTAAATCAGAATACCGGTTCCTTTGCTTCCAATGGTAATGATTACCATAATAAGTCTGACGATAACCGGGTCAATGTTGAAGAACTCTGCAATACCACTGCATACACCCAGAATCATTTTATCGTTTGATTTATACATTCTCCGTTTCATAGTTCATTTCTCCTTTATGCGGCCCTTTTTCAGCCGATTTTGATTTCAATTTTTCCGCAGTTAACGTCTGCAAGAATATCATTAGCTTTTTCACCAGATGTGTAGTCATCAGCAAAAGCCTTGTGTTTTTCTCCGTTTACGGTTACGGAACCCATGTTGATGTCTTCTGTCAAACTGTAATCCCGTACAGAGCCTGTCGTTTCAAAATTGATGTTTCCGGCATTGCAGTCCAGCAGTGATTTACCGTGGAAGGTTCCCTTTACTGAAACGTTTCCCGCATTGCAGTCCAGCCGTGTTTTCGAACTGGTCATACCGCTAAGCCTGATGTCTCCTGCATTCAGTTCAACGGCAAGGCGGTCTGTTACCACAGAAAGGTCTTCGCTATGCAGGCTTCCTGCATTCATACTGATTGTCAGGCTTTCAAGCTTCAGGTTTGCCGGCAGTTCAATCAGAACTCTCGGGGTGTTCATGCCTACAGGAAATCCCTTATGCTTTCTGAAGAACAACCGTGCTTCTTTCAACTCGTTTTTGATGTGCAGGGTTCCGTCTTTTAATTCATAGCCCATCTTGAAACCACGGGGACCACGTCCTTCTGCAATGATTTCGTCAGTTGAGCCGGTAATCAGGGCAACTTCGCTGGCACAGAACGACATGTCAATTTTCTGCACACTGCTACTCTTTACGATAAACGGTCCCAGTGCAATCCGAGCGTTTTCGGCATAGGCTTTCCGACCTTTGAAAAATTCATCACCTTCTGCAAAGTCTTCAGGATGGCGTTCTTTTTTGTAGTCATATCGTTTTCCGGTGGTAGCTGGTACAGAAGCAAACTTATCCTTAATTTCTGCTGCCAGTTCTGTCGGTGTTCCCAAATCTGCAATGACAGCTTCCATCAGTTTTTCTTCACTTCTGTCGCCTTCAGCAGTTCCTTCTTCAACTGCTGCCAGTGCATCATCAAAATACTGGGCGTAGTAGTCCATTGCTTCATTCAGTTCTTCAACCGGAAGGGTTTTAATTTCTTTTTTCAGTTCTTCAAGATATTCGTTTTTAGTCATTTGATCCTCCCATCAATGTGGAATCAATTATTTTGCGGGTTTCCATCCATTCCCGCCGATACTCGTCCAAACGGATCATGCCGTTGGATGTAATTTTGTAGTAGCGTCTGTTTCGTCCGGATACGGCTTCGTCTCTGGTTTCCAGAAGACCGTCTTTCAAGAGGCGGCGAAGAACGGGGTACAGGGTACTTTCTGATACCGGAATGACGTTCTGCACGTCCTGGGTAATTTTGTATCCGTAGGTTTCTTCTCTGGAAACTACTGATAGAACCACAGCGTCCAAAAGTCCGGCGCTTGGTGTAAACAGCATGTAACCTCCTATAACGCCTCCGCTGCAGCGGTCGCACAAGGATGTGCGAAATCGCGGCTTGCGAAGCAATATTGTGTCGACACTGATAATATATCGCGTATAATATATAAACGTCAACAATATTGTGAAAAAAATGTTGATTTTTTTGTCTGTTTACAAAACCCGTCTGATTTCAGGTATCAGGATATTCACATCTACTGGTTTGCTGATATGCCCGTTCATTCCTGCTTCAAGCGCCATTTGTCTGTCTTCTTCAAACGCGTTGGCAGTCATTGCAATAATCGGAATGCTGCATTTCTCTTTATCCGGTAAAGCCCGGATACAGCGTGTTGCCGTGTATCCATCCATTTCTGGCATCTGAATATCCATCAGAATAAGATCATAAGTATCTGAATGTGCATCTTTTATTGCCTGAATAGCATTCCGGCCATTGCAGACTGTCGTAACGGCAGCTCCCATTTCTTCCAGCAGTTCAACGGCAATTTCCCTGTTCATCATATTGTCTTCTGCCAGAAGAATACGTACTCCCTGCAATTCTGTGGAGTTCTGTTCAACTGCAGTCTGGTCATCCGGTTTCTGCTGTGTCTGCCCATCGGCCATTTCCTGCTCAGAATAGGGGAATGCAATATCAATGATTATTGTGGTTCCCACACCTTCCTTGCTTTCAACGGCAATGGTGCCGCCACTGTTGTCAACGATACTTTTGCAGATGGACATTCCAAGCCCTGTTCCCTGAATGCCGCTGACCGTAGAAGTTTCTGCCCGTTCAAAGGGTTGGAATATACGCTGCCGGAATTCGTCGCTCATACCAATTCCCGTATCCGCAATCTCTAAATGGTAGTTTCCCCAGCCAGATTCCGTATCTTCCATCTGTGTTACTGATAAATCTACTTTTCCCCCGGGTTCAGTAAATTTTACTGCATTATTCAGGCAGTTAATCAGTACCTGCTTCACCCTGAGTTTGTCGCAGAGAATATCAGACCGGCGGATAGCGTCAGTATTACTGGTAAAAACCAGCTGCTTTGCGGCTGCTTCATTTTCTATCATGGTGCAGGTTTCCCTGATTATTTCAGTCAGTGATTCTTTTTCCCGGTTCAGGGTCATTTTACCGGCTTCAATGCGGCTCATATCCAGAACATCATTAATCAGACTCAGAAGGTGTGTGCCACTCTGCTCAATTTTTTGCAGGTACCCGGCCGTTTTTTCTGCATCTGTAACATGTTTCTGAGCAAGTCCGGTATACCCCAGAATAGCATTCATTGGAGTTCTGATGTCATGACTCATATTATTGAGAAATATCGTTTTTGCCCGGTTTGCCTGCTGTGCTGCACTTAATGCATTGCGTAATGCTTGTTCCTGCATGTTTTGTGCCTGTTTTTCGGCTGTTATGTTGTAACAGGAACAGAAGCACATAACATGGCCGTTTACAGGGTTTTCTGAAAGTAGCGGCCGTAACCGGAAATATGCATCAATGGTTCCCAGATATAATTCAACGCTGTCTGTAGTAATATTATTCCGGTACATCCGTTCTATTTCAGCGCTGTCGAAGTATGCTTCTCCGCCAGGTGTCAGAATCTGAATCTTAAAAGTATCCAGAAACCATCGGTTCATCTTATTTAACGGTGCAGGAACAGAATATCCCAGGTCGGAAAGGTGACGTTTTCCGTCCGGCAGAAGAAAATCGTCAAGAATACTGTCTTCAGTAACATCAGCTACAAAATTCAATACTGAATTCTGCATGATAGCCCCGCGGAAAATATTCTGTTCATACATCAGCTGCTGCCGGGCCACTTCCTGTTCCGTAATATCCTGGAAAAATGCATATAGAAGAGGTTTACGTTCAGTAAATGAAACGATTTTTGCATATACAGATACCCAGATTTCATTACCGTCTTTGTGGTACATCCGGTATTTGATAAGATGTGCCCCGTTTTTCTCCAATTCCCGATATACGGTCTGTTCTACTTCTGAGCGGTCATCTTCATGAATATTCTGTACTGCAAGTGATTTTGTTACTTTCATCAGTTCTGCCGGGGTATATCCCTGCATGGCGGCTGCACTTTCACTGATATACAGATATGGATATCCCGGTTTGTTCTTGCAGATAACAAGACCACCTTTTACGCCGCCCAATACGGCAGCAAGCTGCTCGTACAGGTCTTTCTGCTGTACTTCAAGAATCTTCTGTACCCGTGAAAGATTCATAACATTTCTTTCTTTAATCAGATACATTGAAAGAAGGTTTGATACGTAAGAAATGGTATTCTGTTCGTCAATATTTTTCATCCAGTCAGGGCGGGAACGGTTACAATCATCAACGCCAATGAGACCGGAATACTGCCCTTTATCAAAAATACCATTCTGTAAAAAGGCTTTTATACCATGAGAATGGGTCCACTCTCCAACAGGGCCTTCAAGATTTGAAGTATCCGACACACAGTAAATGGGAGATTCCTTGAAATACGCATGATACTCCAGACTCTCGAATGGTATGTGCCGCATGGTTTCTTTTACAGGTGAAATACCAGGAGCGCACCATTCAAAAGTGCAGCTGATCCGATCGGTGGTACCCGGGTCACGTTCGTAGATATAGGCACGGCTGACACCCAGAAATACACCAACGTATTCTAAAACGCTGTTGACCCCTGATTCCATGTTTTCTGCATTAACCAGCCGGTCTGAAATCTGTTTGTAGGCAGCGTTTCTCCGCCTGTTCAGTTCAATAAGCTGGCTCAGCTGTGATTCATAATCCGGTGGTTCGTTGTGCGCAGTCGTTTCCATAACTACAGTGTACCATGCAGTCTTTCAAATTGTTTGTAAAAGGCCGCTGCTATCGATATCACATTGAAATAGACCTGTTTATAAGATAAAATTACGGATATGAGTATACAAGACGATATTCTTCCTGCAGACATGCAGGGTTTTCCCATACATTTTGTCGGAATCAAAGGAACCGGAATGGCAGCCCTGGTTGAAATCTGCCATGGACGCGGTGCAAAAATTACCGGAAGTGATGTGGCTGACCGGTTTTATACTGATGCCATCCTTGAAAAGCTAGGCATTACGCCAAAACTGTTCGGTGAAGAAAACATTACTGAAGCAGAACCGAAACCCCAACTGGTTATTTACTCTTCGGCTTACAAACTGGATGTAAATCCTGATTTGATTGCGGCCCAAAAAGCCGGCATTCCATGCATTCTGTATACCGAGGGATTGGGAGCAGTAAGCCGTACTGCCTATAGCGCCGGTATTTGTGGAGTACACGGAAAGACAACTACCACCGGTATCTGTGGTACTCTTATCAGAAAAACGGCTCTGAATGCCCAGATTCTTGCCGGCAGCATTATCAAATCATTCGGTGATACCTGTACCACCAGCTGCGGAAATGTAACGGCAGAAAACCACGTCTTTGTAGCAGAAACCTGCGAATACCAGCGGCATTTTATGGATTTCTGTCCGCAGCAAATCCTGCTGACCAGTGTAGAAAGCGATCATCAGGATTATTATCCTACGTATGGTGATATTCTTGACGCTTTTATCGATTACATCTGTCTGCTGCCGGAAAACGGTACACTTATTTACTGTGCCGATGATCCCGGTGCCTGCGAAGCTGCCAATGCTGCCTTGCTGGAACGTCCGGATATTACCATGATTCCTTACGGTGAATGGGCACCCGGCGATTACGGCATAACTTTTGGTAATGTGATTGATGGTGAGCAGCATTTTTCTCTGTATGGTTATGATTGTGATTTTGCTCTTCGCATTCCGGGACATCACACGGTTCTTGATGCTGTTGGTGCATTGGCCTTAACCGTTGAATTATGTAAGGCTCAGAAAGTTCCGGTGGACATGAAGAAACTGGCCGAAGGGTTTCTGGAATATGCCGGAGCAAAACGACGGACTGAAATTGTAGGGCAGGGATATATACACGGTGTTGAAGATGGCATGAAAAATGATGTTATTATCATTGATGACTACGGACATCATCCGACAGCTGTTAAGACAACCCTGTCAGGCTATCGTGATTTTTACCGGGACCGGGTGCTGATAGCAGATTTTATGAGCCATACCTATACCCGTACCAGCGCACTGCTGGATGAATTTGCTTCTTCTTTTGGCAGTGCCGACGAAGTTATTCTCCATAAGATTTTTGGCAGTGCGCGGGAAACCTATACCGGTGGCGTTACCGGTAAAACTCTTGCCGAAGAAACAGCAAAGTATCACAAGAGCGTGCAGTATTTTGAAGAAATTCTTGATGCAAAAGACTATGTGCTGAAACGTCTTTCCCAACCGCTTCCAGATGGTAAAAAAGGCTATCTCTTTGTTACCATGGGAGCAGGCGACAATTACAAACTGGGGCTTGAAGTACTGAAGGAGCTGAATAAATGAAAAGCATGACAGGTTATGCCTATAAAGAAGTAACGACTGAAGAAGCAGTTGTATCCGTTGAGTTTAAAAGCTGGAACAGCCGCTTTCTGGACCTGAACATTAACATTCCGCCGTTTTTGGGTCGTCTTGAATCAGTTGTCCGGGAACAGGTACAAAACAGTGTGCTCCGGGGAAAAGTAGATGTGAATATCCGGGTACGGCTTCTGAATGCTCCCGTAACGGTAGAGATTGATGAAGGTGCTGCTCAGGCATATTTAGATGCATTTGAAAAACTGTATGCCAAAGTACAGGGAAAAGACCGGTATGGTATCGGAAAAGGTTTTATTACTGAACTTGCCCGCTGTGACGGGGTTATGACGCTGAATAAGAATATTGATCCCGATGAATACTGGCGCCATATCGAACCGGTATTTACTGCAGCATTACAGGACTTTATTGCTGACCGGGAGCGGGAAGGGGCTAATCTGGCTCGTGACCTGCTGGAAAAACTTTCTAAGATTGAAGAGTGCGAAAAACTGTTTAAGGAATGGATTCCTCAGATGGAGCAGCTCTTTAAGGACAATGTAAAGAAACGGTTTGCAGAAGTATTGGGCGATGCAGTAGATGAACAGCGGGTTCTTACAGAAACTGCAGCACTTCTGGTAAAGTACACCATCAACGAAGAAGTAGTGCGGCTCCAGAGTCATATTGATGCCTTAAAGGCAGAAATGACAAAAAATCCTGCACCAGGCCGTAAAATCGACTTTATCTGTCAGGAAATGAACCGGGAAATCAATACCATCGGCAGCAAGAACCAGTTTATCGAAGTTGGTCAGGCTGTCATTGAGGCCAAAGACGCCTTGGAGAACATCCGCGAACAGGCTAAGAACGTAGAGTGAGTCGGTTGTGCAGCTTCCTTGCTGCATAATTGGAAAGTAGCGTTGAGAATACGGGAAGGAAGGCAGAGGCTGGTAGTATTCTCATGTTCTGATTTACAGTTCTTTCAGGTAGCTGCGGCGGCGTTTGTGGGGTACCTGATTAAAGCGCTTCCAGGCATTCTGGATAAAGTAGTTGCTTTCCAGCATCAGATTGGTTTCTGCCCACTGAATATTGTTTTCCTTCATCATCTTATTGAATTCTGACAGCAGAATGATGCTGATACCCTGATTTACCTTAACCGGATCAACACCGATAATGGCCAGATCCAGCACTTTGGGGTGGTTGATTGCCCACAGCAGCTTTATGAGCCGCCATGGTGTCAGTTTTCCGTTGGTGCCGGCCAAAGGACCTGCCAGTGACGGAAAACACAGTCCGATACCCACAATAGAGTCTGTTTCATCAAGAATAACGCCTACATACTGCAGTTTAATAATCAGCTTGAAGTTCTGGATCATGACTTTTTTCATGCCTTCGGTAAAAGGAACTGTCTGATACAGTACGCCGTAGGTCTTATCATACATTTCAAAGAATTTATCGGCATATCGCTTTAAAAAGTCGTTGGTGTTTTTGGCCGGCCCCATGCGCAGGTGATACCGTTCCATAATTTTGGATGCCATTTCTTCCATATGGTTGGAATCTGCACTGGGTGTCAGTTTTCCCTCTGTCCAGTCTACTTCTTTCTGGTATCCGCGGTTTTCAATGAGTGTCTGATAGTAGTCGGCATTATACTGCTCTTCAAAGGTTGCTACCTGGTCAAAGCCTTCAATAAGCAGACCTTCACGTTCCATATCAGAATATCCTAATGGCCCGCAGATGTGGGTCATACCTTTTTCACGCCCCCAGTTTTCAACAGCATCAAAAAGGGCATCTGCAACTTCCTGACTGTTAATGGCATCAAACCGGGTAAATCGGACACGTTTTTCATTGCGCAGTTCATTGGAAGTGCGCTGCAGAATCCCCTGAATGCGTCCTACCATTTTTCCGTTATCGTAGGCATTGTAAAAAACATGGTCACACATGTCGTTGTAGACATAGTCTTCCCGGAACATGCTCAGTTCATCAGCGTACAATGGCGGTACAAAACACTTGTTGCCTTTATACAGGTTGCAAGGAAATTCAATAAACTGTTTTATCTCTTTTTTTGTTTTTACTTCTCTGATTTCAATCATAATCTGATTCCTCTTTTTGTAACATATATAGAGTAAAGGCTGAGAAGACATTTGTCAAAATCGGAACTGTCAACTGGTTTCAGTACATATCATCGGCGCCATCAGATTTAACAATTTTCCAGCACCGGTGAGGTTTGCTTCCGGAGAAATCTTCCGGTATGGTTGACTGGGTAATATCCGTAATGACGGCTCCAGTCAAATCAGCAATCTGCTGTTCTTCAAACTTTAACCGCTGACTGTTGGTAGAAAAATACAAAATACCTTTCAGGTTCAGCCGCTGATAGCATAACTTTACCAAAAGTGGCCAGTCTCTGTTTATATCAAGCAGGGTATCGGTTTTCTTGCTGTTGCTGAAGGTAGGTGGATCAAGGATAATGATGTCGTATTGGTCTGCAGCAGTTTTCAGCCAGGTAACTACATCGCTTTCAAAGAAACGGTATTTGTCGTTTTCCTGAAAACCATTTAAGGCCATATTTTTTTTTGCCCAATTCAGATAGGTTCTGCTCAGGTCAACAGAATCTACACCGCTGGCACGTCCGTGGGCTGCATAGACGCTGAATGCCCCGGTATAGCAGAACAGGTTTAGAACCCGTTTTCCTTTACAGGTATCACGCACAGTATGGCGCAGTTCACGATGATCAAAAAAGAGCCCCGTATCAAGATAGTCGGTCAGGTTTATCTGAAACCGTTCGTTATGTTCCCGGGCAACGAATTCAATGCGCTGACTACGGCTTTCGTTCAGTTTTTCGTACTGGTTTTCACCTTTCTGGTGTTTCCGGTGTTTGGTTACCACATTTGCTGCAGAAATCCCCAGAGCAGTGGCAGCGCTTTCTGCCATGGCCGAAAGCCATGTTTCTTCTTCTGCATCATCTTTTTCATACGGACGGTCATACAGATACAGCTGCAGCCAGCGGTCTCCGGTAACCGTGGGGTCATCACTTTCAGCCTCATATATATCAAGGGCAACAGGTATTTCAGGAATGTCCCGGTCATAAATTCTGAAGCAGAATACTCCGGTCCGTTTTGCCCATTTCCGCAAATGTTTATACCGTTTACTGACGCGGTTTCCAAAAAGTTCAGCCTGATAAGCAGTTTTTTCAGCAGTAGTCATGGCCTTATAGTAAAAAAAAACAGCGCGAACTACAAGTCACGCTGCTGTAATAATAGGGAATGATATGTTTTAATCAAGATTGGTCATGGTGCGGGCGGGGTGAGTTTCACCCATCATAACGCAGAGCATGGCATATCCTGAAGTCAGGTCTTCACGCTGGTATACAATGTCATCAGGAACGGTTACCTTTGCATTGCTGAAATTCCAGATAGCCTTGATTCCTGCTTCTACAACATTATCAATGGCTTCCTGTGCATGGTTCGGTGGAACGGTAATAATGGCAATGGTGGCACCTAAATTCTTTACCTGTTCCTTAATGGTATCCATACTGAACACCGGTACTCCATGAATCTGTTTACCTACTTTTTCGCGGGAAGTATCAAAGGCACCTACAAAGTTAAGACCGTGATACTGGAATTCCTGATATCCGGTAAGCGCGGTTGCCAGATTTCCGGCACCAACGATTACTGCGTTTTTTGAATTATCCCAGTCAAGAAAGTGCTCAATGGCTGCAATAAGGGGAATAACCGGGTATCCACGTTTAGGTTTTCCTACAATGCCAGTGATAGCCAGGTCTTTGCGCACCTGAATCGGTTCAAGATGCAGTGCATTTGCAATAAGGGTTCCAGAAATAAAATCGTATCCTTCGTCTTTCGCCTGACGGATTAAATGTAAATAGGATGGTAAACGTTTTATTGATGGTGCTGCAGGTATTTTTTGTTTGCTCATAAAAAACATAATACTATAAAAAAAGCACGATATCAAGAATTAAAAATGTTTTTTATCGATATAAAAATAAAGATATGTATTCTCTGCAGTCACAGTTTAGGTACTTTATCTAGAATAAAGTTAGCATTTATGGCATACTGACTGCAATATATCGTGGAGGATATTGTGTATAAATCAGTTGATCCAAAAGTTAGCTTTCCCAAGCAGGAAGAAGAAGTTCTTGCATTCTGGGAAAAAAATGATGTTTTCAAAAAATCTGTAAGTCAGCGTGAAGGTGCTGAAGAATACGTTTTCTATGATGGCCCTCCTTTTGCAACCGGGCTTCCACACTTCGGCCACTTCCTTCCAAGTACCATTAAAGATATTATTCCCCGCTACCAGACCATGAAAGGTAAGAAGGTTGAACGCCGTTTCGGTTGGGACTGTCACGGTCTGCCTGTTGAAAACCTTATTGAAAAAGAACTGGGACTTAACTCAAAAACCGATATCGAAAATCTTGGTATTGATAAATTCAACGAAGCCTGTCGTGCTTCCGTTCTCCGCTATACTAATGAATGGCGCCAGACCATTAATCGTCTTGGTCGCTGGGTAGACTTTGACAATGACTATAAAACCATGAACCCTGATTACATGGAATCAATCTGGTGGGTTTTCAAGTCACTGTGGGATAAAGGACTTGTGTATGAAGGTCATTACATCCTTCCAACCTGTCCTCGTTGTGCAACTCCACTGTCCAACCACGAGCTGGCTCAGGGTGGCTATAAAGAAGTTCACGACCCTGCCATTACCATCCGCTTCAAGGTTCGCGAAGGCGGCCCAAAAGCCAATGACCCTGACATGGGTAACGGCTGCACCTACTTCCTGGCCTGGACAACCACTCCATGGACCCTGCCTTCAAACCTGGGGCTTACCATGGGTCCGGATATTGACTATGTAAAAGTAAAAGACGGCGAAGAATATTACATTCTGGCAGAAAGCCGCCTGCACGCATACTATAAAGACCCTTCAGCCTGCGAAATCGTATGGAAAAAGAAGGGTAGCGAACTGATCGACAGCCGCTATGAGCCACTGTTCAACTACTTTGAATACCTGTACCAGCCAAAGGCTGAAGATGCAGAAGGACCAGCACATAACGGTGCATTCCGCGTATTCAATGCAGACTTCGTATCAACTGAAGACGGTACCGGTATCGTTCATACTGCACCTGGTTTCGGTGAAGACGATAACATCGTTTTCCGCGGAACCGGTATTCCTACTATTTGTCCTGTAGACAACGAATGTAAGTTCACCTCAGAAGTTCCTGACTACAAAGGCCGCTTTGTAAAAGACTGTGATAAAGACGTTATGGACCGCTTGAAGGCAGAAGGAAAACTGGTTAAACGCGACCAGATTCTCCACGCATATCCTTTCTGCTGGCGCTGTTCATCTCCTCTTATCTACCGCGGTGTAGGAAGCTGGTTCGTTCGCGTAGAAAAAATCCGTGACAAGATGGTTGCCAACAACCAGAAAATCTACTGGCAGCCTGACCACATCAAAAACGGTCGTTTCGGTAAATGGCTGGAAGGTGCACGCGACTGGGCAATCAGCCGTAACCGCTACTGGGGTAACCCAATCCCAGTATGGAAGTGTCCTGACTGTGGTGAAACCATCTGTGTCGGAAGCCGCCAGGAACTGAAAGACCTGTCTGGTACCTATCCGGAAGACCTGCACAAACACTTTGTAGATAAGATTACCATTCCTTGTAAATGTGGCGGAACCATGACCCGTATTCCTGAAGTTCTGGACTGCTGGTTTGAATCAGGTTCCATGCCGTATGCACAGAATCACTATCCTTTTGAAAATAAGGAATATTTTGAATCTCACTTCCCGGCAAACTTCATTTCTGAAGGTCTGGACCAGACCCGTGGATGGTTCTACACCCTTACTGTACTGGCAAGTGCCCTGTTTGACCGCCCGGCCTTTGAAAACTGTGTAGTAAACGGTCTGGTTCTTGCTGCCGACGGTAAGAAAATGTCAAAGAGTCTGCGTAACTACACCGACCCTAACGAAGTAATCAAGCAGTTCGGTGCTGATGCCATGCGTCTGTTCCTGATGCACAGTGCAGCCGTAAAAGCCGATGACCTGAAATTCTCTGACGACGGTGTACGCGATGTTCTCAAAGGCATCCTGATTCCTCTGTGGAACAGTTACAGCTTCTTTGTAACCTATGCCAATATCGACGGTGTAACCCCAACCGGTCATGCCTTTGATACTGCTTCTCCGGTAAATCCTCTGGACCGCTGGCTTTTGTCTATTACCCAGAAAATGGTTAAAGACGTTACTGAAGCCATGGACGCCTATGACTTAAGCCGTGCCATTGATCCGCTTGTAAGCTACATTGATCAGTTGAACAACTGGTATATCCGCCGCAGCCGCCGCCGGTTCTGGAAATCAGAAAACGACAACGACAAAAACGAAGCATACGAAGCTTTGTACATTGCCCTTAAAACCTTCAGCCAGGTTGCAGCTCCGGTAATTCCATTCATTACTGAAGCCATGTGGCAGAACCTGCGTGCTGACAGCGATCAGATTTCAGTTCATCTGTCAGACTATCCGGTATACGATGAATCTAAACGTGATCTTGACCTTGAGTTCAAGATGGACACCGTTCAGAAAGCAATTTCAATGGGACGCAGCTTAAGAAGCCAGTACAATCTGAAAAACCGTCAGCCACTGAAATCAGCTGAGTTTGTAACCCGTAACCCTGACGAAAAAGCCGTTCTTCTTGAAATGGAAGACTCTATCCGTGAAGAGCTGAACGTTAAGAAAGTGGTATTCCACGAACGTGAAGACGAACTGGTTGAATACTCTGCCAAAGCAAACTTCCGTACCCTTGGTAAGGAACTTGGACCGCTGATGAAGGCTGCAGGTAACGTTATTCAGACTCTTGACCAGTCTGCTATTCAGTCAATTCTTGATGGATCAGTACTGAGCATTGAAGTTGAAGGTAAGAACGTTGACCTTGATGCTACCAAAATTGTTGTTGACCGCAAGGAAAAAGCAACTCTCAAAGTTGTAAACGATGGAACCCTTACTGTTGCTCTTGATTCGGAAATTACTGAAGAACTGCAGCTTGAAGGCTATGTTCGTGACCTTATCCGCGGTATTC
The DNA here is from genome assembly GCA_045616125.1 of Treponemataceae bacterium. Lineage (GTDB taxonomy): Bacteria > Spirochaetota > Spirochaetia > Treponematales > Treponemataceae > Treponema_I. The sequence continues at coordinate 21,677 of JAZLGC010000018.1, read as the reverse complement.
AGAATCAGCGTAAAGAAAACGGTTACAATGTAACTGACCGTATTACTCTGGTTTGCAGCGGTAGTGCAACTCTGAAAAAAGCATTCGAAATGTTTGCTGATTATATCGCTCAGGAAACCCTGACAGTAAAAGCAGACTGGTCTGATGCAACTCCTTCAGGCAGTATCACTGTTGAAGCTGGTGAAGAAACCTGGAGTGCTCTGATTGCACGTGCATAAGTTTGCTTGTATACCGGTGGTACTTCTTGCAGCCTGTCTCTTTCTGACAGGTTGTGCCGGAGTTCCCCGGTATGATGAATCTGCTGATCCGGTGCTTATTCTTCCGGAAAATGCAGAAATGTACGCAGCTTTTTTAACTGCCGCAGACAGAACTACTTTTGATTCTGTCTGTGACAGTGTTTTTGAACAAAAACAGGCTGCTCAGATAAAAAAAGTTCTTTCCTATACTAATTCTGTGTATGCTGCAGTTGATTCTGCCAGCGAAAACATAACTGTTGTTGCAGAGGGAAACTACCCGGTATCTTTGTTGTCTATGGCTTTAACCGGAAAAAATGGATGGAGTAAAGACAAGAAACAGATTACAGGAACCAGCAAAGTAATTACGTATTACCGCCACGTATCCGGTTTGCAGGTAGTATTTCCATCAAATAAGCTGTGTATTGCAAGTTTGAAGTCAGTATCTGAATCTCTTGATGCCTTGTATGGAGGGTATGAGTATACCGCTGATAGTTTGAAAGAGGTATCGTACTGGCTGTCTCAAAAATGTACTGATGAGATTCCCTGTGCCGTATACAGTACTCAACCTGAAACTCTCGTAGCTGCAATACTTGGTCCGCGTATCTCTTTCGGTATTAAATGTGCTGGTATCTCGTTGTTACCGGAATTATCAGATAACTCTGAATTTATGGGCGCCACAGGTACTGTGGAATTAACATTGCTTGATTCCCGTGCACAACCCGCAGCACTGTTTATCCTTAAGGCAGTTTCGCTTGCTTTATCACAGGAAAGACAGATTCTGGTGTCTGCTCCGGATAAAGAACATATCCTGCTTGAAAATGTTACCATTTCTTCTGACACTATGGTAAAATTAGTACATTCAGGAATTCCTGAAATCGGTAAAAATAAATAGTATTACATGCGGTCCGTACCGGGGTAACCCGAACACACATGCAATTACATTGTGGAGGTTGTATTTTATGAGTTCAAAAATTGTATTACGTGCTGAAGATCTTGACGGTTACTTAACTGATAAAGATAACGAATATCTTGCCAAAATGGATGCCATGTATGAAACAGCCATGCAGTCCATGAAGGTTATCTCTGCTGGTGGATTCAGTTCAACTCTTGCGGCTGAAGAAAAAAAAGTAATTGATGTATTCAGTGACATGGGACATTTAATGCAGGATATCTGTAAAGAAGTTCCTGGTCTAAACGTTTTCAGCTTTGAAACTGATGCCGGCAGTCAGGCAGAGGCTTCTCGCGTTATTTCAAAACTTCGTGATATCCGTACTGGTCATGACGAATTTGTATACTATAACCAGCGTGCTTATGAAATGCTGTTCCGTCTGGCATATACTCAGGGACCAAGTGAAAATAAAAATCATCTTGTTGTAAAAACTCCTGTTACTTTCCCTGTTCAGAACTATGCAGTACATAAAATTCCGGATATTGATTACAAACTGGAAAACACTGTTATGTGCGTAATGCTCCGTGGAGCACTGCTTCCATCCATGATTATGTCTAAAGAAATTGAAGAGTATTCTTCTCATGGATATGTAACCCCGTTTGCATTGTTCAAGATTAAACGTGATGAAAGCAAGAAAGAAGACAACATGGAATATGTTCTTGATCTTGATAAGTCATTCTTCAAGCTTGAAGATTTGGACGGAAAAGATTTGATTTTTGCAGATCCAATGAATGCCACCGGTGGTTCACTGGTTACCGTAGTAAAATACCTGCAGAACAATGGTGTTAAACCTAAATCAATCAAGTTTTTCAACGTTATTTCTGCTCTTAAAGGCAGTCTGCGTGTTGTACGTGCCCTTGAAAATTGTACCTGTTATACCCTGTGGATGGACCCTGTGCTTAATGCTTCTGCATATATTATGCCTGGTCTTGGTGATGCCGGTGACCGTCTTAATGGCCGGGACACCGAAGAATCTCCCCGCAACATTATTCAGCTGATTGCAGATTACGGTTCAAATATTGCCGGTCTGTACCGCTCACAGCTGCGGAAAATTGAACAGACTGTTCTGGGAAAATAAGGACAACAACGAGTACCGGTATGAAAGCTGGAAAACATACTTTAACGATAGTAACACTGCTGTTTTTCAGCTTGTCTGCAACATCCTGCATTTCGAGGGGAGTGAGTGTTTTTGTTCCCAATGAACGGGATGTGGTACTTCAGAATTTGTCATCGGAATATCTTTCCATTGCAGATTCATACATGGAATTAAAAAAATACAGTAAAGCGGTAGAGTTTTATCAGAAGTCTCTTTCAATAGACTCAAAAAATTCATTGGCTGTATACCAGCTTGCAAAAGCCTATACGCTGAACAAACAATGGACTGAAGCAGAACTGCTTTACAAACAGCTTCTTGTAAAAGATCCTGAAAACAGTTCTTTACGTCTTTCTCTGGCTTATATCTATGCTCAGTCAGATGCTCTGGAAAAAGCAGTAACGCTGTATGAAGAATTATATGCAGAAAATCCCCTGAACAGTAATGTACTCACGAATTACGGTCTTATTCTGGTTCATGAGGACAATCTGGAACTGGCAAACAAACTGCTTACGGAACTGACAGCAATCAGCGAAACAGGCGAAGGGACAAAAAAGTTGTCCCAAGCCATAGCCAATGCTGAAAAAGAAAAGTCAGCCGAAAACTCTGAGTCTGAGAATCAGACAGATTCAGATTCTGCTTCTGAAACTTGAATCTTTTTTGTTTCTTCCTGCAGATATTCCCGGTATTTTTCCTGATTAACCCTGAATGCAACAATCGGCATATCATCTTCTTCCAATGCATGAGCTACAGCTTCCGAAGCCTCATTGATAAGCCGTGATGCAGGGGCAAGTCTCATGGTTCTGGTGCTGATACCAATGGCAATACGGGCATGTATTCCAGCAGTGTTAAGACCTTCATATAACATTGAATACAGTTTTTCTGAAGCTCCCATGGCTCCATCAATGCCAATGTCGGGTACAATACACATAAATCCATCAGTACCACGTTCAAAAATAAGATCGCGGTACTGGAAGAACTGAAGTAACTGGTCATATAATGGTTTTAATGCTGCATTGTGAAAATCAGCACCTGCAAGCCGGATATAGAATACTGCAAGATCTTCTTCACATGAACCAGCTCTGGTAAGTTCTGTTTCCAGGCGGGGTTCAAGGTATGATTCCCAACAGAAACCGGTTGTTGGCGAGAATAGCCCTGCAGGATCAATTGAAGCTGGTACAACAGGCTCTACAATCTGTTCTATTACCGGTTCATTTGTCTCAGTCAGTTCTGGTTCAGCAGTTTCTGATGTTTCTTTAAGGGCTGCAGGTTCCGTTTCTTCAGCTGCCGGTGCAGCATTGATATTAGAAACGATGTCATCATTATCATTTGCAACAGGTTCTGCATGTTTTTCGTCCTGCTGGTTTTCATCTGCATTTTCGTCATCAGTATCTTTTTTTGTTCTGGTGATAATAATGTTTCCAATTACAACCAAAGTTGTTACAAGAACAATGACAAAAGATTTTATGGCTAAATTAAAAATTGTTTCCTTTGTTATGGTACTTACTGCAGCTGTAATGCTGATTGTTCCGCTTGAACCAAGAGATACGGTTTTTGAATACATTTTGATAACCGGTGATGATGACGTAAGAACCGGTGTATGTGTTTCATCCTGTTTAATGAAACCGCTGTCAGTAGGATATGCAAGAAATGGTACAGAATCTTTTTTCAGCAGAATTGCTTCTACATGAGGTGTTGTATCAGTAAGGTCCTTCAAGGCTGCCACATATCCTGAAGAGAGCAGTTGTTCTGTTTCATGAAGTTGTTCAACAGAAGCAGCAAGGTTTTCAAAATATTCCTGGGATTTTACGGCTCCTTTTGATGAAGTAGTAATCAGACCACCCAGAAAAAAGAGTACGGCTCCTACATACAGCAGAATGATTATTCCTGAAAAAAGAGAAAATTTTTTTGAACTCACGGGATACTCCTTGGAATTACTTATCGTACGTATTTTTCAACGGATGAAACGATTAGTTCCCTGATTACAGTATCGGAATTCTCTCCTTTGGATTTTATATGTGCTATCAGAGGAAGTGCAGAAAAATATGCATTTTTGCTGTTTTTTTTCAAATCCTGCAGGTAATGGGCAGTGAACTGTCTGAAAGTGGTGGAATCTGCAGCGTAAGAAGGTTCTGTAACAGTCTGAAAGTGTCTTGATTCTGCTTGTTCCTGCAGTTCCGGTAAGCGTTGAATCAATGCTTCTTTATAGCTTTGGAGTACGGCCGTTGATCTGTTTCCATTCTGTCTGTCGGTAACAAGATCTGTGCGGTACATGAGTGTATCATACTGGTGTTCAAGGGGAGTGGTTCTGCTGCATTGTGAAATCCAGAAGTCTTCAAGATAGGTTCCGCGGGCATATGGTTTATTTCCTGGAAAAGAAAAATCAGCTCCTTTAATGGTTACCGATGTAAATCCTAAGGCATAGGCAAGTTCCACTGCACTATGAGTTACCGTACCAGCGCCTGCAGAAATATTCAGAAACGGTGGGTTTTCACTGTTCATCCACTGTGAACAGTACTGGCCCAATGGATGGTTTTCATTAAAGAACAGCACGGGTTTTCCAGAGCTACTCCATTCTCTGGCAGCACCGGGTGTTCCGCAAAGATCCAGTGCCAGTATGGTTTTACCGGTACCTGATTCAGTCTGTTTCATAAAATGACGCATGCTTGCAATTTGAGGATCAATACTGACAACCATGTCAGGAATCAGGTGTCGTTTCAACAATGCCGGCAAGGCTGTATCAACACAGATAATCCATGAAGCATCGCGTTTTTCATCATCCAGAGTTGCTAGTGCCTGGTCGAGAGTTGGACCTGCTGCCAGAATGGTGCATGCATGAATTTTTTTGTGTTGCAGGGTGTTACACAGGTGTTGCCAGGACAGAGTTTTTTTTTCAGCTGCAAGTTGTGTCCACAGATTAAAATTATGCAGAATATTCCTGGTCCAAAGTTTTCCAAAATGAGCTTGAACTCCGTAATCGCGGCTGACAGTTTTTAGTGCCGAGGATACTGCCTGTTCCAGCTGCTGTTTCTGGTCTGAATGTAATGCGGATTCCCAGCTTCTCAGGTTTTGAAGGCAGAAGTTTCCATGAAGAGCGGGCAGATAGTGGGCTGTAATGGCAGATTCCAGGTTCGGTATATCGGTGAGAATCAGTTTTTCATTCTGCACAGGCAACAGTCGCTGTTCTTTCAGATAGTTCAGCGTTTCAGTGTCAGGCTCTACTGCCACAATGAATGCATCAGGATATCGGTTTTGAACTGCTGAAATATGAATGCCGCTACCAATGCCACCAATTACGTAAAAACCGGCTGTAGAAAAACATTCCAGTTGCGAAAAAGACTCACATTCCCGTGCTGGATTATATCGTGAATACAGTGCTGTTCCATTGATAAGGCAGGGAACTGTTTCTCCGGTTTTAGCTGAAAGTACTGATGAATAAAGTGAACTCATGATCTTTTGTGTTCCTGAAGTTTTTCAGCATAGGTGATAAGGTCATTTAAAACAGCCATGGCAGCAGCGTAGGCCATTGTAAATCCTTCTGATCCGGCAGTTCTTACGGATTGCAGGTATTCGCTCAGTGCAGCTGATTTCATGAAGGAAAGCAGCACCGGATCATCAGTTTTCATAGTTTTAAGACCGGAAAGAATCTGGGATATGGGTACTGTGGAACTTTTTTGTCGGTACAATCCGGAACTTGAAACTGTCACCGATGCTGTCTGAGAAAGTTTTTGAGCAAGTTCTTCCGGAGTGATATCCCTCATGTGGCCCAGGTGTAAGTTTCCCTTTTGTTCTGGTGCAGAAATTATACGGAAGCAATGCGAAACCTGTTCTATTTTTCTGGTGATAAACCAGTTTCTGTATAATGACAAACTTCCTGAAGAAAACGTTTTAGGGGTAATTCGGGTTTCGGTCGGGAGGGTACGACAGTCAGTGCAACTGTCCTGAACTTCCAAACAGTTGGGTTGGGTATGCTGATGCCCCCTGGCACTTTTAAGATCAAGTCCGCAGAAATATACCATGTCCGTAGTAAGAGCTGATGCAAGGCTCAGGGCCGTTCCGCTTACCGTACCATTACGAAGTCCAGAGAGCGGGTAGAACGTTGATGTACGGCCTTCTATGGCGCTTAAAAGCCATAATTCAAATGGATCTCCATAGGAAATGTATTGAATGGGATGTTTGGCGAGCAGTTCAGCTGGAACTGCAGACTCAGATGTTACCCACAAAGGTACATTTTGAAGCCGGGTGTCTGTAATAAGTGGTTTTAGATGTTGCGTTGCCCACCATCCACCGTCTGTTGAAAGAACGGCATCGGGAATGATATTTGTATTGGTCAGTGCGTTCAGGGCAGATGACAGACAGAGAAGAAAATAGGAATGACGATAATGAGCCAGAACGGGTAATGCGGCCTGAAGAGTAGGCCCCGATGCACAGATTACGATTGGTTTTTGCTGTACGGGTGTTCCAACATGGTTTTCTGTAAGCGCAAAAAATTTGATGGTATTTTTAAGCCAGCGTTTATTGAAATAATTTCGGGTTCCTATGACATCGCGGGCTTTATTCATGTATAGTTTAATTGCTTTCCAGACCATCGATGATTCATACTGCCAGACTTTTTCTGATGGTGTCCATGATAGAAAAAGCGACGTAAAAGCCGGTTCTTCACCGAGATAAGAAAAAAGTGTTTCAGAAAATGTCAGTTCTGTAGTATCAGGTGTGACGGTGAAAGTTGTATCGAAAGAAGTGTCGTAATCTGAAAAACCCTGACAGTACTGAACGGCTATGATGTGCGCTTCTGGCCAGCGTTTTTTCAGATGAGGCACCACGTAGCCGATACAAGCCCCGGTAATAATCACATGACTTGGAATGTAACTGCATGAAACTGATTCAACAAACCGTAATGCCTCTTTTTCCGGGTCAAATCTGGAATGCAGGAAAAGACCGTTGTAGGAGCAGGTGAGGAGAGCATTTTTTGCATGAAGAAATTCCAGATTAGACATGAAATTATACCATCAGGTATTCGTTTAGGCGTATCAGGCTTCTATTCAGTTCTTCCGGTGTATAAAATGAGTATTCGGCTTCCTGAGGAAGGAGAATGATGTAATCAAGATTATACTGAGAATAGGATACCCGTCGTATGAGAATCTGCTGAATATCATCACGGTCTTTTTCACTGAACAGTTGCAGATACGGCACCAGGTTTTCCCCGTTTATGGTAGCCCATTCTTTTGTATCGGTCAGCGTTCCATCCCAAAAGTCCCGGGTAGAAAATCCCTGTTCAAGGGATTTCTGTGACATGCCATAAACATATGCTGCTTTATACAGGTTATCTTCCGGCAGCAGAAGACATGCCCGGGAGTACCCATAGTCACGGGCAAACTGTTCAAAAAAAGAAACAGGAACAGATGTTGTCTGTTCCTCTTCAATTCCGGTAACTGTTTCCAGTACCTGTTCTGCTTTTTTCAGAAGCCCCTTCGGTTTTTCCGAAAGGGCTATGATTTTTTGGTACAGACCCATTATGCCAGACCTAATTCAGTAAACAGTTTTTTGTAAACGTCAAAGTGCTCTGAACGGGCAAATTCTGCAATCTTTTCTTCCGGCAGGTTTTCAAGAAGCTGATCCATGTACAGAAGAACTGATTTCACATCATCTTTCAAATCATCTGGAATTGCAGCAGGAGAAGTGTCTTCTGCTGAAGCGTCAGTAACTGAAGTAGTATCCTCGTCAGCAGGTTCTTCGATAACCGGTTCATCAATAACAGGGGCTTCAGCTTCAGCAAAAGGTTCTTCAGCAGCCGGCTGATCGATAACAGGTTCTTCGATAACCGGTTCATCAATAACAGGTTCTCCTGCAAAAGGTTCTCCAGCAGCAGGTTCTTCCGGTGACCACTGGTTACTGTCAAAAATTGTATCTACAGGAGTTGTGTCTTCTTCTTCATCAACGTAGTCAGAAGCAGGAGCAACAGATTCTTCTACTGGTGCAGTTTCATCAAATACTTCGAATGTTGTATCTTCAGCAGTTACATCTTCGTTTTCTGAAAGAGCAATATCATCTTCTGTTGGGAACGAAATATTACCAGCACTGTCTGGGTTTTCTGCCGGTTCTGCAATATCAGAAGAACTTTCATCTGCAATAGGCTCTGATTCAACTGCATCCTCAATTTCTGACGGTATTTCCATATCAGAGGGCAGCTCCATTTCAGCAGGCAGTTCAACAGATTCTTCGGCTACTGAAGTTTCCTCAATTTCCAGAGGCTCTTCTGAAATGGCATCGATATTTGTATCTGCGTTGAGATAAGAATCATTTGCAGCAGTAAGGGAATCTACAATTGATTTCTCTTCTTCCATGCCATCAAGAAAATCTGTTGCTGATGATTCTACTACAAAGTCATCGGCGTTGAATTCGTCTGACATCTGCGGAATTTCAATTTCTTCCGGCAGTTCTGTATCATTTACAACAGGTTCGTCTGTAAGGGCAAATTCATCAATTACTGGTTCTTCCAGTGGTGTTTCTGTTGCGTCAAATACTTCAGCAAGTTCATTATCAGTTACATCAGCATTTTCATAGAATGCATCAGTATCATCGATAGAAACTGAATCAACTGCTCCAGAAGAATCTTCAGTCATTTCAGGAAGGTCAAATGCAGAAGTGTCTTCGGTTACAATTTCTTCAGTAGCTTCTGTATCTTCAATTACAGGTTCACTTTCAATAACCGGTTCACCTTCCATTACTGGTGCTTCTTCTTCAGTAAAGTTTGCGCAGTTCAGAATATTATCAAGTTCATCACCGGAAAGGGCAATGGTGTCGTCTTCATCTGAGTCTCCAAAGAAGCCTCCGGAAGAAGATTCTACAGCATCACTAGCAGGAATATCCTGAGAAATGTCAAAGTTACCGGCAGAATCCTCATCTACAGTTCTTTCTGCAGCAGGCTCTTCAATAACAGGCTGCTGGTCTTCTGATACAGCAGTATCTGGTGATGGAACTGCCGTATTCGATGCTGCTTTAAGAGCATCAACGTCAGATTTTATTGAAGTTACTTCATTTTTCAGTGAAGCAAGTTCAGTAAGAATCTTTTCCAGTAATTCTGTATTTGTATTATCAGCCATAGCTGAACCTTCCTCTACCGGTTCTCCGGTCACTGTTTCAGTTTTGTTTGTCAGGGCATCAAGAGCATCCTGAGATATAGTAACTGGAGAATCGTCTCCAAAATCATCATCAAGCTGTGCAAGAACTGCTTTCATATCGTCAGTCATAACGTCTTCTTCGGTTATGTCATCAGTACTGCTATCATCTGTCATATCTTCAGTTTCAATTGATGGTTCATCATATGATACCACGGTTTCTTCGTTTGTTGAAACATTTGTTGAATCTATTGGTTCTGTTCCTGCTTCAGCTGAAACTGCCTCTGAAGGAACAGTTTCTGGTTCAGCAGCAGCTGAAGGCTGAATTTTTGCCGTAACAGTCATTGCACTCTCGTCAAAATCATCATCATCAGAATCGTCCATATTGACTGTCATGTCATAATCGCGAATCTGTGGGGTTGATGGGGTCAGTTTTGCTGACTGAGTCAAGGATGCTATTTCGTGGTCAACAGGTTCGCTGGTATCATCGTTCAAGCTGCCAAGAAGATCATCAAATTCTGATGCATCATCAAATGTAATTCCTTCTGTTGAACCTGTGCCTAATCCAGAATCATCACCCATGCCGAATTCTGAAAGATCAATCTCTTCTGTTGAGGAACTTCCGGTTGTATCGGATTCTGTTCCCGGAAAAGAAACTTCTGTTACAGAATCAAAAATGTCGTCAACATCAAAAGAATCATCACCTCCAGTGAACGAAGCAATACTCATCTCAGATTCAATATCATTTTCTGGTGATGCTTCGGTTGAACCGGTAAAAGAATCATCAAAGGCCAGGTCTATGGCTAATGGAGGATCTTCGCGAACATCATTTTTTTCAGCCTGTGGGGTGCTCATGAAGTCATCCAGAGAAACCGATTCGCTGGTAGAGAAGTCTCTCAGTCCAGTGTCTTCAAAAGAAACATCGTCAGTGAGGGATGAGTCTCCAAATTCAGAAGAGAAATCGAGGAATGAATCAATATCGATTTCTTCTGTGACCATAGCATCTGGGGTAACTTCCGGTTCGCCATTTTCCGTATCAAATGAAACTTCCGTAAGGTCTTCTGATACTGGAATATCAAATGCAGTGTCGGTAAAGGCTGTATCAGGTGACAATTCTGTTTCATCCTGCGAAACAGGTATTTCATCGGTGGAAGGTGGTACAGAATTGGTTGCATCTTCAAACGTGATGTCCATACTACCCAAGGTGCTTGATGAAATATCCTCAAAGGACATATCGCCAAATATTTCCTGATCATCTGAATCAGTGGTAACCGTTATTGTTTCTTCACTATTGTTGGATTCAGCAGAAACTGGTGCAATCTCTGCTTGAGAAGGTAGGGTATCAGTCGGTAAATCCTCTGAGAGATCAAAATCATCAAGAGAAATTTCTTCAAATGATACTTCTTCAAAAGAATCAGTTTGGGGCAAGTTTTCAGTTGGTGCAATGGTGTCTGTAGAAATTTCACCAAAATCGATGGAATCCAGAGAGAATTCATCAGAGAAGATATCATCAGTTTCAGGAATTGCAGTATCCACTGAATCTGCTACAGTGTTGTCTTCAAACTGGTCAAGATTAATATCTTCCGGTATGTCAAATGCAGACATATCAGGAAGGTCGGAATCTGCCGGTTCATCTACAGTAAATGTTTCATCTACAGTAAATGTTTCATCAGTGGTCAGAGTATCGTCTGTTACTGGGGGAACTTCCATGACAGCAGGTTCATCGATTACAAAATCATCAATGGCAAAAGGATCATCACTGGCAACAGGAGTATCAATGGCAAATGAATCTTCTACTGCAGCAGCAGTGGTCTCAATGGCAAAAGAATCCTCTGTGGTTGGGGATTCTTCAATTGGTAAAGAATCTTCGGTTGCTGCAGGTTCTTCCATAACAAAAGCATCGTCAGAAATTATATCTGAAAAATCAGGCATTTCCGAAAGCTCGGGCTGAACCTGTGGATCTTCTACAAAATCGAAATCGGGAAGATCAGCAACAAGGCTTGAAATATCATTGTCGTCAACAATACTGGTCTCGTTTGTATCCAGTGTATTTGAAGATTCAGTAATTTCAGAATTTTTCGGGGTTGGAGCAGACTTTTTGACCCAAACTCCATATTTTTCAAGTTCCTGTGAGTCATTTGCAGTATCTGGTGTATCAAAGTTGTCTGTTTCTAAAGACATATTCGCTCCCATTAATAAGTACTTGCTGCACTTTTTCAGTATAGCATTCTTTTACTCTTTCATTATCGGCAGAATCTGGTTTTTTTGCCACTTTTTTTTCTGTAACTCCATTCTGTTACTATCACACTATAGAAAATGTATGTACTTGCCGACAAACATGGTATGTCACGTTTAAAGTTTTTTCTGTCAGTTTTCATCGGTTTTTCAGTTTACATACTTCTTTCAATTACAGTAGGGCAGAATGGTATCTGGGCATACCATCAGCTTGAGCTGGAAAAAGATGCACTCACAGAAAACGTGGCTCACTTGAAGTCTGTCAATGATAATCTTTTAGTAGACTGTCAGTCGTTGCAATCAGATGAGGTTCACATTAAAGCGCTGGCCCGACGGTTAGGATATGTAAATGATGGTGAAGTTCTTGTTAAGATTAATGGTATTTCTGACCGTGGTTTGAAAGTATATGACTGTGGCACTGTATATCATATGCAGAAAATTTCATATCTTGAAGAACATATTTGTAAGGTAATGGGGTTGCTGTTTTTCGGACTGAGCTGGCTGCTGTTCTTTGTAACCGGCCTTAAAAAACAAGTGCCTTCAATTTCTGTTGAAACAAAGCCCGCTTTCGATCTCAGATAATTTCTTTACAGACGTTTCCAGGTAACAGAAACTGATTTGCGTTCGGCATTTGAACTGTCAGTTTCTGAGGGCAGAAGTGTTGTTTTCGTACCACTGAGTGTGTCAGCATCACTGAGGGACAAATTCCACGATACCGGTTCTGCCCGTGTTGCAGCCGCCAGAGCTACTTCTCTCGGTAAATCAGGAAAAAACGAAGCGTTTGGCTTTCCGGTCTGAACGGCTTCCAGAATGTTCCCTTTTAATGTTATGGAAATGTTCATTGAAGCGCCATTATTAAATATGACGAATCCACGGCCGCTTCGAAGAATAATAATCTTATCAATCAAAGATTCACCTTTCCAGGTACCGGCCAGATTATCCAGATTGAACAGTCCTTTAGCTGTGGCTGCCGGTGCAGTTTGTGATTCCACTGCAAGTGGCTCTGTTGCTGAAGATTGATAACTGAGAACCTGTCCAATCAGGTTTTTCGTATCCATCAGAATCTTGTAATACGATTCATAGGTGTTTTCAAAGCAAAAGGGTGAGGTATTACCGGTAAGAACATCTTTCTGCCGCAGAATATTTAACCGGCATACCCATCCTGAATTTTCCTTTTGCAGTTCAAGACCGAAAAGAATTGCTGATTCGGGTAAATCCGTATGGGGAACAGTTCCCTGTGTGTAATCCGTAATGTATGATGGCCGCATATCAGTTATGCCGACATTTTCTGTCTGAAATTGGGTATAAAACAGATTTTCAGTCAGTTTAATGGTGGGATCATCAGGAGTAGAAGTGACGGTCGCAAAGAAATAGACACTGGTACCAGTGTTCTGTGCAAACAGTAGTGCGGGGAGAAAAAATGCTATTGTCAGTAAAAGAACAGCACAAGCTGTACATCGTTTATGGTGTCTTAACAAGCGACCAGTCCTTAAAACAACATTAATAGATGTCTCTATTGTGTCGCAATTATGACAAAAATGCAACTATACGTCAGCACCCTTATCAGACCTGTGCTGAATCAGTGTTTAACTGTCGAGCCGTTTTCTGAATTCACGCTGCATATCCCGTTTAACATCACGCTCTTTAATATCAGCCCGTTTATCAAACTGCTTTTTACCCTTACATAAACCAAGATTCACTTTTACCCGGCCGTTTTTCAGGTAAAAATCAAGGGGAATAAGAGTGTATCCCTTTTCAAGGGTTTTACGTTCAAGACGTTTTATCTGGTCCCGGTGAAGAAGCAGCTTTTTAGGCCGGTCCGGATTATGGTTGAAAATAGAGGAATAGACATATTCTGAAATATGCAGCCCTTTTACCCAGACTTCTCCTTTTATAATTTCTGCAAATGCATCGGGAAATGAAATCTGAGAGTTTTTGAATGATTTTACTTCGGTTCCTTCAAGGACAATGCCGCATTCAATGGAATCTTCTACTGAGTAATTGAAACGGGCTTTTTTATTCTGGGCAATTAATTTAGTTCCTTCTGGCATATATAAAATATAGTGAATTTCCCAAAAAATGGCAATTTTTCATAATCAAAGCAATGCTTGAAAACCACTATGACGTGTGATAGAGTTCTTTCATGGCTTCAAACGAATTAGATTATGTTCAAAAACTTCGGAAACAACGGAATAGAAAAATTCTTACCGTATTTGTTACGTTCATCCTTATCTGTGTATTTCTGAATCTGCTTTTCCTCTATGTTATTTTTCCCGTCCGCGTCCGCTCAAAAGATATGCTTAGTGAATATGAACCTAATTCCATGGTTTTTGTAGCACCCTGCAATTTTGCGGATCCACTATTTTTTCAGAGGTACAGTCTGAATCGTGGTGATGTAGTGTATCTGAAACCTGCCAACACACAATCGCAACCGTTTTACAAAAAAATGCTCATGTCGGTGGTTCAGTTCTTCACTTTCCATCAATATAAAACAGAATCTGATACCCTCGTTACAGAATCGCCGTCATTACGCCGTGTTATCGGTCTTCCCGGCGATACCATTTACATGAAAAATTATATCGTTTACATAAAACCCCGCAATGAAAGTCATTTTCTTACGGAGCATGAACTGGCAGACCGTCCCTATGAAACGAATTTTCTTCCAGGAACAAGTCATGATCAGTCCATGGGAATTGCCGGGTACATGGATCAATGGGTTCTTGGAGAAAATGAATATTTCCTTCTGGCAGATAACCGTATTCTGGCAGTTGATTCCCGCCTGTATGGCCCGGTTCCGGCCAGCCGTATTGCAGGAAAAGCGCTTCTCAGATATTTTCCTTTCAAATCATTCAGTTTGCTGTGAAATCTGCTCTGTATATTCATATTCCATTCTGTCGCAGTAAGTGTTCCTACTGCGATTTTTTTTCTGTTGCTCATCAGGGAAAGGTACCGGATGCGTATATCGATTCATTGGAACAGGAAATCAACTTCCGGTGCCGACAATATGACATCACCGGATTTACCACTGTCTACATTGGAGGCGGTACCCCAAGCCTGTTGACCGAAAACCAGATTTCCCGGTTGTGTTCCATTATCCGGTCGTCTTGTACCGGAATGTTTACCGGCGAATGCACCATTGAAGCAAATCCTGCTGATATTACCGGCTCATTCCTCTCTGCACTCATGAATAACGGTATTAACAGGCTTAGTGTTGGCATTCAATCCGTTGATCAGCAGGTTCTGAAGACGCTGAACCGACGGAGTGATGCAGACTGCATTCAACGCTGTCTGGAACTTCTGAAGACCCAATGGATAGGTTCCGGCCGGCATCTGTCACTTGATTTCATATCCGGGCTTCCCGGACTTTCTGATGATGCATTCATTGCTGGTCTGGCACAGGGAACGGCTGCAGGAGCTGATCATCTGTCATTGTATGCTCTTACTTTGGAAGAAGGCACCGTACTGTATCGGCAGGTAGAAGAAGATCTGGTAACACTTGATGAAGAGCAGAATGACCGACAGTGGGAATTGGGCTGTGATTACCTGAAATCTCATGGATTTCAGCAGTATGAAGTATCAAATTTTTCAAAACCTGATTGTCACTCACGACACAACTGCACTTACTGGCATATGGAACCGTATCTTGGTATTGGAGCCGGCGGCACCGGTACCATTGGATCTGACCGATGGACAAATTCAAGTAACATTCATGAGTATGTAAAATTCTGGACGTCTCAGGTCGCTGGTGATAGTTTCGGAGATAGTTCGGTCTGTATACCCCAGGAGTATGAATTCCTTGACGGAAAAACACAGGAAGAGGAGTTCCTCATGATGGGGTTCCGATTGCTGGAAGGTGTTTCTGCCGAGGAATATTATAAACGGTTCGGAAAAAAGCTGGCAGACCGATTAGGATTATTGTGGGATACATGGGAATCCCGGGGAAAGGGAATCCGGTACACATCTGCTGAAGGCGAAACCATGTATGCCCTCACTCAGGAAGGCATACTGGTACTGAACCGTTTTCTGCTGAATCTGCTGTAATTACAGCAGGTCATTAAGGAGCCGGTAGGTCTGGTTCAGTAAGTCTTTCTGGTCAATGGTAAAAAAGTCTGCACTGTCATCAATCAAGGTTTCAAGAGATGCGATGCTTTCTTTTATTGCTGTAGTAATTCCCCTGCTAACCTTAAACCAGTAACTGCCACGGCCATCGGTAAAAAGACAGATAAAGCCCAGTTCACGGGATTTTGCTTTAGCCTCAGTAAGACGCAGTATCAGCGGCAGCCGCTGAGCAAGAACATCGGCATTTTCACTGATATGCAGGTTTTCCTTGCTGTTCCATTCATCTTTTGCCAGTGGTTTAAGATTCAGTTTTGGAATAATCTCCAGAATGGTCTCCAGTTTTTCATCCTGAAGCATGGTCCAGTCTGCATACTTGACAACACATTTTGTTGTTCGGTATGGCCGTGCATCATCAGTAAAATTCTCCTGCTGTAAAGCATGGAGCAGTGAATCCAACGGTAAAAGAAGATGTGGTTTCCCTTTGATTTTTTTCTTTTCAAACCGCATGCCGCCAAGAAGTATGGTATTTTCATCTGCCTGGCCTTCTATTCCGTTTCCTTGGATACCAGTACCAGTATTTTTTGCAGCTTTTGTGGCTTTTTCAGAAGCCTTGGCAATTTTTGCCAGTTCCTTCCGTTCCCGGGCAGAAAGCTGCTCTTCACCTTTACTGGTGCCTGCAACACCTTTTACTGCAGCCAGCCGGTCTACCATGTTACCGTCAAGATTCTGCAGAATCTTCTTGGTAAGCGGTGAAACAGACATGGCGAACATTCTGCTGGTGCGGACAATCTCACCTGCGACAAAGTACAGTGGTTCTGTACGAAACAGACAGCTTCCCGGATGAATCTGAATGTGTTCCTGGGTAAGGGTACTGTAGTTTTCGCGGCCGGAACGTACACAGACAAACTGGATTAAACCGGCACAGATACAAGTCAGATACTCTTCAATGTTACCGCTGGAAACAATGGGAATGCCTTTGTCTCCCACAATCTGCTCCAGCTGCTGCTTGATATTGGTAATTTCCAGCAGCACCCGTTCATCAAGATAGTTCTTTTTGCAGAATTCCTGGCTTTCATGCCGTTCCCAGGCATTCTGGAACAGGCGGTACAGGTTCACGTATGCCACAAAGTCGCCTGCTTCGTGCCGGAAACGGTGGTGTGCCTGTCGGGCGTCAGTTTCTTCTCCCTGAGGAAGCACAAAAGGTGACTGTGAGCTTAAGAATGCAGCGGCAATCAATACGTCTTCTATAACCCCCGGATACCGCATGATGCTTTCTGCAATAATGCGGCTGACCCGTGGGATAAGGGGAAATTCTGCCATTAACAGTCCTGTTGTAGAAAGACTGTTATCCGGGTTCAGTGCCTGCAGCAGATTCAGTGTTTCAATGGCACCACGCATGCCTTCACGGTTAGGCTTACTGATAAAGTCAAAACTGTAAAAGTCTGTAATACCCAGTTCTGCCATGCGCAGAACTACCTCAGAAAGGTCTGTCCGGTAAATTTCTTCTGTGGTGTAAAGTTCACGGGTTTCATAGTCTTTACGCTGGTACAAGCGGTAGCATACACCGGGTTTTGTGCGTCCGGCGCGACCTTTCCGCTGATTGCAGCTGGCCTTTGAAATAGTAGTTTCATTGAGGCTGGAAGTATAGGTTCTCGGATTGTAAAAGTTCATTTTTGCCAGTCCGCTGTCAATAACAGTCGTAATGCCTGGAATGGTAACAGACGTTTCTGCAATGTTGGTGGAAATGACAACTTTCTTTTTTCCGAAGGGAGGATTATCAAATACCCGTTCCTGTTCTTCCTTTGCCAGACGGCCATACAGCGGTACACAGTGAATCTTCCGGCTGAATGATGCCTTCTGAAGACGGTTCATGCAGTCTTTGATAACTTTTTCACCTGGCAGAAAGCACAGAATGTCGCCAGTGTGGCGGTTGTCAAGAACCCGATCGATGGTCTGCTCGATTTTCATCAGAAGTGCATCTTCTGCGGCTGGGCTTGCGGTGCTGGTAGGTATGGCTGGTGGGTCGTACACCATCGTTACCGGATAGGTAATAGTATCAATGGTGACGATAGGACATCCGTCAAAATACTGGCTGAATGCCTCGGCATTCATGGTGGCAGAAGAAACAATCACCTTAAAGTCGCTCCGTTCAGCCAGTACCCGTTTTAAAAGCCCCAGGACAAAGTCAATGTTCAAGCTTCTTTCGTGGGCTTCATCAACCATAATGACACTGTATTTACTCATCCATGGATCAAGCTTCATTTCCTGAAGCAGAATACCATCAGTCATAATCTTAATTTTGGTTGTGGAGTCGGTTTTATCATCAAAACGCATCTTATAGCCGACAACACCGGGATAACTGGTGCCCAGTTGCTTTGCGATGAATTCACTGACAGAAAGGGCTGCGATGCGACGTGGCTGGGTAACGGCAATTATACCGTTATCGCTGTAACCGGCTTCATGTAGAATCACGGGAATCTGGGTTGTTTTACCACTGCCGGTAGGGCTCTGTACTACAACCACCTGATTCTGTGCCAGAGTGTCCAGAATGCGTTGTTTCTGGGTATAAACAGGTAATTTCTTATAGTTCATCTTTATTCCGAATATTTGCAGTTATGCTTTCCAGATCAGATAGCCGTGCCGTGTAGTAATCATGGTATTGCTTCGTCTGACTTTCAATAAAATCCCTGGTGTACCGTTTTATGACGTAATCGCCGGGACCATTGCGGTGAGTAGTGGCAAAGACAGGATGGATACCATCAAAGCGGATGCCGTCGGGAGTATCTACTGCAGAAACTTCCATGATGACGCTGTCTCCAATCCACTCGTAAACATGATGTGGCTGGTCAAAATCGTACTGCCAGCGCTGGCCTGAAATCAGATTTCCTACACTGTAGAGAATCAGTTTTTCAGGCTGCCCCTTACTGTCAGTTATTATATCCCATTCCTGGGTAACATGGGGATGATTTGCCCAGATTATATCGGTTCCGGCTTTCAGCAGACTGTCAAAATAGGTCCGCCGTTTGTCGGTAACGGTAAAAACATATTCAGGTTCATCAGTATGAACGCCAAGTATAAAAAGGTCACAGGGGTAGGTTGTCCGTAATTCAGAAATAACCCGGGGAAATGCTTCCAGATTCTTTTTTGTGCGCGGTATATAATTTATCCTGCTCATTTTGTAGTAATCATTAAGCATTTCAGTTTCTGCAAGATACAGAATGTTCCAACCGTTTTTCTCTATCAGACTGACTGTCAGTCTTCCCACTTCTGTTTCGATGGTAATGGTACGGGTTCCGTTGCTGCTTACCAATTCAACACTGCTGTCGACCGGTGGCTGCAGTCCGCTGTGGGCAGTAATGGTACCATCATGGCACAGACGGGAAAATACGGTCCAGGTATCGGCAATGCCGCGTTGGTACTGGTCATTTGTATGATTATTGGCAAGACAGAAGACGTCAATACCGGCATTTGCTGCAGCAGTGGGGTAGTCACTGTGACAGTTGAACATGGGATAAGAGGTTTCTGCTATGGAATCAACTACGGGACACTCAAAATTGGCAAAGGTCAGGTCATCGTTTTCGGTAATGACCCGGATATCGCTGAAAACAGAATCATATTCATCACGGCCGGTATTAACAGAATGGGCCATAATATCTCCGGCAAATGTAAGGTCAAAATAGGGTTTTCGTTCAGATTTATCCGTTCCGTACAGCAGGGTCTGACAGAAGAACGAAAGAAAGAGAAAGAAGATTATGCTGCGAAAACGGGGATAAATCCTCATAATACTGATTATACCTCATAATGGCAAATTTAATCAAAGCCTTGAAAAATAAGGCTTTGAGAGACTCTAGAATTGACGGCAACCGGTTGTCATGGTAAAATTAACAACACACGATTGAGGAAAATAAAGGAGAAAAAATCGTTATGTCCAAGACAAAATTTGTCTATTTCTTCGGTAATGGAAAAGCCGAAGGCGATGCCGCTATGCGCAATGAGTTGGGCGGTAAAGGTGCAAACCTGGCCGAGATGACTAACCTCGGAATTCCGGTACCACCCGGATACACCATTTCAACAGAAGTTTGTAAGCTGTTCTATGAAAACAACCGGAATTACCCGGATGGCCTTAAAGAAGAAGTTGCTGAAAATCTGAAAAAACTTGAAACCCTTATGGGTAAGAAACTGGGTGATGAAAAAGATCCCCTTCTGGTATCAGTTCGTTCAGGTGCTGCTCAATCAATGCCTGGTATGATGGATACCATTCTGAACCTGGGTATGAACGATAAAGCCGTAAAAGGTCTTGCAGATCTTACCGGTAACCCACGTTTTGCCTGGGATGCATACCGCCGCTTCATCCAGATGTTCGGTGATGTTGCCAT
Source organism: Treponemataceae bacterium (assembly GCA_045616125.1). GTDB lineage: Bacteria > Spirochaetota > Spirochaetia > Treponematales > Treponemataceae > Treponema_I. The sequence continues at coordinate 1,611 of JAZLGC010000018.1, read as the reverse complement.
GGGTGTTCCTTCAGATGAATTTGAAGGTGCCATTGATAAAATTAAGGCAGAAAAAGGCGTAAAGCTGGACACTGAACTTGATGCAAAAGATCTTGAAAGACTGGTTGCAGACTATAAGGTTATTTACAAAAAATACGTTAAGGAAGACTTCCCTCAGGATCCTGTAGACCAGATGTGGCATGCCATTGACGCTGTATTCGGCTCATGGATGAATGAACGCGCCATCAAATACCGTGCCCTCAACAACATTAAAGGTCTTGCCGGTACTGCAGTTAACGTACAGTCAATGGTATTCGGTAACGCTGGTGATGATTCCGGTACCGGTGTATGTTTCAGCCGTGACCCCTCTACCGGTGAAAACAAGTTCTATGGTGAATACCTGATGAATGCTCAGGGTGAAGACGTTGTTGCAGGTATCCGTACCCCAGCTACCATCGACAAACTGGAACAGGAAAACAAAGAAGTATATGACCAGCTGTGTGCCATTCGTGCACGCCTTGAAAACCATTTCCACGATATGCAGGATATGGAATTCACCGTACAGCAGGGTAAACTGTTCCTGCTGCAGACCCGTAACGGTAAACGTACCGGTCAGGCTGCCGTAAAATGTGCGGTAGACATGGTAGGTGAAGGCCTTATTGACAAAAACGAAGCAATCATGCGCGTATCTCCTGATCAGCTTGATCAGCTGCTGCATCCGATGATTGATCCTAAAGTTCAGAAAAAAACAAAGGCTCTGACCAAAGGTCTTAATGCTTCTCCGGGAGCAGGTTGCGGTCAGATTGTATTCACCGCCAATGAAGCTGAACTGTGGGCCAAAGAGGGTAAAAAAGTAATCCTGGTACGTAAAGAAACCTCTCCTGAAGATATTTCGGGTATGGTTGTTTCAGAAGCAATCCTTACTTCTACTGGTGGTATGACCTCTCACGCTGCAGTAGTAGCACGTGGTATGGGTACTCCTTGTGTATCAGGTGCCGGAGAAGTTACTTTTGTTGATGACAATGTAGTAATCAATGGTCATAAATTCTCACGCGGTGACTTCATCACTGTTGATGGTTCTACCGGTAACGTATACGAAGGTCAGCTGCCACTGATTACCCCTGAAATTTCTGGTGAACTGAATACCTTCCTGGGTTGGGCAGATGAAGTACGCAATGCTTCTGTTCGCGGTAATCTGAAAGGATTCTCAGTACGTGCCAATGCAGACCAGCCTATTGATGCTCAGCATGCCTTTGACTTTGGTGCTGAAGGTATCGGTCTTTGCCGCACCGAACATATGTTCTTTGACCGCGACAAGCTGATTCACTTCCGTGCAATGATTGCTTCTGATACCACTGAACAGCGTAAGGCTGCACTTGCTAAGATTCTTCCTCTGCAGAAAAAAGACTTTATCGGTATTTTCCAGGCTATGAATGGCCGCCCGGTTACCATCCGTCTGCTGGATCCACCGCTGCACGAGTTCATTCCTCATACTGAAGCAGAAACAGAAGAACTGGCTTCACACATGGGTGAAGATGCTAAAAAACTGCGCGTAAAACTGGATATGCTCCACGAAGCAAACCCAATGCTTGGTCATCGTGGTTGTCGTTTGGCTGTTACCTATCCTGAAAT
>JAZLGC010000017.1:0-14683 GCA_045616125.1 Treponemataceae bacterium | reverse complement strand
ATTGGTGCAATGACAGACTTTGGTCCGCTTATTGCCAACCCTAAAACTGCACTTCTTGGTGGTGCTGCACAGTTTGGTGTATTCTTCACACTTTTCGGTGTTGCACTTATGAACATGATTCCTGGAATTGACTACACAATGTTGCAGGCATGTGCAATTGCAATCATTGGTGGTGCAGACGGTCCTACTTCAATTTACGTATCTGGTAAACTTGCTCCTGAAATGATGGCAGTTATCGCGGTTGCAGCTTATTCGTACATGGCACTGGTTCCAATGATTCAGCCACCTATCATGAAAGCCCTGACTACTGAAAAAGAACGCAAGATTAAGATGAAACAGAGTCGTCCTGTATCACGCGCAGAGAAAGTATTCTTCCCTCTGATGCTGCTGATTCTGACTGCTCTGCTGCTGCCACCGGCTGCACCTCTTATCGGTATGCTTGCATTCGGTAACTTTGTTAAACAGTGTGGTGTTGTAGACCGTCTGTCAAAGACCATGGAAAACGAACTGATGAACATCGTATCAATTCTGCTTTCTCTGGGTGTAGGTTCACAGATGACTCCTGAAAAGATCATCAACGGAAACTCACTGGGTATTATTGCCCTTGGTCTGCTGGCATTCGCTGTAGCAACTGCTACCGGTGTACTCATGGCAAAACTGATGAACATCTTCCTGAAAAACAAGATCAACCCGCTTATCGGTTCTGCCGGTGTATCAGCTGTTCCAATGGCTGCCCGCGTATCAAACAAAGTTGGTCTGGAATATGATCCAGGTAACTTCCTGCTGATGCACGCCATGGGTCCAAACGTATCAGGTGTAATTGGTACTGCTATGGCTGCTGGTGTTTTCATCGCAACTTACGCCAAATAATTTTCTGCCTTTTACGCGCTAGCTGCGTTGGATTCGGTTCTGCGGTGCTCAACGGCCAGCAGGCCGCCTCCGCTCCTGAGGAACCGAATCCGCCTTGCTATCACGAAAAATCCAGAAAATTTGAAACTCCACCTTATTTGGGTGGAGTTTTTTTTTCTCTCATTGGAAGCCCTGCCTAGCCATCACGAAAAATCTTCAATATCAAGATCCCCGCTATATGAGGCGTTTTTTTTTCGCTATGTCCGTAAAAAGTGATGCTGAATGCTACACAGCAACGAAAATTGAACAGAAATACCACAAATCGAGAGGAGGGACAGTACAGGCAAAAATTGTTGAAGCCCGGCGTTCATGCGGCAGCATGAACTATACATAGTTTCTACGCCGGGATTCACCAATAGCGACGCTAGCTAGCGGTTTTGCATGTACTGGCAATCCGGTAGATTTGTGGAGTTTTGATGAGACCCTGAATCAAGTTCAGGGTGACAATAAGCAACACTTTTTACGGACATAGCCTTTTTTTTTGCCTGAAGAGTGTTAACCAATCGGAACCATACGGACCGACAGGTGTAACCCACTTGTACCACGGCATTGCTTGTGATATGGTGGTGGTAAACGAGGTAAGTTTATGTTTTCAACTAACAAGGTATCATCAGTAGAAGAATTAGGACTTGTTCCACAGCCTGAAGTAATGCAGCTGAAACGCGGTACTTACGAACTGGAAGATGGCTGGGAGAAGAATTTTTATGTAGGTGATACAAGTCCGGAAGCCATAGCTGACTACGCAGCTAATCCAGCAGCAGACGAATCCTATATCCTTGACATTTCAAAAAATGAACTTTCAGTTGAAGCTGCAGGTCCTGCCGGGTGGTTTTATGCGTTTCAGACTGTCCGTCAGTTGTATCTGACATTCGGTTCATCCATTCCCTGTGTACATATTGAAGATAAACCATCGTTTTCGTGGCGTGGTTTTATGTTAGACTGCTGCCGCAATTTCTTCTCTGTAGAGTTTATAAAAAAACTGCTTGATACTGCGGCTTTGCATAAACTAAACCGTTTCCACTGGCATTTAACCGATGATCAAGGCTGGCGTATAGAGATTCCTGAATTTCCACAGCTGACTGAAGTTGGCGCATGGCGTAATGATTATCGCCGGCATTATGAATGGCCGAAGTATGGAGGATTCTATACTGCAGATGATGTTAAAGAAATTATTGCCTATGCTGCTGAACGTCATATTATTGTTGTTCCTGAAATCGAAACACCCGGTCATGCTTCTGCAGTGCTCGCTGCTATGCCCGACTTAGGCTGTACTGGTGGTCCTTATGAAGTAGAGCAGAGATGGGGTATTTTTGATGATGTACTCTGTCTTGGCAATGAAAAAGTCTTTGAAGTGCACGAAAAGGTTTTTTCTTACGTCAGTAAATTTTTTCCTGGTCCATGGATTCATATGGGCGGTGATGAATGTCCCCATGTTCGGTGGGAGACCTGCCCAAAATGTCAGGCACGTATGAAAGCGGAAGGAATTACCGATGTAAAACAGCTGCAAAGTTATGGAACTGCCCGCTTTGCAAAAATGATTACCTCTCTTGGGAAAGCTCCTATCGGTTGGGACGAGGTGCTGGACGGTACTGAACTGCTGGGCTTGCCCCAGGAAGTAATCGTACAGTCGTGGCGTGGTGTTGCTGGTGGTGTAAATGCCAGTGCCCGCGGACATAAGGTTATCATGTCGCCGAATACCATGGGATGTTATCTTGATTATCAGCCGTATAACAGTGACATTGAGCCGGGCGTGTATCAGGTAATTACGGTAAAACAGTCCTATGACTATACACCGGTACTTCCTGAAATGACGTCTGAACAGGCTGACTGTGTGATTGGCGGGCAGGGTAATCTTTGGACAGAAGCTGTTTATTCGGGCCGGCTGGCTGAATATATGCTCTACCCACGATTGTCTGCTATTGCCGAAAGTTTGTGGTGCGGTACAGAACGGAAAGACTGGATCAGTTTCTCAAGGCGGCTGCCTGCCCATAAAGACCGTTTGCGGAAAACCGGTATTCTGTATTACGACGGACCGCTGGAATGATAAAAACGTGTAGCAGAAATTGTCTGTTACACGTATAATGCACCCATGAATCAGTCAGTAAAGAGAGCAAGCGTTTTAGGGTATTGTATGGGTGTCCGCCGGGCAGTGGAAACTGCAGAAAAATGTCTTTTGGATTACCCGGATAAAAAAATCTATTCTTTTGGGCCTCTGATTCATAATAATCTTGCCCTACAGCATTTGGAATCAAAGGGACTCCATGTCCTTCCTGCAAATGATGAAGGCATTGAATCCATCGTGCCGGAAGAAAATCCTGTTGTTATCATCCGCGCTCATGGCGTTTCTCCACAAATCAGGGATCGTCTTGTGCAGAAAAACTGCATCATAGTAGATGCAACCTGTCCTCGTGTTGTAGCAAATCAGAAAAAAGCATCGGTTCGAGCTTCAGAAGGGTATACGGTTATTATTGCCGGAGATAAAGACCATGGTGAAGTTATGGCGGTAGAAGGTTCTGCCCGAAATGCAGGATCTCCTTCAACCTTTACCGTTGCATCTGCTGCAGAAGCTGAACAGTTACCGATTACAGAGAAACTGGAAGACCATCTGAAAGTTCTGCTTTTAAGTCAGACTACTTTTTCAAGTAAAGTATATACAGCAATAGCAAGAGCTCTTTCCATAAAACTTCCCAGTATTGAAGTAGTTGACACCATTTGTCCTGCCACGCGGGAGCGTCAGGATGCGCTCTGGGAATTGAGTGAAGAAGTGGACGGCATTATTGTAGTTGGTGGAAAAAACTCTGCAAATACCCAGCGTCTGTACACAACTGCAGCCAGTATTTGCCTTCATGCCTGCCATATTGAGTCTGCAGATGAGATTCCCGAAGATTTTTATTCTTTACCAAGAGTTGGTATAACAGCTGGTGCCAGTACACCGGATTTCATTATAGAGGCTGTTGAAGCAGCGTTGGCTTGCCGGTAAACAGTATCCGAAGTTCCAGTTTGAACCAGGCGGCGATTTCCCGGAGGTAATCATGGGGAATATAGAATAAAGGCGTTTCAGCAGGTATGCCTGATACGTTGGTAAAGCCTGAGCGCCGTGCAATGAATAGCGCCCTATTCATATGAAACCGGCTTGTGACCAGAATTACCGGCATAGAAAGAACTTCATCCATGGTTCGGTTTTCATTCCGGCAGATAACTGCTGCGCTATACGCAATGTTCTGTATGGTATCAAGGGCTTCACTTTCTTCAATTATTCTGTTTGCGTCTATGCCGGATTTTTCCAGAGCAGTTTTTATAGCAGGGGATTCAGCATACTTAAGGTGGTCAAGCGTTCCTCCGGTTACAATACAAATGGTTTCCGGATGGTCTGCCAGGTATACAGCAGCAGTTGCAATACGGTTTTGCACGGGAATTACCAGTTCTCCGTCTTTGGTAATGCCACCTCCCAGCAATAACAGGTATTCCGAAGTTTTTGTTCCTGCGTCAGATTCGGGAATGGGAAAGAATATCATGCAGAAATTAATTACTGCAGAACAGGCGAAAAGGCAGATAATGACAATAACCCATACGGGTATTCTGATTCTTTTTTTTAGTTCAGGTTTTGCGGCAAACAGAATAAAAATAATACCGATTACTGCCCAAATATTGACAAATGAAAAGATGGCATCAATTAAAGGGTTTGGGTTGAGAACTTGGAGAACCAGTGAATACAAAATCCCTGAAATACCAAGGATAGTAAGAAAAATTCTGGAAAACATAAGGACGGTCCCTACGGGAATCGAACCCGTCTTTCGACCTTGAGAGGGTCACGTCCTAGCCGATAGACGAAGGGACCATGTTTGAATTGATATAAAAAAAGCTGAACTTTACAGCTCAGCTTTTTTCCCCAAGGAGGATTCGAACCCCCACAATCAGAACCAGAATCTGAGGTGCTACCATTACACAATCGGGGAATGGTTTGTTTTGCTACAACGTGTCGTTGTCACTCAACGTTTGATACTTTACTGAGAATACGAAAAAGTGTCAACACTGTTTAATGGAATAGTACAAAAAAACTGTAAAAATTGTCTGTAATGAGTAAATCCGTATATTGAAAGTAGATATATACACTGGTAAACTTAATAATGACTATGAGTGCACCAAACAACTTTGAGTCATTGGCTCGCAGCATTGATTCTGATGAAAGAAATCAGATGCTCAGTAAATTGAATGCTGTAAGCCAGGGATTAACAGCAGATACCTCTCTTACTTCAGATTCCGAAAATATTGCGGAAGTTGAAAGAGACTTGTCTGTTACCTATAAACAGGAATCTTTTCTGCTGAAATTATGGATAGCACTTAAATCACTTATTACTGGTTCAACTCAGGAAATCCTTTATAATGACATGCTTGTGATAAAGAAAGGCCATGATATCAGCAAGTCTTATCCTGAATTGTATGATTCAAAAACAGGCACCCTGCTTAATGGCATGTATGAACAGCTACGACAGATACGTCTTGTTGCAGATCATTTTAAGGGTGCCATAAAGGCATATTCCCAGAACCCCGGTGAATTTTATGTGTTCATGGGATCATTACTCATTCCGGAGTTAACTCAGGAAATAAACGAAGAGGCAAGTCCTTTCAGTATTCCCTATGAACGGGAAGTAACCGGCGAACTGCGGCTTTCTCTGATACGAAGGCTGGATGATATTCTTACGAATATCGAAGTTGGTCAGAGAAATCAGTTATATCAGGCTGCTCAAAGTATCGACTGGCTTGCAAAATTCTGTGAGCTTCCCTTTGATAAGATACTCAGTCGTTTTTCCAGTTTTGAATCAGGATCTTTTACCTGCCCTGTTGAAATTCTCAATACTGACCTTGCAACCTTTGCCAGAGTTCTATGTCACCCAAAATCTATTTCGGTTGAATTGATTGCCGCCATGTATTACCTGGTTTCTGATGTGGAAGACCGGAATGATGAGGACGAAGCCCGTAAATTTCGCGAGAAGAGTATTAAACAGCTGCAGATGCTGAAACTGTTTCTTTCTACCGTTCCTCTTCGGGATATTACCTGCGTTGCCTATAATTCAGCCATGTGGTACCCCGATGAAAATAGTGGTGTAGAAGACTGGTTTGTAAAGTACAAAAGCCAATGGCGTAAAGTTTTTGATTCTCAATGGGAAAAATGGCTTTCTGAACGGCGAAAAAATCAGGTCCTGAAAACAGTACAGAAAATATTTGATACACAGGTCCTGTTTCTTCCACCAAATCGACCATGGATGCATGTTTGGGGAGGAGTGGCGTTTTCAAGAGACTACACACTTGGTTTTTTGAATGCATTCTTCACTACAAAAATGCAGAATCTCAGTGCAACTATGAAAAAACTGGCAATTGAAGGATCCTTTGTTCTGAAAGAAAACAGAACATTGTGTGCTGAAATTACCGGAGAAATTACCCAGCAGGAGCAATTCCTTAAAGCCATTCTTTTAAAACTACGAAGTGGTGGATTTGTATTTGAACAGCTAATGAATATTTCTGCAGAAAAAGTGCAGAGCATTCAGAATAAAAGCAATCTGGATACGGTACTTCTTTCTCTTGAAACGGAAGTAGTGCAGCTTACCAATCGATTTACGGGTACCTTACGTGAAACAGTCAGCCTTCTTGAAGGTATCCTTTTGATCAGACGTTCTGCAAAATTCGATACTTTAACCAACATTAACCAGATTGGCGGAAGTTATGCCGATAACATTAAGTTTAAGGATTTGCTGGCAAAAATCCACAATGAACTTATCATAACCCTCTCGATTCTGCGTGAAATGGAATCTATTGAGGCGGCTTCCTGATGTCTTTTATACCGGTACTTTCAGGCATACAAGACGGTTCCATGAGATTCCGCTGGAATGAATCAAATGGGAACAGGCTTGCGTGGTTTCAAAAGCAGGGAATCGGTCAACCTGTTTTTTCAGAGGTTGAAAAAGTCTTTACTTCGGACGAATTTGATAAAACACTCATTAGCATTGAACTGATACATTCCCGGCTTGTTTATGACCTTCAATGCGGATGTGACGGGCAGATTTCAGCTTTTGATGCCAATGGTAATATGTTTCCCCTGAAAGGCTTACAGGGAGATGGTTTTATTACAACTGATAAACGTCTTGTACCCTGTGTCACTGTTGCAGATTGTATGCCCTTGTGGTTTTCAGATGAAGAGAGTGGTGTTTTTGGTGTTGTTCATTCCGGCTGGAAAGGAACCGGAATAATTGTGAATGCATTAGAACTTGCAGAAAAACGGTATGGCACAAAAAAGGAAAATGTGCATATTACCATAGGGCCTCATATTCATGACTGCTGTTACAATGTGGATCCTGAACGGGTGACCTTTTTTTCTGCACACTTTGGCGCAAACTGTATCAATTGGAGAGAAGAAATTCCATATTTGAGTCTGCAGCAGGCAAATCTGAATGCTCTGAATGATTTTGGTGTTCCCTTAAACCATATCACAATCAGTGATCAGTGTACCTGCTGCACACGTACTGCAGAATTATTCCGGTACGGTAGTTTCCGCCGCCAGACAGCAGATTTGCCGCTTAATATGCCCTTTGAAGAAAAGTCCAGATGCTTTACCGTTATGGCAGCCGCTGCGGTAATGAATTGAATCCCCTGTATTAATAATTGACATCCCCCTGAAAACCGTAGTACTATATACTTAGTTGACAAACGCAACTAACTAAGAGAGTTCGTTTGGGAGAGAAAGAAAGTATCATTTTAAAGTACGAGGTACACAATGCAGTACGGTCATTTTGATAATGAACACCGTGAGTATGTTATTGACCGGGTAGATTTACCGGTATCATGGACCAATTATCTGGGTGTTAAAGACACCTGTGTGGTTGTTAACCACATTGCAGGCGGTTATATGTTTTACAAAACCCCTGAATATCATCGTGTTACGCGTTTTCACGCCAACACTATTCCTATGGATCGTCCTGGTCATTATGTATACCTCCGCGATAACGATGACGGTGATTACTGGTCAATGAGCTGGCAGCCGGTAGGAAAACCTCTTGATCAGGCAAAATACACCTGTCGTCACGGTATGAGTTATTCCGTATACGAATGCGGATACAAAGGTATTGAAGCTTCACAGCGCCTGTCTGTTCCATTAAATGACGATGTAGAGTTGTGGGACGTAAAGGTAAAGAATACCTCAGATAAACCACGTAACATTTCTGTATTTACCTATGCTGAATTCTCTTTCCATCATGTTATGATTGATAATATCAATCATCAGATGTCGCTGTACTGTGCAGGATCAAATTACGATGACGGTATTATTGAATACGACCTGTTCTACGAAGAATTCGGTTATCAGTACTTTACCTGTAACAGAACTCCAGACGGTTTTGACTGTCTGCGTGATGAATTCATTGGACCATACCGGTCAGAAAACAATCCAATTGTCGTAGAAAAGGGTGAAATGACCGGTTCTTTTGAAAAGGGAAATAACCACTGTGCCGGTTTAATGAAGAAACTAACCCTGCAGCCTGGTGAAGAAGCCCGTCTTGTTTTCATGCTTGGTGAAGGTGGACGTGAAGCAGGCCGTGCTATGCGTGCCAAATATGCCACCAATGAAGCAGTAGACGCCAGTTACGCAGAAATGAAGGCCTTCTGGGAAGCTAAATGCAACAAACTGCAGATCAATACCCCCAGTGATGCCATGAACACCATGCTGAACACCTGGACGCTGTATCAGTCAGAAATCAACGTAATGTTCAGCCGTTTTGCTTCTTTTATTGAAACCGGTGGACGTGTTGGCCTTGGCTACCGCGATACCGCTCAGGATGCCATGACCATTCCTCATTCTAACCCGACCAAATGCCGCCAGCGCATTATCGAGCTGCTCCGTGGTCTTACTACTCAGGGGTATGGTCTGCATCTGTTCCAGCCTGAATGGTTTGAACCGAAAAAAGCTGATGAAAAGAAACCGTTCAAATCACCAACGGTTATTCCTACCGGAAATAAAGACGAATATGTTCACGGTCTTGAAGATGCCTGTTCAGATGATGCTTTGTGGTTAGTTCCCAGTATCATTGAGTTCATGAAGGAAACCGGTGAATTCAGTCTGGCTGATGAAATCGTTACCTACTGTGACGGCGGTGAGGGTACCGTTTATGAACACATGCAGAAGATTCTGAACTTCTCTGCTGAGCAGGTTGGCGCTACCGGTATCTGTAAAGGTCTCCGTGCAGACTGGAACGACTGTCTGAACCTGGGTGGCGGTGAAACTGCTCTGGTTACCTTCCTGCATTACTGGGCTCTTGATAACTTTATTGAACTGGCAAAATACCTGGGGCGCACGGAAGATGTAGAAAAATACACTGCAATGCAGGCTAAGGTTAAGAATGTATGTGATGAAAAACTGTGGGATAAAGAATGGTTCATCCGCGGTGTAACTGCAAAAGGTAAGAAAATCGGTACTTCTGAAGATCCGGAAGGTAAAGTACACCTGGAATCAAATGCCTGGGCAGTACTTTCTGGTGCTGCCACCTATGAAAAAGGTATTAAGGCCATGGACAGCGTGGATAAGTGGCTCTACACCGACTGGGGCCTTATGCTCAACGCTCCAAGTTATACCGTTCCAGATAGCGATATCGGTTTCATTACCCGTGTATATCCCGGTATCAAGGAAAACGGTGCCGTATTCAGCCATCCGAACCCATGGGCATGGGCTGCTGAATGTGTACTTGGCCGTGGTGACCGTGCCATGAAGTTCTATGATGCACTGTGTCCTTACAACCAGAACGACAAGATTGAAATCCGCCAGAGTGAACCTTATTCATACTGTCAGTTCATTATGGGTAAAGACCATACGGCACACGGTCGTGCACGTCATCCGTTCATGACTGGTTCCGGTGGTTGGGCATACTTCAGTGCTACCCGGTATATGCTGGGTATCCGTCCTAACTTTGATACCCTGGACCTGAACCCATGTATTCCTCATGACTGGAAAGGCTTTACCGCTCACCGTGAATGGCGTGGGGCAGAATTCAACATTACCGTTGAAAACCCCAACGGCGTACAGAAAGGTGTTAAGGAACTGTACCTGGATGGTGCAAAAGTTAGTGCTATTCAGGCTCAGGCTGCTGGCACAAAACACGATGTAAAAGTTGTAATGGGTTAATAGAAAAGACGAGAGAGGGGAAAGCCCCTTCAGAGCACCTTGTCATGCTGAACTTGATTCAGCATCCGGGATTCCGAAACCAGTTCGGAATGACAAATGTTCTGAAGGGGCTTTTTTTTATGCTATCTGATCAACAAGTTTTGATTCGACAACAGCCATGAATTCAGACAGTGAAATGTGAAAGTAGCTGGTTATGCTGTAAATGATTGTAAGTGATGGCAATTTTAACCCATTTTCGATTTCAGATATGTATACCTGATGAGAATCAATGGCTTCTGCAAGCTGTTCCTGTGAAACTTTGTTTTTTTTACGAAATTCCCTGATGGTATCACCAACTGCTTTATTCACGACATGAATATATAAATATTTTCTACTTTACCTTATAAGCAAAAGCTTATAAAATATAAGTTATTGAGTATATTTTCAGTTCAAAAATACAATTTCTGTGTTGAGGCTTATGTCATGAAAATTGCGGTTCCCGCATTAAAATATAGATTTCTCTTACATGAACTGGTTAAAAAGGGCATCAGGTTAAAGTACCGAAGGTCGTACCTTGGTGTTGTCTGGTCTCTTATTGAGCCTATCCTTACGACCATCGTACTGGTAATCGTTTTCGGAACCCTTTTCAATAACAAAAATCCAACGTATCCGTTGTATATCATTATTGGTCGTCTTATTTACAGTTTTTTCAGTACCGGTACTAAAGGCGCTTCCGGTGCAATACGGTCAAATGCCGGCATGATTACTAAAGTATATGTGCCAAAAATTCTGTATCCGCTAGCCAGCGTGCTGTTTAACTTTGTTATTTCATGCATTTCACTTCTTGTGGTGTTTGGGGTGCAGGGGTACTGTCATGTGCTTCCTACCTGGCATATTCTGCAATTCATTCCATCGCTGCTGTTACTTCTGCTGCTTACCTTTGGCGTTGGTATTATTCTTTGTACCTTGAATGTGTACTTCAGAGATATTGAATACCTGTGGAACGTTGTACTGCTCCTCATAATGTACATGAGTGCTATTTTTTACTATCCGGAACGGCTTCTTAACAGTAAATATGCGGTGATTCTTGTCTGGAATCCTTTGTATCAGATTATTTCACTTTCTCGGGGTGCTTTTTTAGGTGAAGTCTGGAATGGAGAAGGTGCGCTTATTGCATTGGTGTGGGGAGCCGTGAGCTGTCTGTTTGGTCTTCTTGTTTTTTACCGGAAACAGGATTCATTTATTCTGCATCTGTAGGTAGCTGGGTAATAGTAATGAGTGACGATGTAATGAAAACCTCTGCAGTTGTAGTTGATAACGTAACGGTAAAGTTCAACCTGGGTAAAGAGAAAAACGACAGCTTAAAGGAGTTTGTCATAAAACTTCTGAAACGGCAGCTGAAATATGATGAATTCCTGGCATTACAGGATATTTCGTTTTCGGTAGAAAAAGGTGAACGGCTTGGAATATTGGGTTTGAACGGTGCCGGGAAAAGTACCCTGCTGAAGGTTATTGCCGGTGTATACCGTCCTACAATCGGCTCTGTTCATACTGAAGGTGTTATTGCTCCGCTTCTGGAACTTGGTGCAGGTTTTGATGTTCAGTATACCGGGCGCGAAAATATTTATCTGTATGGTGCTGTTCTTGGGTACAGCAGAAAGTTCATTGAAGAAAAATTTGATGAAATAGTAGCTTTTTCTGAACTGGAACAGTTCATTGATGTTCCGTTGAAAAACTATTCCAGCGGTATGAAAAGCCGTCTGGGGTTTGCTATCTGTACGGCAGTGCATCCTGACATTCTTATTTTGGATGAAGTTCTCAGTGTAGGGGATGCAAAATTCCGGAAAAAGTGCGAAGCAAAAATCCAGGAACTGTTTGATTCTGGTGTTACGGTTCTGTTCGTAAGCCATTCTATTGATCAGGTAAAAAAAATCTGTAACAAAGCAATGATTCTGGATCATGGCAGGATGAAGGCTTTTGGTGATATTGATGACGTTGCGTCTGTGTATGAAGAAATGGTGAGGTAAAAAAGGAGTATAGGCTGAATGAAAAACATAGCAATAATTATTGCGGGTGGAGTTGGAAGCCGTATGGGACAGGAAATTCCTAAACAGTTCATTAATGTTTTTGATAAACCTGTAATTATCTATACTCTTGAAGCATTTCAACAGCATCCCCTTGTTGATGATATTTTCGTTGTCTGTATTGATGGATGGCACGACATTCTTAAAGCGTACTCCCGTCAGTATGGTATTTCAAAACTTAGGGATGTATTTTCCGGTGGAAATAGTGCCCAGGAATCAATACGTAACGGTGTATTTTCAATTAAAGAGTACGCAAAAGATGATGATAATATCATTATTCATGATGGAGTAAGGCCTCTGGTTGAGCCAGAAGTACTTTCTGATGTAATTGCGAAATGCACGCAGTACGGAAATGCGGTAACTTCTATGCCTTACAATGAGCAAATCTTTGTTAAAAAAGATGAAGATACAACTAATCAATATATACCACGTGAGACATTAAAACGTGTTTCTACGCCTCAAGCCTATAAGTACTCAAAATTAAAATGGGCTTACGAAAAAGCGTTTAAAGAGAATATTGGTATCAGTGGGTCTTCGTATACAAACACAATGATGGTTGAGCTTGGTGAAGTTCTTCAGTTTGCTGGTGGTTCAGAGAAAAACATTAAATTAACTACCAAAGAAAATCTTGAAATGTTTAAAGCTTTTTTACAGATGGAAAAGAAACATGGATTATAAGACCCTGTATGAAACGGAAATATACCAGAATGATATAGCCAGTGTTTTACGTTTGAAATGTGATTGGTTATTGCTTAAAAATAAAACAATTCTCATTTCAGGAGCAACCGGATTACTTGGAACATACCTCACAGACATGTTCCTCAGACTTGATGAAGAATATGACCTTAATCTCAAGCTCGTTCTCATTTCGAGAAATGTTCATGAATCACGCAATAAAAGGATTACTTATCTCGCTCATGACATTAGTAAGCCATTAATGTATTCAGGGCGTATTGATTATATTATTCACGCTGCGTCCAATACACATCCATTAGCGTATGCAACGGAACCTATAGAAACTATAACGACAAATGTGTTCGGTACGACACACTTGCTGAATCTTGCTGCCTGCAACCCTGGATCCCGGTTCCTTCTGACATCAAGTGTAGAGATTTATGGAGAAGATATCTCTAACTTGGATACCGGTTTTACAGAAACAGATATGGGGTATCTGGATTGCAACAGTGTGAGAGCGGGGTATTGCGAATCAAAAAGAATGTCTGAATCACTATGTCAGGCATATATTGCTCAAAAAAACAGTGACTGTGTAATTGCACGCTTGTGCAGATGCTATGGGCCAACCTTAAAAAAAGATGATTCAAAGGCGCTTAGCCAGTTTTTAAGGAATGGAATTGAAGGAAAAGACATTGTACTCAAAAGCAAGGGCGAACAGTATTTTTCGTATCTATATGCCAGCGATGCGGCATCTGCATTGATATTCCTGTTACTCAACGGGAAAAATGGTGAAGCATACAATGTTGCAGATTCTGAAAGTAATATATCCCTCAAAGATTTAGCAGGATTGATTGCAGATATTGCTGGCACAAAAGTGGTTTTTGATTTGCCAGATGAAACAGAATCAAAAGGTTTTTCAAAAGCAACTCGTGCAATATTGGATTCATCCAAGATAAATGCGTTGGGATGGAAGGCTCAGATAAACTTTGAAAATGGCTTACGAAAAACAATTGAGATGATGGCATAAAGTAGAAAAAATGGACAAGATAATCACAATAAAACAAATATCCTCAAACCGAGCAATATTGCGATTAGAAGGTGTAAGTAATTTTCCTCTACATGCAAAAGACCTTTATTTTTGTTCTCCTGAAAACAGTGTTAGTTTTTTCCCGACAATTGAACAGATTGAAACAAATAAGTTTTCATTATTTATTAATGTTGAATCTGCCAATTGTCGATATCCCATAAACACTGGTAATTATTATCTGTGTTCAAAAAACAATACGAAAATTCGATCTCTGTTAAGTCCCGAACTGCACGCAATACGTGATTATGAAGAATGGAATTTCAATATAAGTATTATTAAAACTCAAAATCATAAAATACAAATTGCATGCAAAGAAGATTTAGATACAGGTGACTTTTATGTTGAGGTTTTGACGAAACTTCCAAAACCAAAAAAATCACGAGTTCAAAAATTCAAGGACTCTGCTACGGTATTTCTTAGTGATTTACGAGAAAGTTGTTTTAAGAACTTATTTAGCTTTTTCAGTATGTTTTATCGGGAAAAGGGCAATAAGATATTGTTTACATCTGGTTCTCGTGCAGAAATTGGCGGAAACGAAGAATTTATTTATAAGCGAATGGTAGAACGAGGGTTGGATAAAAAATATAAAATTTGTTTTGATTTCAGGTCGTCCATTAATGATCATAAAAAAATTTTCCAATCTATTAGTTTTGTAAGGAAATTGGCAACTTCAAATGTAATAATTTTAGATGATTATTACCCTCAAATGTATATTTGCGATTTTAAGCCATCTGTAAAAATATTTCAGGTTTGGCATGCTTGTGGTGCTTTTAAAACGGTGGG
>JAZLGC010000016.1:0-94600 GCA_045616125.1 Treponemataceae bacterium | reverse complement strand
CTGTAAATTATTTCTTCATTCTTCAAAATCAAAAAGAGGCATATCATTCGGAATAAAAATCAAGAACTTATTATATTTTTCTATCCATTCTCCACTATCAACCCACATAGGTGCAATCAGCAAAACATAAAACCATTTTCCTTGTTTATTTTTCTGTACATCATTTTTCAAAGCTTCCAAAACAGTTACTTTCATTCCACCTTCATGGGTTAGAGTTCGATATTTTACTTCTGATGAATAATCTTTTTCTATTCGTAATTCTATTTCGTCTTGTAGCCTAAAAGAGGATAATTCTTTTATTTTTGAATGTTCTGTCAAAGTGATTCCATGTGCATATGTCATAATCGTAAAAATGTTCAAAAAAAGCGTCCATTCCTATATGACTACTGGTGAACCTATGGACGCTTGACCTAATTACTTTTGAATTAGGGTTGATTATTATGTTTGGTTCATTAACTAAGATAGGAAGGTTTTATAAATCGTATAATAAAAAAAGCGAAAAATTGGGTAAAATTATTTCCTGAGTACGGTCAGTATCCGTGCTGCAGCTATCTGCATGGTATTTTCTGCTTTTTCAGGATCTTCTGCTTTTGTAACCGTTACGTTCCACCCGCCTTCCGCCCCACAGAAATTTACGGAATTTATCGAACATTCAATACATAGAGGGTCTTCAGAATGGTCACCATCAATCTGAGTCTTCACAATCAACGCAACTGACTTTCGCTCTTTGGCAGCGTTTACGCATTGTTCCAGAATCTCAGGCCTCGGCATTGATGCAGACAGCATTGAAACCAAATCAGTTCCCGGATTCCAGCTGACAGTTTCGTCATCAACAACCATGGACGTTGATACGTCAATATCCATCGTTTTTTCTATCCGGTGCAGCAATAATTGTAGTCCGGTAGATATCGGACTTCCGGGAATCTGAGGCAGCAGTTTATGCAGAACATCAAGGGCAAGTTTCTCTTCAAAACTAATCTGGGTACGCAGTTCCGGGTTCAGGATAAAATAGCCCTGTCCAGTGCCCCGGTCTTTTTTTTCTGCAAAACGATAGCCGGCATCCTTTAGTCTTCTGATGGCCGTACTGACAGTGGTACGGCTTTTGATACTGCTTTCAAAACGGCCTTTTTTAATGATATCCGAACTATTGGGGCAAAAAGGCTTTCCGTTTGAATCTTTCTGCTGGTTACAGGCAATGATGTATTCCAGCAGTTCATAGTCACGGTGGGATAAGACTACCTTTTCCTTTCCGCTTTCTGACATCGTCATAGATTTTGTTGCACGGTCGTTCAAGGAATACCGTTCGGCAATTTTCTGATCCCGCATACGCTCCCGGATAATGGTATTCAGCCTTTTGTTGAAGTGCTGCTCCATGACCATATACGCCCAGGCCTCGATTGAATCATTACGTTTGGAATCATATTTCTGAATGGCATTCACCAGACCATCAGTGGCGGCATCTAACAATGATTCCCATTCCAGTTCAGGCAAACGGTACTTTCTCTCCCGTTGCTTTATCTGGATAAGTTGCATAGGCATATGAGAAAGCTTCCTGAAATACTCGGCAAATGTTTTATCATCCATATACAACAGTATAAGGTGTACTTACTTTTCTGTACACCACATTGGATATATAAGTATTGCCGGCTATTTTGGCCGGATTGCTCTTTGACACTGCAGGGAAGGTAGAAAATTGGATGTGGTACGGTAACTTATTTGTTACGTTGCCACCAGTCAATTGCATCACTAAGGAGATGTAATGAACGAAATTTTTGCTTTAGTACGTGCGTCTAGTGAACGCGTTGGATTTCTTTCTTCAGAAGAAGAACGGAAGTTGATCATCAGTGCTCAGAAGGATGGTGTAGAGAGCGAAATGGCAAAGAACAAGCTGTTCTGTGCCAACAGCAGATTCATTTTGAAACAGGCATTGGCCTTGGCAAAGAGATACGGAATCTCACAGGAGATGGCCTTTAGCGCTTGTTGCGAAGGATTTTCAAAAGCTATCTCTAAGTTTGATACTAAAAAGGAATGCCGGTTGGTCACCTACATGACCTGGTGGTTCCAGCATTACTGTGAAGATGAGCTGTACCATAGTTTCAGCATCAAGTTGCCCCATGAAAAAACAGGCGATGAGGATTTAAGAGCCTTGTACAGGGTTTTTTCGCTGAACGCCCGGATTGATCCAAATGACGATGAGAGCAACTACAAGCTGGAGCTGGTATCGGATAGCCAGAAGGACCCTCAGGATTGTTTTCTGGAAGAAGAAAGAAACGCCAGCCTTGAGAATGCAATCAGGAACTGCCTAACATTTCGGGAAGCCCAAATTATCAGAATGTATTACGGCTTCGATGGAGAAGAAGAGAAATCTCTGCGAGAAATTGGAGATCTTCTGGGGCTTAGCAAGCAGCGAACTGGCCAGATCAGGCTGCAGGCTCTTGAAAAGCTGAGAAATTACGAAAACCTTGCTTCATTCGCAGCACAGGATGCTGATGTAGCATAAGCCATCAGACTATGCCCCACTTAATATCAGGCTGATTTTTGGTGTCAGTTCACTCTATGACGGGGTGGATTTTTCGTGATAACAAGGCGGCAAGTCACCAGGAGCGGAAGCGGGCTGCCGCCGGAAGCACTTATATACTCACTATGACGGGGCAGATTTCGTTTGCAGCAAGGCGCGGTTGCAGCGAGCAGGTCGATAGGCCGGCATCCTTGCCGTCCTATCTTACGTAGTTTTGCATCCGCAAAACTACCAGCAAATCCTGGCGTCGGAAGGCAGCCTGATATTATACGTATTCGGTTTCGATAGTTAAGATTATCGTCCGATCCTCATACCACTGCTTCATGTACTCAGTGAACTGCTGGCGAAGGGCATCCCAGTCGCGAAGTTCGTAGTCAACAATCAGGTCGCAGTACAGATTTGCTGTATCAGGTTCCAGGTAAACAGCGTGGAAACTGAGGACGTGGTCGGTGGCAGAAACGAATTCCGCAATCTTTTTCCGGAGCTCGCGGGTGTATTCCAGATCCTCATCAACGGCATAGAGCCCGAAAACCATGACAACGTGATACTCATACATGATGCGGAGCTGCAGCTGATGCAGAATCTGGTAGACTTCACCAACGGTCTTTTTGTGGTCCATTTCCAGATTTACGCTGCCAGACCAGGCGTCTGGGCCATAGTTGTGCAGCATCATGTCAGCTGCTCCAATGACGCCTTCGGTGGCGCGGACTTCTTTGTAGATTTTCTCGGCCAGCTCGTGGTCACCGGTGCGGCCAAGGATTTCGGAGATGGTATCTTTCAGGACTTCAAAGCCGGCCTTGATAATCAGAAGCGAGGTAATGGCACCGGCATAGGCATCAATGGTCCAACCGAAAATGAGGAATGCCAGGGCTGAAACGATGGTGATGAGGGATGCAAAGGCATCGCCGCGGCTATCGATTCCAACTCCTTCCAGGGCACTGGAGCCGGCTTTTTTTCCCATTTTGATGGTGTACACGCCAAGGGCAAATTTCACGACAGCCGAAATGGCAACCACAGCAAGGGAAACATACGAAATACTCAGGTCTTCTGCCGGGTTGAACATCAGTTTTACAGAGCCCAAAAGCATTTCGATACCGGTTACCAGAATCAGTACGGAAATAATCAGACCCGTCAGATATTCGATGCGGCCGTAGCCAAAGGGATGTTCTTTATCGGGGTGTTTGCCGGCAAGTTTGGTGCCGACCAAGGTAAGCACTGAAGTAAGTACGTCAGCTGCGTTGTTCACACCTTCTGAAATAATGGCGATGGAAGAAGCCAAAAGCCCGATGATGACTTTGACGGATGCTACCAGAATGTTGGTGATAATACCCAGAGTAGAAGTTGTCGCAATAATGCCTTCGCGGCTTTCCGGGTCCTGTTTCAGGATTTTGTACAGCAGTTTCATATTTACCTCTTCTTTTCTATACTATACCGAAAAATCAGCAAATTGAGTAATAAAATGTGGAAAACCATTCTGGCAGATTTCGTTTGCAGCAAGGCGCAGTAGCAGTGAGCAGGTCGATAGGCCGGCATCCTTGCCGTCCTATCTCACGTAGTTTTGCCTCACAAAACTACTCCAGTTTCCGCCGCCGTCCATGGCGACAGGTGCGGACGGAAGATGCAGGCGGAAGATGCCCACCACTCTATCTATGACGGGGTGAATTTTTCGTGATAACAAGGCGGCAAGTCACCAGGAGCGCAGACGGCCTTGCTGGCCGTTGAGCACCGCAGTGACGCAGCCAACGCAGCTGCGGACGGAAGATGCCCCGTCATACGGTCAGCTGAATGACCGTTTCATTCCCACTCAGCCTAGCCAGCCTGCTGCGGTAGCTTAGTTTTTCTTCGTTGGATTCGCGGATGATGCGGGCGGCCAGGGCGCGGATGTATCCGGCCTTTTCCAGCCCCGGGTTCCCCCAGACTTTGGCGTCCAGATCTTCAATGCACACCATGATGGCATTTTTGTCGGCCGGATTGTAAGGCTCTGCCTGAACGGCTGTTTCCAGCGACTCATACAGTGCAT
Organism: Treponemataceae bacterium; assembly: GCA_045616125.1. Classification (GTDB taxonomy): domain Bacteria; phylum Spirochaetota; class Spirochaetia; order Treponematales; family Treponemataceae; genus Treponema_I. The sequence continues at coordinate 90,062 of JAZLGC010000016.1, read as the reverse complement.
GGCGGGCAGCGCGGATTTTCTCCATGGCAGACGGCATATTTTCATAATCAAGGTTGTTGGTCAGATTATGCAGCACCATGGGGTCTGGCTCCCAGTCGTGATGAACCATGCCTACTACCGGCACGGTTACCGTTATCTGATGTTCCTTGAAATACCGCATAAAAGCCTGATCCAGCGATTCCTTTTCCGGCTGGTAGCCCATCTTCTTTTTTGCTGACGTAAAAAGCAGCGGCAGGTCTTCCGGGTCGGTGTCCCGCAAACGGCCGTAACAGAGCGAAAATAGGATTTCTACGCAACAGGGTTCCAGGATGTACTGCACCAGCTGGGCAAACTTTTCAAACACAAACCGGCGGCGAAGGTACAGTTCCCCGGCCAAAAGCGTATCCTGAGCTTCCATGGCAGCCAGCACCGGCCCAATATGCACCAGAAACGAGAAAGTGTCCGTATCAGAAACATCAACACCGGGAGCCACCAGCACTTTGGGACAGCAGCACAGTGCCTTGGGCAGAAATGTGTACCAGCGTGGCGAAAAATAGGTACTGGAGGCAAGCTGCTGCCAGTTGCTCAGGTCGGGCTGGTTACTGCTTTCTACCTTTCCGCAGTAATCAAGCTGGCCGGTTTTGCTCTGGGAAAAGGCAAACCAGTTGGTTCCACACACAATCAGAATCTGTTCGTTCATATACTCTACTCCTTATAAGTCACCGCGACAGCGGCAGCACATGGATGTGCTGTATCCGCAGTTGGAAAAGCAACGCTTTGACAACTGCAGGTAATAAAAATACACGGATGTATTTTTATTACCCCTCCTTATAAGCCACCGCAAAAGCGGCAGCACCTTTGATGATTTAAGTGTATGATCGAAGGGTGACATACAACGACACCACGCACGACAACAGAATCATTTCTCAAAGTACTTCTTTATTGCAGGCAGATCAGCAGCTGTGTATGATACATCCCGATGATTATCCTGAAAGAAATAACAAACCTGAACATATGGCCGGTATGTGCCCTGGAAGTATGTGAGAACCAGAAAGACTTTGTGGCAGACAACGTACAGAGTCTGGCAGAAGCCTACGCCACCAGAAACGAAGGCAACAACGCACTGCCCCTTGCGGTGTACAATGATGAAGAACTGGTAGGTTTTGTCATGATCGGCAAAGGCACCGTAGGAAACGAAGACGAAAGCGAGCTGATAAAATCCAGCTACTGCATCTGGCGGATCATGATTGATAAACGGTTTCAGGGGAAAGGTCTTGGCAGGCAGACCATGGATGCCGTCATGGCGCTTATCCGAACGTTCCCCTTTGGCGAGGCCGACAAGGTGTGGCTTTCTTACGAGCCAGAAAACACCCTCGCCAAAGCTATGTACAACCGCTACGGATTTGTAGAAAACGGCGAAATGTGCGGAAACGAAATTGTAGCCGTGTATTCTCTGAAATAAGATGAACACAAAGCGTACATTCTGGGATTACTGCATGATATCGGGAAACCCACATTATTAACCCTAACACCGTGGACACCGTCTGTAGCCACTAATTAACTATTTTTATACCAATTACAGCGTTTTAAAAAATGTAATATTGGACATCACAGGGGCCCGCAACATCAATTTTTCACACCAACACATCGAAAAATTCCTGTTTGGTGTGAAAAAAAAAGTGAAAAGCAGCCCCGAAAAAATGCATTTTCGATCAAATTCTGCCCTTTTTTTGGAGATTTTGCCGGATTTTCGCCTGAACGATGCCTTCTGAAGCACAAAACTTCACACCAACTGCCTGCAAATCACCATTTTAGTGTGAAAAATGACTTTACATTCCCATTTCTATCAATTTCTTCCGGTAGTGATCTTTTCCGAAAAACTCATGAGCCAACGTTTTTCAGGATCACTGCAGATTGTGCCAGTAAAGAGCGGGTTTTAAACAGAATGGTCGTTGTAGGTCATGAAGCGGTCAGCTCCATTCAACAGCCGATGATAGCCCCCTTACCATTAAACCAATCGTGATGATGGGAGCATGACCTATGTGTTTCCGGAGAGAGTTAATGTACCCGCCGTTCCGCTCCTCAGAATACTTCCTCTTAATTATCATCAGACACTCCTTTTGTGTCCAACTTTATGGGGGCAAAACGCAAACGGGCCCGCCCCCTCAAGTCCACATCATCAATCATGCTAGCGGTTGCAGAAAGATTCGATTTCTTTCCAGGCTTTTTTCCCTTCAGGGATAAAGTCGCCGGCCTGTTGGAATACGTGGTACATGCCGTTAAATTCAGTCAGGGTTACGTCGACGCCGGCGTTCCGGGCTTTCTGGTAGATGGTCTGGCTGTCGCTCTGCAGCACTTCAAAGGTGCCCACCTGAATGAGCATGGGCGGGAACCCGTCATATTCTCCGAAAACCGGCGAAAGGTAGGGGTTATGCAGGTCAGTGTCGCCGGCGTACAGGGCAGTCATGGACTTTTTCGGTTTTTCACCGGATGGAGTTTCAGCTGGAGATGGGGAAACCACTGCCTTTGCAGCATTTTTGGGAGACTTCCAGCTGTGTGGTGAAATACCGAACATGGGGTCTTTGTACAGGTTTTCCTTATGGGTTACGCCTTCGCCTGCCAGATCGCCCCAGGGTGACATGCACACGATTTTTCCAGGAAGAGCACGGCCTTCATCACGCAGTTTAAGACACAGAGCCAGCACCAGGTTTCCGCCGGCAGAATCGCCCACCATGATAACGTTTTCCGGTTTCCAACCATGGGTAAGAATCCACTGCCAAGCCATTTCTGCATCTTCCAGGGCGGCCGGAAATTCGTAGGCCGGCGCAATGCGGTAATCAATGTTCAGGACAGAAGCATCGCCTACCATGCGGCTGAACTTTACGGCCTGATTGCGGTAGGAATCGATCATGCCGATAACGTAGGCGCCGCCGTGAATCTGGAACACCAGAGTGTCAGAAGTAGAACCGGTTTTCTGCAGCAGTTCGATGGGAACGCCGCAATCAATGGATTCGTTGGTGTAGCCTTTGGGGGCTTTCCAGCTGGATCCGCCGGCAGAAAGGGCAGCGCCGGCAGACAGCATGCCATCGCCTTTCATCATGGGAAGGTTTCGGGCTTCGCGGATGAATTCGCGGATAAGGGTGCCGCGGTATGATACTCCCAGGTCGGGTCGGGAAAGGACGCAGGTGCAGTGCAGAAGCAGCAGGGCTGCTGCATAGGCACAGCATTTTTTCCAGCCGGCAGAGGGGAATTTCCAGAAACGCCAGCAGGTAAGCCCCGCAAGAAGCAGCGCCCAGATAATCCACCCGTAAGCGCGGGAGTCGATGACAAATAAGGTATATGCAGAAATACCAAAGAAAGCCAGAACGAAGATGATATACCCAATACAACTCTTAACAGAAATCTTTTCCATAACAGTGATTCCTTTTGAATGCAGTAATATCGGTGGGGATAGCATATCAGCGTGAGGGAAAAGATGCTATGATAATTTTAGGAGATACGGAACATGATTACTATTTATGGAATGAAAACCTGCCCGGACTGTGTCTGGGTATATGACCAGATTGCCGGCCGCGAATCGGAATTTACCAGCATCGATATTGGAGAGCACGTGAAGAATCTGAAGGCCTTTTTAAAGATCAGGGATACCAGCCCGGTATTCGATGACTGTAAAGCCAACGGATACGCCGGTATCCCCTGTTTTGTGTTTGAAGACGGAAGGGTCAGTCTGAATCCGGAAGACGCAGGGCTCACCTCACGGCCGGAGGAGGCAACAGCCACGGGCGCCGCCTGCAAGCTGGACGGCACCGGCTGCTGAAAAGACAGCACAGGGGCAGTTCGACAGGCTCAGCGATCCTGTGCTGTGGTATCAGCAATCCTGAATAGCGGAAGTTCCCCTGCTTTCATACCGGTCAGATAAGGCCGGTCTTCTTCAGCAAGTCTCCAATGTCAGTATTTTTCGTGAACTTCTTCACCATCTTCAGGGCCATTTTTTCCTTCCAGGTCAGTGGCATCTGATCCAGCGGCTTCTTATCGATGGCATAGTAGGTGGCCCGAAGCAGTTCGCGCATATCGTACTGACTGCCCCATACTTCAGGAACAGCACGGTCAACGTTCATCAGGGTGTATACGGCTTCCATACCGGTGCGGATTGAGTATTCGGTGGTAAAGATGGTGTCACGGGGAGTCTCAGCAAACTGGCCGATAAAGGCAAAGTTTACAGCCCCCTGCGGCACAACCAGCGGACGGTCTGATTCCTTACGGGGCTGGAAGAAAGCATTGATGTACGGCATGTAACAGGTAGTAGTATTACAGCGATTCTGTGCCCAATCTGCAATCTTATCTTTATCAACCCCAATGTGGTACAGCCATTCCTGACAGATTTCTTCACCGGTGCAGTACCGCATGCCTTTCTTTACGTAGTTACCTTCGGTTTTGGTATTCAGTGCATATACCCATACCAGAACAGAACCGGGTTTCTGAGTCTTGAACTGTGGCTGCCGGTTGATGGTCCATGAAAGATACCAGTTCTTGGTGCTGTCTTTTACGGTAACAATACCGCCGGTGGTAACCTTACCTTCGCGTGGATCACGCTTACACACACCGATGATTTTCTGAATGATGTCTTCATCCGACGTTTCGATGGTGGCGCTCATCCAGTTGGTAGCTTCCACATCACTGCAGAAGTTCATTGGGTTACCGTATTCGCCATTCTTTGCCTGTGCCGCAATGTTTTTCCACAAATCCCATGATTCACCTTCGCCATTTTTGATGCCGCTCAAGTCAGGAGCTGTGTTCTGGTCGCCATAGCATGAAGTATCGGTACAGCAGCCATTGGTAATGAATACCAGATCATCTTCGGTCAGGTCGATGGATTTGGTTTCGCCACCGTTTTCATACACAATCTGCTTTGCTACCTTCTTACCGCCTTCATCAGCAATAACCACGTTCTTTACATTGATGCCGAACTCGATTTTTGCCCCGTGTTTTTCAAGCCATTTCTGCAGTGGAAGAATCATGCTTTCATACTGATTGTATTTGGTAAAGCGGAGTGCGGTGAAATCAGGCAGCCCGTCAATATGATGACAGAAGCGGCACAGATAGCGTTTCATTTCCAGAGCCGATGACCAGCGCTGAAAGGCAAACATGGTCTGCCAGTACAGCCAGAAGTTGGTTTCCCAGAATGAATCAGGCAGGATATCAGAAATCTTTTTGCCTTCCAGTTCCCGTTCCGGTGTCATGAACAGTTTTGCCAGTGCCATGGCCGATGTTTTATCAAGTTCGAATTTCTTATCAGTGTGGGCCTCTTCACCGCAGTTGGTAGAAGCGCGGCACAGCGAGTAGTTAGGGTCATTCTTGTTCAGCCAGTAATATTCGTCAAGAACGGAAACCCCGGGAGTTTCAATGGATTCAACATCATGGAACAGATCCCACATACATTCAAAGTGGTTGTCCATTTCACGGCCGCCACGCATGTAAAAGCCTTTGGTAATATCTTTACGGCCATCGCAGCTGCCACCGGAAAGTTCCAGTTTTTCAAGAAGATGAACGTTTTCGCCTTTTACCTGACCGTCACGAATCATGTAAAAAGCGGCAGAAAGACCGGCAAGTCCGGTTCCAATGATGTATGCCGATTTTTTGTCAGCATCAGCTGGTTTTTCAGGATGAGCAAATGCTTCATAGGTTCCTGCAGAATAGTACATATCAAACACCTCCTGATTGATATACCAGCAATACAGTGCAACAACTGGTATACAGGAAGTGTACGCCTGATTTTTTCAGACGGATATGTGCAATATTATTTCCCTGTCAAAAATTACGACATTTTGCGCATTTTGTTTAAATTTTGAGGTTATCAGCTGTGACGTGATACCGCATTCTGCAACGCATGATCAAAGGTTCCTTGAATCAGCGCATTCAACCGATCAATGATCTCCCGGGGATCTTCCGCCATGTCTTTATCAAGCCAGTCGATAACAAGGCCCACAAAACCAAACTTATAGAATTCTGCAATGAACACCTTGTCTTCCTGAGAAACCGAAAGCCCCTGAGATTTTTCTTCGATGACATCGTAAAGCAGGTGGAAGGTAACTTTGTACAGGTAGTTGTAGAGATAGGTTTTGGGCACATAGTGATGAAGATTCCGCACGTAGGGTTCATCCTCACGGATTTTATGGAAAATCGAAAGGAAACCTTCCTGCCAGGTGTCGTAGGTACGGTTCTGCTTCAGGGCTTCTTCCGCATCGGCATTACACAGCCATTCTACCAGTTCGATGATGTCATGAAAGTGATAGTAAAAAGTCTGGCGGTTAATGCCGGCTTTTTGAGCAATATCGTTTATGGTGATTTTTGTAACAGGTTTTTCAAGCAGCAGTTGTTTAAACGCCACCCCGATGGCCATTTCAGTAGTGTATTTACTCATGAAAATATTGTAGCAGAAAGAATGGCGGATTTCATGATAGAATATAGATATGACAGAGATTCAGAAATCACTTTTTGCATTGAAAGACGAAAAATACGCCGCATTCCAGCTGAAACTGATACCGGGCATTGCGCCGGAAACCGTTATTGGTGTGCGGGTACCTGCCTTACGCAAACTGGCAAAGGATCTGTATAAAGCCGGTGGCTATGATGAGTTTCTGGCAACCCTACCCCACCAGTACTACGACGAAAACCTGCTCCACGGCCTGATTCTTTCAGAATTCAAGGATTTTGACCGGTGCCTGGCAGAAACCGAAACATTTCTGCCCTTTATTGATAACTGGGCAGTCTGCGATATTTTTTCACCAAAAGTGTTCAAAATGCACCGGAGCGAGCTTCTGGAACGCATCAAAGTGTGGACGATCTCTGAACACCCGTGGAAAACCCGGTTCGGCATGGAAATGCTCATGACTCATTTTCTTGATGATGACTTTGCGCCCGAGTACCTGGAGATTCCCGCTGCAGTCCGTTCTGACCACTACTACGTCAACATGATGACGGCCTGGTTTTTCGCCACCGCCCTGGCAAAGCAGTGGGACGCCACCATCCCCTACATTGAAAACAGGCGACTTGATGACTGGACCCACCGCAAGGCCATACAGAAAGCCCGCGAAAGTTTCCGCATCACCGCAGACCAGAAAGCGTATCTGCTTGACTTGAAGTAACGTCTACGAAAAACTGCAGCGCGTTACTGCCGTGCGTTATACAGAATCCTGAACGTTTACTATATATAAGCTGTAGGGAGATAAGGGTATGAGCATACTTACTGATGAAGAATTAAATCAACTTGGAAACGCACTTATAAAACCAAGAAATGAAGCTGCAGTAGCAGTTGGTTGGTGCAATCTTCATCTTATTACTACGGCAACAGCCATTACGGTTATTGAATCAAGAGGACCTGGCAAGCCGGTAAAAGGCAGATATAACGAAGTCCGCACATATATCCTGGAATGTGTAACAAAATATGTTGATACTATCAAACGCTTTCCAGGGCCGTATCAGACAGACGAAGTTAATTACAAAAATTTCTTTAGTAGTGTAAATCTTGTTGAAGAAGCAATTACCCGTGCCGTATCAGTTAATCCAGATGCAATTATTATCTCAAACTTCTGGTACAGTATTAAGCCTACTATTGTTTCTTTAGTAAACGTACTTACCGGGCATAATCAGCACTGACCAGTACTTACCTGGTGATTACATCAATCAACCTGATACCAGTCAACTTCTTCACCCATCGCTTCATTGACATAGCTCACGAAATCACAAAATTCTTTTTCATCGGCATCGTCTTTGAACAGAATGGTCAAAGTTGTATCGAAGCTTTCAGAAATGTCATTGTATGGTATATGACGTTCATCTAAATATGTTTTAGCAACTTCTCTCGCTTTTACGATGGGTTGTTGTGTAACTATTAAAAGTATACATAGTAATCTCCCTTGGTTATTTTTCTTACAGTAACGTATGCCGGTCATTCAAGCGGGCATTACTATGGGCACCGGATTAATCCCCTTTTTTCCGGGCTTGTCGTATTGCTTCAAACGCACCCTTTATGAAATCAGATGCCTTCATAATGGCAAGCCCGCTGCTTTCGTCCCCAAGAATCAGAAGATTATCCCCCGGTTTGTACCCCATGATTTCCCGTGCTTTCTTGGGGATTACAATCTGTCCCTTATCATTTATGGTGACGGTTCCAAAAATGTGTTTTCCCTTTGGGCCCGGAGGAATGGCGTCTATCTCAGGAATACCGCTGATCTGTTCCGTATCGGCATATAACTGGTCAATGGAAGTATTATACAGTTTTGCAAGAAGGGCGCATTTTTCTATATCAGGAATGGTTTCTCCTTTTTCCCACTTTGCATAAGCCTGACGGGAAATCCCGATTTTTTCTGCCACTTCTTCCTGGCTGTAGTTGTATGCGTTCCTAAGATTGATGATATTGTCCTGCAGCATAATTCCCCTATTATTACTGATTATAATCCGTACAGCACATATTTGATAACGGGAATCCGCTTAAGTACTTCCCACAGTCCGATGCTGACGGTCAGGGTAACAACCAGTTCGATGGCGTAGATACCGGCAACGGGGAGATTTGCTGCTATCGGTTCCAGCAGTGTGTTCAGGACAATCATGATCAGAATGTGATTGATGTAGATTCCCCAGTTGGTTTTGCACATATATTTTGAAAAGGTGTTTTCAAATTCCAGTTTCTGGGCAACGCCTAAAATACCCAGTACCGTAAACCAGGCGTGAACGATAGAAATCCAGCTGTTCTGAACGGCGGCATCAGAATACATCTGTCCGTAGAATGTTACAAAATGCCATACCCAGAACCCGGCTCCAATGATCAGACAGATCCAGCCGTATTTTTTCAGCTGTTCCAAAAGTTTTTCACTGCTGAAAACGTAGTAGCCGAACAGGAATGCCATGGTATCGTAGCCAAACCGATAGGTAGGAATCATTTTGATGTTCAGAATCTGAGCGGCGCCAATCATAATGACTACAAGCCCCGCAGCTGCAAAAATGCCGGCTTTTTCTCCAAGGGCTTCCAGTCTGCACTTTTTATCGATATGCTTGATGAGTGCAAGAACAAGGCAGGCAACAAACAGAACATGGCAGAACCATAAGGCACCGGTGCCGCTGGCAACAGAAATCAGATATTTTACAAAGCCGGGAATCTGTGCTGCTTCTTCACCGGCTAAAAACTTCCGGGTAATGATCCATCCGCCGATCCACTGGATGGTAAAAATACCTAACGTACTGGGAACCAGAATCTTACGCACACGGCTTTTCATAAACTGGTGGAGCGTTTTTGTCTGAAGTGTGTATCTGGCACACATTCCGCTGATGACAAAAAGCAGCAGCATGAACCATTGATATACAAAGTACTGAAAAATGCCGGCAAAGGTTACTGCGGTTTTTCCGCCTTCTGCAGCGGGATTTGCCGGAAGACGGCTGAACATGGCATCCTGCCCGATATTGTTGTAGTAATAGAATACGTGAAAAACTACAACCGTAAGAATAGTAATCCAGCGAAGGTTATCAATCCATTTTTTGCGGTCTGAAAGCTGAGGTGCGTTGTGCATAGCAGACTGTTCCATAAGTACAAATTCTCCTACAAATTGGCAATTTCCAATTAGTAAGAAAATTGTACTGTCTGGTTGCATCGGAATCCACCAACTAAAGTGTACAAGTTTTACAGAATTATGTTACGTTTGGTTGCGGGGCGTTAAAAATGTTATTTAGCGCACTGTAATATCATAAAAACACAAAAATAGCGCAGTTAAAGTTGTTGAAAATTGAAATATAACGCATAATCAAATATATGGAACTGAAAGCTATCGAAACTGTCTTACTGGAACAGAAGGAAGAATTTGCAGAAAAACTGACCGAAACATACTGTGATCGTCCAGAAGAAGCTCTTGTAGATTTAAATAGCAAGCTGGCTCAGGTAATTATTGGCATGAGACGAAGCGGTAAATCCACCTTATGTTTTAATGTTATCAAAAAGGCTGGGATACATTTCGCTTATGTCAATTTTGATGATGAACGTTTCTCAAAGCTTAATGCCAAAGATTTGAATAAGATTCTTGAATGTCTGTATAAAATTTATGGTGAATTTAACCACCTGTTCATGGATGAAATTCAGAACATCGATGAATGGTTCCTGTTTGTGAATCGGCTTTTAAGAACAGGTATGCATATTTTAATTACAGGTTCCAACGCAAAACTGCTGAGTGGAGAGCTTGCAACTCATCTGACCGGCCGCCATATGAAAGTAGAACTGTACCCCTTTTCCTTTAAGGAATACTGTGAATACCTGGATAAACCAACTGCTCATGGAACAACAAAAGAAAAAGGACTTTTACGGGCTGTTTTTGATGATTATCTTCACGAAGGTGGATTCCCGGAACTTTTGAATGAAAAAAGAAAGCAGACCTACATAAATACACTTGTTGACAGTGTCTTGAAAAAGGATATTGAAACGCGATACAAAATCAAATATAAAGCATCCTTTGAAAAAATCGCGAATCATCTGATGAATAATGCTCCAGCAAAAATCAATTATGCTGAATTACAAACCCTGTTCGGATTAAGTTCTGATCATACGGCAGAGAATTATGTAAGTTATATAAAAAATGCATATCTGATTTGTGGTCTTCATAAATATTCACCAAAAAGTAAAATCAGAGTTAGAGATGAAAAGGCTTATACCGTTGATGTTGCTTTGATGAACAATCGTGAAAATGCTATGGCTGGCGAAAATCTGGGCTGGCGATTGGAAACAATCGTATATTTAGAACTTTTACGACGTTATAAACCGGAAGAGTGCGACATATATTATTATGATGAAACTGCAGGTGAAGCCGATTTCATCGTATGCAAAGGCAATACAGTAAAGCAAATCATTCAGGTTAGCTATGATATTTCCAACGCTAAAACTTTAAAACGTGAAATACATGGACTTCTGCTGGCATCCTTGAAAACCAACTGCAACAATTTGCTCCTGATTACAGATCACGATGAGCTGACAATTACAAAGGATAGTAAACAAATTGAGGTTATTCCTGCGTATTCCTGGTTAGTAGATAAATAGGAAAATTTCTCGCGCAGGGAACGCTATTCAAAATACCTGTTTAAAACCGGGTAGTCCACCAGTTCAACATTTTTGAAACTGTTATAAAATCTGCTGGCATTGGGATTTGTAGAACGTATCAACCGATATTGATTTATTCTGTTCTTTCTGCATTCGTCTTCAAATAATGAAAATAATTTCTGCGCAATACCTTTGTGCCGTTCCTGTGGTAACACGTATACCCAGCTGACATACGCCATTCTATAGCCCCCCTGAACACATCCGTAAAAGTGGTATTCAATTCTTCCGACAACCTCTCCATTGTCAATGGCAAGAATACTCTCACAATTCTGATAAAATGGATCTGTCAGGGTTTCTTTAATCTGTTCCGAATCTACAGACTCGATTGTCATTTCATCAGGCTCAGCTACCATGGCTAATTGCAAATATCTGATGTATTTATCTACATTTTTTAAATCTAATTTTCCATAAATCATGAATCTGTAACCTACTTCTTGAAATAGTATCTGTTGACGCCCCTACAAACTGGGAGTTGTTAAGCTACTCATTTTCTCCATTATTGAAGAAATTTTTATATCTTTTATTTTCAATTTCTTTAATAATAAACCCACAAGCTCCCTCTACCATTTTTTCCATCTCTCCCACTGTACAGATTTCATAAGCATCAACATTCGAGATGTCTCTATACTTGAATTCAAACTCAAAGAGCTGACTTATTCTTTCTTCTATGGTCTTTTTATCTATCACGCCATCCATTGTCTCTGCTTTTCCTGTTGATAATAGCTGATAGAGATTCTTTTCTTTCTGATATCTCTTATAAAAATAATAATTCACTCCATAGCTTTCTTCCTTAAACTGATTTTTCTTCTTTCCAATATCTCCTGTAATTGACTTTATAAATGGTTCATAAAAATGAATTGCGCAATATACATCTGATAACAAATGGATGATATATCCTTCAAAAAATCCAGTAGAATCATTTCGTCTATTGGCCATGTAGTACTGGCTGATGCTTTCCAACCAGTTTTCTTCATCATCCTCTTTGGACACCTCTCCCCATCTAGCTCCTGTCGGAAATATATGACTTTTTTCCTTTAGTCTTGATGTATAATCCGCTAAAACATGAACCGCATCTGGTGCTGTGCTTCCTAGAATATAGGTAGCATAATCAATTTTTTTATTGAATTCCTTGTATAATTTTTCTGCAATAAGGATGTGTGTCATGGTGTATGCCATTTGATATTTCCCTTTCAATTCTAAAAATTCATAATTATCTTCATATTACGATTCCCATAATTAAAATATAATCATTTACTGATATTGCAGTCCCTATTTTTACCTTAGTCGCATAGAGTTATCTTCAGAACCTGTTTTCTCATGCCATTTGCCTTCAACTTTTGCCTTCTCTACAACAAGTGCCGTCCTCAGAAGAGATTCAATGGTTTGACACCGTCAGAATATAAACGTAAGATTTTAGAAGGAAACCTAAACTAAGTTCTGGACGAATTTAGGGGGTAGGACAGCCAGTCTTAGAACTTGTTTGTCCAACTTGAACAAACAAGTTCTAAAAGATATACTTATCTACATGATAACTATTAACTGCCACTACAATTTAAAAGAAGACATACATTTCATTTTGGAAACAGAAAAAATCAATATGCTTGAATTGACTGAACGAACAGGTATTTCAAGAACAACCTTGAATGAAATTGAAAAGAAGAATTCTGCACGAGAAGATGTATGCGAAAAAATCTATTCTTACATCTATAAAAATAGATACAGAATCAATTCTGTAAAAGAAGAGCTCATAAAAGAAAAATATGGCACAGTCTTGTTTCATGGTTCAAGAGATGGATTATCAGCCGTTACCACTACTACAGGGTCACGAAATAACTGTGATTTTGGAAATGGATTTTATTTAGGGGAAACATACAATCAGGCTTTATCCTTTGTATGCGAAAAAGATGGAGCTTCTGTATATTCCTTCAGATATTCCTTGGAAAATCTGAAAATAAAAAAGTTTGAATGCAACCTTGAATGGATGCTTGCCATTTGCTATCACCGTGGTACTCTGGAACAATATAAAGCAAATCAGACTATTCAAAATATTGTTGCAGAAATAAATGCTGCAGACGTTATAATTGCCCCTATTGCAGATAATAAGATGTTTTACATCATGTCCCAATTTACGGAAGGGGAAATCAACGCCGATGTAGCACTCCATTCCTTGTCAGCTTCAAAACTGGGACTTCAATATATATTTAAGACAGACAAAGCTTTATCCAACTTAATTCCAGTTGAAAGATATTATCTGTCAAAACCTGAACGTGAAGATTGCAGAAATCGATTAGTCGAAAGAAGCTTTGAAATTGATACAAAACTTAAACTTGCCAAAAGAGAGTTTAAGACAGGACTGTTTATTGAGGAGCTCTTCAAATGAAAAATTTTGACCATGACGGTTTGTTGCTGTGTGAATTTCAGGGGAAACTCTTTGAAAAATCTTCAGAACTGGAATGTTCTTCGTCTGTTTTCATGAGAAGATTTCTTCATTCAGATTTATTAAAAGCGCTTGATGAAAACACCAGCTCAAATTTATCACTTAATGCGGAAGAAGGACTTTCTCAAATTACAAACGAATTTGGAAATTCTTCCTACGGAAAAATTAAATACTCAAAAAGTTCTTTATTCTGGATTGGTTATCTATACCGTTACATTTCATATACCAGAGAACAGTCAACAAAATTTGTTATGCAACTTTTTCCTTATAAACAGTTAAATGATGTTTATTACACATTCCATACTCAGGATCCTGAATGGTGCATCAGAAATCTGCTTGAAATAAACAACTTGAACGAAAACACATTTGACAATAACTTCAGATTGAAGCAGGTAATAAAAGAAAAAGGCAATTACTAAAACCTAAATATTTTAGGTTGGTAGACAGAATAAGGATTATGGTTGACGCCCCAAAAATTGCGGGGCGTTATACAAAAAAACAGAGACGTTACCGGAAACGTATGTTATATTTATGAAAATCAGACCTGCGGGTCTGATTTTTTTTGCCCAAGTGCTGATTAAGAACACTACATTTAAATACTCATTTCATCTTGAGAACATGGTATGGAATGTAAAACTGGAGTTGTTCCTTCCACAAATCTGGTAAATTCTCTATGCCATTTTATCGTTCTCTATGTCATTTGTACATATAATGACATAGAGAACTAACCCTTGGGGTAGAGAAACATAATGCATAATTTTGAATATACCGAAAACGCAAAAAAATTGCAAAAAAATTGCTGACTCCTGAAATTGTGCAGCTGTTAAGCACCATCTACGAGCATAAAGGCAGACAGCAGCTTTTTGTTGCAGCCAAGAAAGATAAACTTAACACTTTAATGGAAATTGCCAGAATCAAAAGTACAAAATCATCGGATAGAATTCAAAATGATTCCTACAAACACATTGTCATGTAGATTGGAAGATAAGTAATGTCATCTTCTCTTTCCAAGTCTCGTGTATAAATAATAAACCGTTCATGTTTCTTTAACTGATATTTTTTTACAAAGTAATCAAAAGACTCATGAGTTTTGTAGGAAGATGATTTTACTTCTATCGGACATAGATAACGATCTTTAACGATTAAAAAATCTATTTCATAACGTTGCTCAGTTTTTTTGTCTTCCGGTTGGAAAAAGTATTCGTGAAAATACAACTCGTACCCTCTTGCTCTGAGCATCTGGGCAACCATATTCTCAAAAACCATTCCTAAATTTGCACCAAGTTTTCCTAAAATGATTTTTTTGTACAAATCGTCCTCTGTTTCACCTGATGTTTTCAGAATCTGTGTTATCAAAAGTCCTGTATCACCCATGAATAATTTGAAATTTTCAGCTTCTGCAAAAAGTTCCAGTGTAATTTCAGGATTTGTTACATTTTGACAATAATTTCCTATCATGGATTCATCGATACATTTTACGGAATATACATAATTTTTGTATCTTGCATTTTCATTTATGTTTGAGAACTTAAATTTTGAATTGTGATTAGTCAGCTGTTGTGGAATAGACTTGAAAACTGCGGAAGCTTTATCGTTATTATCAGAATCATATTTCTTGAGGTCTTCTTCATAAAGCGAGAGAATATTTCTTTTTATGCTGTCAATCTGCTTATATGTTTTTCCTTGAACAAAAGCACTGACGGCCTGGGGCATTCCACCAACTGCGAAATATGTTCTGAAAGTTTTCATAATTTTTCTGTGAGTTTTATCACCAACCGCAGTTCGTTTTTCAAAGCATTCTTTAATAAAGTTTGCTGTAACAGTATCGCCTGTTGCCCATAAAAATTCCTCAAAATCCATAGGAAACATTTTTCTTTTATCTTCTTCTGAAGGAATTACAATTTCCTGACTCTTTTTCTTTATACTGATTAATGAACCAGTTTCGATATAATGATAACGTCCATCTTTAACTAGATATTTTATAGCCTGTCTAGCAATTGGAAATTTTTGAACTTCATCAAAGACAATCACAGAGTTTCCTGGCTTTAATTCTTTTCCGGTAAATAGAAACAGATTACGGAAAAAAACATCCATTTTTCCAATGTTCTCAAAGTTATCTTTTATTTCCTGAGATGCAGTAACAAAATCAATAATTAAATAATCATCATATTCATTTTGAGCAAAAATCTCTGCGAGTGTAGATTTCCCAATTCTACGAGCACCGTCTATCATAAGGGCCGATGTCCCAGCAGATGTATTTTTCCATTCCAGCATTTCATCATAGAATTTTCGTTTAAAAATAATATCACTCATAAGAGAAGTATATCGCAAGTCTTCCCGAAAATGAAGAATCTTATACGGCATATTTTCCCGAAAATTAGAAATGTTTAGAGGCTGTTTTTCACGAAAATCAAACATGTTTGTACTTTTAAGTAGAATTTGGGAGTGATTTTACACCTCTTCAGCATTTTCAAAATATCTGAAAGTTTTGACGCATTTTTTTTGCTATAGTACCCCATCGCAAAAGGTCTGAGTTGAACAGATTCAGGAGTTTCATATAGTATCTAACGCTATGTACAAACGGTAGCAATTCTGTTTCTACTGGAACTGTCAATTGAATTGACATGGTTTCTTATGACATATCTTAGCAGTACGAAAAAGCCACAGGTTGACGCCACTCCAAAAATTGCGAGGCGTTATCCATTGCGCTGACACTCAGACCTCCCTTTTTTTTGATGCAGTCCAGCATTGCTTCCAAAATCTGAGAGCCGTACCTTATTTACTTCATGTGCATGGATACTGAAACAAGTTCAGCATGACAGATTTACAGTGTTCAGCATGACAGATTTACCGTGTTCAGCAGGAAAGGATTACAGCGTCATCAGGGTGGCGCGGCAGGGAGCACCATCGGTATCGGTCAGGTTCAGCGGGGCGCAGTTCAAAAGGTACACGCCGTCAGGTACCTGGGCCAGGCGGATTCCTTCAAGAAGGACTACTTCCTTTTTCAGCAGTACCAGATGCACCGCTTTTGGAGCATCTTCCGGCCCAACAGTCTGTGATTCGTTTCCGATTAAATCGATGCCGGCATCTGCAAATACCTGAGCGGCTTCAAGAGTAACGGTAGCCTTACCTTTTAAAAGGATTTTCTTAGCAGCTTCCAGCTCGGTATCGGCGGCGGCAGCGTCTGCCAGGATGCGGCGGGCATCGTCTGCAGACACCAGACCATCGTGGGTCACCACGTATGCACGGCCGATGAATTTATCAAGGCTTACTTTATCGATGCCTTTTCCATCAGAATAAAAGTGGTACGGGGCATCAACATGAGTGCCGTTATGAGCGCACAGAGAAATGGCGGTTAAGTTGCAGATATCGCCGTTTGCTATGCGGAGAACGGCTTTCTTTTCCGGCACGGGGTCGCCGGGGAACACAACGCATTCAAACAGGGGCTGGGTTATATCGTAAATCATAGAATTAACTCCTTACGTGTCGGTGGACTAGGGGCTGTCTGCTGCGTTAGTTCGCTGCTGCGGTACTCGAATGGCGTCAGCCCGTCTCCGTTCCTCGCAGCTCACTGCCTTGCATCCAACTCCCTATTCCACCTCCTGGATTTTTGCAATCCGATAGATTTGTGATTGTCTACTACTGCACTCTTATCTGATGAAGTTGGTGAAGGGTTTGGGTTCTTTTTCCGGGAGACCGAACTTCTCTTTACCTAAGGCGATACTCTTCATCAGGAATGCCATGTTGCGGGCAAGAGTCCGCATGGTGTGTTTGCCTTCTTCGTCCTGATCAGCCTGTCCCGGTGCACCACCATGAATGCTGTTCCAGTAGGCACTTGAAGCCACCGGCATACCGCTGATGGTAAAGAATTTGTTCATTTCATCAAAGGTGGCAGAACAGCCGCCTCGGCGGGCACAGACAACGGCTGCCCCTACTTTCATGGTTTTATCAAAGTGAGAGCTGTAGAACATACGCTGCATCAGAGCCATAAGAGTGGCGTTGGCAGAAGCGTAGTACACAGGGCTTCCGATAACCAGTCCGTCAGCGCTTTCAAATTTTTCTGCCAGTTCATTTACGCAGTCATTAAAGACGCATTTACCGGTTTTGCCACAGCTTCCACAGGCTGCACAACCACGAATATCTTTATTGCCGACAACAACTGTTTCAGTTTCAATACCTTCTGCCGCAAATACTGTTTCCATTTCCTTCAGAGCAAGGGCAGTGTTTCCGTTGGCGCGGGGGCTGCCGTTCAAAATCAATACTTTCATCGAATTCTCCTGCAATCAGTATACCACAAATCCCCGCAACCCGGCTGCAACGCCGCCAGCGCGGATCCTCGTTTCTTCACAATACTGACAGGCTTGAGGATTTGTGATGGCAAGGCAGCAGTCTGTCACACCAGGAAGCCTTCAAGCCAGGCAAGCAACCAGTTATACCGCAACTCTTTCACATCAGTTACAACATCGGCTTCTTCAATCGTGCGTTCAACCTGCTGACGAATTTCCTGATACAAAGTACCCCAGGAACTGTCAGCAAAGAGATTCAATTCATCCAGCTGATGAAATGCCTTTTTGGTGATGTTTGACGACCCAAAAGTTACGGTCTGTTCGTTCATGAGCAGTTTGGTGTGCAGCATTTTGGGCGAAAGATAGATTTCAATCTGCGCATCCGATTTGGTAAAGAGATATCGGGCAGTTTTTTTGTTGGAATCATCCTGAAAGTTAGCATGACTTGGAATAATAATGCGGACAGATACGCCCCGGTTACAGGCAGCAAGAATGGCATCCGTAAAATTCCGTAACGGTGAGAAATACGCCATAACGATGGTCAGTTCGTCCTGACTGGAATTAATAAGGTCAAGATACAGATTTTCCATCTGAAATACGCTGTTTTTTCCCATCTTCCGGTTCACGCCAAAATAATAAGGGGAAGTTTGTTCGTCCCGGGTAATTCCCTCTGAACGAGCCTTCATCAACGCATCAACATAGGATTTCCCTTCCATTTTGACCATAAAATCTTCATATTGCCGGCCGCTCATGTCAGAGCCATTTTCCTTATCTTCTACGTTAACACCGCCAAGAATCAGAATTTCATCATCAAAAATCCAGAATTTTGAATGGTCAGCCTTAAAGACATCGGCCTGCGTATTGATGTGGGGATGTCCCATGAACTTTTGATAGAGAGTACTTTCGGTATCGCGGGCATTGGGAATACGAGCCGGATCATAGAGCATTTTGAGGGTATCAACTTTTATGATTTCTGTAAGCGAAAGTTTTTTATGAAAAAATGATGTGGCTGATTCTTCTGCATGTTCACAAACAGAGCCATAGGTATCCTTGGAAACGGTAACCTGAACACCACGGTCGGCGGCTTCAAGCAGTTTTTGGGCAAGTTCATTACCAATCTGGTCATCCCGCCAGATAAACATGTTGACATAAATGGAACTGCGGGCATTTTCAATGCATTCGATGATGGCGGGGAACGCCTGACTGCCGTTGACCAGAAGAGTGATGCTGGTGGAAGAAGTTGATGGAACAGCGTCAGCGGAAAGCTGCTGAATACCAGAAGGAAGCAGCATGCTGATAACCAGGAGAGCCACCAGCACCAACTGTTTTTTTGCTTTTTTGATGTTCATTTGGTCATATCAAGCGTTATTTTGCGGCCCAGATCTTTGGTTTTGAGACCATTGGCTTTAACAGCCTTGCGCCAGGCAGACTGACCGGCAAAACGATAGGCAATGCGGGGAAACTGGATGGAGGTAAAGGTATCGCCGATGACGGTGCCTTTAGCGGCATACTCCCGGAGCATCAAAAGGGGCGTATCAACAGATACCATGGGGCCTTTGAACGGTGGAATGCCGCCCAGAGAACCAAAGGCACCGGTGCCGCCAACGCCCACACCGCCACAATATTGGTGGCCGGTCTTTGCACAGAAGTTGGCCATAACGCGAAGTGCCCACTGGGTCTGGTGGCCTTCAAAAAAGCCCATGCCTACTACGGCGTACACTTTTTTCTCTCCCACGCCGGATGCAGATGCAGCCGTAGAAAGATGCTGCAGGCAGTCCAGCAAGTGGCCGGGAATGCCGTCTGAATACAAGGGGAACACAAAAAGCCAGGTATCGGCTGCAGTCAGGGTTGTCAGGGTTTCTGCGGTAATCGTGGTACCCTGGAGATGTACATCGGTAAACGAAACTTCCGGAGCTGGCTCATAGGACTTGATGCGGTTGCAGAGTAATTCACTGGCGCTGCCGGTGCCGGTGGCTTTGGGGCTGCCGTTGATAAGAGCGATCATAGGGTTACCTCCATGGCTTCTGCCTGAGAATTATAGAAGAAAACACCATCGGGTTTTGCGTGATAGTTCAGGCCATTGGCTACCTGAATGCCCAGAAGCGTTTCTTTTTCAGCTTCAGTAATGGTATCGCCATCGGCAGCATAAATGTGCCAGGTAATCTTCAGATTGTTCCTGTAGCGCTGTTTATGGTGCAGTTCCCCCTGAACCACAGCAAAATCGGGGTGCAGATACCCCAGTGCACGATCCTGATTTTTCTTTACGTAGGGACTGACGCTGCCAAAGCAGTTGGCACTGACAATGATAAGTTCACTGGCGTTTCCCACACGGGCTCCGTTCAGCTCAAAACCGTCGTGAATCAGGCACTTACCCGGATCTTTCAGCCAGCAGCCGAAACACCCGATGCAGTGATGCACGTCTTTGCCATCTTCCGGACAGATAAGGTAATACTCGCCGTCAACATTAGGCACATAATTTTTGATATCAGAAATAACAAGTTTCATAGTGATAGTATAGCGCATTCAGCCAGCAATGAACTGGCCGATTTCCTGAAGGTTGTCAGAGAAGAGCACGTGGGAAAGTTCGTTGGACTTCAGAAAACCTGAGGCGCACATCTGATTCAAAAGCAACCTGAAAGAGTCATAGAAGCCCGCGGTATTGAAGAGGATTGATTTCTTGGAGAATACGCCGATTTTTGTCAGGGTGATTACTTCAGATATTTCGTCGATGGTGCCGATACCGCCAGGAAGCGCGATGAAACAATCCGCCAGTTCCAGCATTTTCTGCTTGCGTTCACTCATGGTGGCGGTAAAGAGTGTTTCATCGCAATAAGGCTGCGGCCGTGAGCGGATAAAATCCACATCGCAGGGCACAACACCGGTAACTTTTGCGCCAGCAGCCTTTGCATTCTTTGCCACAATCCCCATCAGGCCAGATTCTCCGCCGCCATACACCAGTTCATGGCCGCACGAGCCAATCCATCTGCCAAGATCTTCTGCGGCTTTCTGAAAAGCCTGATTATTCCCCATTCCGGAACCACAATATACTGCAATAGTCATGGTTTCAGTGTATACCAGATTGGCCGGTTACAGAACCAGCCACGGCAAAAAGCCGTAAATCTGACAATCATTCATTGCCCTAACGGCTGATTACAGCAATTTTCAAAAAACTTTTAAAAAATTTGCAGTATATACTGCAAATAGGATTTGTAAAAATCCTATTTTTGCTCGTCGATTCTCGACTCGCAAAAATATTCATTCTTCATTACAGAAGAATACTACTGTTTACCAATAAATCGGGGGTTAAAAATGCTTCAATACGCTTGTAAGTATTGTGCCAATTCGAACAACAGTCAATCTACATTATTGCATAGTGGCTGTTCTAAGAGTCCAACAGGATATCATGTTCCAATTTTGAATCACGTAGGTGCATATTGTGAATGCTGCGGTGCTAAAACGAATTACGATATACCATCTTTGACTAGTGTTGGTTGCAGCCGTAGTCCAACCGGAAATCATATTGCAGCAAACTAAGTAATTTTTACTGAAAAAAAGCAGGTGTGGTAAAAATACACCGTGTATTTTTATCACACACATCTTAATCCGCAAGCTGCGATACCGCATATTCATGTGCGACCGTTGCCGCAGAGGCTTTTAAGGAGAAAACGTATGGGCGATAAGGATAATTCTTTTGGGATTCTGTTGAAGATTGTTTTGATTTTTATGCTGGTTATGTTTGGATTAATGATGCTCACCATAGTTCTCAGTACACTGGGAAGTTTTTTTGGATGGCTATTCAGCTAGTTATTCAAGGTATTAGAACACCAATTATTCAAGCCGGCAGCAACTTACCCAAGGATAAAAGCTTATGAAGGATATTATTACCGCAATTTTAATTATTCTCTTTATGGTTCTTATGATTGTTGGTATGGTTATTGCCGCCATAGGAGCTGGAATAGAAGCGACAATTGGCTTGGATGTATTCGGTGTTTTAGTATTGTGCTTCTTTCTCATATTTCTGGTCTCAAAAGACCGCAAATAATCCTGTAATCATAATCAAATCATAGATAAACAAACCGAATAATTTTCATATTTCTACTTCCCCACAGAGGGGAAAATCCGTATACTTTTTTGCGTTACCGGGGTGTGTTCCTGTGGCAACAAATGCTCAAGCTGCGCAATACAGCTGGCCAGTCACAATGGAACTCTGAGATTATACCCGTACGAAGGATGCCCTAGGCGTTCTTAACCTGATCCGGATAATGCCGGCGGAGGGAAGTATGAAAAAAAACATATTTCTTATCGTATCTATTTTATTAATCACCACAACTGTATGGGCTGGCGGCAAAAAAGAAACCAGCAAAACTTCTGACGCACGCGCAAAAGAAGTAGTTATTTATTCCTATGATTCATTTGCTTCTGACTGGGGACCAGCAGATGCAACCCTGAAAGCTTTTACCGAAAAAACCGGTTACAAAGCTACCATGATCAGCGTTGGCGATGGCGCTCAGGTTCTGACCAAAGCCATTCTTGAAAAAGACAAGCCATACGCAGATGTTCTTATCGGTATTGATAACCAGACCATGCTGAAAGCAGAACAGTCAGGCGCTGTTGCAACCTACGTTACCACTGAACGCGCCAACATTCTGGAAGACGTTCTGGCTGTTGGCAACACCGACATGCTGACTCCATTTGACTACAGCCATTTTGCCTTCATGTACGACAGCCACAGCAAGACTCCTGCTCCAAAAAGCATTCTTGACCTGACTGACCCTATCTACAAGAACAAGATTATCATCATGGACCCACGCACCAGTACTCCTGGTCTTGGTTTTGTAACCTGGACCCGCGCTATTCTGGGTGATGGTCCTGAATTTGACGCTTACTGGAAAGCTCTGAAAGAAAACCTGCTGACCATGGCTCCAAGCTGGGATACCGGTTACGGCCTCTTTACCGAAGGTGAAGCTCCCCTGTGCCTCAGCTACACCACCAGTGAAGCTTATCACGTTGCCTACGATGACGTTAAAGACCGCTTTGTAGCCCTGGCTTTTGATGAAGGCCACCCAATGCAGATTGAGTATGCTGCTGTAGTAAACGGTGCTCCTAACGCAGAAGGTGCAAAAGCATTCATCGACTTCCTGGCAAGTGCAGAAGGTCAGATCTACATTCCTGAAACCCAGTGGATGTACCCGATCAACAAGGCAACCACCATGCCAGAAAGCTACGCAACCACTAAGGTTCCGGCAAAAACCGTAAGTTGTACTGAAGCAGAACTGGAAGAAGCCGTAGCACGCATGCTTGCCATTATGGCAGACTGACGATGAAACGGCATCCGTGCCGTTTCATCTTACCGGGTTTTGCAGGCGCAAAACCCGAAGTATCTGCCGCCGTCCATGGCGGCAGATTGATATCAAAAAGGAACAGAGTGTGATGAAAGCGAAAACGAGAATCATGGCCAGAACGGTATCTCAGCGGACAGGTATGATTCTTGGCATTGGCATCATGGTACTGCTGTTCCTTGTTTTTATTGCGACAGCGGTGGCAAGTTTTTCTGCCGGCCGCATTGCGGGCGGTGCGCTGGGGGCTTCGACAGGCTCAGCCACCCTGAGCTCCAAAGCTGCAGGATCCCTGAGCTTGTCGAAGGGTCCCTCCAACTCTCAATTGCTCCGCATCATCAAAGTTACCCGCTTTACCCTGCGGCAGGCGCTGCTTTCCACATTTGCAGCGCTCGTTGTCGGGCTTCCTGCCGCCTGGCTGGTGGCAAAAAAACAGTTCTTTGGCCGTCGTTTCCTTTCAAGTCTTTCAGCCGTTTCCCTGTGTATTCCGCCGCTCCTTATGGCACTGGCATTTGTTCTGTCATTCGGCATGAACGGCCAGATTAACAAACTGCTGATGCACGTTACCGGTGCAGAAGAAGCCCCCATCACCTTTCTGTATTCATTCTGGGGCATCATCATCTGCCACGGCTTTTATAACTTTCCAGTAATCATGCGTACTGTTGCCGACACCTGGCAGCACCTGCCGGAAGACGAATACAACGCTGCCCGCCTGCTGGGCGCCAGCCGTCCACGCATTTTCCGTACCGTTACCATTTTCCAGCTGCTGCCGGCCATTGCCTCCAGCTGCATCATCGTATTTCTGTACTGCTTTTTCAGTTTTATCATAGTGCTGCTTTTCGGCCAGAAAGGCAGCAGTACCCTTGAAGTAGAAATTTATCAGGCAGCCCGGTCAAGCCTTGATTTTGTCCTTATCGGCCGCCTTTCGCTCCTTGAAACCGCCATTGCCCTGCTCATGGTGGTAGTCTACGCCCTTATTTCAAAAAGAGGCCGGCATTCCACCGGTCTTGCAGCCGGACAGCGAACCAGTATTCGCGGCGGCTTCGAATGGGGAATGACCATCGTTATTCTCTCAGTCATCGGCTTTTTCTTCCTGCTGCCCATGGTGCTTCTTTTATGGAAAGCACTGCCCGCCTTTGGCAAAGTGTTTGCCCGGCCAGCTTTTTTTGAAAGTCTGAAAAACACCCTCATTGTCAGCGTCTGCACCGCAGCACTCAGCACCATCACTGCCTTTGTATTTGCCGCCATCAGCCGCCTTGCAGATCCCTACAAAAAAAGTTCACTGCTCCGCGCCCTTCCCCTGGTACCCATGGCTCTTTCCAGCGTGGTTCTGGGGTTCGGTATTACACTGCTTTCTAATTATACCTTTCTCCGCGGAAGCCCGGTGCTCTTAGTGCTGGCGCAGAGTGCCCTTATCTGGCCCTTTGCCCTGCAGCAGCTGCGTACTCCCATGGATAAAATTCCCCTGACCGTAACAGAAGCCGCTTCTCTGTTAAGTCCCCGGCCCCTGGATACGGTATTCTGTGTACTGCTCCCCCAGTGCCGTCGGGCGCTGTTTTCGGCCTTTGCCTTCTGTGCAGCCATTTCCAGCGGAGACGCCACCCTGCCCCTGGTTCTGGGTATTCCCGGCTTTGACACACTGGCCCTGTTTACCTACCGGCTTTCAGGGGCCTACCGCTTTAACGAAAGCTGCGCCTCAGGTGCCGTGCTCATGTTCCTGAGCATCACCCTGTTCATCATATCCGATCTGACTTCCCGGCCTGCAAGGAGTTCAAAATGAGTTTTGTTGACATTACCGATATCTACCAGAAATTCGATGACCTGGACATTACCTTCAGCGGCAGTGTAGAAGCCGGCCAGATGCTGGTCATCACCGGCCACTCCGGCAGCGGAAAATCCACCGTACTCCGCATGATTGCAGGCCTTCTGGACGAAAGCAAAAAGTCAGGTCATGCCGGCACCATCTGCATCGGCGACACCGATGTATCTGAACTGAATCCGGGAAAGCGGGGAATCGGTATGGTATTCCAGAGCCCCAGTCTGTTCATGCACATGAACGTAGAAGACAACGTAGCCTACGGACTCCGCTCCCGGGGCATGAGCCGTAAAGAAGCCCGGGCCAAAGCCCACGACATGCTGGAACGCATGGGGCTACCGGCTGATACCTTTGCCCGCCGTATGCCGGCAAACCTGAGTGGTGGCGAGCAGCAGCGGGTGTCACTGGCCCGCACCCTGGTTATTGAACCAAAACTGGTACTGTTTGACGAACCATTCAGCGCCCTTGATGCACCGCTCCGCAAAAAACTGGGTGCGGAACTGCGCTCACAGCAGAAAGAACTGGGATTTGCCGGCATCATGGTTACCCACGACCTGGACGAGGCCGTTCTTCTGGCAGACCAGATTACCGTCATGAACCACGGCGTACAGACCTGGACCGGCACCCCCGCAGACTTTACTGAAAGTCTGCTGAGTAATCAGTAGCCCAGGCCAAAGCCGTATTCGTAGTAATTGCCGGCAGCATCGCGATAGGCGTATGCTTTGCCGTTTTCGTCCTTCATGACATCCGGCAGATACTGGTCTTTGTCATAGCCCGGTACATCGTTGGGGCTGATGCAGACACCGTTCTTATCAACAGCAATGACGCTGTCATCTTTTGGCAGTGTTACCGGCAGTCTTCCCACCGGGCAGAACCGGCCAAGAATCACATCTACCGTTGCATCCTGATACGTATCATAGCCGGCAAGCAGCGCATCACTCACGGTTTCCAGTGCGCCAACTTCCCACGGCAGCGTAATGTTGATATTGGTCACTACCTTGCCGCCATGGCCATGCACTGCATCTGCCATTGCCACAAGGCGCTTCAGCCCCGTTACGGTGGTTTCGTTGTGGGTAGTTT
Source organism: Treponemataceae bacterium (assembly GCA_045616125.1). Classification (GTDB taxonomy): domain Bacteria; phylum Spirochaetota; class Spirochaetia; order Treponematales; family Treponemataceae; genus Treponema_I. The sequence continues at coordinate 63,994 of JAZLGC010000016.1, read as the reverse complement.
CAGTCGGACAACCGTCAACTACATCGCAAACGGTTTTTCCTTCACAGATTTCAAGTTCCAGAAATCCTTTTGTTGCGTTAAAGTAGGCGCCGCTGCTTGGTGTTGCAAAAAACAGGGCAACATCTGCAGAATCTGCATCATCGGTAAGGGTCAAGCCGGCATCAGTCAGCAGACTACGCAGCGTACCCGTTGCCTCTGCGCCAACCCGTTCATCCACATCAAAGGCTTCTGCATACACCTTTTTACCAGCTGATTTCTCTGCAGTCAGCGGCAGAACACCGTTATTTTTCAGCAGTGTTACTGACTGCCGGTGAGCCAGTGCGGCAGCTTCCCAGTCTTCTTTGGTGGCTACCAGTTTCTGTGCAGCAGCCACATCGCGATAGGTATCTTCAAACATACCCAGAGCAAACATTTCAGCTAACGTGCGGGAAACTGCCCGGTTTACGGCGTCTTCCGTCAGTACCAGCTGGCTGCCGTCAAAACCTTCCGGAGCTGCATGAGTATCATACCAGCCGTTGGTGCTGCGTGCGTAACTTTCGCGGGCAGCATCGTTATCAAACATACCGCTGATCAGATCTACGCCGGCCTGGGCTACGGCAAAACCTATACGTTCCGGTTCACTTAAGGATTCAACACCCCAGCTCATGTTGTGGGTAATGCCCGTGTCAGAGTTGATGTAGCCGGTAAAGCCCAGTTCGTGGCGCAGCAGGTCTTCGGTAAAAGCGCGGTTATAGGCAAATCCGTAAGGTTTCATGGGAACCATATTGCCGGTCGGAGTCAGCTGCGGCACACTTTTGCCTTCTGCCGGTTTTGCATAATAGGGCATAATGGCACTGGTTCCGGCGGCAATGGCAGCCTGAAAACCGGGTAGATGGTATTTGGAAAGGCTTCCGGCAGTGGCATACACATTCCACTGGCCTTCTGCATAGTGGGGATCAAAACCGTTTTCGCGAGCACCGCCTCCAGGAAAGTGCTTGGTGGTTACAGCGACACCGTCAGCAGTTACACCATGACTGCTTCCCTGAATACGGGGAATAATGTGCGACGCTATTTCTGCAATAAGGGCCGGATTTTCGCCAAAGCAACCGTAAGTACGCTGCCAGCGGGGGTCAGTGGTACAGTCTACCATGTACATGTAGCCTTTCCGCAGGTTACAGGCATTCCAGCTGCGACGGACGGCGTCGGCAAATTTGTCTGCAACATCAATACCAGCGCCCTGAACAGCGGCTGCAATTCCCAAAGTTCCCGGCCAGGTGGCAAAGGTACCGCCGGCGTCATTCATGCCGAATACTACCTGTCCGTTCTCATTCCGGCTGTTGCTGGCTGCCTGCACCGGCACAAAGTGGTCACATTCTTCGGCCACCGCCTGCAGCTGGTTCAGGTAATCTGTCAGATCTTCTACGGTAGCATTTGACCGGATAATGACATGCCGGTTCCACCATTCCTTAATCAACGTACTGGTACCCGGCAGATACGTGGTACCGAAAATATTCTTAACTTCAAGGGGTGATTCATCAAGAACGCCCGATTCATCAAGGACCGGTGTATGGTCAACCTTTTTTGGCCCCATGACAACGGGATACTTTCCCATGCGCCAGTCAGAAATAAAAAGCTGTGGCAGTTTTTCATCCATGGAAAGCAGGCAAACGTAGGCCTTTGCCCGTTCAGCAGGTGGCAGCCGCCAGTCGTTTACAGCGCTGACCGTTCCACTACCATCGATATCCTTAAAATACAGTCCGTCTTTTTCAATCACCGACCGGGATACCGTACTGATACGTGGTCCGTTTTTGTTCTCATACCAGATGATGTTACTGCTGGCCTTTTTTGCCATGATGCCCTCCAATTACTGTTTTATACTCAGTAATTGTACGGCACAATCAGGATGCAGAAAAGTGGACGAACCGTTCTTCCGGCATTTTCTCAAAGTATTCAGCTAATGGAGCCAGCTGGGATTCATGGGTATGGGCGTTGAGAATCTGATTTTTCAGAAACTGATGGTACATGAAATTATCAAGGAAATAGGCGAAAAAACGACGGCTCCGACTGTCGTAGAATTCTTTGGGCTGATACGTTTCAAGGTCGGTCAGGAACGAATCGGCAAGTTCGTAAAGGTCGATGGATTCCGGCAGCTGGTAGGGAACCGGAAGAATATTGCGGTCAGCTGGGATGTTCAGTTCCCGATGGTGCCGCAGCTGGGCAAAGAGCCAGGGCTTTTGGACGGCAAAACGGGCACACATAACACCATCCAGGCTGGGAGCCCGGCGTAGCAGAGCGTCAAAACTGGCAGGATCTGATATACAGCCGTTACCGATGACCTGCACTGCTGGGTTCCTGCTCTTTATGTGGTTTGTAAAGGGCTCCAGATACTGCCAGCGGGCGGGCCGGGTATACTTTTCTTTTCTGGTACGGGGATGCAGGGTCAGCTGGGTAACACCTTCATCAAGGAGCATATCGGCAAAGGCGTACAGTTTTTCTTCCGTAAAGTCTTCGTCGCCCAAGCGCATTTTTACGCTGAGCCGCAGGGAATCCGGTAAGACAGCCCGTACGGAATGCACCAGACGCCGGGTTTCTTCCAGGGGCTTCATCATCCAGGCGATGCCGGCCCCAAAACGGTAAATTTCCGGGGCAGAGCAGCCCATGTTCAGGTCCACCCCAATGCCGCCCAGGTCGCTTACCATGCGGGTAGCTTCCGTTATGGATTCCACGTCGGTACCCGTCAGCTGCCAGACAATCCGCTCTGGACAGGGGCCGTTCAACAGGTAGTATTTTTCAAACTGGCCCCCGTGAATAAGAGAAGCAGCATGAATCATTTCCGTATAATATTCATCGCAGCCGCCAAACCGGTATACCGTGCGTCGCAGTGCTTCATGTGTCAGGGTAGCCATAGGGGCCAGAATCAGTTTCATGGGGGTAATAGTACGCTACGGCGCATACTGCGTCAACAATGATTAGTTACATATTCCTGCGGTACTTTCTCTGCAATATGGACGTGAACCGGCTCGCCGTTTTCATTAGACCAAAAATATATGATATAGCTACCAACCGTGATGACCTTAGGCAATCTGAAGTCCTCCACATGCAGCATATTTGAATAATGACGCAGCGTTATGTTCAAGCCATCGGGTAAAAAAAGCTATTTTTTCTTCTGAGTACCCATCGATTTCTGTCCAACTGTATGAAGGCAACTGGCAATTTGCCGATTGGAAACCTTCTTCAATTGGTCTTTCAAAATACACATCAATATAAGAGTTTCCATCTTTTTCACGGATTTCCGAATGAGTGACCAGAGTGTTGTCATCGAACTCAAGATACGGATACATCATAAGAGAACCTCCCATAAAAACAACTCGTCACCAGTTGCGTTTGGATATACAAAAGTAAATAACTCCTTTGCTGATACTATCACGTGTTCATTTAGAAGTGAAGTATCAAAGATTGTGCGCAGGTAAAAGTTTTGTTATATATCGATATTTTTTTACCGTTTTAATCGAGTTAGCGGTATACTATAAAAAGATTAAATGAGTCTGCGCTGCTGCTTTCGCAGTGCAATAATAGGAGATGAAAAAAAATGGCTGTAAATCGTTTTGTACTGAATGGCATGTCATATCACGGACATGGTGCAATTAAAGAAATTCCGAGAATCATTAAAGGAAAGGGATTCAAAAAAGCATTTGTTGCATCTGACCCAGACCTGGTTAAATTCGGCGTATCTGCAAAAGTTACTGATCTGCTGAAAGAAAACGGCATTGATTTTGAACTGTACAGCGATATCAAACCGAACCCAACCATCGAAAACGTTCAGCATGGTGTAGACGCCTACAAAAAATCCGGTGCTGACTTCATGATTACCATTGGTGGCGGTTCTTCCATGGATACCGGAAAAGGTATCGGTATCATCGTAAACAACCCCGAATTCTACGATGTCCGCTCACTGGAAGGTGTTTCACCAACCAAAAACCGCACCGTATTCACCATTGCTGTTCCAACCACTGGTGGTACCGGCGCAGAATCTACCATCAACTACGTAATTACCGACGTTGAAAAGAAACGCAAATTCGTATGTGTAGACCCTAACGATATTCCTGATGTTGCTGTTGTAGACCCTGACATGATGGCTTCAATGCCAAAAGGGCTTACCGCTTCTACCGGTATGGATGCCCTTACCCACGCCATCGAAGGCTACACCACTGCTGCCGCATGGGAACTGGCAGACTGTCTTGACCTGAAGGCTATCCAGCTGATTGCAAAGAACCTGCGGAAAGCCGTAGCCAACGACCCAGACGGACGTGAAGGCATGGCACTTGCCCAGTATGTAACCGCCATGGCTTACTCCAACGTTGGTCTTGGTATTGCCCATTCCATGGCTCATACTCTTGGCGCCGTATACGACACTCCACACGGTGTTGCCTGTGCCATGATGCTTCCTATCGTTATGGAATTCAACCAGGAATGCACCGGAACCAAGTTCAAGGATATTGCTGAAGCATTCGGCGTTGATACCACCGGCATGTCAGAAGCTGCATACCGCAAGGCAGCCATTGATGCCGTTAAACAGCTGTCAGTTGACGTAGGCATTCCTACCAAGCTTGCAATCAAAGAAGAAGATCTGCCATTCCTCTGCGAATCTGCAGCAGCTGACGCCTGTGCTCCAGGTAACCCTAAGAAAGCTTCAATTGCTGACTTTGAAGCAATGTTCAGAAAACTGATGTAATCAGATTACGCTGATATAGAAAACTCTCTGCCGGCTTTCCGGTGGAGAGTTTTTTTTATGCGTGGAATATCCTATAATGGCCCCCATGAGCAACACCAGGAAATCCATTGCAGCAACAGCTCTTTCCTCCGGGACCGGGGCATTGATTTTTACCGTCATTCTTGTGGGCTTAGGCGAAAAAATCGGCGAACGCTACCTGCCAGTCTATCTGGTAGCCACCGGCGCATCCCTTTTTGCCCCCTCAATTCTCAACGCTCTTGATAACTTTCTTTCTGCCATCTACTCCTTTCCCGGCGGCTGGATTTCCAACAAGTTCGGCTACAAGCGGGCACTCCTCTTTTTCAACATCTTCGCCATTCTGGGCTATCTTATCGTCATCCTTTTTCCCGGCTGGGTTTCTATCATCGTAGGATCAGTGTTCTTTCTTTCCTGGTCCAGTCTTTCCATGCCGGCCTACATGGATTTAATCCGCCACGAAATTCCCAAAAACAAACAGGTTTTCGGCGTATCCCTCCACTCCCTGATTAAGCGGGTTCCACAGGCCATCGGTCCCCTTCTGGGCGGCGTACTGGTAGACACCTTCGGCATTGAAAAAGGCATCAAGCTGGCGTTCATCATGGCCATTGTCTGCAGCATTTTCGGCATCATCGTCCAGCAGTCCTTCCTGCACAAGAATCCACCCAAAGAGAAGAAGGCCGACCGATTTGTAGCCATTCTGCCCCATCATTTTCCGCGGCAGCTGCAGATACTGCTTGTTTCAGACATTCTGGCCAAATTCTGCTCCCAGATTCCCTACGCCTACATTGCCATCTGGGCCATGGAATACGAAAAAGGCGCCCGTATTTCCGGTACCCTTTTTGGAACCCTGACCACCATTGAAATGTGCTGCGCCATTTTTTCCTACGTGCTGGTAGGTCTGGTGGGTGACCTGTTCAAAAAGAAAGGATTCATCATGACCACATTCATCCTCTACGTGCTGTTTCCACTTGTGCTGCTGGTATCACGAAACTACCCGCTGCTGGTTATTGCCTTTATCATCCGGGGCTTTAAGGAATTCGGCGAGCCGGTGCGGAAAGCCCAGATTATGGATCTGGCACCGGAAGGAAAAGAGTCCATCTATTTTGGAGCATTCTATCTGTACCGGGATATTCTGGTTACGGCCGGAGTGTTTCTGGGGGGCGCCCTGTGGCTGATAAAGCCGGAACTGAACCTGCTTGCGGCAGCCGCTTTCGGGCTGGGATCATGCCTTATCTATAGCATCTTTGGTAAAACTGAATAAATCTTGAGTTCTTGCCCGGATTTTCGCCCGATTACATATAAAAACCCGGCAACCCACAAGATTTCAGCCCCTTATATGTAATTCATCCGGCCCCAGCAGCTTTTTCGTCCCTGACCGTACATATAAATCACCTTCTCTCAGGCTTTTTCTATGTAATCTGCACTCCACTCTGCTCAAAAATTACATATAAGCACGCCCAAACATCAGGCTTCGCTGCAGTTTTATATGTAATCCGCACAAAATCTCACTGATAGCGTATACTTGCATTATGAAAAACACCTTTTTAGACTATGGCTATACCCCCGAAGAAATTGAAAGCCGGGTGTATGAAGCCTACTACACCATTACCGAAAGCCACGACCGCTTTTACTTTGAGGGGTTGCGGGACACGGGGTATTTTATGGATACCGGCAACTGTGATGCCAGAACCGAAGGCATGTCCTACGGCATGATGATGGCGGTGATGATGGACCGCAAGGATATTTTTGACCGCATGTGGAAGTTCTCCATGGAATTCATGTACATGGATGAAGGTTTCATGAAAGGCTATTTTGCCTGGTCAGTTGCCCCAGACGGCAAGAAGAACTTTTTCGGGCCTGCACCGGACGGCGAAGAATTCTATGCCATGGCCCTGTTCCTTGCCGGGAAAAAATGGGGCGATGGAGAAGGCATCTATGACTATACCGCCTGGGCAAAGAAGATTTTACGGACAGTGCTACATCACGAACTTCCCATGTGGAAAAAAGATGAAGCACTCATTGCCTTTGTGCCCGCCTGCCCGTTCAGCGATCCTTCGTATCATTTGATGCATTTCTACCATTACTTTGCCCTGTGGGCAGATGAAGCTGACCGTCCTTTCTGGAAACGGGCAGAAGAAGCCAGCCGCGCATTTCTGCTTAAGTCCTGCCATCCGGTAACCGGCATGAACCCGGAATATGCCAATTTTGACGGAACACCCAATCCCTACGGGCCACCGGAAAACCACGGAGACTTTTTCAGCGATGCCTACAGAACCGGAGCCAATATAGGGCTGGATGTGCTCTGGCATGGAGAAAACGCGGAGTTTTCAAAGATTGCCGATAATCTGGTACGGTTCTTTGCAGACATTCCTACGGAAGACTTCATGAAATATGCCATTGATGGAACGATAGTGAAAAACGAAAAGGGAGAGGCAGAAAAGGCGCTGCATCCCATTGGATTACTGGCAACCCTGGCACAGACCACGCTGGCCTGTTCGCCGGCAGCAAAGGACGCTGCAGAAAAAATTGTCCGCCGTTTCTGGGAAACACCACTGAGGACCGGTGAGCGCCGTTACTACGATAACTGTCTGTATATGTTTGCCATGCTTGCACTAAGCGGCAAATATACCCCCGAAGCATAAAAAAAAGGCAGCTACCCATCGGCAGCTGCCTTTTCGTTCCATGCCGGCCTCAACGGGCCACATGGTTATTTTGTTTCGATACTCAAACCGGAATAGTTTGGTGTTACGATAAAGCTTGATGCCGATGCACCTTCAAGGCGGCCATCCCATCTCTGGTAATATGCCATCTTTTCTTCATGTTCCCAGGTTTCCCGCTGCATCTGCAGAGTTTCCTTAATGGCATTATTCTTGATCTTCATGGCTTCTGCTTCTGCATCAGCCTTAACTTTTACAGCTTCTGCATTCAGTCTTTCAGCTTCAAGTTTTGCTTTTGCTTCTGCAACTTCTTTCTGAGCACTGGCTTCAGCAATGGCAACTTCTGCCTTTGCAGTCTTTTCACGCTGGGTAGCGTTCATGGTGTCCTGAATCATTTTGTCAAATTCAGCAGACCAGTCCCAGTTACTGATGTTTACTGAAGTAATTTCAATAGGCATATCAGCAGACATGGCGCTTACCGACCGTTTTACTTCATCTGCAATTTCGATGGTAGAAGAAGTCAGGTCATAAATTGAGTATTTACCAACTACTGCTTTTACGGCAGCCTGAGTATTGCTCTTAAAGCGGCTTTCCAAAGTGCTCTGGGTAAAGTTGGTTACATAGTTCATGATGCCGTCTTCGCTGAATTTGTAGACCAGTGTGGCAGAAAGGCCAACTGACTGCATATCCTTTGTTACGGCACTGTCTGAGCCAAAAGAAAAGTTCATATTATAGGTGCGTGGGCTCATGTCCAGTTTTACGACACTCTGGATAAAAGGAGCTTTCAGATTGAAACCTGATCCCCTGTCCAGTTCATGGTCAATTTTTCCCATAGTCTTTACAACACCAACTTCGTTCGGTTCGATGATGGTGCAGCACTGTGGCACGATTACTGCAATCAGCGCAATTACTACAACTGCAGTCACAATTTTTGATACATTTTTCTTTTCCATAAGGTACCTCCGTTAAGAGAAATCTTTTATACCCTATATATAACACATCCTCACCCCATATCAAGGTGATAGTGAAAAAAATCCAGATTTTTTTGGGCATCCGGCATCGTTGCTGCCGTCGGGTGTTCCGCCATTCCGCTACCGCTCCAGCCGCTTCCTTCGCTCCGCTCAGTCCAGTGGCCGCCTTCGGCGTGGCTCCATACCCTATGCCATCTGCCATTACGGCAAAGCTGCACATCTTCCACCACTCATTTTTCGCAAAAGAGCACAGCAAGGCCCTCACCCATGAAAGCGAGAACTGAAAACACCAGTTTAAAATGCGACAGGGACTGCCCGTAGGCGAGGTTCTGACCGACGACACTTTCTGAGCGCAGCGAAGCTCCCCCCACGCATGAAAGCGAGAACTGAAATATCCTGCGTTTAAAAAGGCGATGGCAGGAGATGCGGAGCCGGGTTCCGTGATGACGAAACTTCTGAACGCAGTGAAGCGTTGAGTCAGCACGGGTTCCGGCGGAAGCATCTCCTGCCATCATGCAGTTGATTATTCGTCAGATATTTCAGTTCTCAGCGAAGTTACCCGTGTACAACTGATAATACCGTCCTTTCTTCTCGATCAGTTCATCGTGGTTACCCTGCTCAATGATATGACCGTTTTCAAGAACCACAATCTTGTCAGCATTGCGGACCGTACTTAAGCGGTGGGCAATGACAAACGTGGTGCGTCCTTTCATCAGGCTGTCCATACCGGCCTGAATCAGGGCTTCGGTACGGGTATCAATGGAGCTGGTAGCTTCATCAAGAATAAGAATCGGCGGATTGGCAACGGCCGCACGGGCAATAGCCAGAAGCTGACGCTGCCCCTGAGACAGGTTTGCACCATCGCCGGTAATAACCGTATCGTAGCCTTCGCTTAAGTGGCGGATAAAATAATCGGCGTTGGCAAGTTTTGCCGCTGCTTCTACTTCTGCCATACTGGCATCCAGCTTACCAAAACGGATGTTCTCGGCAATGGTTCCGGTAAACAGATGGGTATCCTGCAGAACCATACTCATAGAACGGCGCAGGTCAGCCTTCTTGATTTTCGACACATTAATGCCGTCAATACGGATTTTGCTGGCACCTTCATCATCAGCCACCACATCATAAAACCGGTTGATCAGGTTGGTAATAGTTGTCTTACCGCTACCGGTAGAACCTACCAGCGCAATCTTCTGTCCCGGTTTTGCCGTCAGGTCAATATCGTGCAGAACCGTCTTGTTTTCAACATAGCCAAAGGTAACATCATCAAACTGTACTTCACCTTTCAGCGGAGTGTAGGTAACGGTACCGTCTGCCTGATGTGGATGCTTCCAAGCCCATTCACCGGTAGACATGAAGCTTTCAGTTACCGTGCCGTCCGGCAGAATGTTGGCATTTACCAGAGTTACATAGCCATCGTCAGTTTCCACCGGTTCATCAATAACACCAAAGATACGTTCGGCACCGGCCAGGGCATTGAGAATACCGTTGAACAGCTGGGCCAGCTGCGAAATAGGCTGGATAAAGTTTTTGCTGTAGTTCAGGAAAGCAACAACCGTTCCCAGGTCAGAAGCTCCGGCAATAATCAGCATGACACCAGCCATGGCAGTAACAGCGTAGTTGATGTGCCCCATGTTGTTCATGGTTGGCCCCATGATGTTTGCCATGGTATGGGCACGGGTACCGGCTTCGCACAGTGCATCGTTCAGTTCATTGAACTCTTTCCGACTCTTTTCTTCATGACAGAAAACCTTAACAACCTTCTGTCCTTCAATCATTTCTTCAATGTATCCGTTTACCTTACCGATAGCTTTCTGCTGGTCACGGAATGCTTTTGCAGACCGCTTACCGATGGCGCCGGTCAGGGCTACAATAACCACGATAGCCACCAGCATAATCAGAAGCAGCCAGGGGCTCAGTACCAGCATCATGATGAATGACGATACAACAGTCAGCATTGATGAGAACAGCTGTGGCAGGGCCTGACTCAGCATATCGCGGAGCGTATCGGTATCGTTGGTGTACCGGCTCATCAGGTCGCCATGGGTATGGGTATCAAAATATTTGATGGGCAGCAGTTCCATGTGTTCAAACAGCTGGGTACGGATCTTGTACAGCGTACCGGTTGAAACCTGCAGCATCAGGCGGGCGTTCAGCCAGCTGGCTACTGCACCAAACACATAAATGATCAGCATGGTCCCCAGCAGAGTGGCAAATCTGGTCAGATCCGGATTCTGCTGTCCGATTAACGGCATAATGTAGTCGTTAAGGATCGGGCGGATCATGTAGTTACTCAGGATCTGAGCACCTGCGTTAATGAGAATACAGAAAAATACGATAACGAGAATAAGTTTATAGCTACCCAGATACGAAAACAGTCTTCCGATGGTCTGTTTGGTATTCTTTGGTTTCTGGGGTTTCATTCCTCTTGGTCCACGTCCTGGTCCTGGCATCAGAAACCTCCTTTTTCAGCAGCAGCGGCTGCTTCTTTCTGCTTTTTCACATCTTCTTCGGTAATAACCACATCAGCTTCCGGCTCATCAAAGTCGTCGTTGCCTTTCTGCTGTGATTCATATACTTCGCGGTAAATGTCACAGGTTTCAAGGAGCTGTTCGTGGGTACCGGAAGCGTTGATTTCACCTTCATCAAGGACGAAAATCACGTCAGCATCTTTTACGGATGACAGGCGCTGGGCAATGATGATTTTTGTCGTTTCCGGCAGGGTTTCTGCAAGAGCCTTGCGGATAGATGCATCAGTTGCCGTATCAACTGCACTGGTAGAGTCATCAAGAATAAGAATCTTTGGCTTTTTCAGCAGGGCGCGGGCAATACAAAGACGCTGTTTCTGACCACCGGAAAGGTTTACACCACCCTGCCCCAGTTCTGTTGCATAGCCTTCAGGGAAGCCGGCAACAAAGTCATGGGCGCTGGCAATTTTACATACTTCTACCAGCTCTTCGTCAGTGGCGTCCGGGTTACCCCAGCGCAGGTTTTCGGCAATGGTACCGCTAAAAAGAACGTTTTTCTGCAGCACCATGGCAACACTGTCACGCAGGGCTTCCATGGTGTATTCCTTAACGTTCTTGCCGCCAACTTCTACAGAACCGCTCAGTACATCGTACAGGCGGGGAATCATCATAACCAGTGTCGATTTTGAAGAACCGGTTCCACCGACAATACCGACAGTCTGACCAGCCTTGATGTCCAGATTGATGTTCCGGAGTACGGCGGTCTCAGGACGCTTATCATAACTGAATGACACATCGGTGAACTTGATGGCACCATCGGCAGGGCCCTCTGATACGCCATCGGCTGCCACACCGGCAGGATTCTTGATATCGGGTTCTTCATCAAGAACTTCTACGATACGTTTCAAAGATGCCCGGGAAAGTACCAGCATGACGAAAATCATGGAAATCATCATGAGGGACATGAGAATCTGGAACAGATAGGTGGTAAAGCTGATGAGTTCACCGGTCTGCATGCTGCCGCCGATGATCAGGTTACCGCCGAACCAGAAAATGGCAATCATGGAAAGGTTCATGACCATCATCATGATGGGGAAGTTCAGAATGACAAGGCGTTCTGCCTTTACCTGCATGACGCGGACAGCATCAGCGGCATCGCGGAACTTCTGGGATTCGTGGTCTTCGCGGACAAACGCCTTTACGGCACGGATACCAGTTAAGTTTTCCTGAACCGTTGCGTTAAGGCCATCGTACTTTTTCATCATGGCTTCAAACAGCGGGAATGCCTTACGCATGATGATGAGTACCGGAATCAGGATACAGGGGATGGCAACAATGAAAATCATTGCCAGTTCGCTGTTGATTCTGAAACTGAGGAAAATGGCGGCGATGAACATGAATGGAGCACGGATACACATGCGGATGATCATCTGGAATGTGTTCTGACAGTTGGTAACGTCTGTGGTAAGACGGGTTACCAGAGAAGCGGTGCTGAATTTATCAACGTTCCCAAAAGAAAAGTCCTGTACTTTACTGAACAGGCGTTTACGCAGGTTGCGGCTGAACCCCAGTGCAGAAACAGCTGCCAGACGGCCGGCTCCTACACCAAATGCAAGTGACAGCAGGGCCGAACCAATCATAAGGAGGCCATACACAATAACAAACTGGGCATCCTTATTTGCCATGCCTACGTCAATGATTCTTGCCATAATCAGCGGGATAAGAACTTCCATAAGAACTTCACCCATGATGGCAATGGGGGCACACACAGCACTGACTTTGTACTTAGTCTCAAGCCCCACAAGTAGTTTCTTAATACTAGACATGCCTTTAAATATAAAATCCAAAAAAAAGACCGTCTATGAAAATAATGTTATTAATATACTTATTTACAGAAAATGTCGGTTGAGTGGCATTGGGGTATAGTTGAAAAATCGGTAGGTGGGATGGGGCTGGGCAAAAGTTGTCGAAGCCCGGAACGATAGTTCCCTTGCCGGGCTTCGCCTATGGCGACGATATGGTCGGTGAAGTGGCATCCATGCCACTTCACCTTACCGTGTTTTGCTGACGCAAAACACGAAGTTCATGCCGCCGTCCATGGCGGCAAATATTCACCTAATCAAGCGTCGATTTCCTCTAATAAGTTGTTGACGATGAACTCGCGGCGCTGAGGAGTGTTCTTACCCATATAGAACTCCAGCAGTTTTGGTACGTTAGCAATATTCTGTACTTCTACCGGCACCAGATGCATATCTTCTCCGATAAACGGTCCAAACTCCTTCGGGCTGATTTCACCAAGACCTTTGAATCGGGTAACTTCTGCAGTACTTCCCAGTTTTTTCAGGGCAGCATCACGTTCAGCCTCGGTATAACAGTACAGGGTATCTTTCTTGTTGCGCACACGGAACAGCGGCGTTTCCAGAATAAATACCTTGCCACTGGTAACCAGTTCTTCAAAGAATCCCAGGAAGAATGTGAGCAGCAGGTTCCGGATATGGAAACCGTCATTATCGGCATCTGTTGCAATGATAATCTTGCTGTAGCGCAGATTTGCCACATCCTGCTCAATTCCCAGAGCCATCATCAGGTTAAACAGCTCCTGGTTCTTGTAAATATCAGTGCGCTTCCGGCCACACATGTTTTCAACTTTACCACGCAGGCTGAACAACGCTTGTGTCATGGCGTCGCGGCAGTGAGTCATGGCCCCCGTTGCAGAATCTCCTTCCGTTAAGAAAATCATGCTGTTTTCGCCTTTTGCGCCATCTTCTATGTGATACTTACAGTCGTACAGTTTTGGAATTTTCAGGCTGATTTTGCGGGCAGCTTCCTTTGCTTCCTTTTTAACGCTGTTCAGTTCAGTACGCAGTTTTTCGTTGGCCTGGATTTTTGCTTCCAGTTTTTGGGCTGCATCGGCGTTCCGGTGCAGATAGTCGACAATGGCACTTTTTGTTTCGTTGACAATCCAGCTGCGGACATCGGTATTTCCCAGTTTGTTCTTGGTCTGGCTTTCAAATACCGGTTCCTTTATTTTTACCGTAACGGCAGCAATCATACCGTCGCGAACATCTTCGCTCTTGTAGGCCTTGCGGTAAAATTCCTGAACGCCTTTTAAGAAGCCTTCCTTGAATGCTGCCAGGTGGGTACCGCCATCGCTGGTATACTGACCGTTTACGTACGAGAAATAGTTCTCACCGTAAGCATTGGTATGGCTGAAGGAGAATTCCAGCTGCTTGCCTTTATAGTATCCAACGGGGTAAATGCTTTCGCCTTCAATTTCCTTGGAAAGCAGGTCTAAAAGACCGTTTTCGCTGTAGATTTTCTGGCCGTTGTATACCAAGGTAAGGCCTGCATTCAGATAGGCATAGTTCCAGATCCGTTTTTCTACGAATTCCTGGTTAAAGTTATAGTCGCCGAACAGGGCCGGGTCAGGCACGAATTCTACATAGGTACCGTTCTTTACGCTTTCCTTAACCTTACCCTTCTTATTGGAAACCAGTTTACCGTGTTCAAAGATGGCTTCTGCACATTCTCCATCGCGGACAGACATGACGCGGAACGATGATGACAGTGCGTTTACGGCTTTAGTACCGACACCGTTCAAACCAACGGAAAACTGGAATACATCGTCATTGTATTTTGCACCGGTATTAATGATGGATACGCAGTCTACAATTTTTCCAAGCGGAATACCGCGGCCGTAATCCCGAACCTTTACCCGGTTATCTTTTACTTCTACATCAATGCGGCGGCCATTACCCATGATGAATTCATCAATAGAGTTATCAATTACTTCTTTTAACAGAATATAGATACCATCATTCTGGTTGGATCCGTCACCCAGACGACCAATGTACATACCGGGACGAAGCCGGATGTGATCAAGAGAAGAAAGCGTCTGGATTTTTGATTCGTCGTATACAGTTGATTTTTGTTTTGCCATAGTCCCACCAGCAGATAGTATATCATTTTCCGGCTGATATTTCAAAAGGCTTACGTATCGTGCCGATTGTGGTATACTGTGCAGTATGAGTACACATATTGCGGCCAAAGAAGGCCAGATTGCAGAGGCAGTTCTGCTGCCAGGAGACCCATTACGGGCCAAATTTATTGCTGAACATTTTTTAGAGAACGCTGAATGCTACAACACCGTACGTAATATGTTCGGTTACACCGGAACCTACAAAGGCAAACGTGTTTCCGTTCAGGGTACCGGTATGGGCCAGCCTTCCCTTTCAATCTACGTAAACGAACTGTTCCAGTTCTACGGCGTACAGAAAGCTATCCGCATCGGTACCTGTGGTGCCATTCACGAAAGCACCAAAGTACGCGACATCATTATTGCACAGAGTGCCTGTTCAGATTCAAGTCTGATGAACCAGCGCTTTGGCGACCTGCACTTTGCCCCGACAGCAAACTTTGAATTGCTGATGAAGGCATACAATGCAGCACAGGCAAAAGGAATCAAACCGCTGGTAGGTTCAGTAATTTCTTCTGACCTGTTCTATGACGAAAACGAAAACTGGAAACTGTGGGCAAAATACGGTGTTCTTGGTGTTGAGATGGAATCTGCCGAACTCTTTACCCTGGCTGCCAAATACGGCCGTCAGGGTCTGGCACTGCTGACTGTTTCTGACCACATTGTAACCGGCGAAGCCACCACTTCTGAAGAACGTGAAAAGACCTTCACCGGCATGATGGAAATTGCACTGGAAGCTGCCACCAACTGAACAGTTGAGTGATAAAAGACAAGAGGCTGTCTTTCAGACAGCCTCTTGGTTAAACCATAAATTACTTATGATTTGGTAAATGTAATAGAATAAATACAACTAAAGTAAGTCTGCAAGAAAAGGGAGTTAGAGTTACTAGCCTGTGTCCAAGTGACAGAATTACCATTTGTTGTTACCGTGAATGAATCAGATACATCTAAACCAGAGACATTAGTAGCCGAAATTGTAATAGTACTTCCAGATACACTATAAGTACCATTTTTACCTTCATATCCCTGCTTATTACCATGATAAATCCAAGTTCCATCATCGTTTAAGGTCAGAGAACCATTTGTACTTTCATGACCCGTAGTATAGCTGTAAGTACCGGCAAATGCAGAAGGATCACCAGAACCACCGCCGTTACCAGGATCTTCTGGGTTTTCAGGAGGTAGGGGGTAGGGAATAGGAGTTGGAACTGCAGTAATTTTATGGAATGTATAGGTTACGATAGTTGGTGTAGTTACATTTGTCCAATAGTCCCACTCTGTTTCATATACGGTCGCAGTCAGAGAGTTTTTGTCATCAGAAAGTTCTAAAGTGAAAGGATACCTCGATGGTAATAAAGGTGTTCCTTCTTCTATATCGGGGAAAAGATATAGTTCTTCGAAAGAGTATGAATCCTCAGGAAGTGGATCACCGTAATAATAGATGGTGTCACTGTTATATACATAAATATTCGGCTTGCTAGTTTCGTTGATATAATCGTACTCTCCGTAATAGGATTGTGAACGTTCGTATGTTACTGTTTCTCCTTTTACAGCGAAGTCCCTCATACTGCCTCTGTTGATGTATTCATACTCAAGGTTAAAAAAGGTTCTCCAATTCGCATATTCTGGGTTATCAAGTTCCCAAGCTCCGGCAAATTGGGTCAGCCAGTCAGCTTTTTCAGGATCATATAAAAATGTCACAGGTTCTTGTGGACACGCAGTAAGCGTCAGTACCATTGAACAGATACAGAGCAATTCAAGTAAAAGGGCACATTTCTTTTTCATCAATTTTGTTCTCCGAGGATGTTTGTTTAGATGAGTCAAATCTTGCACCACAAACGAGCTTTGCGAAGTTTGTGGTGCAAGGAAGCAAGTCAACTTCCTTGCATGGTATACCATGCAAGGAAGTTGACTTGCTTCCTTGCACCACAAACTTCGCAAAGCTCGTTTGTGGTGCAAGATTTGACTCATCTAAACAAACATCCTCGGAGAACAAAATTGATGAAAAAGAAATGTGCCCTTTTACTTGAATTGCTCTGTATCTGTTCAATGGTACTGACGCTTACTGCGTGTCCACAAGAACCTGTGACATTTTTATATGATCCTGAAAAAGCTGACTGGCTGACCCAATTTGCCGGAGCTTGGGAACTTGATAACCCAGAATATGCGAATTGGAGAACCTTTTTTAACCTTGAGTATGAATACATCAACAGAGGCAGTATGAGGGACTTCGCTGTAAAAGGAGAAACAGTAACATACGAACGTTCACAATCCTATTACGGAGAGTACGATTATATCAACGAAACTAGCAAGCCGAATATTTATGTATATAACAGTGACACCATCTATTATTACGGTGATCCACTTCCTGAGGATTCATACTCTTTCGAAGAACTATATCTTTTCCCCGATATAGAAGAAGGAACACCTTTATTACCATCGAGGTATCCTTTCACTTTAGAACTTTCTGATGACAAAAACTCTCTGACTGCGACCGTATATGAAACAGAGTGGGACTATTGGACAAATGTAACTACACCAACTATCGTAACCTATACATTCCATAAAATTACTGCAGTTCCAACTCCTATTCCCTACCCCCTACCTCCTGAAAACCCAGAAGATCCTGGTAACGGCGGTGGTTCTGGTGATCCTTCTGCATTTGCCGGTACTTACAGCTATACTACGGGTCATGAAAGTACAAATGGTTCTCTGACCTTAAACGATGATGGAACTTGGATTTATCATGGTAATAAGCAGGGATATGAAGGTAAAAATGGTACTTATAGTGTATCTGGAAGTACTATTACAATTTCGGCTACTAATGTCTCTGGTTTAGATGTATCTGATTCATTCACGGTAACAACAAATGGTAATTCTGTCACTTGGACACAGGCTAGTAACTCTAACTCCCTTTTCTTGCAGACTTACTTTAGTTGTATTTATTCTATTACATTTACCAAATCATAAGTAATTTATGGTTTAACCAAGAGGCTGTCTGAAAGACAGCCTCTTGTCTTTTATCACTCAACTGTTCAGTTGGTGGCAGCTTCCAGTGCAATTTCCATCATGCCGGTGAAGGTCTTTTCACGTTCTTCAGAAGTGGTGGCTTCGCCGGTTACAATGTGGTCAGAAACAGTCAGCAGTGCCAGACCCTGACGGCCGTATTTGGCAGCCAGGGTAAAGAGTTCGGCAGATTCCATCTCAACACCAAGAACACCGTATTTTGCCCACAGTTTCCAGTTTTCGTTTTCGTCATAGAACAGGTCAGAAGAAATTACTGAACCTACCAGCGGTTTGATTCCTTTTGCCTGTGCTGCATTGTATGCCTTCATCAGCAATTCAAAGTTTGCTGTCGGGGCAAAGTGCAGGTCGCCAAAGCGCTGGTTCATCAGACTTGAATCTGAACAGGCACTCTGTGCAATAATGATGTCGCGTACTTTGGTGCTTTCGTGAATGGCACCACAGGTACCGATGCGGATAGCTTTCTGTACGCCGTAGAACTGGAACAGTTCGTTTACGTAGATTGAAAGGGAAGGCTGGCCCATACCGGTACCCTGAACGGAAACACGTTTGCCTTTGTAGGTTCCGGTGTAACCGAACATATTACGTACGGTGTTGTAGCATTCAGCGTTCTCTAAAAAATGTTCAGCAATAAATTTGGCCCGTAATGGGTCTCCTGGCAGCAGAACTGCCTCTGCAATCTGGCCTTCTTTGGCCGCAATATGTGTACTCATACTGCACAGTATACCACAATCGGCACGATACGTAAGCCTTTTGAAATATCAGCCGGAAAATGATATACTATCTGCTGGTGGGACTATGGCAAAACAAAAATCAACTGTATACGACGAATCAAAAATCCAGACGCTTTCTTCTCTTGATCACATCCGGCTTCGTCCCGGTATGTACATTGGTCGTCTGGGTGACGGATCCAACCAGAATGATGGTATCTATATTCTGTTAAAAGAAGTAATTGATAACTCTATTGATGAATTCATCATGGGTAATGGCCGCCGCATTGATGTAGAAGTAAAAGATAACCGGGTAAAGGTTCGGGATTACGGCCGCGGTATTCCGCTTGGAAAAATTGTAGACTGCGTATCCATCATTAATACCGGTGCAAAATACAATGACGATGTATTCCAGTTTTCCGTTGGTTTGAACGGTGTCGGTACTAAAGCCGTAAACGCACTGTCATCATCGTTCCGCGTCATGTCTGTCCGCGATGGAGAATGTGCAGAAGCCATCTTTGAACACGGTAAACTGGTTTCCAATAAGAAGGGTAAGGTTAAGGAAAGCGTAAAGAACGGTACCTATGTAGAATTCGTGCCTGACCCGGCCCTGTTCGGCGACTATAACTTTAACCAGGAATTCGTAGAAAAACGGATCTGGAACTATGCCTATCTGAATGCAGGCCTTACCTTGGTATACAACGGCCAGAAAATCTACAGCGAAAACGGTCTTTTAGACCTGCTTTCCAAGGAAATTGAAGGCGAAAGCATTTACCCCGTTGGATACTATAAAGGCAAGCAGCTGGAATTCTCCTTCAGCCATACCAATGCTTACGGTGAGAACTATTTCTCGTACGTAAACGGTCAGTATACCAGCGATGGCGGTACCCACCTGGCAGCATTCAAGGAAGGCTTCTTAAAAGGCGTTCAGGAATTTTACCGCAAGGCCTACAAGAGCGAAGATGTTCGCGACGGTATGATTGCTGCCGTTACGGTAAAAATAAAGGAACCGGTATTTGAAAGCCAGACCAAGAACAAACTGGGAAATACCGATGTCCGCAGCTGGATTGTCAACGAAACAAAAAGTGCCATTGTCGACTATCTGCACCGGAACGCCGATGCAGCCCAAAAACTGGAAGCAAAAATCCAGGCCAACGAAAAACTGCGTACTGAACTGAACAGCGTTAAAAAGGAAGCAAAGGAAGCTGCCCGCAAAATCAGCCTGAAAATTCCAAAACTGTACGACTGTAAGTATCACATAGAAGATGGCGCAAAAGGCGAAAACAGCATGATTTTCTTAACGGAAGGAGATTCTGCAACGGGGGCCATGACTCACTGCCGCGACGCCATGACACAAGCGTTGTTCAGCCTGCGTGGTAAAGTTGAAAACATGTGTGGCCGGAAGCGCACTGATATTTACAAGAACCAGGAGCTGTTTAACCTGATGATGGCTCTGGGAATTGAGCAGGATGTGGCAAATCTGCGCTACAGCAAGATTATCATTGCAACAGATGCCGATAATGACGGTTTCCATATCCGGAACCTGCTGCTCACATTCTTCCTGGGATTCTTTGAAGAACTGGTTACCAGTGGCAAGGTATTTATTCTGGAAACGCCGCTGTTCCGTGTGCGCAACAAGAAAGATACCCTGTACTGTTATACCGAGGCTGAACGTGATGCTGCCCTGAAAAAACTGGGAAGTACTGCAGAAGTTACCCGATTCAAAGGTCTTGGTGAAATCAGCCCGAAGGAGTTTGGACCGTTTATCGGAGAAGATATGCATCTGGTGCCGGTAGAAGTACAGAATATTGCTAACGTACCAAAACTGCTGGAGTTCTATATGGGTAAGAACACTCCTCAGCGCCGCGAGTTCATCGTCAACAACTTATTAGAGGAAATCGACGCTTGATTAGGTGAATATTTGCCGCCATGGACGGCGGCATGAACTTCGTGTTTTGCGTCAGCAAAACACGGTAAGGTGAAGTGGCATGGATGCCACTTCACCGACCATATCGTCGCCATAGGCGAAGCCCGGCAAGGGAACTATCGTTCCGGGCTTCGACAACTTTTGCCCAGCCCCATCCCACCTACCGATTTTTCAACTATACCCCAATGCCACTCAACCGACATTTTCTGTAAATAAGTATATTAATAACATTATTTTCATAGACGGTCTTTTTTTTGGATTTTATATTTAAAGGCATGTCTAGTATTAAGAAACTACTTGTGGGGCTTGAGACTAAGTACAAAGTCAGTGCTGTGTGTGCCCCCATTGCCATCATGGGTGAAGTTCTTATGGAAGTTCTTATCCCGCTGATTATGGCAAGAATCATTGACGTAGGCATGGCAAATAAGGATGCCCAGTTTGTTATTGTGTATGGCCTCCTTATGATTGGTTCGGCCCTGCTGTCACTTGCATTTGGTGTAGGAGCCGGCCGTCTGGCAGCTGTTTCTGCACTGGGGTTCAGCCGCAACCTGCGTAAACGCCTGTTCAGTAAAGTACAGGACTTTTCTTTTGGGAACGTTGATAAATTCAGCACCGCTTCTCTGGTAACCCGTCTTACCACAGACGTTACCAACTGTCAGAACACATTCCAGATGATCATCCGCATGTGTATCCGTGCTCCATTCATGTTCATCGCCGCCATTTTCCTCAGTTTCAGAATCAACAGCGAACTGGCAATGATTTTCATTGTTGCCATCCCCTGTATCCTGATTCCGGTACTCATCATCATGCGTAAGGCATTCCCGCTGTTTGAAGCCATGATGAAAAAGTACGATGGCCTTAACGCAACGGTTCAGGAAAACTTAACTGGTATCCGTGCCGTAAAGGCGTTTGTCCGCGAAGACCACGAATCCCAGAAGTTCCGCGATGCCGCTGATGCTGTCCGCGTCATGCAGGTAAAGGCAGAACGCCTTGTCATTCTGAACTTCCCCATCATGATGATGGTCATGAACCTTTCCATGATTGCCATTTTCTGGTTCGGCGGTAACCTGATCATCGGCGGCAGCATGCAGACCGGTGAACTCATCAGCTTTACCACCTATCTGTTCCAGATTCTCATGTCCCTCATGATGATTTCCATGATTTTCGTCATGCTGGTACTTTCCCGGGCATCTTTGAAACGTATCGTAGAAGTTCTTGATGAAGAACCCGATATCAAGAATCCTGCCGGTGTGGCAGCCGATGGCGTATCAGAGGGCCCTGCCGATGGTGCCATCAAGTTCACCGATGTGTCATTCAGTTATGATAAGCGTCCTGAGACCGCCGTACTCCGGAACATCAATCTGGACATCAAGGCTGGTCAGACTGTCGGTATTGTCGGTGGAACCGGTTCTTCAAAATCGACACTGGTTATGATGATTCCCCGCCTGTACGATGTACTGAGCGGTTCTGTAGAAGTTGGCGGCAAGAACGTTAAGGAATACACCATGGAAGCCCTGCGTGACAGTGTTGCCATGGTGCTGCAGAAAAACGTTCTTTTTAGCGGTACCATTGCCGAAAACCTGCGCTGGGGTAACCCGGACGCCACTGACGAAGAGCTGGTAGAAGTATGTAAAATTGCCAGCGCCCATGACTTTGTTGCCGGCTTCCCTGAAGGCTATGCAACAGAACTGGGGCAGGGTGGTGTAAACCTTTCCGGTGGTCAGAAACAGCGTCTTTGTATTGCCCGCGCCCTGCTGAAAAAGCCAAAGATTCTTATTCTTGATGACTCTACCAGTGCAGTTGATACGGCAACTGATGCATCTATCCGCAAGGCTCTTGCAGAAACCCTGCCGGAAACGACAAAAATCATCATTGCCCAGCGCCTGTCATCCGTAAAAGATGCTGACGTGATTTTCGTCCTTGATGAAGGTGAAATCAACGCTTCCGGTACCCACGAACAGCTCCTTGAAACCTGTGACATTTACCGCGAAGTATATGAATCACAGCAGAAAGGCAACGACGACTTTGATGAGCCGGAAGCTGATGTGGTTATTACCGAAGAAGATGTGAAAAAGCAGAAAGAAGCAGCCGCTGCTGCTGAAAAAGGAGGTTTCTGATGCCAGGACCAGGACGTGGACCAAGAGGAATGAAACCCCAGAAACCAAAGAATACCAAACAGACCATCGGAAGACTGTTTTCGTATCTGGGTAGCTATAAACTTATTCTCGTTATCGTATTTTTCTGTATTCTCATTAACGCAGGTGCTCAGATCCTGAGTAACTACATGATCCGCCCGATCCTTAACGACTACATTATGCCGTTAATCGGACAGCAGAATCCGGATCTGACCAGATTTGCCACTCTGCTGGGGACCATGCTGATCATTTATGTGTTTGGTGCAGTAGCCAGCTGGCTGAACGCCCGCCTGATGCTGCAGGTTTCAACCGGTACGCTGTACAAGATCCGTACCCAGCTGTTTGAACACATGGAACTGCTGCCCATCAAATATTTTGATACCCATACCCATGGCGACCTGATGAGCCGGTACACCAACGATACCGATACGCTCCGCGATATGCTGAGTCAGGCCCTGCCACAGCTGTTCTCATCAATGCTGACTGTTGTATCGTCATTCATCATGATGCTGGTACTGAGCCCCTGGCTGCTTCTGATTATGCTGGTGGCTATCGTGGTTATTGTAGCCCTGACCGGCGCCATCGGTAAGCGGTCTGCAAAAGCATTCCGTGACCAGCAGAAAGCTATCGGTAAGGTAAACGGATACATTGAAGAAATGATTGAAGGACAGAAGGTTGTTAAGGTTTTCTGTCATGAAGAAAAGAGTCGGAAAGAGTTCAATGAACTGAACGATGCACTGTGCGAAGCCGGTACCCGTGCCCATACCATGGCAAACATCATGGGGCCAACCATGAACAACATGGGGCACATCAACTACGCTGTTACTGCCATGGCTGGTGTCATGCTGATTATTGCCGGAGCTTCTGACCTGGGAACGGTTGTTGCTTTCCTGAACTACAGCAAAAACTTTATCCAGCCTATTTCGCAGCTGGCCCAGCTGTTCAACGGTATTCTCAATGCCCTGGCCGGTGCCGAACGTATCTTTGGTGTTATTGATGAACCGGTGGAAACTGACGATGGCTATGTAACTCTGGTAAATGCCAACATTCTGCCGGACGGCACGGTAACTGAAAGCTTCATGTCTACCGGTGAATGGGCTTGGAAGCATCCACATCAGGCAGACGGTACCGTTACCTACACTCCGCTGAAAGGTGAAGTACAGTTTGATGATGTTACCTTTGGCTATGTTGAAAACAAGACGGTTCTGCACGATATTGACCTGACGGCAAAACCGGGACAGAAGATTGCGCTGGTAGGTTCTACCGGTAGCGGTAAGACAACTATTACCAACCTGATCAACCGGTTTTATGATGTGGTGGCTGATGATGAAGGTGCCAGCAAAATCCGTATTGACGGCATTAATGTGTCGAAAATCAAGAAGGCTGACCTGCGCCGTTCTATGAGTATGGTTCTGCAGGATACCCATCTGTTTACCGGAACCATTGCCGAGAACATCCGTTTTGGTAAGCTGGATGCCAGTATGGCAGAAGTAGAAGCAGCGGCAAAACTTGCCAACGCCGATTATTTTATCCGCCACTTAAGCGAAGGCTACGATACGGTTATTACCGGCGATGGTGCAAACCTGTCTCAGGGGCAGCGTCAGCTTCTGGCTATTGCCCGTGCGGCCGTTGCCAATCCGCCGATTCTTATTCTTGATGAAGCTACCAGCTCCATTGATACCCGTACCGAAGCCCTGATTCAGGCCGGTATGGACAGCCTGATGAAAGGACGCACCACGTTTGTCATTGCCCACCGCTTAAGTACGGTCCGCAATGCTGACAAGATTGTGGTTCTTGAAAACGGTCATATCATTGAGCAGGGTAACCACGATGAACTGATCGAGAAGAAAGGACGGTATTATCAGTTGTACACGGGTAACTTCGCTGAGAACTGAAATATCTGACGAATAATCAACTGCATGATGGCAGGAGATGCTTCCGCCGGAACCCGTGCTGACTCAACGCTTCACTGCGTTCAGAAGTTTCGTCATCACGGAACCCGGCTCCGCATCTCCTGCCATCGCCTTTTTAAACGCAGGATATTTCAGTTCTCGCTTTCATGCGTGGGGGGAGCTTCGCTGCGCTCAGAAAGTGTCGTCGGTCAGAACCTCGCCTACGGGCAGTCCCTGTCGCATTTTAAACTGGTGTTTTCAGTTCTCGCTTTCATGGGTGAGGGCCTTGCTGTGCTCTTTTGCGAAAAATGAGTGGTGGAAGATGTGCAGCTTTGCCGTAATGGCAGATGGCATAGGGTATGGAGCCACGCCGAAGGCGGCCACTGGACTGAGCGGAGCGAAGGAAGCGGCTGGAGCGGTAGCGGAATGGCGGAACACCCGACGGCAGCAACGATGCCGGATGCCCAAAAAAATCTGGATTTTTTTCACTATCACCTTGATATGGGGTGAGGATGTGTTATATATAGGGTATAAAAGATTTCTCTTAACGGAGGTACCTTATGGAAAAGAAAAATGTATCAAAAATTGTGACTGCAGTTGTAGTAATTGCGCTGATTGCAGTAATCGTGCCACAGTGCTGCACCATCATCGAACCGAACGAAGTTGGTGTTGTAAAGACTATGGGAAAAATTGACCATGAACTGGACAGGGGATCAGGTTTCAATCTGAAAGCTCCTTTTATCCAGAGTGTCGTAAAACTGGACATGAGCCCACGCACCTATAATATGAACTTTTCTTTTGGCTCAGACAGTGCCGTAACAAAGGATATGCAGTCAGTTGGCCTTTCTGCCACACTGGTCTACAAATTCAGCGAAGACGGCATCATGAACTATGTAACCAACTTTACCCAGAGCACTTTGGAAAGCCGCTTTAAGAGCAATACTCAGGCTGCCGTAAAAGCAGTAGTTGGTAAATACTCAATTTATGACCTGACTTCTTCTACCATCGAAATTGCAGATGAAGTAAAACGGTCGGTAAGCGCCATGTCTGCTGATATGCCTATTGAAATTACTTCAGTAAACATCAGTAACTGGGACTGGTCTGCTGAATTTGACAAAATGATTCAGGACACCATGAACGCTACCCAGCGTGAAAAGACTGCAAAGGCAGAAGTTGCCATTGCTGAAGCCAGTGCTCAGAAAGAAGTTGCAGAAGCAAAAGCAAAACTTGAAGCTGAAAGACTGAATGCAGAAGCTGTAAAAGTTAAGGCTGATGCAGAAGCAGAAGCCATGAAGATCAAGAATAATGCCATTAAGGAAACTCTGCAGATGCAGCGGGAAACCTGGGAACATGAAGAAAAGATGGCATATTACCAGAGATGGGATGGCCGCCTTGAAGGTGCATCGGCATCAAGCTTTATCGTAACACCAAACTATTCCGGTTTGAGTATCGAAACAAAATAACCATGTGGCCCGTTGAGGCCGGCATGGAACGAAAAGGCAGCTGCCGATGGGTAGCTGCCTTTTTTTTATGCTTCGGGGGTATATTTGCCGCTTAGTGCAAGCATGGCAAACATATACAGACAGTTATCGTAGTAACGGCGCTCACCGGTCCTCAGTGGTGTTTCCCAGAAACGGCGGACAATTTTTTCTGCAGCGTCCTTTGCTGCCGGCGAACAGGCCAGCGTGGTCTGTGCCAGGGTTGCCAGTAATCCAATGGGATGCAGCGCCTTTTCTGCCTCTCCCTTTTCGTTTTTCACTATCGTTCCATCAATGGCATATTTCATGAAGTCTTCCGTAGGAATGTCTGCAAAGAACCGTACCAGATTATCGGCAATCTTTGAAAACTCCGCGTTTTCTCCATGCCAGAGCACATCCAGCCCTATATTGGCTCCGGTTCTGTAGGCATCGCTGAAAAAGTCTCCGTGGTTTTCCGGTGGCCCGTAGGGATTGGGTGTTCCGTCAAAATTGGCATATTCCGGGTTCATGCCGGTTACCGGATGGCAGGACTTAAGCAGAAATGCGCGGCTGGCTTCTTCTGCCCGTTTCCAGAAAGGACGGTCAGCTTCATCTGCCCACAGGGCAAAGTAATGGTAGAAATGCATCAAATGATACGAAGGATCGCTGAACGGGCAGGCGGGCACAAAGGCAATGAGTGCTTCATCTTTTTTCCACATGGGAAGTTCGTGATGTAGCACTGTCCGTAAAATCTTCTTTGCCCAGGCGGTATAGTCATAGATGCCTTCTCCATCGCCCCATTTTTTCCCGGCAAGGAACAGGGCCATGGCATAGAATTCTTCGCCGTCCGGTGCAGGCCCGAAAAAGTTCTTCTTGCCGTCTGGGGCAACTGACCAGGCAAAATAGCCTTTCATGAAACCTTCATCCATGTACATGAATTCCATGGAGAACTTCCACATGCGGTCAAAAATATCCTTGCGGTCCATCATCACCGCCATCATCATGCCGTAGGACATGCCTTCGGTTCTGGCATCACAGTTGCCGGTATCCATAAAATACCCCGTGTCCCGCAACCCCTCAAAGTAAAAGCGGTCGTGGCTTTCGGTAATGGTGTAGTAGGCTTCATACACCCGGCTTTCAATTTCTTCGGGGGTATAGCCATAGTCTAAAAAGGTGTTTTTCATAATGCAAGTATACGCTATCAGTGAGATTTTGTGCGGATTACATATAAAACTGCAGCGAAGCCTGATGTTTGGGCGTGCTTATATGTAATTTTTGAGCAGAGTGGAGTGCAGATTACATAGAAAAAGCCTGAGAGAAGGTGATTTATATGTACGGTCAGGGACGAAAAAGCTGCTGGGGCCGGATGAATTACATATAAGGGGCTGAAATCTTGTGGGTTGCCGGGTTTTTATATGTAATCGGGCGAAAATCCGGGCAAGAACTCAAGATTTATTCAGTTTTACCAAAGATGCTATAGATAAGGCATGATCCCAGCCCGAAAGCGGCTGCCGCAAGCAGGTTCAGTTCCGGCTTTATCAGCCACAGGGCGCCCCCCAGAAACACTCCGGCCGTAACCAGAATATCCCGGTACAGATAGAATGCTCCAAAATAGATGGACTCTTTTCCTTCCGGTGCCAGATCCATAATCTGGGCTTTCCGCACCGGCTCGCCGAATTCCTTAAAGCCCCGGATGATAAAGGCAATAACCAGCAGCGGGTAGTTTCGTGATACCAGCAGCACAAGTGGAAACAGCACGTAGAGGATGAATGTGGTCATGATGAATCCTTTCTTTTTGAACAGGTCACCCACCAGACCTACCAGCACGTAGGAAAAAATGGCGCAGCACATTTCAATGGTGGTCAGGGTTCCAAAAAGGGTACCGGAAATACGGGCGCCTTTTTCGTATTCCATGGCCCAGATGGCAATGTAGGCGTAGGGAATCTGGGAGCAGAATTTGGCCAGAATGTCTGAAACAAGCAGTATCTGCAGCTGCCGCGGAAAATGATGGGGCAGAATGGCTACAAATCGGTCGGCCTTCTTCTCTTTGGGTGGATTCTTGTGCAGGAAGGACTGCTGGACGATGATGCCGAAAATGCTGCAGACAATGGCCATGATGAACGCCAGCTTGATGCCTTTTTCAATGCCGAAGGTGTCTACCAGTACGCCGCCCAGAAGGGGACCGATGGCCTGTGGAACCCGCTTAATCAGGGAGTGGAGGGATACGCCGAAAACCTGTTTGTTTTTGGGAATTTCGTGGCGGATTAAATCCATGTAGGCCGGCATGGAAAGACTGGACCAGGAAAGAAAGAACACTGATCCTACGATGATAGAAACCCAGCCGGGAAAAAGGATGACGATAAGATAGCCCAGAATGGCGAAGATGTTGAAAAAGAGGAGTGCCCGCTTGTAGCCGAACTTGTTGGAAATCCAGCCGCCGGGAAAGGAGTAGATGGCAGAAAGAAAGTTATCAAGAGCGTTGAGAATTGAGGGGGCAAAAAGGGATGCGCCGGTGGCTACCAGATAGACTGGCAGGTAGCGTTCGCCGATTTTTTCGCCTAAGCCCACAAGAATGACGGTAAAAATCAATGCCCCGGTCCCGGAGGAAAGAGCTGTTGCTGCAATGGATTTCCTGGTGTTGCTCATGGGGGCCATTATAGGATATTCCACGCATAAAAAAAACTCTCCACCGGAAAGCCGGCAGAGAGTTTTCTATATCAGCGTAATCTGATTACATCAGTTTTCTGAACATTGCTTCAAAGTCAGCAATTGAAGCTTTCTTAGGGTTACCTGGAGCACAGGCGTCAGCTGCTGCAGATTCGCAGAGGAATGGCAGATCTTCTTCTTTGATTGCAAGCTTGGTAGGAATGCCTACGTCAACTGACAGCTGTTTAACGGCATCAATGGCTGCCTTGCGGTATGCAGCTTCTGACATGCCGGTGGTATCAACGCCGAATGCTTCAGCAATATCCTTGAACTTGGTTCCGGTGCATTCCTGGTTGAATTCCATAACGATAGGAAGCATCATGGCACAGGCAACACCGTGTGGAGTGTCGTATACGGCGCCAAGAGTATGAGCCATGGAATGGGCAATACCAAGACCAACGTTGGAGTAAGCCATGGCGGTTACATACTGGGCAAGTGCCATGCCTTCACGTCCGTCTGGGTCGTTGGCTACGGCTTTCCGCAGGTTCTTTGCAATCAGCTGGATAGCCTTCAGGTCAAGACAGTCTGCCAGTTCCCATGCGGCAGCAGTGGTGTAGCCTTCGATGGCGTGGGTAAGGGCATCCATACCGGTAGAAGCGGTAAGCCCTTTTGGCATTGAAGCCATCATGTCAGGGTCTACAACAGCAACATCAGGAATATCGTTAGGGTCTACACATACGAATTTGCGTTTCTTTTCAACGTCGGTAATTACGTAGTTGATGGTAGATTCTGCGCCGGTACCACCAGTGGTTGGAACAGCAATGGTGAATACGGTGCGGTTTTTGGTTGGTGAAACACCTTCCAGTGAGCGGACATCGTAGAATTCGGGGTTGTTTACGATGATACCGATACCTTTTCCGGTATCCATGGAAGAACCGCCACCAATGGTAATCATGAAGTCAGCACCGGATTTTTTGTAGGCGTCTACACCATGCTGAACGTTTTCGATGGTTGGGTTCGGTTTGATATCGCTGTACAGTTCAAAATCAATGCCGTTTTCTTTCAGCAGATCAGTAACTTTTGCAGATACGCCGAATTTAACCAGGTCTGGGTCAGATGCAACAAATGCTTTTTTGAATCCCTTTCCTTTAATGATTCTCGGAATTTCTTTAATTGCACCATGTCCGTGATATGACATGCCATTCAGTACAAAACGATTTACAGCCATTTTTTTTCATCTCCTATTATTGCACTGCGAAAGCAGCAGCGCAGACTCATTTAATCTTTTTATAGTATACCGCTAACTCGATTAAAACGGTAAAAAAATATCGATATATAACAAAACTTTTACCTGCGCACAATCTTTGATACTTCACTTCTAAATGAACACGTGATAGTATCAGCAAAGGAGTTATTTACTTTTGTATATCCAAACGCAACTGGTGACGAGTTGTTTTTATGGGAGGTTCTCTTATGATGTATCCGTATCTTGAGTTCGATGACAACACTCTGGTCACTCATTCGGAAATCCGTGAAAAAGATGGAAACTCTTATATTGATGTGTATTTTGAAAGACCAATTGAAGAAGGTTTCCAATCGGCAAATTGCCAGTTGCCTTCATACAGTTGGACAGAAATCGATGGGTACTCAGAAGAAAAAATAGCTTTTTTTACCCGATGGCTTGAACATAACGCTGCGTCATTATTCAAATATGCTGCATGTGGAGGACTTCAGATTGCCTAAGGTCATCACGGTTGGTAGCTATATCATATATTTTTGGTCTAATGAAAACGGCGAGCCGGTTCACGTCCATATTGCAGAGAAAGTACCGCAGGAATATGTAACTAATCATTGTTGACGCAGTATGCGCCGTAGCGTACTATTACCCCCATGAAACTGATTCTGGCCCCTATGGCTACCCTGACACATGAAGCACTGCGACGCACGGTATACCGGTTTGGCGGCTGCGATGAATATTATACGGAAATGATTCATGCTGCTTCTCTTATTCACGGGGGCCAGTTTGAAAAATACTACCTGTTGAACGGCCCCTGTCCAGAGCGGATTGTCTGGCAGCTGACGGGTACCGACGTGGAATCCATAACGGAAGCTACCCGCATGGTAAGCGACCTGGGCGGCATTGGGGTGGACCTGAACATGGGCTGCTCTGCCCCGGAAATTTACCGTTTTGGGGCCGGCATCGCCTGGATGATGAAGCCCCTGGAAGAAACCCGGCGTCTGGTGCATTCCGTACGGGCTGTCTTACCGGATTCCCTGCGGCTCAGCGTAAAAATGCGCTTGGGCGACGAAGACTTTACGGAAGAAAAACTGTACGCCTTTGCCGATATGCTCCTTGATGAAGGTGTTACCCAGCTGACCCTGCATCCCCGTACCAGAAAAGAAAAGTATACCCGGCCCGCCCGCTGGCAGTATCTGGAGCCCTTTACAAACCACATAAAGAGCAGGAACCCAGCAGTGCAGGTCATCGGTAACGGCTGTATATCAGATCCTGCCAGTTTTGACGCTCTGCTACGCCGGGCTCCCAGCCTGGATGGTGTTATGTGTGCCCGTTTTGCCGTCCAAAAGCCCTGGCTCTTTGCCCAGCTGCGGCACCATCGGGAACTGAACATCCCAGCTGACCGCAATATTCTTCCGGTTCCCTACCAGCTGCCGGAATCCATCGACCTTTACGAACTTGCCGATTCGTTCCTGACCGACCTTGAAACGTATCAGCCCAAAGAATTCTACGACAGTCGGAGCCGTCGTTTTTTCGCCTATTTCCTTGATAATTTCATGTACCATCAGTTTCTGAAAAATCAGATTCTCAACGCCCATACCCATGAATCCCAGCTGGCTCCATTAGCTGAATACTTTGAGAAAATGCCGGAAGAACGGTTCGTCCACTTTTCTGCATCCTGATTGTGCCGTACAATTACTGAGTATAAAACAGTAATTGGAGGGCATCATGGCAAAAAAGGCCAGCAGTAACATCATCTGGTATGAGAACAAAAACGGACCACGTATCAGTACGGTATCCCGGTCGGTGATTGAAAAAGACGGACTGTATTTTAAGGATATCGATGGTAGTGGAACGGTCAGCGCTGTAAACGACTGGCGGCTGCCACCTGCTGAACGGGCAAAGGCCTACGTTTGCCTGCTTTCCATGGATGAAAAACTGCCACAGCTTTTTATTTCTGACTGGCGCATGGGAAAGTATCCCGTTGTCATGGGGCCAAAAAAGGTTGACCATACACCGGTCCTTGATGAATCGGGCGTTCTTGATGAATCACCCCTTGAAGTTAAGAATATTTTCGGTACCACGTATCTGCCGGGTACCAGTACGTTGATTAAGGAATGGTGGAACCGGCATGTCATTATCCGGTCAAATGCTACCGTAGAAGATCTGACAGATTACCTGAACCAGCTGCAGGCGGTGGCCGAAGAATGTGACCACTTTGTGCCGGTGCAGGCAGCCAGCAACAGCCGGAATGAGAACGGACAGGTAGTATTCGGCATGAATGACGCCGGCGGTACCTTTGCCACCTGGCCGGGAACTTTGGGAATTGCAGCCGCTGTTCAGGGCGCTGGTATTGATGTTGCAGACAAATTTGCCGACGCCGTCCGTCGCAGCTGGAATGCCTGTAACCTGCGGAAAGGCTACATGTACATGGTAGACTGTACCACTGACCCCCGCTGGCAGCGTACTTACGGTTGCTTTGGCGAAAATCCGGCCCTTATTGCAGAAATAGCGTCGCACATTATTCCCCGTATTCAGGGAAGCAGTCATGGTGTAACTGCTGACGGTGTCGCTGTAACCACCAAGCACTTTCCTGGAGGCGGTGCTCGCGAAAACGGTTTTGATCCCCACTATGCAGAAGGCCAGTGGAATGTGTATGCCACTGCCGGAAGCCTTTCCAAATACCATCTACCCGGTTTTCAGGCTGCCATTGCCGCCGGAACCAGTGCCATTATGCCCTATTATGCAAAACCGGCAGAAGGCAAAAGTGTGCCGCAGCTGACTCCGACCGGCAATATGGTTCCCATGAAACCTTACGGATTTGCCTATAACCGCGCTTTTACCGAAGACCTGCTGCGCCACGAACTGGGCTTTACCGGCTACATCAACTCTGACACGGGCATTACCCACAACATGAGCTGGGGTGTTGAATCCTTAAGTGAACCGGAACGTATAGGTTTTGCCGTAGCCCAGGCCGGCGTAGATCTGATCAGCGGTATGTTTGATAACGATGCTGCCCGCGAAAGTTACGCACGCAGCACCAACGGCTGGTATGATACTCATGCAGCTCCGGAAGGTTTTGACGGCAGCCAGCTGGTACTGACGGAAGACGCCGTAAACCGGGCAGTTTCCCGCACGTTAGCTGAAATGTTTGCTCTGGGTATGTTTGAAGATACCTATCGCGATGTGGCTGCTGCACAGAAACTGGTAGCCACCAAAGAAGACTGGGAAGCTGCCGCACTGGCTCACCGGCAGTCAGTAACACTGCTGAAAAATAACGGTGTTCTGCCGCTGACTGCAGAGAAATCAGCTGGTAAAAAGGTGTATGCAGAAGCCTTTGATGTGGATGAACGGGTTGGCGCAGAGGCAACGGGTACGCTGCGTAGTCTGCTGACTGATGCCGGCTTGACCCTTACCGATGATGCAGATTCTGCAGATGTTGCCCTGTTTTTTGCAACACCAAGCAGCGGCGCCTACTTTAACGCAACAAAAGGATTTCTGGAACTTGAAATCTGTGAAGGAAAAACCGTTTGCGATGTAGTTGACGGTTGTCCGACTGAAACTACCCACAACGAAACCACCGTAACGGGGCTGAAGCGCCTTGTGGCAATGGCAGATGCAGTGCATGGCCATGGCGGCAAGGTAGTGACCAATATCAACATTACGCTGCCGTGGGAAGTTGGCGCACTGGAAACCGTGAGTGATGCGCTGCTTGCCGGCTATGATACGTATCAGGATGCAACGGTAGATGTGATTCTTGGCCGGTTCTGCCCGGTGGGAAGACTGCCGGTAACACTGCCAAAAGATGACAGCGTCATTGCTGTTGATAAGAACGGTGTCTGCATCAGCCCCAACGATGTACCGGGCTATGACAAAGACCAGTATCTGCC
Organism: Treponemataceae bacterium; assembly: GCA_045616125.1. Classification (GTDB taxonomy): domain Bacteria; phylum Spirochaetota; class Spirochaetia; order Treponematales; family Treponemataceae; genus Treponema_I. The sequence continues at coordinate 30,275 of JAZLGC010000016.1, read as the reverse complement.
GGATGTCATGAAGGACGAAAACGGCAAAGCATACGCCTATCGCGATGCTGCCGGCAATTACTACGAATACGGCTTTGGCCTGGGCTACTGATTACTCAGCAGACTTTCAGTAAAGTCTGCGGGGGTGCCGGTCCAGGTCTGTACGCCGTGGTTCATGACGGTAATCTGGTCTGCCAGAAGAACGGCCTCGTCCAGGTCGTGGGTAACCATGATGCCGGCAAATCCCAGTTCTTTCTGCTGTGAGCGCAGTTCCGCACCCAGTTTTTTGCGGAGCGGTGCATCAAGGGCGCTGAATGGTTCGTCAAACAGTACCAGTTTTGGTTCAATAACCAGGGTGCGGGCCAGTGACACCCGCTGCTGCTCGCCACCACTCAGGTTTGCCGGCATACGGCGGGCAAAGGTATCAGCCGGTAGCCCCATGCGTTCCAGCATGTCGTGGGCTTTGGCCCGGGCTTCTTTACGGCTCATGCCCCGGGAGCGGAGTCCGTAGGCTACGTTGTCTTCTACGTTCATGTGCATGAACAGACTGGGGCTCTGGAATACCATACCGATTCCCCGCTTTCCCGGATTCAGTTCAGATACATCGGTGTCGCCGATGCAGATGGTGCCGGCATGACCTGACTTTTTGCTTTCGTCCAGAAGGCCTGCAATCATGCGGAGTACGGTGGATTTTCCGCTGCCGGAGTGGCCGGTGATGACCAGCATCTGGCCGGCTTCTACACTGCCGCTGAAGGTAATGTCCAGGTCATCGAATTTCTGGTAGATATCGGTAATGTCAACAAAACTCATTTTGAACTCCTTGCAGGCCGGGAAGTCAGATCGGATATGATGAACAGGGTGATGCTCAGGAACATGAGCACGGCACCTGAGGCGCAGCTTTCGTTAAAGCGGTAGGCCCCTGAAAGCCGGTAGGTAAACAGGGCCAGTGTGTCAAAGCCGGGAATACCCAGAACCAGGGGCAGGGTGGCGTCTCCGCTGGAAATGGCTGCACAGAAGGCAAAGGCCGAAAACAGCGCCCGACGGCACTGGGGGAGCAGTACACAGAATACCGTATCCAGGGGCCGGGGACTTAACAGAGAAGCGGCTTCTGTTACGGTCAGGGGAATTTTATCCATGGGAGTACGCAGCTGCTGCAGGGCAAAGGGCCAGATAAGGGCACTCTGCGCCAGCACTAAGAGCACCGGGCTTCCGCGGAGAAAGGTATAATTAGAAAGCAGTGTAATACCGAACCCCAGAACCACGCTGGAAAGAGCCATGGGTACCAGGGGAAGGGCGCGGAGCAGTGAACTTTTTTTGTAGGGATCTGCAAGGCGGCTGATGGCGGCAAATACAAAGGCAGTGATGGTGCTGAGTGCTGCGGTGCAGACGCTGACAATGAGGGTGTTTTTCAGACTTTCAAAAAAAGCTGGCCGGGCAAACACTTTGCCAAAGGCGGGCAGTGCTTTCCATAAAAGAAGCACCATGGGCAGCAGGAAGAAAAAGCCGATGACTGAGAGAATAACGATGGTCATTCCCCATTCGAAGCCGCCGCGAATACTGGTTCGCTGTCCGGCTGCAAGACCGGTGGAATGCCGGCCTCTTTTTGAAATAAGGGCGTAGACTACCACCATGAGCAGGGCAATGGCGGTTTCAAGGAGCGAAAGGCGGCCGATAAGGACAAAATCAAGGCTTGACCGGGCTGCCTGATAAATTTCTACTTCAAGGGTACTGCTGCCTTTCTGGCCGAAAAGCAGCACTATGATAAAACTGAAAAAGCAGTACAGAAATACGATGATGCAGCTGGAGGCAATGGCCGGCAGCAGCTGGAAAATGGTAACGGTACGGAAAATGCGTGGACGGCTGGCGCCCAGCAGGCGGGCAGCGTTGTATTCGTCTTCCGGCAGGTGCTGCCAGGTGTCGGCAACAGTACGCATGATTACTGGAAAGTTATAAAAGCCGTGGCAGATGATGATGCCCCAGAATGAATACAGAAAGGTGATGGGGGCTTCTTCTGCACCGGTAACGTGCATCAGCAGTTTGTTAATCTGGCCGTTCATGCCGAATGACAGAACAAATGCCAGTGCCATAAGGAGCGGCGGAATACACAGGGAAACGGCTGAAAGACTTGAAAGGAAACGACGGCCAAAGAACTGTTTTTTTGCCACCAGCCAGGCGGCAGGAAGCCCGACAACGAGCGCTGCAAATGTGGAAAGCAGCGCCTGCCGCAGGGTAAAGCGGGTAACTTTGATGATGCGGAGCAATTGAGAGTTGGAGGGACCCTTCGACAAGCTCAGGGATCCTGCAGCTTTGGAGCTCAGGGTGGCTGAGCCTGTCGAAGCCCCCAGCGCACCGCCCGCAATGCGGCCGGCAGAAAAACTTGCCACCGCTGTCGCAATAAAAACAAGGAACAGCAGTACCATGATGCCAATGCCAAGAATCATACCTGTCCGCTGAGATACCGTTCTGGCCATGATTCTCGTTTTCGCTTTCATCACACTCTGTTCCTTTTTGATATCAATCTGCCGCCATGGACGGCGGCAGATACTTCGGGTTTTGCGCCTGCAAAACCCGGTAAGATGAAACGGCACGGATGCCGTTTCATCGTCAGTCTGCCATAATGGCAAGCATGCGTGCTACGGCTTCTTCCAGTTCTGCTTCAGTACAACTTACGGTTTTTGCCGGAACCTTAGTGGTTGCGTAGCTTTCTGGCATGGTGGTTGCCTTGTTGATCGGGTACATCCACTGGGTTTCAGGAATGTAGATCTGACCTTCTGCACTTGCCAGGAAGTCGATGAATGCTTTTGCACCTTCTGCGTTAGGAGCACCGTTTACTACAGCAGCATACTCAATCTGCATTGGGTGGCCTTCATCAAAAGCCAGGGCTACAAAGCGGTCTTTAACGTCATCGTAGGCAACGTGATAAGCTTCACTGGTGGTGTAGCTGAGGCACAGGGGAGCTTCACCTTCGGTAAAGAGGCCGTAACCGGTATCCCAGCTTGGAGCCATGGTCAGCAGGTTTTCTTTCAGAGCTTTCCAGTAAGCGTCAAATTCAGGACCATCACCCAGAATAGCGCGGGTCCAGGTTACAAAACCAAGACCAGGAGTACTGGTGCGTGGGTCCATGATGATAATCTTGTTCTTGTAGATAGGGTCAGTCAGGTCAAGAATGCTTTTTGGAGCAGGAGTCTTGCTGTGGCTGTCGTACATGAAGGCAAAATGGCTGTAGTCAAATGGAGTCAGCATGTCGGTGTTGCCAACAGCCAGAACGTCTTCCAGAATGTTGGCGCGTTCAGTGGTAACGTAGGTTGCAACAGCGCCTGACTGTTCTGCTTTCAGCATGGTCTGGTTATCAATACCGATAAGAACATCTGCGTATGGCTTGTCTTTTTCAAGAATGGCTTTGGTCAGAACCTGAGCGCCATCGCCAACGCTGATCATGGTAGCTTTGTAACCGGTTTTTTCGGTAAAAGCTTTCAGGGTTGCATCTGCTGGTCCCCAGTCAGAAGCAAATGAATCATAGGAATAAATAACTACTTCTTTTGCGCGTGCGTCAGAAGTTTTGCTGGTTTCTTTTTTGCCGCCAGCCCATACAGTTGTGGTGATTAATAAAATAGATACGATAAGAAATATGTTTTTTTTCATACTTCCCTCCGCCGGCATTATCCGGATCAGGTTAAGAACGCCTAGGGCATCCTTCGTACGGGTATAATCTCAGAGTTCCATTGTGACTGGCCAGCTGTATTGCGCAGCTTGAGCATTTGTTGCCACAGGAACACACCCCGGTAACGCAAAAAAGTATACGGATTTTCCCCTCTGTGGGGAAGTAGAAATATGAAAATTATTCGGTTTGTTTATCTATGATTTGATTATGATTACAGGATTATTTGCGGTCTTTTGAGACCAGAAATATGAGAAAGAAGCACAATACTAAAACACCGAATACATCCAAGCCAATTGTCGCTTCTATTCCAGCTCCTATGGCGGCAATAACCATACCAACAATCATAAGAACCATAAAGAGAATAATTAAAATTGCGGTAATAATATCCTTCATAAGCTTTTATCCTTGGGTAAGTTGCTGCCGGCTTGAATAATTGGTGTTCTAATACCTTGAATAACTAGCTGAATAGCCATCCAAAAAAACTTCCCAGTGTACTGAGAACTATGGTGAGCATCATTAATCCAAACATAACCAGCATAAAAATCAAAACAATCTTCAACAGAATCCCAAAAGAATTATCCTTATCGCCCATACGTTTTCTCCTTAAAAGCCTCTGCGGCAACGGTCGCACATGAATATGCGGTATCGCAGCTTGCGGATTAAGATGTGTGTGATAAAAATACACGGTGTATTTTTACCACACCTGCTTTTTTTCAGTAAAAATTACTTAGTTTGCTGCAATATGATTTCCGGTTGGACTACGGCTGCAACCAACACTAGTCAAAGATGGTATATCGTAATTCGTTTTAGCACCGCAGCATTCACAATATGCACCTACGTGATTCAAAATTGGAACATGATATCCTGTTGGACTCTTAGAACAGCCACTATGCAATAATGTAGATTGACTGTTGTTCGAATTGGCACAATACTTACAAGCGTATTGAAGCATTTTTAACCCCCGATTTATTGGTAAACAGTAGTATTCTTCTGTAATGAAGAATGAATATTTTTGCGAGTCGAGAATCGACGAGCAAAAATAGGATTTTTACAAATCCTATTTGCAGTATATACTGCAAATTTTTTAAAAGTTTTTTGAAAATTGCTGTAATCAGCCGTTAGGGCAATGAATGATTGTCAGATTTACGGCTTTTTGCCGTGGCTGGTTCTGTAACCGGCCAATCTGGTATACACTGAAACCATGACTATTGCAGTATATTGTGGTTCCGGAATGGGGAATAATCAGGCTTTTCAGAAAGCCGCAGAAGATCTTGGCAGATGGATTGGCTCGTGCGGCCATGAACTGGTGTATGGCGGCGGAGAATCTGGCCTGATGGGGATTGTGGCAAAGAATGCAAAGGCTGCTGGCGCAAAAGTTACCGGTGTTGTGCCCTGCGATGTGGATTTTATCCGCTCACGGCCGCAGCCTTATTGCGATGAAACACTCTTTACCGCCACCATGAGTGAACGCAAGCAGAAAATGCTGGAACTGGCGGATTGTTTCATCGCGCTTCCTGGCGGTATCGGCACCATCGACGAAATATCTGAAGTAATCACCCTGACAAAAATCGGCGTATTCTCCAAGAAATCAATCCTCTTCAATACCGCGGGCTTCTATGACTCTTTCAGGTTGCTTTTGAATCAGATGTGCGCCTCAGGTTTTCTGAAGTCCAACGAACTTTCCCACGTGCTCTTCTCTGACAACCTTCAGGAAATCGGCCAGTTCATTGCTGGCTGAATGCGCTATACTATCACTATGAAACTTGTTATTTCTGATATCAAAAATTATGTGCCTAATGTTGACGGCGAGTATTACCTTATCTGTCCGGAAGATGGCAAAGACGTGCATCACTGCATCGGGTGTTTCGGCTGCTGGCTGAAAGATCCGGGTAAGTGCCTGATTCACGACGGTTTTGAGCTGAACGGAGCCCGTGTGGGAAACGCCAGTGAACTTATCATTGTCAGTGCCAACTGCTTTGGCAGCGTCAGTCCCTACGTAAAGAAAAATCAGGATCGTGCACTGGGGTATCTGCACCCCGATTTTGCTGTGGTTCAGGGGGAACTGCACCATAAACAGCGCTACAGGAACAATCTGAAGATTACCTGGCACATTTATGCTGCCGATGGCGATACCATTACTGAAGCTGAAAAAGAAACGCTTCTGGGCATTCAGGTAGCCAATGGCCTGAACTATCACGCAAAACCCGATGGTGTTTTCTTCTATAATTCTCAGGCAGAAGCCATGGAGGTAACCCTATGATCGCTCTTATCAACGGCAGCCCCAAAGCCACCGGCACCGGCAGCGCCAGTGAATTACTCTGCAACCGCATCAAGTCCTATGAGCCAGCTCCGGAAGTTTCGTTTACCGATGTACATCTCCAGGGTACCACGATTACCGCAGAAACCCTGACAACCCTGACTGCAGCCGATACCTGGCTTTTTGTGTTCCCCTTGTATTCAGACGGCATTCCCGGCCACTTGCTGGACTGCCTGCAGCATCTTTCTACGGCTGCATCTGCATCCGGCGTGGGAGAGAAAAAAGTGTACGCCGTAGTAGGCATGGGCTTTTTTGAAGGCCACCAGACCCAGTGGGCACTTCGCGTTATGGCCAACTTCTGTGCAAAGACCGGCCACCAATATTGTGGCGGTGTGGGCGTTGGCGGCACCGGTGCCTTTGGTTCTCTGGGCGGCATTCCACCGTTCAAAGGCCCCATGGTATCTGTTGATACGCCCCTTTTGATGCTCCGGGAGTATGCCGCTAAAGGCACCGTCATCGGCGATACCTTTACCTCCATCCAGTTTCCCCGCATTGCCTATCGTTTTGCCGGTCAGTCTGCCTGGCGCAAGGCTGTTAAAGCCAATGGTCTCAAAACCAAAGATCTGGGCCGCAAAATAACGCTTGATATGACCAAATGAACATCAAAAAAGCAAAAAAACAGTTGGTGCTGGTGGCTCTCCTGGTTATCAGCATGCTGCTTCCTTCTGGTATTCAGCAGCTTTCCGCTGACGCTGTTCCATCAACTTCTTCCACCAGCATCACTCTTCTGGTCAACGGCAGTCAGGCGTTCCCCGCCATCATCGAATGCATTGAAAATGCCCGCAGTTCCATTTATGTCAACATGTTTATCTGGCGGGATGACCAGATTGGTAATGAACTTGCCCAAAAACTGCTTGAAGCCGCCGACCGTGGTGTTCAGGTTACCGTTTCCAAGGATACCTATGGCTCTGTTTGTGAACATGCAGAAGAATCAGCCACATCATTTTTTCATAAAAAACTTTCGCTTACAGAAATCATAAAAGTTGATACCCTCAAAATGCTCTATGATCCGGCTCGTATTCCCAATGCCCGCGATACCGAAAGTACTCTCTATCAAAAGTTCATGGGACATCCCCACATCAATACGCAGGCCGATGTCTTTAAGGCTGACCATTCAAAATTCTGGATTTTTGATGATGAAATTCTGATTCTTGGCGGTGTTAACGTAGAAGATAAGGAAAATGGCTCTGACATGAGCGGCCGGCAATATGAAGATTTTATGGTCAAAATGGAAGGGAAATCCTATGTTGATGCGTTGATGAAGGCTCGTTCAGAGGGAATTACCCGGGACGAACAAACTTCCCCTTATTATTTTGGCGTGAACCGGAAGATGGGAAAAAACAGCGTATTTCAGATGGAAAATCTGTATCTTGACCTTATTAATTCCAGTCAGGACGAACTGACCATCGTTATGGCGTATTTCTCACCGTTACGGAATTTTACGGATGCCATTCTTGCTGCCTGTAACCGGGGCGTATCTGTCCGCATTATTATTCCAAGTCATGCTAACTTTCAGGATGATTCCAACAAAAAAACTGCCCGATATCTCTTTACCAAATCGGATGCGCAGATTGAAATCTATCTTTCGCCCAAAATGCTGCACACCAAACTGCTCATGAACGAACAGACCGTAACTTTTGGGTCGTCAAACATCACCAAAAAGGCATTTCATCAGCTGGATGAATTGAATCTCTTTGCTGACAGTTCCTGGGGTACTTTGTATCAGGAAATTCGTCAGCAGGTTGAACGCACGATTGAAGAAGCCGATGTTGTAACTGATGTGAAAGAGTTGCGGTATAACTGGTTGCTTGCCTGGCTTGAAGGCTTCCTGGTGTGACAGACTGCTGCCTTGCCATCACAAATCCTCAAGCCTGTCAGTATTGTGAAGAAACGAGGATCCGCGCTGGCGGCGTTGCAGCCGGGTTGCGGGGATTTGTGGTATACTGATTGCAGGAGAATTCGATGAAAGTATTGATTTTGAACGGCAGCCCCCGCGCCAACGGAAACACTGCCCTTGCTCTGAAGGAAATGGAAACAGTATTTGCGGCAGAAGGTATTGAAACTGAAACAGTTGTTGTCGGCAATAAAGATATTCGTGGTTGTGCAGCCTGTGGAAGCTGTGGCAAAACCGGTAAATGCGTCTTTAATGACTGCGTAAATGAACTGGCAGAAAAATTTGAAAGCGCTGACGGACTGGTTATCGGAAGCCCTGTGTACTACGCTTCTGCCAACGCCACTCTTATGGCTCTGATGCAGCGTATGTTCTACAGCTCTCACTTTGATAAAACCATGAAAGTAGGGGCAGCCGTTGTCTGTGCCCGCCGAGGCGGCTGTTCTGCCACCTTTGATGAAATGAACAAATTCTTTACCATCAGCGGTATGCCGGTGGCTTCAAGTGCCTACTGGAACAGCATTCATGGTGGTGCACCGGGACAGGCTGATCAGGACGAAGAAGGCAAACACACCATGCGGACTCTTGCCCGCAACATGGCATTCCTGATGAAGAGTATCGCCTTAGGTAAAGAGAAGTTCGGTCTCCCGGAAAAAGAACCCAAACCCTTCACCAACTTCATCAGATAAGAGTGCAGTAGTAGACAATCACAAATCTATCGGATTGCAAAAATCCAGGAGGTGGAATAGGGAGTTGGATGCAAGGCAGTGAGCTGCGAGGAACGGAGACGGGCTGACGCCATTCGAGTACCGCAGCAGCGAACTAACGCAGCAGACAGCCCCTAGTCCACCGACACGTAAGGAGTTAATTCTATGATTTACGATATAACCCAGCCCCTGTTTGAATGCGTTGTGTTCCCCGGCGACCCCGTGCCGGAAAAGAAAGCCGTTCTCCGCATAGCAAACGGCGATATCTGCAACTTAACCGCCATTTCTCTGTGCGCTCATAACGGCACTCATGTTGATGCCCCGTACCACTTTTATTCTGATGGAAAAGGCATCGATAAAGTAAGCCTTGATAAATTCATCGGCCGTGCATACGTGGTGACCCACGATGGTCTGGTGTCTGCAGACGATGCCCGCCGCATCCTGGCAGACGCTGCCGCCGCCGATACCGAGCTGGAAGCTGCTAAGAAAATCCTTTTAAAAGGTAAGGCTACCGTTACTCTTGAAGCCGCTCAGGTATTTGCAGATGCCGGCATCGATTTAATCGGAAACGAATCACAGACTGTTGGGCCGGAAGATGCTCCAAAAGCGGTGCATCTGGTACTGCTGAAAAAGGAAGTAGTCCTTCTTGAAGGAATCCGCCTGGCCCAGGTACCTGACGGCGTGTACCTTTTGAACTGCGCCCCGCTGAACCTGACCGATACCGATGGTGCTCCCTGCCGCGCCACCCTGATGACGCTGTAATCCTTTCCTGCTGAACACGGTAAATCTGTCATGCTGAACACTGTAAATCTGTCATGCTGAACTTGTTTCAGTATCCATGCACATGAAGTAAATAAGGTACGGCTCTCAGATTTTGGAAGCAATGCTGGACTGCATCAAAAAAAAGGGAGGTCTGAGTGTCAGCGCAATGGATAACGCCTCGCAATTTTTGGAGTGGCGTCAACCTGTGGCTTTTTCGTACTGCTAAGATATGTCATAAGAAACCATGTCAATTCAATTGACAGTTCCAGTAGAAACAGAATTGCTACCGTTTGTACATAGCGTTAGATACTATATGAAACTCCTGAATCTGTTCAACTCAGACCTTTTGCGATGGGGTACTATAGCAAAAAAAATGCGTCAAAACTTTCAGATATTTTGAAAATGCTGAAGAGGTGTAAAATCACTCCCAAATTCTACTTAAAAGTACAAACATGTTTGATTTTCGTGAAAAACAGCCTCTAAACATTTCTAATTTTCGGGAAAATATGCCGTATAAGATTCTTCATTTTCGGGAAGACTTGCGATATACTTCTCTTATGAGTGATATTATTTTTAAACGAAAATTCTATGATGAAATGCTGGAATGGAAAAATACATCTGCTGGGACATCGGCCCTTATGATAGACGGTGCTCGTAGAATTGGGAAATCTACACTCGCAGAGATTTTTGCTCAAAATGAATATGATGATTATTTAATTATTGATTTTGTTACTGCATCTCAGGAAATAAAAGATAACTTTGAGAACATTGGAAAAATGGATGTTTTTTTCCGTAATCTGTTTCTATTTACCGGAAAAGAATTAAAGCCAGGAAACTCTGTGATTGTCTTTGATGAAGTTCAAAAATTTCCAATTGCTAGACAGGCTATAAAATATCTAGTTAAAGATGGACGTTATCATTATATCGAAACTGGTTCATTAATCAGTATAAAGAAAAAGAGTCAGGAAATTGTAATTCCTTCAGAAGAAGATAAAAGAAAAATGTTTCCTATGGATTTTGAGGAATTTTTATGGGCAACAGGCGATACTGTTACAGCAAACTTTATTAAAGAATGCTTTGAAAAACGAACTGCGGTTGGTGATAAAACTCACAGAAAAATTATGAAAACTTTCAGAACATATTTCGCAGTTGGTGGAATGCCCCAGGCCGTCAGTGCTTTTGTTCAAGGAAAAACATATAAGCAGATTGACAGCATAAAAAGAAATATTCTCTCGCTTTATGAAGAAGACCTCAAGAAATATGATTCTGATAATAACGATAAAGCTTCCGCAGTTTTCAAGTCTATTCCACAACAGCTGACTAATCACAATTCAAAATTTAAGTTCTCAAACATAAATGAAAATGCAAGATACAAAAATTATGTATATTCCGTAAAATGTATCGATGAATCCATGATAGGAAATTATTGTCAAAATGTAACAAATCCTGAAATTACACTGGAACTTTTTGCAGAAGCTGAAAATTTCAAATTATTCATGGGTGATACAGGACTTTTGATAACACAGATTCTGAAAACATCAGGTGAAACAGAGGACGATTTGTACAAAAAAATCATTTTAGGAAAACTTGGTGCAAATTTAGGAATGGTTTTTGAGAATATGGTTGCCCAGATGCTCAGAGCAAGAGGGTACGAGTTGTATTTTCACGAATACTTTTTCCAACCGGAAGACAAAAAAACTGAGCAACGTTATGAAATAGATTTTTTAATCGTTAAAGATCGTTATCTATGTCCGATAGAAGTAAAATCATCTTCCTACAAAACTCATGAGTCTTTTGATTACTTTGTAAAAAAATATCAGTTAAAGAAACATGAACGGTTTATTATTTATACACGAGACTTGGAAAGAGAAGATGACATTACTTATCTTCCAATCTACATGACAATGTGTTTGTAGGAATCATTTTGAATTCTATCCGATGATTTTGTACTTTTGATTCTGGCAATTTCCATTAAAGTGTTAAGTTTATCTTTCTTGGCTGCAACAAAAAGCTGCTGTCTGCCTTTATGCTCGTAGATGGTGCTTAACAGCTGCACAATTTCAGGAGTCAGCAATTTTTTTGCAATTTTTTTGCGTTTTCGGTATATTCAAAATTATGCATTATGTTTCTCTACCCCAAGGGTTAGTTCTCTATGTCATTATATGTACAAATGACATAGAGAACGATAAAATGGCATAGAGAATTTACCAGATTTGTGGAAGGAACAACTCCAGTTTTACATTCCATACCATGTTCTCAAGATGAAATGAGTATTTAAATGTAGTGTTCTTAATCAGCACTTGGGCAAAAAAAATCAGACCCGCAGGTCTGATTTTCATAAATATAACATACGTTTCCGGTAACGTCTCTGTTTTTTTGTATAACGCCCCGCAATTTTTGGGGCGTCAACCATAATCCTTATTCTGTCTACCAACCTAAAATATTTAGGTTTTAGTAATTGCCTTTTTCTTTTATTACCTGCTTCAATCTGAAGTTATTGTCAAATGTGTTTTCGTTCAAGTTGTTTATTTCAAGCAGATTTCTGATGCACCATTCAGGATCCTGAGTATGGAATGTGTAATAAACATCATTTAACTGTTTATAAGGAAAAAGTTGCATAACAAATTTTGTTGACTGTTCTCTGGTATATGAAATGTAACGGTATAGATAACCAATCCAGAATAAAGAACTTTTTGAGTATTTAATTTTTCCGTAGGAAGAATTTCCAAATTCGTTTGTAATTTGAGAAAGTCCTTCTTCCGCATTAAGTGATAAATTTGAGCTGGTGTTTTCATCAAGCGCTTTTAATAAATCTGAATGAAGAAATCTTCTCATGAAAACAGACGAAGAACATTCCAGTTCTGAAGATTTTTCAAAGAGTTTCCCCTGAAATTCACACAGCAACAAACCGTCATGGTCAAAATTTTTCATTTGAAGAGCTCCTCAATAAACAGTCCTGTCTTAAACTCTCTTTTGGCAAGTTTAAGTTTTGTATCAATTTCAAAGCTTCTTTCGACTAATCGATTTCTGCAATCTTCACGTTCAGGTTTTGACAGATAATATCTTTCAACTGGAATTAAGTTGGATAAAGCTTTGTCTGTCTTAAATATATATTGAAGTCCCAGTTTTGAAGCTGACAAGGAATGGAGTGCTACATCGGCGTTGATTTCCCCTTCCGTAAATTGGGACATGATGTAAAACATCTTATTATCTGCAATAGGGGCAATTATAACGTCTGCAGCATTTATTTCTGCAACAATATTTTGAATAGTCTGATTTGCTTTATATTGTTCCAGAGTACCACGGTGATAGCAAATGGCAAGCATCCATTCAAGGTTGCATTCAAACTTTTTTATTTTCAGATTTTCCAAGGAATATCTGAAGGAATATACAGAAGCTCCATCTTTTTCGCATACAAAGGATAAAGCCTGATTGTATGTTTCCCCTAAATAAAATCCATTTCCAAAATCACAGTTATTTCGTGACCCTGTAGTAGTGGTAACGGCTGATAATCCATCTCTTGAACCATGAAACAAGACTGTGCCATATTTTTCTTTTATGAGCTCTTCTTTTACAGAATTGATTCTGTATCTATTTTTATAGATGTAAGAATAGATTTTTTCGCATACATCTTCTCGTGCAGAATTCTTCTTTTCAATTTCATTCAAGGTTGTTCTTGAAATACCTGTTCGTTCAGTCAATTCAAGCATATTGATTTTTTCTGTTTCCAAAATGAAATGTATGTCTTCTTTTAAATTGTAGTGGCAGTTAATAGTTATCATGTAGATAAGTATATCTTTTAGAACTTGTTTGTTCAAGTTGGACAAACAAGTTCTAAGACTGGCTGTCCTACCCCCTAAATTCGTCCAGAACTTAGTTTAGGTTTCCTTCTAAAATCTTACGTTTATATTCTGACGGTGTCAAACCATTGAATCTCTTCTGAGGACGGCACTTGTTGTAGAGAAGGCAAAAGTTGAAGGCAAATGGCATGAGAAAACAGGTTCTGAAGATAACTCTATGCGACTAAGGTAAAAATAGGGACTGCAATATCAGTAAATGATTATATTTTAATTATGGGAATCGTAATATGAAGATAATTATGAATTTTTAGAATTGAAAGGGAAATATCAAATGGCATACACCATGACACACATCCTTATTGCAGAAAAATTATACAAGGAATTCAATAAAAAAATTGATTATGCTACCTATATTCTAGGAAGCACAGCACCAGATGCGGTTCATGTTTTAGCGGATTATACATCAAGACTAAAGGAAAAAAGTCATATATTTCCGACAGGAGCTAGATGGGGAGAGGTGTCCAAAGAGGATGATGAAGAAAACTGGTTGGAAAGCATCAGCCAGTACTACATGGCCAATAGACGAAATGATTCTACTGGATTTTTTGAAGGATATATCATCCATTTGTTATCAGATGTATATTGCGCAATTCATTTTTATGAACCATTTATAAAGTCAATTACAGGAGATATTGGAAAGAAGAAAAATCAGTTTAAGGAAGAAAGCTATGGAGTGAATTATTATTTTTATAAGAGATATCAGAAAGAAAAGAATCTCTATCAGCTATTATCAACAGGAAAAGCAGAGACAATGGATGGCGTGATAGATAAAAAGACCATAGAAGAAAGAATAAGTCAGCTCTTTGAGTTTGAATTCAAGTATAGAGACATCTCGAATGTTGATGCTTATGAAATCTGTACAGTGGGAGAGATGGAAAAAATGGTAGAGGGAGCTTGTGGGTTTATTATTAAAGAAATTGAAAATAAAAGATATAAAAATTTCTTCAATAATGGAGAAAATGAGTAGCTTAACAACTCCCAGTTTGTAGGGGCGTCAACAGATACTATTTCAAGAAGTAGGTTACAGATTCATGATTTATGGAAAATTAGATTTAAAAAATGTAGATAAATACATCAGATATTTGCAATTAGCCATGGTAGCTGAGCCTGATGAAATGACAATCGAGTCTGTAGATTCGGAACAGATTAAAGAAACCCTGACAGATCCATTTTATCAGAATTGTGAGAGTATTCTTGCCATTGACAATGGAGAGGTTGTCGGAAGAATTGAATACCACTTTTACGGATGTGTTCAGGGGGGCTATAGAATGGCGTATGTCAGCTGGGTATACGTGTTACCACAGGAACGGCACAAAGGTATTGCGCAGAAATTATTTTCATTATTTGAAGACGAATGCAGAAAGAACAGAATAAATCAATATCGGTTGATACGTTCTACAAATCCCAATGCCAGCAGATTTTATAACAGTTTCAAAAATGTTGAACTGGTGGACTACCCGGTTTTAAACAGGTATTTTGAATAGCGTTCCCTGCGCGAGAAATTTTCCTATTTATCTACTAACCAGGAATACGCAGGAATAACCTCAATTTGTTTACTATCCTTTGTAATTGTCAGCTCATCGTGATCTGTAATCAGGAGCAAATTGTTGCAGTTGGTTTTCAAGGATGCCAGCAGAAGTCCATGTATTTCACGTTTTAAAGTTTTAGCGTTGGAAATATCATAGCTAACCTGAATGATTTGCTTTACTGTATTGCCTTTGCATACGATGAAATCGGCTTCACCTGCAGTTTCATCATAATAATATATGTCGCACTCTTCCGGTTTATAACGTCGTAAAAGTTCTAAATATACGATTGTTTCCAATCGCCAGCCCAGATTTTCGCCAGCCATAGCATTTTCACGATTGTTCATCAAAGCAACATCAACGGTATAAGCCTTTTCATCTCTAACTCTGATTTTACTTTTTGGTGAATATTTATGAAGACCACAAATCAGATATGCATTTTTTATATAACTTACATAATTCTCTGCCGTATGATCAGAACTTAATCCGAACAGGGTTTGTAATTCAGCATAATTGATTTTTGCTGGAGCATTATTCATCAGATGATTCGCGATTTTTTCAAAGGATGCTTTATATTTGATTTTGTATCGCGTTTCAATATCCTTTTTCAAGACACTGTCAACAAGTGTATTTATGTAGGTCTGCTTTCTTTTTTCATTCAAAAGTTCCGGGAATCCACCTTCGTGAAGATAATCATCAAAAACAGCCCGTAAAAGTCCTTTTTCTTTTGTTGTTCCATGAGCAGTTGGTTTATCCAGGTATTCACAGTATTCCTTAAAGGAAAAGGGGTACAGTTCTACTTTCATATGGCGGCCGGTCAGATGAGTTGCAAGCTCTCCACTCAGCAGTTTTGCGTTGGAACCTGTAATTAAAATATGCATACCTGTTCTTAAAAGCCGATTCACAAACAGGAACCATTCATCGATGTTCTGAATTTCATCCATGAACAGGTGGTTAAATTCACCATAAATTTTATACAGACATTCAAGAATCTTATTCAAATCTTTGGCATTAAGCTTTGAGAAACGTTCATCATCAAAATTGACATAAGCGAAATGTATCCCAGCCTTTTTGATAACATTAAAACATAAGGTGGATTTACCGCTTCGTCTCATGCCAATAATTACCTGAGCCAGCTTGCTATTTAAATCTACAAGAGCTTCTTCTGGACGATCACAGTATGTTTCGGTCAGTTTTTCTGCAAATTCTTCCTTCTGTTCCAGTAAGACAGTTTCGATAGCTTTCAGTTCCATATATTTGATTATGCGTTATATTTCAATTTTCAACAACTTTAACTGCGCTATTTTTGTGTTTTTATGATATTACAGTGCGCTAAATAACATTTTTAACGCCCCGCAACCAAACGTAACATAATTCTGTAAAACTTGTACACTTTAGTTGGTGGATTCCGATGCAACCAGACAGTACAATTTTCTTACTAATTGGAAATTGCCAATTTGTAGGAGAATTTGTACTTATGGAACAGTCTGCTATGCACAACGCACCTCAGCTTTCAGACCGCAAAAAATGGATTGATAACCTTCGCTGGATTACTATTCTTACGGTTGTAGTTTTTCACGTATTCTATTACTACAACAATATCGGGCAGGATGCCATGTTCAGCCGTCTTCCGGCAAATCCCGCTGCAGAAGGCGGAAAAACCGCAGTAACCTTTGCCGGCATTTTTCAGTACTTTGTATATCAATGGTTCATGCTGCTGCTTTTTGTCATCAGCGGAATGTGTGCCAGATACACACTTCAGACAAAAACGCTCCACCAGTTTATGAAAAGCCGTGTGCGTAAGATTCTGGTTCCCAGTACGTTAGGTATTTTTACCATCCAGTGGATCGGCGGATGGATCATTACCCGGAAGTTTTTAGCCGGTGAAGAAGCAGCACAGATTCCCGGCTTTGTAAAATATCTGATTTCTGTTGCCAGCGGCACCGGTGCCTTATGGTTCTGCCATGTTCTGTTTGTTGCCTGCCTTGTTCTTGCACTCATCAAGCATATCGATAAAAAGTGCAGACTGGAAGCCCTTGGAGAAAAAGCCGGCATTTTTGCAGCTGCGGGGCTTGTAGTCATTATGATTGGCGCCGCTCAGATTCTGAACATCAAAATGATTCCTACCTATCGGTTTGGCTACGATACCATGGCATTCCTGTTCGGCTACTACGTTTTCAGCAGTGAAAAACTTTTGGAACAGCTGAAAAAATACGGCTGGATCTGTCTGATCATTGGAGCCGGGTTCTGGGTATGGCATTTTGTAACATTCTACGGACAGATGTATTCTGATGCCGCCGTTCAGAACAGCTGGATTTCTATCGTTCACGCCTGGTTTACGGTACTGGGTATTTTAGGCGTTGCCCAGAAACTGGAATTTGAAAACACCTTTTCAAAATATATGTGCAAAACCAACTGGGGAATCTACATCAATCACATTCTGATCATGATTGTCCTGAACACACTGCTGGAACCGATAGCAGCAAATCTCCCCGTTGCCGGTATCTACGCCATCGAACTGGTTGTTACCCTGACCGTCAGCATCGGACTGTGGGAAGTACTTAAGCGGATTCCCGTTATCAAATATGTGCTGTACGGATTATAATCAGTAATAATAGGGGAATTATGCTGCAGGACAATATCATCAATCTTAGGAACGCATACAACTACAGCCAGGAAGAAGTGGCAGAAAAAATCGGGATTTCCCGTCAGGCTTATGCAAAGTGGGAAAAAGGAGAAACCATTCCTGATATAGAAAAATGCGCCCTTCTTGCAAAACTGTATAATACTTCCATTGACCAGTTATATGCCGATACGGAACAGATCAGCGGTATTCCTGAGATAGACGCCATTCCTCCGGGCCCAAAGGGAA
Organism: Treponemataceae bacterium; assembly: GCA_045616125.1. Taxonomy (GTDB): domain Bacteria; phylum Spirochaetota; class Spirochaetia; order Treponematales; family Treponemataceae; genus Treponema_I. The sequence goes on along the minus strand of JAZLGC010000016.1, from coordinate 12,700 downwards.
AACACATTTTTGGAACCGTCACCATAAATGATAAGGGACAGATTGTAATCCCCAAGAAAGCACGGGAAATCATGGGGTACAAACCGGGGGATAATCTTCTGATTCTTGGGGACGAAAGCAGCGGGCTTGCCATTATGAAGGCATCTGATTTCATAAAGGGTGCGTTTGAAGCAATACGACAAGCCCGGAAAAAAGGGGATTAATCCGGTGCCCATAGTAATGCCCGCTTGAATGACCGGCATACGTTACTGTAAGAAAAATAACCAAGGGAGATTACTATGTATACTTTTAATAGTTACACAACAACCCATCGTAAAAGCGAGAGAAGTTGCTAAAACATATTTAGATGAACGTCATATACCATACAATGACATTTCTGAAAGCTTCGATACAACTTTGACCATTCTGTTCAAAGACGATGCCGATGAAAAAGAATTTTGTGATTTCGTGAGCTATGTCAATGAAGCGATGGGTGAAGAAGTTGACTGGTATCAGGTTGATTGATGTAATCACCAGGTAAGTACTGGTCAGTGCTGATTATGCCCGGTAAGTACGTTTACTAAAGAAACAATAGTAGGCTTAATACTGTACCAGAAGTTTGAGATAATAATTGCATCTGGATTAACTGATACGGCACGGGTAATTGCTTCTTCAACAAGATTTACACTACTAAAGAAATTTTTGTAATTAACTTCGTCTGTCTGATACGGCCCTGGAAAGCGTTTGATAGTATCAACATATTTTGTTACACATTCCAGGATATATGTGCGGACTTCGTTATATCTGCCTTTTACCGGCTTGCCAGGTCCTCTTGATTCAATAACCGTAATGGCTGTTGCCGTAGTAATAAGATGAAGATTGCACCAACCAACTGCTACTGCAGCTTCATTTCTTGGTTTTATAAGTGCGTTTCCAAGTTGATTTAATTCTTCATCAGTAAGTATGCTCATACCCTTATCTCCCTACAGCTTATATATAGTAAACGTTCAGGATTCTGTATAACGCACGGCAGTAACGCGCTGCAGTTTTTCGTAGACGTTACTTCAAGTCAAGCAGATACGCTTTCTGGTCTGCGGTGATGCGGAAACTTTCGCGGGCTTTCTGTATGGCCTTGCGGTGGGTCCAGTCATCAAGTCGCCTGTTTTCAATGTAGGGGATGGTGGCGTCCCACTGCTTTGCCAGGGCGGTGGCGAAAAACCAGGCCGTCATCATGTTGACGTAGTAGTGGTCAGAACGGACTGCAGCGGGAATCTCCAGGTACTCGGGCGCAAAGTCATCATCAAGAAAATGAGTCATGAGCATTTCCATGCCGAACCGGGTTTTCCACGGGTGTTCAGAGATCGTCCACACTTTGATGCGTTCCAGAAGCTCGCTCCGGTGCATTTTGAACACTTTTGGTGAAAAAATATCGCAGACTGCCCAGTTATCAATAAAGGGCAGAAATGTTTCGGTTTCTGCCAGGCACCGGTCAAAATCCTTGAATTCTGAAAGAATCAGGCCGTGGAGCAGGTTTTCGTCGTAGTACTGGTGGGGTAGGGTTGCCAGAAACTCATCATAGCCACCGGCTTTATACAGATCCTTTGCCAGTTTGCGTAAGGCAGGTACCCGCACACCAATAACGGTTTCCGGCGCAATGCCCGGTATCAGTTTCAGCTGGAATGCGGCGTATTTTTCGTCTTTCAATGCAAAAAGTGATTTCTGAATCTCTGTCATATCTATATTCTATCATGAAATCCGCCATTCTTTCTGCTACAATATTTTCATGAGTAAATACACTACTGAAATGGCCATCGGGGTGGCGTTTAAACAACTGCTGCTTGAAAAACCTGTTACAAAAATCACCATAAACGATATTGCTCAAAAAGCCGGCATTAACCGCCAGACTTTTTACTATCACTTTCATGACATCATCGAACTGGTAGAATGGCTGTGTAATGCCGATGCGGAAGAAGCCCTGAAGCAGAACCGTACCTACGACACCTGGCAGGAAGGTTTCCTTTCGATTTTCCATAAAATCCGTGAGGATGAACCCTACGTGCGGAATCTTCATCACTATGTGCCCAAAACCTATCTCTACAACTACCTGTACAAAGTTACCTTCCACCTGCTTTACGATGTCATCGAAGAAAAATCTCAGGGGCTTTCGGTTTCTCAGGAAGACAAGGTGTTCATTGCAGAATTCTATAAGTTTGGTTTTGTGGGCCTTGTTATCGACTGGCTTGATAAAGACATGGCGGAAGATCCCCGGGAGATCATTGATCGGTTGAATGCGCTGATTCAAGGAACCTTTGATCATGCGTTGCAGAATGCGGTATCACGTCACAGCTGATAACCTCAAAATTTAAACAAAATGCGCAAAATGTCGTAATTTTTGACAGGGAAATAATATTGCACATATCCGTCTGAAAAAATCAGGCGTACACTTCCTGTATACCAGTTGTTGCACTGTATTGCTGGTATATCAATCAGGAGGTGTTTGATATGTACTATTCTGCAGGAACCTATGAAGCATTTGCTCATCCTGAAAAACCAGCTGATGCTGACAAAAAATCGGCATACATCATTGGAACCGGACTTGCCGGTCTTTCTGCCGCTTTTTACATGATTCGTGACGGTCAGGTAAAAGGCGAAAACGTTCATCTTCTTGAAAAACTGGAACTTTCCGGTGGCAGCTGCGATGGCCGTAAAGATATTACCAAAGGCTTTTACATGCGTGGCGGCCGTGAAATGGACAACCACTTTGAATGTATGTGGGATCTGTTCCATGATGTTGAATCCATTGAAACTCCCGGGGTTTCCGTTCTTGACGAATATTACTGGCTGAACAAGAATGACCCTAACTACTCGCTGTGCCGCGCTTCTACCAACTGCGGTGAAGAGGCCCACACTGATAAGAAATTCGAACTTGATAAAACATCGGCCATGGCACTGGCAAAACTGTTCATGACACCGGAACGGGAACTGGAAGGCAAAAAGATTTCTGATATCCTGCCTGATTCATTCTGGGAAACCAACTTCTGGCTGTACTGGCAGACCATGTTTGCCTTTCAGCGCTGGTCATCGGCTCTGGAAATGAAACGCTATCTGTGCCGCTTCTGTCATCATATTGACGGGCTGCCTGATTTCACCGCACTCCGCTTTACCAAATACAATCAGTATGAAAGCATGATTCTTCCACTGCAGAAATGGCTTGAAAAACACGGGGCAAAAATCGAGTTCGGCATCAATGTAAAGAACGTGGTTATTGCTGATGAAGGCGGTAAGAAGGTAGCAAAGCAGATTGTGTATGAAAACGGTGGCGAAACCAAATCCATCGACCTGACCGAAGATGATCTGGTATTCATTACCAATGGCTGCTGTACCGATACTTCATGCTATGGCGACCAGAACACAGCTCCTGACTTGAGCGGCATCAAAAATGGCGAAGGTGAATCATGGGATTTGTGGAAAAACATTGCGGCACAGGCAAAGAATGGCGAATACGGTAACCCAATGAACTTCTGCAGTGATGTGGAAGCTACCAACTGGATGAGCGCCACCATCGAAACGTCGGATGAAGACATCATTCAGAAAATCATCGGTGTGTGTAAGCGTGATCCACGCGAAGGTAAGGTTACCACCGGCGGTATTGTTACCGTAAAAGACAGCACCAAGAACTGGTATCTTTCATGGACCATCAACCGGCAGCCACAGTTCAAGACTCAGAAACCCGGTTCTGTTCTGGTATGGGTATATGCACTGAATACCAAAACCGAAGGTAACTACGTAAAGAAAGGCATGCGGTACTGCACCGGTGAAGAAATCTGTCAGGAATGGCTGTACCACATTGGGGTTGATAAAGATAAGATTGCAGATTGGGCACAGAATCGCTGTAATACTACTACCTGTTACATGCCGTACATCAATGCTTTCTTCCAGCCCCGTAAGGAATCAGACCGTCCGCTGGTTGTGCCGCAGGGGGCTGTAAACTTTGCCTTTATCGGCCAGTTTGCTGAGACTCCCCGTGACACCATCTTTACCACCGAATACTCAATCCGCACCGGTATGGAAGCCGTATACACCCTGATGAACGTTGACCGTGCTGTTCCTGAAGTATGGGGCAGTCAGTACGATATGCGCGAACTGCTTCGGGCCACCTACTATGCCATCGATAAGAAGCCGCTGGATCAGATGCCACTGACCTGGAAGGAAAAAATGGCCCTGAAGATGGTGAAGAAGTTCACGAAAAATACTGACATTGGAGACTTGCTGAAGAAGACCGGCCTTATCTGACCGGTATGAAAGCAGGGGAACTTCCGCTATTCAGGATTGCTGATACCACAGCACAGGATCGCTGAGCCTGTCGAACTGCCCCTGTGCTGTCTTTTCAGCAGCCGGTGCCGTCCAGCTTGCAGGCGGCGCCCGTGGCTGTTGCCTCCTCCGGCCGTGAGGTGAGCCCTGCGTCTTCCGGATTCAGACTGACCCTTCCGTCTTCAAACACAAAACAGGGGATACCGGCGTATCCGTTGGCTTTACAGTCATCGAATACCGGGCTGGTATCCCTGATCTTTAAAAAGGCCTTCAGATTCTTCACGTGCTCTCCAATATCGATGCTGGTAAATTCCGATTCGCGGCCGGCAATCTGGTCATATACCCAGACACAGTCCGGGCAGGTTTTCATTCCATAAATAGTAATCATGTTCCGTATCTCCTAAAATTATCATAGCATCTTTTCCCTCACGCTGATATGCTATCCCCACCGATATTACTGCATTCAAAAGGAATCACTGTTATGGAAAAGATTTCTGTTAAGAGTTGTATTGGGTATATCATCTTCGTTCTGGCTTTCTTTGGTATTTCTGCATATACCTTATTTGTCATCGACTCCCGCGCTTACGGGTGGATTATCTGGGCGCTGCTTCTTGCGGGGCTTACCTGCTGGCGTTTCTGGAAATTCCCCTCTGCCGGCTGGAAAAAATGCTGTGCCTATGCAGCAGCCCTGCTGCTTCTGCACTGCACCTGCGTCCTTTCCCGACCCGACCTGGGAGTATCATACCGCGGCACCCTTATCCGCGAATTCATCCGCGAAGCCCGAAACCTTCCCATGATGAAAGGCGATGGCATGCTGTCTGCCGGCGCTGCCCTTTCTGCCGGCGGATCCAGCTGGAAAGCCCCCAAAGGCTACACCAACGAATCCATTGATTGCGGCGTTCCCATCGAACTGCTGCAGAAAACCGGTTCTACTTCTGACACTCTGGTGTTCCAGATTCACGGCGGCGCCTACGTTATCGGCATGATCGATTCCTACCGCAATCAGGCCGTAAAGTTCAGCCGCATGGTAGGCGATGCTTCTGTCCTGAACATTGATTACCGCATTGCGCCGGCCTACGAATTTCCGGCCGCCCTGGAAGATGCAGAAATGGCTTGGCAGTGGATTCTTACCCATGGTTGGAAACCGGAAAACGTTATCATGGTGGGCGATTCTGCCGGCGGAAACCTGGTGCTGGCTCTGTGTCTTAAACTGCGTGATGAAGGCCGTGCTCTTCCTGGAAAAATCGTGTGCATGTCACCCTGGGGCGATCTGGCAGGCGAAGGCGTAACCCATAAGGAAAACCTGTACAAAGACCCCATGTTCGGTATTTCACCACACAGCTGGAAGTCTCCCAAAAATGCTGCAAAGGCAGTGGTTTCCCCATCTCCAGCTGAAACTCCATCCGGTGAAAAACCGAAAAAGTCCATGACTGCCCTGTACGCCGGCGACACTGACCTGCATAACCCCTACCTTTCGCCGGTTTTCGGAGAATATGACGGGTTCCCGCCCATGCTCATTCAGGTGGGCACCTTTGAAGTGCTGCAGAGCGACAGCCAGACCATCTACCAGAAAGCCCGGAACGCCGGCGTCGACGTAACCCTGACTGAATTTAACGGCATGTACCACGTATTCCAACAGGCCGGCGACTTTATCCCTGAAGGGAAAAAAGCCTGGAAAGAAATCGAATCTTTCTGCAACCGCTAGCATGATTGATGATGTGGACTTGAGGGGGCGGGCCCGTTTGCGTTTTGCCCCCATAAAGTTGGACACAAAAGGAGTGTCTGATGATAATTAAGAGGAAGTATTCTGAGGAGCGGAACGGCGGGTACATTAACTCTCTCCGGAAACACATAGGTCATGCTCCCATCATCACGATTGGTTTAATGGTAAGGGGGCTATCATCGGCTGTTGAATGGAGCTGACCGCTTCATGACCTACAACGACCATTCTGTTTAAAACCCGCTCTTTACTGGCACAATCTGCAGTGATCCTGAAAAACGTTGGCTCATGAGTTTTTCGGAAAAGATCACTACCGGAAGAAATTGATAGAAATGGGAATGTAAAGTCATTTTTCACACTAAAATGGTGATTTGCAGGCAGTTGGTGTGAAGTTTTGTGCTTCAGAAGGCATCGTTCAGGCGAAAATCCGGCAAAATCTCCAAAAAAAGGGCAGAATTTGATCGAAAATGCATTTTTTCGGGGCTGCTTTTCACTTTTTTTTTCACACCAAACAGGAATTTTTCGATGTGTTGGTGTGAAAAATTGATGTTGCGGGCCCCTGTGATGTCCAATATTACATTTTTTAAAACGCTGTAATTGGTATAAAAATAGTTAATTAGTGGCTACAGACGGTGTCCACGGTGTTAGGGTTAATAATGTGGGTTTCCCGATATCATGCAGTAATCCCAGAATGTACGCTTTGTGTTCATCTTATTTCAGAGAATACACGGCTACAATTTCGTTTCCGCACATTTCGCCGTTTTCTACAAATCCGTAGCGGTTGTACATAGCTTTGGCGAGGGTGTTTTCTGGCTCGTAAGAAAGCCACACCTTGTCGGCCTCGCCAAAGGGGAACGTTCGGATAAGCGCCATGACGGCATCCATGGTCTGCCTGCCAAGACCTTTCCCCTGAAACCGTTTATCAATCATGATCCGCCAGATGCAGTAGCTGGATTTTATCAGCTCGCTTTCGTCTTCGTTTCCTACGGTGCCTTTGCCGATCATGACAAAACCTACCAGTTCTTCATCATTGTACACCGCAAGGGGCAGTGCGTTGTTGCCTTCGTTTCTGGTGGCGTAGGCTTCTGCCAGACTCTGTACGTTGTCTGCCACAAAGTCTTTCTGGTTCTCACATACTTCCAGGGCACATACCGGCCATATGTTCAGGTTTGTTATTTCTTTCAGGATAATCATCGGGATGTATCATACACAGCTGCTGATCTGCCTGCAATAAAGAAGTACTTTGAGAAATGATTCTGTTGTCGTGCGTGGTGTCGTTGTATGTCACCCTTCGATCATACACTTAAATCATCAAAGGTGCTGCCGCTTTTGCGGTGGCTTATAAGGAGGGGTAATAAAAATACATCCGTGTATTTTTATTACCTGCAGTTGTCAAAGCGTTGCTTTTCCAACTGCGGATACAGCACATCCATGTGCTGCCGCTGTCGCGGTGACTTATAAGGAGTAGAGTATATGAACGAACAGATTCTGATTGTGTGTGGAACCAACTGGTTTGCCTTTTCCCAGAGCAAAACCGGCCAGCTTGATTACTGCGGAAAGGTAGAAAGCAGTAACCAGCCCGACCTGAGCAACTGGCAGCAGCTTGCCTCCAGTACCTATTTTTCGCCACGCTGGTACACATTTCTGCCCAAGGCACTGTGCTGCTGTCCCAAAGTGCTGGTGGCTCCCGGTGTTGATGTTTCTGATACGGACACTTTCTCGTTTCTGGTGCATATTGGGCCGGTGCTGGCTGCCATGGAAGCTCAGGATACGCTTTTGGCCGGGGAACTGTACCTTCGCCGCCGGTTTGTGTTTGAAAAGTTTGCCCAGCTGGTGCAGTACATCCTGGAACCCTGTTGCGTAGAAATCCTATTTTCGCTCTGTTACGGCCGTTTGCGGGACACCGACCCGGAAGACCTGCCGCTGCTTTTTACGTCAGCAAAAAAGAAGATGGGCTACCAGCCGGAAAAGGAATCGCTGGATCAGGCTTTTATGCGGTATTTCAAGGAACATCAGATAACGGTAACCGTGCCGGTAGTAGGCATGGTTCATCACGACTGGGAGCCAGACCCCATGGTGCTGCATAATCTGACCAACAACCTTGATTATGAAAATATGCCGTCTGCCATGGAGAAAATCCGCGCTGCCCGCCATGCACTGTATGAGTCGCTGGAAACAGCCGTTCAGGCAGAGCCTTACAATCCGGCCGACAAAAATGCCATCATGGTGTGCATTGAAGATCTGGACGCCAAAGTCTGGGGGAACCCGGGGCTGGAAAAGGCCGGATACATCCGCGCCCTGGCCGCCCGCATCATCCGCGAATCCAACGAAGAAAAACTAAGCTACCGCAGCAGGCTGGCTAGGCTGAGTGGGAATGAAACGGTCATTCAGCTGACCGTATGACGGGGCATCTTCCGTCCGCAGCTGCGTTGGCTGCGTCACTGCGGTGCTCAACGGCCAGCAAGGCCGTCTGCGCTCCTGGTGACTTGCCGCCTTGTTATCACGAAAAATTCACCCCGTCATAGATAGAGTGGTGGGCATCTTCCGCCTGCATCTTCCGTCCGCACCTGTCGCCATGGACGGCGGCGGAAACTGGAGTAGTTTTGTGAGGCAAAACTACGTGAGATAGGACGGCAAGGATGCCGGCCTATCGACCTGCTCACTGCTACTGCGCCTTGCTGCAAACGAAATCTGCCAGAATGGTTTTCCACATTTTATTACTCAATTTGCTGATTTTTCGGTATAGTATAGAAAAGAAGAGGTAAATATGAAACTGCTGTACAAAATCCTGAAACAGGACCCGGAAAGCCGCGAAGGCATTATTGCGACAACTTCTACTCTGGGTATTATCACCAACATTCTGGTAGCATCCGTCAAAGTCATCATCGGGCTTTTGGCTTCTTCCATCGCCATTATTTCAGAAGGTGTGAACAACGCAGCTGACGTACTTACTTCAGTGCTTACCTTGGTCGGCACCAAACTTGCCGGCAAACACCCCGATAAAGAACATCCCTTTGGCTACGGCCGCATCGAATATCTGACGGGTCTGATTATTTCCGTACTGATTCTGGTAACCGGTATCGAAATGCTTTTGGGCTCTGTAAAACTGATGTTCAACCCGGCAGAAGACCTGAGTATTTCGTATGTTTCCCTTGCTGTGGTTGCCATTTCGGCTGTCGTGAAATTTGCCCTTGGCGTGTACACCATCAAAATGGGAAAAAAAGCCGGCTCCAGTGCCCTGGAAGGAGTTGGAATCGATAGCCGCGGCGATGCCTTTGCATCCCTCATCACCATCGTTTCAGCCCTGGCATTCCTCATTTTCGGTTGGACCATTGATGCCTATGCCGGTGCCATTACCTCGCTTCTGATTATCAAGGCCGGCTTTGAAGTCCTGAAAGATACCATCTCCGAAATCCTTGGCCGCACCGGTGACCACGAGCTGGCCGAGAAAATCTACAAAGAAGTCCGCGCCACCGAAGGCGTCATTGGAGCAGCTGACATGATGCTGCACAACTATGGCCCAGACGCCTGGTCTGGCAGCGTAAATCTGGAAATGGACCACAAAAAGACCGTTGGTGAAGTCTACCAGATTCTGCATCAGCTGCAGCTCCGCATCATGTATGAGTATCACGTTGTCATGGTTTTCGGGCTCTATGCCGTTGATGAGGATCTGGAATACACCCGCGAGCTCCGGAAAAAGATTGCGGAATTCGTTTCTGCCACCGACCACGTCCTCAGTTTCCACGCTGTTTACCTGGAACCTGATACAGCAAATCTGTACTGCGACCTGATTGTTGACTACGAACTTCGCGACTGGGATGCCCTTCGCCAGCAGTTCACTGAGTACATGAAGCAGTGGTATGAGGATCGGACGATAATCTTAACTATCGAAACCGAATACGTATAATATCAGGCTGCCTTCCGACGCCAGGATTTGCTGGTAGTTTTGCGGATGCAAAACTACGTAAGATAGGACGGCAAGGATGCCGGCCTATCGACCTGCTCGCTGCAACCGCGCCTTGCTGCAAACGAAATCTGCCCCGTCATAGTGAGTATATAAGTGCTTCCGGCGGCAGCCCGCTTCCGCTCCTGGTGACTTGCCGCCTTGTTATCACGAAAAATCCACCCCGTCATAGAGTGAACTGACACCAAAAATCAGCCTGATATTAAGTGGGGCATAGTCTGATGGCTTATGCTACATCAGCATCCTGTGCTGCGAATGAAGCAAGGTTTTCGTAATTTCTCAGCTTTTCAAGAGCCTGCAGCCTGATCTGGCCAGTTCGCTGCTTGCTAAGCCCCAGAAGATCTCCAATTTCTCGCAGAGATTTCTCTTCTTCTCCATCGAAGCCGTAATACATTCTGATAATTTGGGCTTCCCGAAATGTTAGGCAGTTCCTGATTGCATTCTCAAGGCTGGCGTTTCTTTCTTCTTCCAGAAAACAATCCTGAGGGTCCTTCTGGCTATCCGATACCAGCTCCAGCTTGTAGTTGCTCTCATCGTCATTTGGATCAATCCGGGCGTTCAGCGAAAAAACCCTGTACAAGGCTCTTAAATCCTCATCGCCTGTTTTTTCATGGGGCAACTTGATGCTGAAACTATGGTACAGCTCATCTTCACAGTAATGCTGGAACCACCAGGTCATGTAGGTGACCAACCGGCATTCCTTTTTAGTATCAAACTTAGAGATAGCTTTTGAAAATCCTTCGCAACAAGCGCTAAAGGCCATCTCCTGTGAGATTCCGTATCTCTTTGCCAAGGCCAATGCCTGTTTCAAAATGAATCTGCTGTTGGCACAGAACAGCTTGTTCTTTGCCATTTCGCTCTCTACACCATCCTTCTGAGCACTGATGATCAACTTCCGTTCTTCTTCTGAAGAAAGAAATCCAACGCGTTCACTAGACGCACGTACTAAAGCAAAAATTTCGTTCATTACATCTCCTTAGTGATGCAATTGACTGGTGGCAACGTAACAAATAAGTTACCGTACCACATCCAATTTTCTACCTTCCCTGCAGTGTCAAAGAGCAATCCGGCCAAAATAGCCGGCAATACTTATATATCCAATGTGGTGTACAGAAAAGTAAGTACACCTTATACTGTTGTATATGGATGATAAAACATTTGCCGAGTATTTCAGGAAGCTTTCTCATATGCCTATGCAACTTATCCAGATAAAGCAACGGGAGAGAAAGTACCGTTTGCCTGAACTGGAATGGGAATCATTGTTAGATGCCGCCACTGATGGTCTGGTGAATGCCATTCAGAAATATGATTCCAAACGTAATGATTCAATCGAGGCCTGGGCGTATATGGTCATGGAGCAGCACTTCAACAAAAGGCTGAATACCATTATCCGGGAGCGTATGCGGGATCAGAAAATTGCCGAACGGTATTCCTTGAACGACCGTGCAACAAAATCTATGACGATGTCAGAAAGCGGAAAGGAAAAGGTAGTCTTATCCCACCGTGACTATGAACTGCTGGAATACATCATTGCCTGTAACCAGCAGAAAGATTCAAACGGAAAGCCTTTTTGCCCCAATAGTTCGGATATCATTAAAAAAGGCCGTTTTGAAAGCAGTATCAAAAGCCGTACCACTGTCAGTACGGCCATCAGAAGACTAAAGGATGCCGGCTATCGTTTTGCAGAAAAAAAAGACCGGGGCACTGGACAGGGCTATTTTATCCTGAACCCGGAACTGCGTACCCAGATTAGTTTTGAAGAGAAACTTGCCCTTGATGTTCTGCATAAACTGCTGCCTCAGATTCCCGGAAGTCCGATATCTACCGGACTACAATTATTGCTGCACCGGATAGAAAAAACGATGGATATTGACGTATCAACGTCCATGGTTGTTGATGACGAAACTGTCAGCTGGAATCCGGGAACTGATTTGGTTTCAATGCTGTCTGCATCAATGCCGAGGCCTGAGATTCTGGAACAATGCGTAAACGCTGCCAAAGAGCGAAAGTCAGTTGCGTTGATTGTGAAGACTCAGATTGATGGTGACCATTCTGAAGACCCTCTATGTATTGAATGTTCGATAAATTCCGTAAATTTCTGTGGGGCGGAAGGCGGGTGGAACGTAACGGTTACAAAAGCAGAAGATCCTGAAAAAGCAGAAAATACCATGCAGATAGCTGCAGCACGGATACTGACCGTACTCAGGAAATAATTTTACCCAATTTTTCGCTTTTTTTATTATACGATTTATAAAACCTTCCTATCTTAGTTAATGAACCAAACATAATAATCAACCCTAATTCAAAAGTAATTAGGTCAAGCGTCCATAGGTTCACCAGTAGTCATATAGGAATGGACGCTTTTTTTGAACATTTTTACGATTATGACATATGCACATGGAATCACTTTGACAGAACATTCAAAAATAAAAGAATTATCCTCTTTTAGGCTACAAGACGAAATAGAATTACGAATAGAAAAAGATTATTCATCAGAAGTAAAATATCGAACTCTAACCCATGAAGGTGGAATGAAAGTAACTGTTTTGGAAGCTTTGAAAAATGATGTACAGAAAAATAAACAAGGAAAATGGTTTTATGTTTTGCTGATTGCACCTATGTGGGTTGATAGTGGAGAATGGATAGAAAAATATAATAAGTTCTTGATTTTTATTCCGAATGATATGCCTCTTTTTGATTTTGAAGAATGAAGAAATAATTTACAG
>JAZLGC010000015.1:0-27039 GCA_045616125.1 Treponemataceae bacterium | reverse complement strand
TGTTGAATCATCCCAATAAGTAAATTGTGATTTATGATATTTTATCTGAAAAAAGCAATCCATCATTTCTTTCATTGTCATAATTCTTAGGTTCAACAAAAGGGTTAACGATTATCAGAATATTATCTCATAACCTTTCTATCCTTGTGTTTCAATTAATCATGAAGATTTTCGTACCAACTTTTTTAGCTTTGTAGTATACCATCCTGGGTATATAACAATTCTTTACATCAAGCAGTGAATTTAGTTGTATAGCTACATCCCAACTAGACTTATAGGTTGGACCTCCTGCTGTAAAAAACAATTTCTTATTTTTAACAAGTTTAACAGCCTGATTAAAGGATACACATCTTTCTGGAATACCCTCTTCATAGATATTTTTCCTACTGATGTACAAAGGAACATTCTCAATATTTGACTGATATTCAACAGTAAATAGTGTATCTAATGTTTGGAAATCTAACATGTGAGACAGTTCTTCTATATTTATTCTAAGAAATAACATAGAAAATATTCATGTATTGTAAAGGCTATGTCCGTAAAAAACTTTGTCGACTATAGAAAGTTTTTGAAGGCATAAAAAAACCGGCAGTTTCTTTCTGCCGGCTTGTAATTTAGGACTTATTACGCAGTTTCACGTGAAACACTACTCTTCTACAGATTCTTCTTCCTGGGCAATGGTATCAATACCGATGACCATATCCGGTGCCTGAATAACAAATACCCCAACACCCATGGCAGTTCTACCCTGTTTTGAAACATCTTTAGCAGGAGTTCGGATTGTTTTTCCCTGGCTAGTGATACACATAATGTCATCAGTATCAGAAACGGAAACAACACCAACAACTTCGCCGGTTTTTTCGGTAATGGTGTATCCACGCTGTCCGCCGGTAGCACGTCCGTGTTTCATGAATTCATCATATTCAACACGTTTACCCTGACCATTGGCTGTAATGAACAATGCAGTCTTGTTTTCTTCTACAGTAAGAGCTGCAGCAAGTTCATCATCGCCAGAAAGTTTGATACCGGTTACACCACGGGAAGCACGACCCATAGGACGAACTTCTTCTTCTGTGATGCGCAGAGTCTGTCCTTTACGTGAAGCAAGCAGCATTTCTTTAGATCCATCAGTCAGAATTGCAGAAACGATACGGTCTCCATCATCAAGTTTTATGGCAACAATACCGCGTGCTTTTGCATTAGTAAAATCACTTAATGGTACTTTTTTAACAACACCATTGGCAGTTGCCATGAACAGGAACTGATCATCAGTAAAATCTTTTACCGGAACACTGGTGGCAATTTCTTCATCAGAAGAAATCATCAGTAACTGTTTGATATGGGTACCGCGTGCATTCTTACTTGATTCAGGGATTTCATGAACCTTAACGTAGTATGCCTTACCGGCAGTTGAGATAAAGAGAACCTTATCATGAGTAGTAGCAGTGAATACCTGTTTTACGTAATCATCTTCTACCAGTTTTGTTGCATTGGTTCCTTTACCACCACGACCCTGAGATTTATATGATGAAGCTGGTACACATTTGATGTATCCCAGATGAGAAATGAGAACAGCCATGTTCTCTTTCTTAATCATGTCTTCAATGTTTACAGCTTCAATTTCATCAGCAACGATGTCAGTCTTACGGTCATCGCCGAACTTATCTACCAGATTATTGGTTTCTTCTTTAATGAGGGCAAGAATCTTTTCGTGGTGAGCAAGCAGATCTTCCAGGTGGGCAATCCAGGCTTTCAGTTCTTCCATCTGCTTTTTCAATTCATCAATACGCAGATTGGTCAGAACACCTAAGCGTAAGTCAACGATTGCCTGAGCCTGTTCATCATCAAAACTGAACCGTTCACTCAGTTTTGCCTTTGCTTCAGTTTCATCACGGCTGCCACGGATAATGGCGATTACTTCATCAACACAGTCAACGGCAGTAATCTTTGCTTCAAGAATGTGCTCATCATGCTTTGCCTTTTTCAGTTCAAACTGAGTGCGGCGGGTGATAACCACATCACGGTGATCAACAAAGCATTTAATCAGCTGCTTCAGATTGAGAACCTGAGGACGTCCGTTAACCAGAGCCAGGTTGATGATACCGTAACTTGACTGCAGTGCAGTTTTTGCAAAAAGCTGATTCAATACAACTTTTGCAATGGCACCACGTTTAACGTCAACTTCGATACGAACTTCATCACCATGAGAACCATCGTTTACACGGTCAATGCCTTCAATAACTTTATCGCGGGCAAGTTCACCGATTTTTGATACCAGGTCAGTTGTTCTAGTCTGATACGGGATTTCAGTGAAAACTATTTTTTCTTTGCCTTTAGTATCAACTTCAATGGTAAAGCGGGCACGGAGCAGTAACTTACCGCGACCAGTTTTATAGGCTTCTTTAATTCCTCGTTTACCGAAAATCAGACCACCAGTCGGAAAGTCCGGACCTTTGATATGTGTCATCAGTTCATCAATGGAAATATCCTGATTATCGATGTATGCAGAAATGGCAGAACCTACTTCACGCAGATTGTGGGGAGGCATGTTGGTTGCCATACCTACGGCGATACCGGTAGAACCGTTACACAGAAGGAATGGGAATGCTGCAGGCAGAACTGTTGGTTCCGGATGAGTGTCATCAAAGTTAGGGATAAAGTCTACGGTATCTTTGCGGATGTCCTCTACCATAACTTCTGCAATCTGAGACATCTTTGCCTCAGTATAACGGTAAGCTGCAGCTGGGGATCCATCGATACCACCAAAGTTACCCTGTTTGGTTACCGGTACATACCGCAGAGAAAAGTTCTGACCCAGACGAACCAGAGCATCATAAACGGAAGCATCACCGTGCGGGTGATATTTACCAAGTACGTCACCGACTACGGTTGCACATTTTTTTGTTTTACCGCTGGACTTAAGACCTTCTTCATGCATGGCAAAAAGAATGCGGCGGTGAACAGGTTTCAGACCATCGCGGACATCTGGAAGGGCACGTTCAACAATTACCGACATGGAATAGTCGATAAATGAACGCTGCATTTCATGTTCAATAGGAGCAGCCAGCAGGTATCCACCTTCTGGAGTTTGTGTTTCTTCGTACTTAATATTTTCAATCATTTAATTATCCTGTCATTCTGAACTAGTTTCAGAATCTAATTTCAGAAAAGATCCCGAAATAAGTTCGGGATGACATACTCGTTAAACGTCCAAAGTTGCATACACAGCGTTTTCTTCAATGAAGCGACGCCGGGGTTCTACATCATCACCCATAAGAACCGAGAAGATATGATCAGCTTCAATGGCATCGGTAATGCGTACCTGTTTCATCTTGCGGTTTTCAGGAGCCATGGTTGTTTCCTTCAGTTCCTGCCATTCCATTTCACCAAGACCTTTGTACCGCTGAACAGTTGCCTTATCGCGGTCCGGTCCAAGTTCAGCAAGAGCTGCATCACGTTCTTCATCACTGAATACAAATTTCTTGAATTTCTTGTATTCAACGCGGTACAGCGGAGGCATGGCAATATAGACATATCCCTTTTCAATCAGTTCCGGCATGAAACGGAAGAAGAAGGTCATGAGCAGAGTTGAGATATGTGCACCATCGACATCGGCATCTGCCATGATGATGATTTTGTGATACCGGAGTTTTTCAATGTTGAAATTCTTACCGATACCGGTTCCCAGTGATGCGATTACCGGCTGCAGTTTATCATTGGTAATTACCTTATCAGGATGAACCTTTTCAACGTTCAGCATTTTTCCCCACAAAGGGAGAATTGCCTGAGTTTTTGGATTGCGGCCCTGTTTAGCCGAACCACCAGCCGAATCACCCTCGACGATATATACTTCACATTCTTCAGGTTTGTTTGATGAACAGTCTGCAAGCTTTCCGGGAAGACCAAAGGAATCAATACCGTTTTTGCGGTTTGCATCAATGGCCTTGCGTGCCTTGATACGACCCATGGCTTCATTAACTGCTTTTTCAAGAATTGAGTTACAAATCTGCGGATTCTGTTCAAACCAGATGGTCAGTTTTTCTTTTACCAGAGAGTCTACGATAGTGCGGACTTCAGTATTACCCAACTTTGTTTTTGTCTGACCTTCAAACTGTGGTTCAGGAACTTTTACGGAGATAACAGCTGTAAGACCAGTGCGTACATCATCACCGGTAAGGCGTTCTATTTTTACATCCTTATCAGTTTTCTTATCGCCTTTCTTGTTTCTATCAACTTTCGGATTCAGTTTCTTGAACAGTTTGTCATTGTTATCAAGTGCCTTGTTCAGAACAAATGTGATGGCAGATTTAAAACCATCAAGATGAGTACCACCTTCACGGGTATTAATATCGTTGACATAACTGAAGATTTTGTCAGAATCAAATCCATCATTGTACTGGATTGAAATATCAGTAATGATGTCGTTCTGTTCACCGGTAATGAAGATTGGTTCTTCTGGAACTACTTTTTTTCCTTCGTTAAGAAATTTGGTATATTCGTTGATACCGCCATCAAATTTGAAAACTGACTCTTTAGGAGTCTCCAGGCGTTCATCACGAAGGATGATGGTGATGCCGGGATTCAGGAAAGCCAGCTCACGAAGACGCTCAGTTAAAACTGCAAAACTGTACTGAGTTGTTTCAGTAAAAATAGATGCATCGGCTTTCCAGCGGATAGTTGTACCACGTTTATCAGTAGTACCAACCTGCTCAACTGGACCAGTTGGAATACCAATCTGGAAATTCTGTTTATAGAGTTTACCGTCTTTGTGAACGGTAGCTTCAAGCCAGTTTGAAAGGGCATTTACACAAGAAACACCAACACCGTGCAAACCACCGGAAACTTTGTAGGATCCCTTATCGAACTTACCACCGGCATGCAGACGGGTCAGTACCAATTCAAGAGCACTGATACCTTCTGTCGGATGAATATCAACAGGAATACCACGTCCGTTATCTTCTACACGTACTACATCATCAAGTTCCAATGCAACTACAATGTGGTCACACTCACCTGCCATTGCTTCGTCGATAGAGTTATCTACAACTTCATATACAAGGTGATGAAGACCATTTGGTCCAGTAGAACCAATATACATACCAGGTCTTTTGCGTACTGCTTCCAGACCCTTTAAGACCTGAATATTGTTGGCTGAATAAGAGGCACTCATGAAAAACCCTTGAGAAATGTTTTGGAAATAATCCCAAAAATTATAGAAGTATTGCGGAAAAAAGTAAAGAAAACGTATAATTGCAGAATGTCTGAATTCAAAGTTATCTGGGATGAAGCCCTTATTTCACTGTTTAATGATCATGCTCAGGATGGCTCAGAAATGAGTTATCTAATGTGGGCTGATAAACTCCGTTTTGTAAATGCCGATGCTGCAACTATTACTATAGCTGTTGCATCAGGATTCATGCGCGATCAGATTATCAGAAAAAATATTGATAAAGAAATTCAGAACAGAATCTGTGAACTGGTAGGACAATCATATACTATCCAGTTTTCAATTCAGGATATTACGAGTCTTGAAGGAACCTCATTTCCAGTACAGAATTCATCTCCTGTAACTCATCAGTCCTCCCCTGCTCCTCAATCTATTCCGATACCACCATCACCTCAACCTGCACAGACTCAACCAATCCATCAACAGCAGCAACCTGTATATCAACAGCAAACTCCTGTTACTAATTCTTATCCACAGACAGCTGTCGTACATAATCATCCTGATATACCTTCACAGTATCGTTTTGATAATTATGTAGTCGGTGAAGATAACAGTTTTGCCTATAATGCAGCATTAACCGTCGCAAAAAACCCGGGACGTGAAAACAATCCACTTCTCATCTATGGTGGAGTTGGTCTTGGAAAAACACACCTTATGTGTGCAATTGGTAATTATCTGTATCAACAGAATCCTAAGTTGAAAATAATTTTTCTTTCTGCTGAAAATTTTACCAATGAATTCATCCAGTCACTTTCCTCAAATAAAATAAATCAGTTCAAATCTAAGTTCAGATCTGCAGATGTCCTGCTTATTGACGACGTTCACTTTCTTCAGAATAAGAACGGTGTTCAGGAAGAATTGTTTTATACATTTGAAGCTCTTTTCAATAACAGCAAACATATGGTTTTTACCTGCGACCGTCCTCTTACAGAAATGAAAAACCTGGAAGACCGTTTACGATCTCGGTTTGGACGTGGTCTCAATGTTGATCTTCAGTTGCCTGATTATGAAACACGATGTGCAATTATCAGAAGAAAACTGGAAGAAAAGAATAAAAACCTTCCACTGGAAGTAATTGATTACATTGGCAAAAACATCACAACAAACATCCGTGATCTTGAAGCATGTATTACGAAACTGGTTATGTATGCTGAACTTTCACAAAAAGAAATTACACTGCAGCTTGCTCAGGAAAAACTGAAGGATATAGTAAATCCTTTAACAGTTGGAAATGTAAGTATCGATGTAATAATGAAAGTAGTTTCAAATGAATACGGTCTTACACCAGCAGATCTGAAAAAGAAAAATAATAAGAAACAGGTAGCTCATGTACGGTCTCTGGCAATTTACCTTGCAAGACAGTTAACAGAATATTCTACTACCGAGCTGGGAATAGAATTTAACCGTGACCATTCAACAATTGCCCATTCCATTGAAAAAGTGGAAAACCTGTTGAAAAGTGACTCACAACTAGAGGAAAAACTTCAGCTTTTAACAAGAAGTATAAGAGATTATAAAAATCAGATTTAGACAGCAAGTGGAAAACATGGTAAAATGCTGTTGAAAAACAGGGATAAATGATGAGATTTCTCATCTTGTGGAAAACTCAATGATGAATAACCCTAATGTATAAGACATTTATTTTATTATAAATTATAGAGAAAACAGGGTTTTACACATTTCCACAGACCTTATTATTATTACTACTATTATATTTAAAATATATATAATAGAGCCGATGATAAAAAAGTAATAAAACACAGGAGTGTACATATATGGAATTTACGTTTGATAGAGATGCAATGCTTAAAGAAATTGCAATTGCACAGGAAATCATTACAAATAAAAATGTAAAATCGATTCTTTCCAATGTTTGTTTCATTGCAGAAAATAATGCCCTTACCATTCAAGCTGCAGATCTTAAAATTTATTTTGAAACAAAAATTCCAGTAGATATTGAAAGCGAAGGACGTACAACTGTTCACTGTGATAAATTCATCAGCATTCTTAACAAACTGCCTTCAGGTGACATTCAGTTTGTACAGGATGAAACTACTATTACTATTAAACCTATTTCAAAAAAAGTTAACTTTAAGCTGAAAGCACTTTCTAGTGAAAAATTCCCTGAATTTGCTACCACAACTGATATTAACTACTTTGATATTCCAACAGATTCATTCAAGGCTATGATTTGTCAGACTATTTTTGCTATTTCAGATGATCAGACCCGTTATTTCATGAATGGTGTTTACTTTGAAAAGAAAGATGACAATCTGGTAATGGTAGCAACTGACGGTCGTCGTCTTTCGTATGCAGCAAAACCGTTATGTCAGGGTATTAATCAGTTTGAATCAGCTATTGTACCACCTAAAATCCTGAGTCTTATTATGAAACGTGCTCCTTCTGAAGGATTTGTTTCAATTGCTGTTCTTGACAGAACGTTCTATGTAAAGTTCGGAAACTATTATTTTACTTCTTTGTTGATAGAAGGAAAATTTCCAAATTACGAACGTATTATTCCTGAATCTCAGAAATTCAACTTCAGTTGCGATAAACATGAACTTCAGGAAGCAATGAGTCGTGTTGGTTTGATGGTTGATAGAAAGAGTCTTAAAACTTTCTTCCAGATTAATCCTGGTAAACTGACAATTTATACCAATGAAACTGAATTTGGTGATGTTCGTGAAGAAATTCCCTGTCAGTATGATGGTGAAGAAATGGTATTTGCCCTTAACTTCCAGTATGTAGATGAGCCTTTGAAAACTACAACTACTGAAAGAGTTATGTTTGAATTTACAGAAGCTATGAAAGCTATTACCATGCGTTCTGAACCGGCCGAGGATTACTTCCACCTTATTATGCCGATGCAGATGGACTGATAGTTGCCATTTCTTTCATTATCTGTCTGTAATTTCAGAAATTTACAAAACGATACTCTGAATCTGCTTTCAAAAGAGGTTTTCTTTGTCGGTGAAAATGGACAGGGAAAAAGTAATCTTTTGGAAGCTATTTATTATTCAGCCTACGCTACTTCTTTCCGTACAAAAAATGAATCTGAAATAGCTACCGAAGGAACTGATTCTTTTTCTTTACGTTCTATGTATCAGGAAGAATCAGGAAAATGTAGTTCTCTCAGTATGGCATGGCAGCATGGAAGAAAAAAAATTGAAAAAAACGGAAAGGCCATAAAAGACAGAAAAGATTTGATAGACACAGTACCCTGTGTACTGTTCAACCATGATGACCTGGATTTTGCTGTAGGAGAGCCTGAAAGACGACGTTTTTTTATTGATCAGTCACTTTCTATGTTTGATGGTGTATATCTGGACAGTTTAAGAAAATACAAACGAATTTTAAAAAGCAGAAATCAAGTATTAAAAGATCATTCCTATAATCTTCTTGAAGTTTATGATATTCCGTTAGTACAGGAAGGTCTTGAAATACAGAAAAAACGGAAAAAGACCATATTCCAGTTTAATGAACTATTTGCAGAAATATATGAAAAAGTAACTGGTATAGATGGTGTTCATATACAATACGAACCTTCATGGAAAAGTGAAGATATGAATGATGTTTTAAATCACCTGCAGGTTCGGCGGGATGCTGAAAAAGCTATGGAAACTACTCTTTCAGGTCCACACAGAGATAAAATCATTTACATACGGAACGAAAAACCTTTTATAGCAACTGCTTCAACCGGTCAGCGACGTCTTACGGCACTTGTTTTAAGAATTGCCCAGGCAACATATTATACCCGGGTAACCGGTAAAAAACCTGTTCTTTTAATGGACGATGTTCTTCTGGAAATGGATCCTGATAAAAGACAGAAAGTAACAATGCTTTTACCGGAATATGATCAGTTATTTTGTACTTTTTTGAATGGTGAACCATATGAACGGTATAAAAGGACAACTACAACTATTTATAGCATTGATAATGGTTCATGGGCGGTAGGAAAATGAATGATGCAGACGAAAAATTCAAAGCTTCAGCCATCATAAATAAATTATTTGCACAACTTGAACCTAACCTTATGCAGAATGCAAGTGACGTATCAACAGCTTGGTATGAAACAGTTTCAAGCATCAGAAATTTTACGCAGGATGAAACAAAAAAAGTACAGATAGGAACGCAGCTGGCAGATCACAGCAGAATAATCGACTTAAAAAATGGAGTTTTAACTGTAGAGACTGATCATCCTGGTCGTCTTCAGTTACTGCAGATTCATAAGCGATATATTCTTGAAGGTTTGCATCGCAAAGTTCCTGATTTAGAAATAAAAAATATTCTGTATAGATTGAAATAAATGGATTCGTAAAAAAATATACGTAAATTCAAAAAAAATTATACATTTCGTAAGAAAATCTCCTTTTTCATACTTTTTATCAAAAAAATACGGAAAAAAACACGAAAAGTTGTACAAAACTTCATAAGAAAATTAATTCACGGATGGAAGTTTTGGACTTAGGCTAAGAACATGCCCGTGAGAAACGGGCGAAGATCTTAACCCGTTAACCCGGAAAAAAAGGAGAAAAAAAATGAAAAAGATCTTAGCTACTCTTTTAGTTGTAGCACTTGCTTGCAGCATGGTATTTGCTGGCGGTAAAAAAGAAGCTCCAGCTGCTGCTGGAAATGGACTTATCAAAGTTGGTGTAATCAACAATGACCCATCAGAATCAGGATATCGTACTGCAAATACACGCGATATGAGTGAAAAATTCACTAAAGCTAATGGATATGATGCTTCTTTCTTCTATAGTCTGAAAAACGATGAACAGATTGCTGCTGCTCAGAAAATGATTCAGGATGAAGTAGACTACCTGCTGCTGTCTGCTGCTGACGTTTCTGGTTGGGACACCGTTCTGAAAGATGCTCAGAAAGCTGGTATCAAAGTTATTCTGTTTGACCGCACCATCGATGCTGATCCTTCTCTGTACGCTGCTTCTATCGTATCTGATATGGCTAAAGAAGGTGAAACCGCTGTTGCTTGGATGAAATCTCTTAACCTTCCTGAATACAAAGTAATTCATATTCAGGGTGCTATGGGTTCTGCTGCTCAGATTGGTCGTTCAGGTGCTCTGGTTAACCAGTGCAATGCTGCTGCTAACTGGGAAATTGTTGCTCAGCAGACCGCTACTTGGGACTCAGAAGTTGCTCAGCAGATTGTACAGTCTGTAATCGACTCAGGAAAAGATTTCAACGTAATCTATGCAGAAAACGACGGTATGGCTCAGGGTGCAGTAGCTGCTCTGGACAAAGCTGGTATTACTCACGGTGTTAACGGAAAAGTTAAAATCATGGGCTTTGACTGCAACACTTGGGCACTGAAAGAACTGCTCAATGGTAACTGGAACTACGATGGTCAGTGTAACCCATTCCAGGCTTCTTACATCGATGATGTAATCAAAACTCTGGAAGCTGGAAAGACCCCTGCTGAAAAAGTTATCGTAATGGTAGAAAAAGGATTCGATGCTGCAACCATCACTCAGGCTGATGTAGATGCTTACGGTATCTGATAATCAATAAAAAAAACGAATAGTTAATAACGCGCGGGACCGACTCACTGTGAATCGCGTCCCGCGTTTTTTATGTAAGCATTTTATGTACGAAATGGAGGTAATCCATGTCAAATGAAATAATTTTGAAAATGCGCGGCATCTGCAAATTCTTCCCTGGTGTTAAGGCTCTGGAAGATGTCGACTTTACTCTCCGCAGAGGAGAGATTCATGCTCTCATGGGAGAAAATGGTGCCGGAAAATCAACACTGATTAAGGTATTAACCGGTGTATATGAAAAAGATGAAGGAGAGGTTTTTGTAGTTGATAATAATGGCAACTGCGATAAACCCATTACTATAAAATCACCTCAGGATGCACAGAATAATGGTATTGCAACCGTATATCAGGAAATCACCCTGTGTAATAACCTTACTGTTGCAGAAAATATGTTTATTGGCCGTGGTAAAGGGGCTGGTGTTAACTGGAAAGAAATGAATACTCGTGCCGGTAAAATTCTTGAAGATCTGCAGATTCCTGCCCTTCCAAATCAACAGCTTTCCAGCTGTTCAATTGCTGTACAGCAGATGGTTGCTATTGCCCGTGCAGTAGATATGGACTGTAAAATTCTGATTCTTGATGAACCTACTTCTTCTCTTGATGATCAGGAAGTTCAGAAACTGTTCAAATTAATGCGCAGTCTGCAGTCAAAAGGTGTAGGTATTATCTTTGTTACTCACTTTCTGGAACAGGTATATGAGGTATGTGACCGTATTACCGTTCTTCGTGATGGTAAGTTGGTTGGTGAATATGTCATTGAAGATCTGCCAAGAGTTCAGCTGGTTTCAAAAATGCTGGGTAAAGATCTGGATGAGCTTGCCGGCATGAATAAAGTTCATGAAGTTATTGAACATAGTCCTGATGAAGTTCCTGTTTATGAAGGTGAAAGCATTCAGAGTACCAGCGGAATCAAACCGTTTAACTTTAAGATTTATAAGGGTGAAGTTAACGGATTTACTGGTCTTCTTGGCTCAGGTCGCAGTGAATGTGTACGTACCATTTTTGGTGCTGACCGTGTTATCAACGGTAAAGTAAAAATGAATGGTAAAGAAGTATCGATAAAGAAACCTATTGATGCAATGAAAAACGGTATCGGTTATCTGGCTGAAGACCGTAAGCGTGATGGTATTATCGGTGATCTTTCAGTACGCGAAAACATTATTCTTGCCCTGCAGGTATTGAAAGGACCGTTCAAACCGATTTCCCGTGCACAGGCAGAAGCCTTTGCAGATGAATATATAAAACTGCTTGAAATTAAAACTGCATCCCGCGAAACACCTATTAAAGCACTTTCTGGTGGTAACCAGCAGAAAGTTATTCTCGGACGCTGGCTGCTGTCTAATCCACAGTATCTGATTCTTGATGAACCAACCCGTGGTATCGATATCGGTACAAAACTGGAAATTCAGGAACTGGTATTGAAACTTGCTGCAGAAGGAAAAAGTGTTTCATTCATTTCTTCTGAAATTGATGAAATGCTCCGGACTTGTTCCCGTCTGATTGTAATGCGTGACCTGAAAGTTGTCGGTGAATTAACCGGTGAAGAACTTACCCAGAAGCACATTATGACCACCATTGCAGGAGGAGAAAAATAAAATGGATGTTATGAAGATTAAAAAGGGTCTGTTAACTCTGGTTCGCAGCCAGATTTTCATTCCACTGGCAGCCCTGATATTTCTTGTTATTTTCAACCTTATTGGTGACCCATCATTTTTCAGGGTTGTTCTGAAACAGAGTAACTCAGGACAGATGGTTCTTTCCGGAAACCTGATTACCATTCTTGATAATGCCAGTGAACTGGTAATTCTTGCTATCGGTATGACACTGGTAACTGCTGCTTCAGGTGGACAGGATATCTCTGTTGGTGCCACCATCGCTATTGCAGGTTCCATCGTTCTGCGTGTTCTGTGTGGAGATGCTGGTCTTACTCCTGATGTAATGCAGCATTCAGTATTCCTTGCATTTATTATTGCTGCTCTTGCTACCATGGCTTTTGGAGCGTTTAACGGTGCTCTGGTTGCCTATTTCAAGATTCAACCGATGGTTGCAACGTTGATTATGTTTACAGCAGGTCGTTCCATTGCTGCCTGGGTTAACCACAACGAATTGCCGGTAATTTATGATGGTCGTTTTGGATATATTGGAAACTTCCTGCCAGGATGCCCGGTTCCAACTCCAATTTTTATTGCAATTCTGTGTATGCTGGTTGCCTGGCTGGCACTGAAGTTTACAACTATCGGTCTGTATTCTCAGTCTGTAGGTATCAACAGTGAATCATCACGTCTTAACGGTATTAATCCTGAATTAATTAAATTCATTACATACGTAATTCTGGGATTCTGTGTAGCTATTGCAGGTCTTATTAAAGTAAGCCGTATTTCAACCATCAACTATTCAGTAATTGCAAAAGATATTGAAATGGATGCTATTCTTGCAGTAGCACTTGGTGGAAATGCCTTAAGTGGCGGTAAGTTCAACATGTGGGGTTCAATTCTGGGTGCCTATGTTATTCAGTTTTTGACCACTACCCTGTTCAAATACGAAGTTCCTTCAACTGCTCTTCCGGCTTATAAAGCTGTTGTAGTAATTATTCTGGTAGTAGTTTCTTCTCCAACCGTTCGTGATTACTTCAGCAAGTTGTCAAAAAACAGATCAAAGAAGGCAGGTAAATAATTATGAAAGATAAGACACTGAGTCCAAAAAAGAGAGTTGGTCTGAATGATACCAACCTGCTGCTTCTGATTACTATTTGTGTATTCTTTGCCATGTATATTCTGGCAATTGTTGTACTTGGTTCTGGATTCCGTAAACCACAGCAGTTTTTTAATATTCTGAACGAAAATGCAGCTTTGATTATCCTGTCATGTTCGTTAAGTCTGGTAATGATAACCGGAGGTATTGATATCAGTGTGGGTACCATGACTGCTCTGGTTTGTATGAGTTGTGCCGTTCATCTTGATATGAAAGGTGGATCTGTATTTGGTGCAATTTTGATTGCTCTGATGATTGGTGTACTGTTTGGTGCAGTACAGGGATATCTGGTAGCATTTCTTGATATTCAGCCGTTCATTGTAACTCTTGCGGGTATGTTCTTTGCAAAAGGTATGACGACTATTGTTAACGCTACCCAGTTTAATGTTAAGCATGCAGGTTTCCAGGCACTGAAAAACCTTCGTATCTATATTCCCGGTATGGGTTCGTATACCAAGAAGGGTGTGTATATTCCTGCATATGTAGAACCAGGGGTTCTGATAGCAATAGCAATTGTTATTGTTCTGTTTGTAGTGCTTAGATGGACAAAACTGGGACGCAGTTTCTATGCTGTAGGAGGTAATAAGCAGAGTGCAAATATGCTTGGTATCAATGTACGCCGTACAAAATTTCTGGCACACTTTATCTGTAGCGTTATTGCCAGTATCGGTGGATTTGTTTACTTTATGCATGTAGGCTCAGCAGCTCCTTCTCATGCAGCAGGTGCTGAAATGAATGCAATTGCATCTTCAATTATCGGTGGAACTATGCTGACCGGTGGTGTAGGTAACATTGCAGGTACATTCTTTGGTGTACTTTCACTGGCAACCATTAAGAACATTGTATCTTCACTGGGTCTTGATGATGCATGGTGGACCAACATTACCGTAGCCATGATGATTTGTATCTTCCTGGTTGTTCAGAGTGTCGTTCTGTCACGCAAAAATAAGGCAGCAAAAGCCTGATAAACATTGGTTTTCAGCAGTTTTCTGAGTGCAACGGAAAACTGCCGTAAAATAAAAAAGGAAAGCTCTATTAATAAAGTGCAATATTAAAAGAGAATTTTCCCTGCATTTTTGCAATGCATCCTAAGTGCAAAGGATGTGGCAAAAAGGTTTTCTCCTCCTTGAGGTCGCTTGAGTGTTACTTAAGCGGCCTTTTCTTTTTTGAGAAAAGAGTAGAACTGATGGTGGATATCAATGATTTTTGTTTTCCAGCATTTCAGTGCGGTAATCACGTGGTGTATAGCCGGTGGCCTTTTTGAATATGTAACTGAAATAATGCGGATCATTAAAGCCGGTTTCATATGCAATGTCTGAAGCCCGCTTCTGGGAATTGGCAAGCAGCAGTTTTGCCTGTTCAACGCGGACAGATGTCAGATATTCAATGAAGGTAACACCACATTCCTGGGAAAAAATGGTACTGAAATGATTGGGGCTGAAATGAACTTCTTCTGCAACTGAGTGAAGACAGATGTCAGGGTTTGCAAAATTATCATCAATGTATTTTTTTGCCCTGAGGATAACATCTCCATACCGGCCTTGAAGATTTGAATCCCGGAATGTAAGGACAGCTTCAAGAACGAAACGGATCTGCTCAGAAAAGGTATTCCGGTTTTCTACGGCATGAGCAACAAACGTGTGGTTTAATACATCAGGAATCAGGTCCTTAATGATGCCACCGGCATCTTCAACAAGTTTTGAAGCAGCCATTATAACGTCAATAAACAGGTAAGATGCCATAACGCTGAACTGGAACGTATCTTCGCCCAAAAGGGACAGATATTGTTCAATGATGTCATCCAATTCATTGATAGAGGCATATTTCAGACGGTCCATTAGCGGGTCAGTCTGCACAAAACTGAAAGACTTTTCAGAACTGTCTGAAATATCCTGAGAGCCGATTATCCGGTTTTTTGAAAAGTCGGTACAGAATTCAAGAATACGGGTTGCTTCCTGGTAAGATTTGGTGATAAGGGCAGTGCGGTCAACGGTTGTACCAATGGTAGTTATAATGGTACAGCTGGTATTTTTTGAAATGGCATGCTGAATGGCATCGGCAAAAGAATAGGCTTGTTCTTCGAGAGTTTCTGCCTGTGTTCCTTTAATGATGGATACATAGGTAAATGGTGAAATGAAAAAACTGATGATATCAGGATTATCGGAAGAAGCAGAAAGCAGGCATGATTTTGCCGTAATAAGATCATCAATAGCATTAGTATCGCTGTGAAGTTCAGAAACAATAACCAGATACAGCCGGGAAAGCAGAGAAATTGAAAGTTCAGAGGCTTTTTGAATGGCTTCTGAACTGTTAAAGGATCCAAGAATCAGGTCAGAAAGAAACTTTTCCCGCAGAAGGTCAGAAGATGCTTCAATTTCGTTTTTAAGCCGGGCAATATCCGACATTTCTTTTTTCTTGTTGTCCAAAGTCCAGGCAATTTTATTCATGCTTGAAAGAAGATCTTCTGAGGTGAAAGGTTTCAGGATATAGTCTTCAACACCAATGGAAATTGCTTTTTTAGCATAATCAAATTCATCATGGCCGGAAAGAATGATAATACGTATCCATGGCTGCATTTTTTTTACAGTCTTTGCAAGTTCAAGACCATCCATAAAAGGCATTTTGATGTCAGTAATAAGTATGTCAGGTTTAATATCCTGAATCATTGATAATGCAAGTTCACCGTCAGAAGCTTCTCCGGCAAAAGTAAAGGGAAGATTATCCCAATCAATTTTGCTTCGGATACCCTCGCGGACAATAACTTCATCATCAACAATAAAAACACTGTACATCAGACAACTCCATGATATTAGATTTCTTTTAATGGAATGGTGAACAATACTTTTGAACCTTTACGAAGTTCGCTTTCAATGTAAAGCTTGACGGTACTATCATAATACAAAGTAAGCCTTTTATTCACGTTATACAGACCATAGGTTGCTGTCAGGGTTTCATTATCGCCGGTTTTGTGCAGTTCCAGCAGAACCTGTTGAAGCCGTTCCGGAGTAAAACCTATGCCGTTATCTTCAACGCAGCATTCAGCATAATATTGCCCGTTTTTTTCGATACGGTGAGCTGAAACAGATATAAGTCCTTTACCTCGTTTGTTTTTTATTCCGTGGTAAATGGCATTTTCTACCAGTGGCTGGAAGATGAGTTTAAGAACACGGGAGGATTTAAGGGAATCGTCAAAATCCAAAGTGTAATCAAGGATATCACGATACCGGATTTTCTGGATTTTAAGGTAATTCTGGACATGCTGGAATTCATTTTCAAAAGTAATCCATTCATGTCCTTTACTTAAGGAAATTCGGAAATAGTCAGAAAAGGCACGGGTAATTTCAATGACTTTTTCGTATTCTTCACTTTCAGCAAGCCAGATAATAGTATCAAAGGTATTGTAGAGAAAGTGGGGTGTTATCTGGGCTTGCAAGGTCTTCATTTCTGCTTTCTGCAGGTTTTTCTGTTCCAGAGTATTTTGGTCTATAAGATCCTGAATCTTACCGGCCATCTGGTTAAGATTGTCAGAAAGCCCTTCCAGTTCTTCTATTGGAGCAAGTTCGGTCCGGGCTTCCAGATCTCCCTGAGCAATGCGGGTTGAAAGATCCTGCATATCGCGGATTGGGCGGCGGATGGCATTAAGGATGAAAATAAAGGCATATAGGGCGAATACAGAAACCGTTATGATGATGATGATAAGAAAAGTCATGGCATTTCGGTTAGCTGTTTTAATGTGCTCGTTTGTAATGGCCGCCGATTCAATTTCAGAAACGATAAAGTCCTGAAGAATATCATACAGGAGGGAACAAACGCCGCGGATATCTTCCAGAACCTTTTCGTTATCGGCAACACTGGCATTCTGCAGAATCTGAGTTCCTAACTGATCTACATATCGTTCAAGGGTTCGCAAGGTACGTGCTGAAACCACAAGAACCTGGCGGTTGTTTTCATCCAGAGTTGTTTCCATCATCTGGGTAATGGTATCGTTAATGTTTTTGATGATTTCATACTGGCGGCCGCTGGAGAACGCCTTTTTTCCGGCAACAATATCCCAGATTTCGTTGGAAATATCGATTTTTACTATCTGATTCAACCGGTTGGCGCGGCTGACGTTAGTTATGATAGTGTCATACTGATGGGTATGCTGGGATGATACTATTGAAAAATAGACAGTGGGCAGAATCATAACAACAATAATGAAAGAGTAAGATACCCAGAGAGTTTTTTTTAGACTTTTGCTGAACGGTATGAGACTATGCAGTTTCATGTTAATATCCGCGGGGTGGCAAGTCGGACAGGTCATCCCACTCGGAAAAGACACGTTCATATACTTTATTTTCACGTGGAATAGGGTTACCCTGACCAAGGGATTGTATCAAAGACATGGCCTGTTCTCCCATTTTGGGATTACATTCAACAACACAGTTGATTTCTCCCTGCTTCAGAAGATTTATGGCAGCCTGTTCTGCATCGACAGAAACGATGGTAACGTCGCTGCCGGGATGAATACCGTATTCACGCATTACCTGAATAAAACCAAGGGTCATGGAATCATTATGGGAATAAATAATATCGATTTTCTGACCATTTGCCCAAAGTTCCCCAGGGTGTGCATCTTTGGTAGCAGACATAATCTGATACCCAATTTCTGTTCCGCGGGAACGGAGATAGTCGCCGCATTCACTGTATACAATAGAGAACCGGGGATCAGCAGAAATAACTTCACGGAATCCGTCATACCGGTCTGTGGTAATGGATGCACCGTCGGTTCCACGTAGTTCAAGTATAGTCAGTTGCCGATCAGAAGGTGCGTCATGGTATTTTTCAAGAAGGAACCGGGCTGCCCGCTGGCCTTCTGCATAACCATCGGTTCCAAGATGGCCAGCAATGAGGGAGGGATCTGTTGTATTGATTTTGCGGTCAGTAATAAGAACTGGTATGCCAGCATCGCGGGCTTCTTTTAAAACACTGTCCCAGCCATCCTGCACAATGGGAACAAAAACAATAACATCTACCTGATAGACAATGAACGACCGGATGGCTTTTATCTGGTTTTCCTGTTTTTGTTCAGCATTGGCATATAGCAGTTTAATGCCGGCTTCCTCTGCAGCGGTCTGCATTGATTCTGTGTTACAGGTTCTCCAGGCGCT
The DNA here is from genome assembly GCA_045616125.1 of Treponemataceae bacterium. Classification (GTDB taxonomy): domain Bacteria; phylum Spirochaetota; class Spirochaetia; order Treponematales; family Treponemataceae; genus Treponema_I. Next base: position 8,356 of record JAZLGC010000015.1, on the reverse strand, counting down.
TTCGGCACCAATTTGAGAAAAACCGACAATAAGTTCAGGCTGTGAAGATTCATTAACAGAGCTGGTAGTAAAGATACTGTTGTTCTTAATTCCGCTGGAAGTGACAGTTTTAGCAGAAGATCCTTTGGAACAGGCAGTAAGAAAAAGTAGCAGTAAAAATATAAAAAAAGCAGAACCTGCTGATTCTGCTTTTCTCAGGTTACATCTGGTCATTTCTGTCCGTAATAGGCATTTTTTCCATGCTTACGCTGGTAATGTTTGTTTACTACGTAGTCAGGAAGTTTAATGATGTCAGGATTTACCTGCAGGGTAATCCAGGCCATGCGTGCAATCTCTTCAAGCACAGCTGCATTATATACTGATTTTGCAGCATTGGCACCCCAGGTAAACGGTCCGTGACCTGCAACAAGAACCATCGGATTTTCAGATGGAACCAGTGGTTTCAGTGGTACACCATAGCAGTCTACAGCTTTTACGGTTTCGGGATGGAGGAAGGTGTTTACAATAAGGATACCGGTTTCATCTTCGTAGGCTTTTTCAACCTGTTCTTTTGTAATCATTGGGGTGCAGGGAACAGGATTTGCTGCATGGTCAGCATGGGTGGTTCCTAAAAGGGGAATACCACGGCAAGCCTGAGCCCAACTGGTTGCATGAGGTGAGTGGGTATGGGTAACACCACCGATATCCTGAAAGTTGCGGTACAGTTGGATATGAGTTGGAGTATCTGAAGAAGGATTCATGGAACCTTCAACTTTGTTGCCGTCAAGGTCCAGAACAACGATATCATCAACCTTCATGGTGTCATAGGGAACTCCAGATGGTTTGATGGCAAAAACGCCTTTTGCCTTATCATAGGCAGAAACATTACCCCAGGTATAAATAGCAAGACCACGTTTGGGAATTTCCATATTGGCTTCAAAAGCTTCTTCTTTTAATGACTGGTAGGGTGAACTCATTTTTATCTCCTGACATGGACACAGAATTATGTGCGTGTACGTTAACGCAATTCTAACACAGTACCCCTTTTTACACAATGCAGGATATCGTGTTAGGATTTGAAGAAAGTGCTATCAGCACCAGTGTGCAAGTCCGATACATTAAGAGTATTATTGTACATGTATTTATTTGACTTCGGAGGATTCTAATGAAAAAGATGTCAATTAAAACAGTAGTAGCCATTGGTATCGGCGCTGCACTGTTCTTTGTTCTGGGCCGCTTTGTAGCAATTCCAAGTGGTATTCCTAATACCAATATCAGTGTTCAGTATGCTGTTCTTGGTCTTCTGGCAGCTCTGTATGGTCCGGTTGCAGGTGCCCTTATCGGCTTTATCGGTCATACTCTTATCGACCTGAGTTGGGGTGGCGCACCATGGTGGAGCTGGGTTATTGCTTCTACTGTTGTTGGTATTGTTGCAGGTCTGTTCAGCAAGAAAATTGGTCTTGAAGATGGTGAATTTAACGGAAAAGGTCTGTGCTGGTTTGTAGTTTCAAATGTTATTGCTCATCTGGCAGCTTGGCTGGTAATTGCTCCTGGTCTTGATATTCTTATGTATGCAGAACCTGCAAACAAAGTATTTGCACAGGGTGGAATGGCAGCTCTTGCAAATATTCTTACTACCGTTATCATTGGTGGTCTTCTGGCATTTGCGTATGCAAAAACCATTGCCAAGAAAGGCTCACTGGATACAGAAGACTAATTTGACAAGGTTCCCTGAGGTATTCGAAGGGAACCTTAAAGCAGGTTGCTTACGGATTTCCCTACTCCAATAATTTCCTTCAAAGATTTTTCCTTTCAATATCGGGCACAGAAACGCCCTACCCTAACCAACATCAATCTAAATATTTATCCCGGTGAACGGGTTTTGATTGCAGGTCCCTCAGGCAGTGGTAAAAGTACACTTTCAAACTGCATAAATGGTCTGGTGCCTTTCAGTTATCCGGGAACTTGTACGGGTGAACTGACGATAAACGGGGTGAAAGCCTCTGAATCAAGTATTTTTGAACTAAGTCACAGTGTGGGAACAGTTCTGCAGGATCCGGACGGTCAGTTTATTGGTCTGACGGTTGCAGAAGATATTGCATTTGCATTGGAAAACGATTGCGTAGACCAAAAGCAGATGCATGAAATAACGGAAAAGGTAGCGGGTACCGTTGGCGTGGTACCGTTACTTGAAAAAGCCCCCCATGAACTTTCGGGAGGTCAGAAACAGCGGGTCAGTCTTGCCGGCGTTATGGTAGATGACGTTAAGGTACTTCTTTTTGATGAACCGCTGGCAAACCTGGATCCTGCCACGGGAAAACAGGTTATTGAACTTATTGATGATATTCAGCAGCAGAGTGACACTACGGTGATAATTGTGGAACACCGTCTGGAAGATGTACTGTGGCGCTCTGTAGACCGTGTTGTACTGATTGCTGAAGGTCAGATTATTGTGGATACAACACCTGATGAACTGCTTGCAGGAAATATTCTGCAGGATAACGGGATCAGGGAACCTTTATATATAACAGCATTAAAATATGCAGGGGTACCGGTAGTAGCTGGCATGAAACCGGCACATATTGATACCATTACCCTGGATGATGAAAACAGACAGCGGGTACAGAAATGGTTTACGTCACAACCGGAGCGAAAAACGGATAGGAAAACAACACCGTTTTTAGAAGTCAGGGATTTATGTTTTGGTTACGAAAAAGGATTACGGACACTGGAACATGTCAGCTTCAGTATTGCCCGAGGTGAAATGGTCAGTATTGTCGGACGGAATGGTGCCGGAAAATCAACGCTGGCAAAGCTGATTTGTGGATTTGAAACAGCTGACAGCGGACAGTTGTTGATTGATGGTCACGATATCACCGGCGACAGTATCAGGGAACGGGCAAAACGTATCGGGTATGTTATGCAGAACCCGAACCAGATGATCAGCAAGACCATGATTTATGATGAGGTTGCCCTAAGTCTGGAAAAAAGCGGGTTGAGTGAAGAAGAAATCCGGCAGCGGGTAGAAGATACGTTGAAAATCTGCGGTCTGTATAAATTCCGGAACTGGCCTATTTCTGCCTTGAGTTTCGGCCAGAAAAAACGGGTTACCATTGCCAGTATTCTGGTAATGGGCTGTGAACTGATCATTCTGGATGAACCTACTGCCGGCCAGGATTACCGCCGGTATACGGAAATTATGGAGTTTCTGTGCGAACTGAACCGTAAAGGCGTAACCATTCTGATGATTACCCACGACATGCACCTGATGCTGGAGTACACACCCAGAGCCATAGCGTTCAGTAACGGTCACCTGCTGGCGGATACTACCAGTGCCGCCGTACTGTGTAATGAAGAATTAATTACGAAGGCAGCCCTTAAAGAGACAAGTCTGTTTACCCTGGCTGACCGCTGCGGCATAGAAGAAAACCGGCGGGTGGAGTTTGTAGACTGTTTTATAGGATATGAACGATCTAAGAGGGAGGCAGAAGCATAATGGCTGCAAAAACCGTTTTAAACTATCTGCCCCGACAGAGTATTGTTCATGATTTGACCGGAACGACAAAACTGGCATTTTTCCTGCTGTTTACCTTTGCCGGCATGGTTACTTACGATACCCGTGTTCTTGTGGTCCTTATGGTCTGCAGTTTCCTCTTTTTCAAATTAAGCCACATCAAGCTGAAGGAAGTACGTTTTATGATGGTGTTCATGCTGGTTTTCCTTCTGCTGAACAACATCTTTATATTCATCTTTGACCCGCAGCAGGGAACCAAGCTGTACGGAACACATCATGTTCTGTGTCACCTGTTCTGGCGGTATGAAGTGACGGCGGAGCAGTTGTTTTATCACCTGAATATTTCCATGAAGTATTTTGTAGCTTTGCCTGTGGCAATTCTGTTTATATCGGCTACTAATCCCAGTGAGTTTGCGGCCAGTCTGAATAAGATCGGAGTTTCTTACCGCATTGGGTATGCAGTGAGTATTGCCCTCCGCTACATCCCGGATATTCAGCGGGATTATCACAATATCAGTCAGGCACAGCAGGCTCGTGGTGTGGAACTGGGGAAAAGTGAAAAACTGCATAACAGGCTGAAGAATTCCGTGAATATTCTACTTCCGCTGATATTATCATCTCTTGCCCGCATTGATGTAATTTCAAATGCCATGGAACTGCGGGGGTTTGGTAAGAATAAAAAACGGACCTGGTATGTGGAACGGCCATTTACGCGGAAGGATTGGTGTGCTTTGGCGCTGGGCGTTGCCCTGCTGGCCTTCAGCCTGATCGTGACCTTTTGGGATGGCGAACGTTTCTGGAATCCTTTTGTGTGAAAAACATAAAAAGATAAAAAATGGAGCAGTCACATGAAAAATAATGAATTGCTGAGAACCTTGAAGTTTACGTTCTTTTCTGTATCAGCTGGCGGTATTGAAATTATTGCCTTCAGCCTGCTGAATGAACTGATTAAATGGCCTTACTGGCCCTGTTATCTGATTGCTCTGACTCTTTCGGTTCTGTGGAATTTTACCTTGAACCGGAAGTTTACCTTCCAGTCGGCCAATAATGTGCCGGTGGCCATGCTGAAAGTAGCGGCCTTTTATCTGGTATTTACGCCGGCTTCTACCTGGATTGGTAATTATCAGGCAGAAACCCTGCTGTGGAATGAATATCTGGTAACGGCCCTGAATATGCTGGCCAACTTTGTGCTGGAATACCTGTACGACCGGTTTTTTGTATTCCGTGGCAGCATTGATACGGCAAAAAAATAAGAGGTTATCCAATTTTCTGTCATGCTGAACTTGATTCAGCATCTCTGTAGGGATCCCGAATCAAGTTCGGGATGACGACATACACAGTATTCTGGACAGCCTCTTATTATCTGTTTATTTTACGTTGGCGATGGCGGCTTTTTCTACCGGCAGGCCTTTGGTGTAGCGTTCAAAGAATGCGTTGAAACCTTCGCAGTCTTCTTTGCTGGCAGTAACGGTGCGGGCTTTTGCGCTGGCAAATACGTCCTGGTTCAGGAAGTCTTCCAGTTTGCGTCCTTTACCGTTGATCATGTACGAAGCAAGAACAGCCATACCCCAAGGACCACCTTCACCGGCTGTTTCCAGTGCAGAAATAGGGGTGTGCATGGCAGCTGACATAACGGTAAGACCAACGTCAGCAGTCTTGAAGAATCCGCCGTGACCGGTCAGGCTGTCAATCTTAACGTTTTCCTTGTCAAACAGAATGTCCATACCGGTGCGGAGGGCACCAAGTGCGGTAAACAGCTGGGCACGCATAAAGTTAGCCAGAGTAAAGGTTGCATTCTGTTCGCGAACGAACAGTGGGCGACCTTCGTTGATTTCAGTCATGCTTTCGCCGGAAATGTAGTTGTAAGGAATAAGACCACCGCAGTCTTTGTCGCCTTTCAGGGCAAGACCCAGCAGGGTATCGTACAGCTGGCCTTTTGAAATGCTGAAACCGCAGGCTTCAATGGCAGAACCGAACAGGCGGATCCAGTTGTCGTATTCGCCGGTACAGTTGTTGGCATGAGCCATGGCAGTAAGGGCACCGCTTGGGGTGGTTACCAGGTCAATTTTTCCGTTGTAAGCAGCAGACAGGTCTTTTTCAAGAACAACCATGGCAAATACAGAAGTACCGGCAGAAACGTTACCGGTTCTTGGAGCAACTGCGTTGGTAGCAACCATACCGGTTCCGGCATCACCTTCTGATGGAGCCAGTGGACATCCGGCTTCCAGATCTCCGGCTGGGTCCAGCAGTTTTGCACCTTCTGCAGTCAGGGTACCGGCATCTTCGCCTGCACAGAGAACTTTCGGGAAGATGTCAGTCAGTTTCCAGCTGTAGCCGTCTTTGGCAACCAGTTCATCAAATTTGGCAACCATAGAAGCGTTGTAGTCTTTTGTTGCAATATCGATGGGGAACATACCGGAAGCATCGCCGACACCGGTAACTTTTTTACCGGTCAGCTGCCAGTGGATGTAGGCATCAAGGGTAGCAACGTAATCAATGTCTTTTACGTGTGGTTCTTTTTTCAGCATTGCCTGATACAGGTGGGAAATACTCCAGCGTTCAGGAATAGGGTAGTTGAACAGGGCAGAAAGTTTTGCAGAAGCTTCACCGGTAATGGTGTTACGCCAGGTGCGGAATGGAACAAGCAGTGTTCCTGCTTTGTCAAACGCCATGTAGCCGTGCATCATGGCACTGATACCCAGGGCACCCAGTTTTTTAAGGGTTACGCCGTATTTTGCCTGTACGTCTTTTTTCATTTCTGCGTAACAGGTAGTAAGTCCGGTATGGATTTCATCCAGGGAATAGGTCCATACACCGTCAACCAGGGAGTTTTCCCAGTCAAAGGCACCGGAAGCAACAGGTTCCATTTTGCTGTCGATAAGGACAGCCTTGATGCGGGTTGAACCGAATTCAATACCCAGCGCAGCTTTTCCTGCCTCAATTTCGGCAGCAATCTCTTTTTCAGATAAAATCATATCAGATTCTCCTTTATATAAATTTCTATTGGCATATCAATTTGAGATTCAATTTCGGTCTGCAGGATGAATTTGCGGAACAGCGTATTGATGGCAGCTTCACCCTGCTGGGTAGGACACTGGGAAATAATGCAGTCTATGTCGCCGGATTCCAGTAAGGCTTTGTTCTGGTCTATCAGGTCATAACCGATAAGGGCAAAATCCTTGGTGCGGTTGCGGGAAACAAGCCAGGCAGGGATTGAGGGCACGGCATCGTTAGGAACAAAGAGACCGTCGATATGAGGGGTTGATGAGAATACGTCATCCAGAAAAGCAAACAGAGCGTTTTGATCAGTTCCTGACCAGACATGTTCAGATACAGAAACGGCTGGATTTGTTTCTGCAAAATACGAGGCAAAGCCACGGGACCGTTCCTTCAGGTTATAGGCCGGGCTAAGCATGATGGATGCAAAACGGCTTCCCTGGGGTTTCAGCATGGACATGAGTCGTCCGGCGCAAAGACCTGCTTCATATGGTTTCTGGGCTACAACTGCCAGCGGATTCCCATCCGGTAACGGTGAATCTACAAATACATAGGGGATATTACTGGAAGCGAGCTCAGGAATCAGTTTGAGCATATCTTCCAGGACAACAGGAGCAATAACCAGAGAATCAACGGGTTCTTCGCCGGAAAAAAGTTCTTTAGTGCGGGTATAACAGTCGCCGACTATATGCCGGTTATATTCAACAAGGCGGGTCTGAATGGAAAAAACATTACGATTATCACAGGCTGCCGTCATTCCCTGAAACATCAAGCGCCAGTAGCCGTTTTCTGAAGAAAGTAATGGCAGAACGATGCCGATAACATAGGGCTTTTTCTTTTTTAACTGACGGGCTATGGGATTTGGGGTGTATCCGTATTCATCGATAATTGCCTGAATGCGCTGAACGGTTTCCTCTGCAACGCGGCCGCGGTTATGGATAACCCGGTCAACGGTTCCGATAGATACTCCAGCTTTTTCTGCAATTTCGTTAATGGTCATGAGAACACTTTTCCTTTTGCGTGTATGTACACGCAAAAGTGTAACACATGCAAAGAACTGTGTAAAGGTAAGGTGGCAGTACTGCTATCAGGAAAGGGACGTAAAAAATTACCCACGGCATAAGTATCCGTGGGGCATTCTGTTCAGCTATTGAGGAAGTTTTCCATATAGTTTTTCGTATTGTGCAAGTTTAGCAGCCTGTATCGCAAGTTCGGATTCTTTAGAACGTATTTCAGCTTCATCTTTTGCCCGCTGTTCAGCAGCAACTGCTAATCCTTCTGCGTATCCAGTCTCGTAGCCTTCCTTGCGTTCTTCCGGCAGCTTCATTTCCAGTGACATGAATTCCCGTCTCCAGGGGTCGTGTTGTTTGGCAGTCAGAACTGCACGTTCTATATCAGTGGTCAGGCTGCTGCTTGGGGTTGCTGTTTTAACGTACTGCAGAAATGACTTGATGTCTGCATCGTCTGAACTTTCCCATGCACCTGCATTATAAAAGACGGTGAGTGAATTGTCATCATACCTGCTGTCTGCTGCGGCGTCAGTGCCCTGCAGTTCCTGGCAGACACGCCTGAACGTGTAGCGGGGAAGTGCTGTATCGAACGGATCATCAAGACAGATGAATACTACGTAACTCTCTTTGAGGGCATCATAGTCAAGCGAACGCTGCAGCTGGTCCATATCAAGCATGGCCTGATAGAAGCGGGCACGCTTCAACAGGTCTGTCTTATGAACAGCCTGCATCTCCAGGTCTATAACCCGGTCACTGTTCCGGACGTAGACATCAAAACGGACACCGTGGCTGTCGTAATCCGGGTGTACGGACTGCTGGAAGTTCAGGTATTCAATGTGGTCAACCTGAATGTTTA
>JAZLGC010000014.1:0-42645 GCA_045616125.1 Treponemataceae bacterium | reverse complement strand
GGATCCTATGGTGCAAATCAGGGGGCCTGTGGTGCAAACCAGGGATCCTATGGTGCAAATCAGGGGGCCTGTGGTGCAAATCAGTTGTTACTGGTTTCCTTCAGGGCTTCTTCTTTTGCGTAAACGCACAACGCGTCAATCATTTCATCGCAGTAACCAAGCATAAACTGATCAAGTTTGTACAGCGTCAGGTTAATACGATGGTCCGTAACGCGGTTCTGTGGAAAGTTATAGGTACGGATACGTTCTGAACGGTCACCGCTACCAACCATGCTTTTGCGGGCAGCAGCACGTTCAGCATTTTTCTTGCTTTCTTCCAGATCAAAAAGGCGGGCACGCAGTACGCGGAATGCCTTTTCCTTATTCTTCAGCTGGCTTTTCTGATCCTGCTGGATAACAACCAGACCGGTAGGAATATGAGTCAGTCGTACTGCAGAGTCGGTTGTGTTTACACACTGACCACCAGGACCACCGGCGCGCATAACATCTACACGCACATCTTCCGGCCGGATTTCAATATCAGTTTCTTCAGCTTCCGGCAGTACCGCTACCGTTACCGCAGAAGTCTGGATACGACCCTGGGCTTCAGTTTCAGGAACACGCTGTACGCGGTGAACGCCGGATTCATACCGCATGGAACCATACACATATTTTCCGTTGATGCTGAAACTGATGAACTTATATCCACCAACTTCACTTTCGGTGCTGTCCATAACTTCGTACTTCCAGCCCTTCATATCAGCATAGCGCATATACATACGGTACAAATCTGCGGCAAACAAAGATGCCTCGTCCCCTCCGGTACCGGCACGGATTTCAACAATAATATTCTTTTCTTCCAGAGGATCCGGTGGAATCAGCAGCATTTTAATGCTTTCTTCCAGTTTCGGCTGTTTCTCTTCCAGTTCACGAAGTTCTTCGCGAGCCATTTCTTTCATGTCCTGGTCAGATTCTTCAGTAATGAGCACCTTTGCATCTTCAATACCCTGCAGTACTTCCTTGTACTCTGCATAGGCTTCCATAACACTGCTTAAATGAGAGTGCTCGCGCATAACTTCTTTATAGCGCTTCTGATCCTTAATCAGGTCCGGGTCGCCAATCATTTCGGTTACCACTTCGAACCGTTTGGACATTTCTTCAAGTTTCTTCAAAAGCATGGGGGTATCCTACCAAAATTACCAATCAATCTCAATCACCGAACAGTTTTCCTGCGGCGGTGTATGCCAGAATTCTTCTACCGGCGTATTGTTAATGGCTCGCATGAGAGCCTTACACAGGGCACCGTGGGCAGAAATCAGGATATGGTCCCCACTGTCGTGGCGGTTACGGATATCTTCCAGAAAATCACGGCAGCGGTTGTGTACCTCTTCGTAAGATTCGCCATCACCAGTCGGCACATACCGTTCCGGATGATCAAACAGGTTGCTTCGGGCAACAGACAATACCGGATTCTGACTGCTCTCTTCCGGCGTTGAGCCTTCCAACAAACCGAAATTCATTTCACGAATCCGCTCGTCTACAATAACCGGCAGTCCATGGCTCTCCGCAATAATCCGTGCCGTACAGACTGCCCGTTGCAGCGGACTGGTGTACACCTGAGTAAAAGGGATGTCTTTATAGCGGATAGCAGCATCCTGTGCCTGAGCTATACCTGTTTCATTTAATGGCACATCAGTAGATCCCTGAAGCCGCCAAGTCACATTCCAGTCAGTTTCACCATGCCGCAGCAAATACAGTTTCATGGGGCAGAGTGTAGCACCCTTTACTAATTCTGCCAACACGAGTAACATTTTAGCCGTCATAAAAATGGAGAACAAAAAATGAATAAACTGCTTACTACACTTGAAAACTGGAACTGTGACATTGCCGGTGCCATGCGTCGATTCCTGAACGATGAAAGCCTGTACACCATGTGCCTTTCACAGATGATGTCTGATGAAAATTTTGAAACGTTAGGAGCTGCTCTGGCTGCAGGTCAGTCTGATACGGCATTTGAATCAGCACACGCCTTGAAGGGTGCCATTGCAAATATGGGTGTTACCCCACTCTATGATCAGGTAGTCCTTATTGTAGAACCATTACGCGGAAAAACCGTAGCACCGGAAAATCTGCTGCCCCAGTACCGCGAATTAATGCGCCTGCATTCAGAACTTGCCGGTCTTATAAAAGATTGCTAAGCTCAGTAATCTTCTTTTTCCATTCTTCAACAAGCTCAGCCGGTTCCAAAGGCTGGGCATCTGCCCCGTACCCCAGAATTTTACCCATTAACTCAGTACTGTTACTGAACGGAAACTGCAGAATAACGGCATTTCCGTCTTCTTTGGTAACCTGTTTTGAATGCCAGTGCTGATCCCGGACAATATTGGCAGCTTCACCGGTAAACCGGATTCTTGCCAGTTTTGTCACTGATCCCTTAAAAATACCAAATCCACCATCTACATATCGGGCCAGTTCTTCATCGTAATTTCTGAAAGTAAAGCCATCCTTCATCTTGGGATATCCGCCATGTACGGCATAATCGTCTTCGGTAACGGAAGCTGAACCGATGCGGAAAATATTGAAGTTGGCAAGGCGTTCGTTTTTGTGGTCCCAGCCCAGAATATACCAGCTGCCTTCATAGTTAACCAGCCGTTCCGGTTCGATATTACGCTCAGATTCTTCATTTTTACTGTTTCTGTAGGTAATATGAAGCTGTTTTCTCTGCTGGATGCTGCCACACACAACAAAAAACAAATCAGGGCTGATTTCCTGACTGTATGGCAGCTGATACATAATACGGTCACAAACCTGACGGTAATCAACCGGTACTTTCTGACGCATTTCATTCAGAAGATCGTGGCTGACAACAGCGGAATAGCTCTGATTCTTGGCCAGGGCATCGAGCATAACGTATGCAAGAATCATTTCCTGACTGGCGAACTTCATTTTTTCAAAGCCGCCTTCATATTCGTAGGATTTTGTCAGTTTGTTGTATTTCAGCGGAGCACCGTTTTCTTCGCGGATTTTCTTGAAATCACGCTTTACCTGACGTACTGATACGCCAAAATGCTGTACCACATCATCTATGGTTAATATCTGCTTGTTCTGTAATTTATCGTTAATCCAGAAAATACGTTCAGACTGACTCATTTTTCAATTCTCCACAGTGCATCCAGGTTAATTCATGTTTATTGTAACACAGATGAACCACTTTGCTGTTCGGAATTGAAGCAAACTTTTCTACCAACGGCCAGTTGATGCCGCCCTGCATTTTGATGGTACAAATCATGTTACGGGTCTGACCGCTTTCAAGCCAGGTCTGAACCCATTCGTACAGGCGTTCGGGATAACAGATAACATCTGAAAAAACAAAATCAAAGGGACCGATTTCTTCCGGAGGAAGGGTGAATGCATCGTGCTTCATGAAGGTAACGGCTTCATCTGCCATCAGGTCGTCACACAAAGGAGCACGGTCAACGGCAAAAACGGTACAGCCAAGCTGCCGTAATACCCAGGTCCAGCCACCGGGACAGGCACCGGCATCAAAACAACGGCTTTCAGGGCCGGGGAATGCTGTTCCAAACTCACTGCAGAAACGGACAAGAGCTTCCTGAATTTTTAAGTACGCACGGCTTGGCGGATTTTCATGATCTTCGATAAGAGTTACGGAACCTGCAGGTAAGGCTGATGACGTTACTGCAGACGCAATCATGGTATTGGCATCAATCAGGGTATACAGCCCCATGGGACTCTGAGGAATGGTAAAAGGAAAATTCTTCAGCTTGGTATTGATATAGGGCAGTTTTTCCTGAATCAGCTGAGCCCGGCGAAACTGCTGATACTGATATCCGCTCCAGTTCCGCTGCATGTCCTTCAGCGCACGGGCGGCATCTCCAATGGATTCAAACTTGATGAGTTTTGGTTCCAGCATAGCCGTACGCGCCCAATAGGGAACAATGAATTCAGGAGTGCCGGGGGCAGCAGTCAACTGCTCACGGCTGAAATAACACAAATCCCCATACATCTGCGGTTTTCCACTGCAGATATTGCGGTCCTTAACTTCTGAAAGTAAAAACTGGATTGTTTCCGGATACGCTAAAAAAGCTGCTCCGTCTAACGGTTCTACAGAGATGAGCATATATTAAGCATCTCTTCTTCTTCGTCATATTCTGCTGCGGCAAGCGCCAGTCTCTGAATATATTCTCCCAGCAGACGGGAACCTGGAGAATGCAGCAGTTTTAAGCCAATTTCACAGGAATCAGTTTCATCTTTTACCCATTGTGGCTGTCCAATCAGAACGATTGGCTGACCTGCCTTTTTATGTGCGGGAGTAATGGTAAGTTCAACTTCTGATTCCATATCAACAGTGCACTGCACGGGAAACTTGATGCGGCAACCAGTCATGCTTATATCCTGGAGAACTCCAGATAAAGGGCAAAGGTTTGGAGCGTCTACACGACCAATGTCATCATAACGCTCGTCTCTTCTCTGTTCTTGCATAGCCTAAACATTACCGCGGTTTCCTGATTTATTCAAGCAACATCAATTTCACAACCAGCTGCGGGAATCCTTACTCCCGGATAACCATAACTTTGCGTGTAGCATCAAAGTCACCGCCGGTAACCCGGATAAAGTACATTCCCCGTGCCACTGGAGCGCCGTTTTTATTGGTACCATTCCACCGGAAATAATATTTGCCCGGTGTTTTTGTTCCCCGCTGCAATGTTGTAACGACATTGCCGTCCAAGGTAAGAACCTGAACAGTCAGTGGACTGCGGGCCGTAACTTCAACTTCAATAACCGTTTCTTCACCCTTAAGCACGTTGATAACGTTATTCAGAATGGTAACACCGCCATCCTGCTGGGTTATTTCTTTTAATGCCACAGACCAGACATCGATACCGGTTGCGGCATCACCGTTCAGGGCACGTATGCCATACAGCGGAATGCCATCAGCATTGGTTAATACCGTACCACTGGCATTGGTGAAACCAAAGAACAGAATCAGATTTTTTCCCGTTTCCCGGGTAAGAGCTGACGGAATGATGAAGTTTCTGTTTTTGCCGCTTACAGACGTAGGTTGCAGGACACTGGTCAGAAGCCTATTGCCGGCAGCCTGTATAAAACCTGATCCAAAGGCGGCAGTTCTGGTCTGCAGTGAGTTCCGCAGTGTTTCATCTGTGCTTACAAAAAGTTTCACCGTACAGTCTGAGCCAAGAACCCCAGTATCCAGCCGGCTTTGCAGGGTTATATCATTACCGGCAAGCAGACTGTTCATGGTACTGCCGCTGCCATCAAAGAGCCTGATGGAGCCGGTGGAACCTTCTGTTACTGCTGACAGGTCAGTTTGAGTACGGTTGTCATAAGCAAGAACCGGTTCAACGCCGGCAGTTACCAATGGCAGCAACACTTTGCGCTGTTCACGTTCCAGCGTTGCAGGTTTTTCTCCGGGCGAATGTACCGTTGCCAGAATATGGCGGTCCCGAACAGTAGTAACGGCATAAGAAGTCAGATGTTCCATGGTTACTGCAGAAGCAAGAGAAAATACCAGTTCACAGCCACTATCAGTTACACTGGACGATGCAATTCCAGTAATTTCTACCGGAGCGGAACCATCACTTCCGGCAAATCTGAATGCCTGTTCTATACCTGAAACAGATGTTTCAACAGGTTTGTCAAAAGCCACAACCAGTTTCTTTTCACCAATAGGCGCATAGGCCCAAAGAATCTTAATGAGTCCTCCAGGCCCCATACCGATAAACCAGCCAAGAGTATTCAGACCTTCTTTTACCGTTGTTCCCGTAACATCAATTACCTCTGAGATATCAGGGTCTGCAGTGCTGTTATGTACGGTCACATAAGAAATCTTGATATGATCCTGGTTAATATTGGCAGCCGGCATAACCAGAGTCCACACCGAAGAATTGGTGCTGTCAAGAATAGTATCATTTGTACTGGATCCTGCTATGGTCAGGATTCCCTTTACGGTCTGAGTGGAACCACCTGCGAACTTCACTGTTGTACCAGGAACGGTGCAGGTAAGGTTCTGCCAGGTGTTATCACCGGTTACGATAACCGTTCTGTCTGCTGCTGCCGGAGTAAAGGTGACGGTGCTGCCACTGCCGGCTGTAAAGGTGCCGTTGTTGATCCAGTTACCGGTTACGGTAAGGGGAACAGATGTTCCTGTTACTAAAGAGCCGGCAGACTGTATATCCACATCGCCAGTAACAGAAACGGTACCACTTGCAAGGTTGACACTTTTACCGGCTGGAATGGAAAGTCCATTACGGAATGTAAATGTTCCTCCGGTTTTGTTCACTTTTACTACATTGGCGCCGGTCAGATAATCCTGAGCGCTGGCAGCAGTACCGTAGTATTCAATAATACTTGCAGGTCCCCAGGAAAGTCCTGAAGCACCAGTTGCCGTAAGCTGGCCATCTACATCACCAAAGGAGCGGACTGTGCCGTTGATGGTAATTTCCTGGGCCGTAACTTTCGTACTGCCAAGAATCAATGCTTTACCGGCCTTTACCGTTACTGCATTTAACAGCAGGTCTGTAATGCCATTTCCAAGATTTCCAGAAACATCAAGGTCATGTCCCGATGGATCAGTAGCAATTTCTATAAGAATCTTACTGCTCCGTGGATTTGGTGATGTCGCAACTGCATTTCCTTCTTCACGCCAGTTACCGGCTGTTGTCCATTTTGAGTCTGTTGAGCCAACCCAGGTATAGGTTGCCCCAAACCAGCGTTTTGTATTGCCGGCATTTACCACAGAAGAATCAAGAATGTCTGCCAGCAGATTTACCGAAATACTGTCTTTTACGCTGACATTGGCAACAGCAAAACTGGCAAGTGACGCAGGAACATCAAGGGTCCACTGAGCCCCGGTAACCGTCGACACTAACTGTACCGGCGTTCCCGGAGCCTGCCCGTTAACGGTCAGTTTTTCTTTAACGGTCTGCATAGAGCCGGCATCAAACTTTACTATTGCCCCCGGAGTGGTACAAGTCAGGTTCTGCCAGATGTTGCTGCCGGTAATGGTGGCAGTCTTATCTGCTGCTGCCGGAGCAAAGGTGACGGTACTGCCACTGCCGGCGGTAAAGGTGCCGTTGTTGGTCCAGTTGCCGGTTACAGTAAGCACGGTGTTTGCAGCAGGCGTGAATCTGCCGCCCGAGACAATGGTCAGCGAGGCACAGCTTACGTTACCGCTGAATGACATGCCGGTGGTGTTGGCAATTTCCACGTCTTTAAGCACAGTGTCTACCGGAAGTGTTACAGTCTGCGCAGTAGTGCCGGTAAAACGCATGGTTCCGCCGGCGTTGAGAGTGCCGGTAACGGTCAGATTGCCGTCTGCGGTAAAGGTTGTCCCGGTTGCAGTAGTTAGGTTTGCATAGTCGTTGCCCCAAACGGAAGTTGATGCCGAAGAACCGGTATAGGAAACGGTACTGCTGGGGCCGTTGGTTTTGGTTGCAATAATGGTTTCAGTCCCGACAGCCTGCAGGGTTCCGTTATTGGTTATGGCCTTTGCGGTAAGATTATTATTATTTAGATTGATAACGGCACTGGCAGCAACTGTCAGGTTCAGGTCAGGAAGCGCAACGGAAGTCTGTAGCGTGGCTGTTTTACCTGCTGCTATTTCTGCATACTTAGTTCCCTCAGAAGGTATTCCGTGATTCCAGTTTCCACTGGTATTCCAGTTTCCATCGTCTCCACCGGTGAAAGTGGTTTTGGCATAATATAACAGCGTATCTATTACTATTGTTGTTCCGGGACGCACAAAAGATACATTCAATACGCTATTTTCATCTCCAGAAGGAAGCGTGTAAGTAAAAGAAAACTCTGCAGCTGCAGATGACCAGTTCAACGAAGGTCCTGCACCTAATGTCATGCCATCACCTGAGATTGATACACCATTACTTATGGTATTTCCAGCATTCATTACAAGACCAAGGGATTTAAACTTCATCCGCCTTGTTTCCGGTGCTGCAGGTGCTGAAGTTTTTACCGTCACCGTTGTAGTTTTACCCAGTCCTAAAGTACCCGCATAAGACACTTCAAATCCAATGGCAGGGATACAGGTTTGGTTTACCGTAAGGCTTTCAAGCCCCGCAAAATAGGTCAGGTTGTCAAAGATTACGTTTTCGTAATCGTTACCCCAGATAAGGTCGGCAGCTTTATCAACAGCAGTTGTATAGTGGACGGTACTGTCAGTTCCGTTAGCTTTTGTTCCAGAACCAGCCAGCACACCTCCAGCAATACTAAGAGTTCCATTATTGGTAAGACTAGTATTTGTTGTTAGTGTTCCCCCTGATAATTCTACTGTTCCGTTGTTGGTAAAGGCTGTAGTATTTACCGAACCTCCGGAAAGAATCATAGTTCCTTGGTTACTGATTTCTGATGATGCCGACAGGCTTTGATCTGTTACAGAAATGGTATTACCAGCACTAACGGTAAATGTCTTAATGGTTACAACAGATGGGAGCGAAAGTGCATTGCCATTTGAATCTGCTTTAACCGTGATGGATAGTTCTGTATTTTTTTCGGAGGGTGCAACGACAGGGATTTTACTTCCTATTTTCCAGTTACCGGCAGTATCCCAGCTACTGTCAACAGCACCAGTCCAAAAATATGCGGTAGAGAAAATATTCGTTGTATTACCACCATCAACACATCCTGTGCCAGTAAGCCCAAACAGTTCATTTGTAGAACTACAGTCTTTAAATGTTACATATTCAGCCTTGAATTTTTCCGTATCATCAGCCACCTCAAGCGTAAAAGCAGTGCCCGGCGTAGCAGACTGAACCATTATCGGATTTTCGCTTACGCCAGCCAAATTCAGTATGCCGTTTACGGTCTGAGTACTGCCAGCTGCAAACTGCAGAGTTGCGCCAGCAGTGGTACAAGTCAGGTTCTGCCAGATGTTGCTGCCGGTAATGGTTGCCGTTTTGGCTGGTGCGGCCGGTGCAAAGGTGACGGTACTACCACTGCCGGCGGTAAAGGTGCCGTTGTTAGTCCAGTTGCCGGTTACGGTAAGAGGAACCGAGTCGCCGGTAACCAGTGAACCGGTTGCAGCAACTGATACGTTTCCAGTGACAGAAACCGTGCCGGCGGCCAGGTTGACGCTTTCACCTGCAGCAATCAATAATCCGCCTGCAAAGGTGAATGTTCCGCCGGATTTTTCTACCTTGATGGTGTCAGCACCGGTAACATAATCCTGCGCATCGGCAATACCTGTATAGATAATTATGCTTCCAGTACCCCAGGTGGTGGCAGCCGGCAGCTGATTCTGGTTAGTTCCGTTAGTAATGAATGTACCATTGATGGTTGTGGTACCGGCAGAGACCGTGTAATCACCGGCGGTCAGTTCCTTTGCGGCATTGACCGTGAATTTCTGAACCTGCACATTCTGAGCCAGCGTCAGATCAGCAGCAATGATAATTTCAAGTTCCGTATTGGATGCTGCTGGCGCTGAAGGTGCACGACCGGCGCCTTTCAGCCAGTTGGCTTTATTAGTCCAGTTGCCGTCGCCGCTGGCATTATCCCAGGTGTAGGTAGTAATAACTTTGAACCAGCCGGTAGTTGTTTCTGCCGTTCCTTCTGATACGGTGGTCCCAGCCACATCAATGATTGTTGAAATATCGGGGCTGGCCGTACTGTAAGAAACCGTTGCATAGGAAAGCTTCAGATTGGTTGTGCTGGGTGTTGAGCCCATAGCCAATATCCACGGGGTGGCCGTATCAGATGATACCAGCGCAATGGCCGAAGCACTGGTACCGGTCAGCATCAGTGTGCCGTTGACCGTCTGGGTAGAACCACCGGCAAAGGTAATGGTGGTACCGGCAGTGGTACAGGTCAGGTTGTTCCATGTGTTGTCGCCTGCAATGGATACAGATGCCGATACGGTCATGGTACCGTTGCAGACTGCTGTTCCGCCGGTAGAGGCAGTGATGTTGCCACCACTATGAGTCCAGTCGCCGGTAACGGTCAGCGTATGAGAACCAAGAGCAATGTCGCCATTGGTTACGGTCAGTTTTGAAAAGGAACAGTCAGACTGCAGGGATAAACCACCAGCCCCCGAAACAGTAACATTTGCAAACTGGTGGGTCGTGCCGGCTGTTATGGATTGGGCAGAGCTGCCGCTGAAGGTCGTTGTTCCGTTTAGCGCAATAGTGCCGGTATTGGAAAAATTCTTAACAAAGGTCATCTCACCGCCAGCAGCAGATGAAAGAGAGCCGGTGCCGGAGAAGTCATCGGTAAACGTCCAGTGAGCTGTGCCACCGAAAATATCACCGGCACTGGATACACTGCCGGTAACCGTGTAGTAACTGGAATCGGAAGTTGATATAGAACCGCCGGTAGAATAAGAAAGAGTTCCAAAGGTTGCTCCACCAGTTACAGCTACCGTAACAGGTGCAGCAACTGACAGTGTTCCAACAGTGACCGTAGATTCCGATGTAAACGAATGTGCCTCCGCACCGGAAAAGCCAATGGTGCCGCTGGTTGCTGTAAGAGTTCCACTGTTGATAAGATCACCAGTTACGGTAAGCACTTTATTGCTGATATCAAGTGAACCGGTAACTTCTATGGTCAGGCCGGCACAAGTCAGATCGCCGATTAGAGTCGGCTTAGCCCCGGCATCAACCACCACATCACCAATAGTTGAAGTAGCACTTATATTTACGTTTTGGGCCGCTGTGCCACTAAGATGGATTTCGCCGGTGCAGGAGATGATACCCTGACTAGATTCAATGCCATTATAGAAAGAAAGAATTCCTGACGTAGCTATACTACCAGAAGCACCGTTGGTAACTGATTGTTCAAAAACAATTTCATCTGATGTAAGATTCATGGCACCAGTATTGATTACAGCCGTTTTAAAAGTAATTTTTTTAGCCTTTGAAACAGTCCATGATGTACCTGCACCAAGAGTTAGCGGACCAGATATTATAAGTTCATTGTATTCAGGCCAAAATAGAGTTGGATATGCATACGCATATTCAATAGTACTACTAGATCCATTTTCCAATGTACGGACTGTAATAGCCCCGCTATTCAACTTTAATGTGCCATAGTTACGGAAATAACCAGTTACAGACATTGTCTGATTAGCTGCCAGCTCAATGGTTCCGGAATTTCGCACAGAGCTGCACTCAAATCTATTAGCGACCTTAAGCGTTACCCCAGGCGACACATTCACAGTCAAATTGTTTATTTGAACTGCATTGTCAACCGTAACGGTGTCTTTCCCCGCAACATAAGGAATAGTTACCTTGTATGTGGTACTTGAAGGGATCCCTTCACTCCAGTTAGCGGCATTACTCCATTTGCCGTCACCCGCTGCCCCAGTCCAGGCTGTACTGGTAGAAGGTGTTCCTGCAGCCGGTTTTTTATATTCATACTTCAGTGACTTAAGGACAGTAGAACCTGTTGCATCCTTAAATTCCATCGAAATAGTCTGATCTGTAGTAAGTGCAGCAATGTTTATGCTAAAAGTCTGCTCTTTAGCAGCCGTTGCCCAGGTTAGTGTTCCATTGGAGGCACTTACCCCGTCAAATGACACTAGATTCGAACCAGAAGAAATACTGTATTTTATTGAGCTAAAAGCAGTTGTTGTATTTGTTACAGTAACCTCTGAAGTACCACCGGATATAAGGCCTGGACTGATGATAAACTCATAGTCACCTGCCTTTGTAGTTACTTCTACTTCATCAGTGATTTCAATACGATTAACTCCGCTATTAACTTTAATTTCCGCTGGCATTTTTATGGAACAGGATTCATCACCTTCGATTTTTGTTGATTTGCCAGGATCCATGTTTCCCCAGAAAGTTCCTGTAACAGTAAAAAGTACGTTTTTCTCCATCGTCAACGAACAGTTTTGAGTCTGGTTGGAGTCAAAAGTAGAAACTTCCAAGGTTCCAGGTCCAATAATTTTCATTTTTGGAGGAAATCCCATATTCCCATCAGCCGCAACAGACGGACCTAAATTAAAAGTTGCTGCCTTTAATGTATATCCCTTCAACTCGATGACTAAAAGGTTATCATCACTTACAGGGAACCAGTTAAGATTTCCGCTCAGTGTCACATCTGACGATAGCGTTATGGTTTCTGAAGTAGATAAATTTCCGATGTTCGTTGTAGAAGCATCCCATGTCTGATCCCCCCATACCCCGCCACACACGCACACACACACCAGTACGGCCACAATCAATCTGCGGAGGAAATGAGGCGTTCTGGGTTTCTTAAAAAAGGTGTTTTCTGTGTGTGCTTTGAACATGGGGGCTCCTGATAAAACGAGGGTTTTCCTTTATATAGAGTATCGGCTAAAAACGCAAAACACAACAAAACGCGTTATTTTCAAACTTTTTTCAAGATTTTTCCCAAAAAACTGCAATTTTTCTATTTGAAAAGCATTCGCTGCTGAAAATACCTGTTTTACGGGTAAAACTGGCTGATTGACAGGTAACGCCGGCTATTGCTGGACCCTTTTTCGGCTTTCGAACCAGCATTCTGGGCTTTCGTCACCAATCATCAACCTTTTATAATCCCCGTTTCCTGCTTTTTTTTCGTATTTCTGACCATATTTCAGATTGGATTCATACATCAGCCCACCGATTGTAGCCTCAGATGCTGTGTACATACCTGTCATTCGTCGTATTTTCTGCAATTAACAGGTAAATTCGGCCATCAATGCTCGCCGCAACAGTCATAAATTGCCTTCATCGACCTGTAAATCACCGCTCTTCCCACTTTTTTCAAAAAAAATTTCAAAAAGTGGCGCAAATTGTCTGCCAGCCATGCATATACATATATGGCACCTGCGTGGGGCCGGAGGTTTATGATGAAAGATATCAGACTGCGTATTGCGGCGATGAAAAGTGAATTGAAGAAGGCCGGGCAGAAAGCGGCGGTTTCGTATGAAAGGGCGGCTGCCATGGGGGCAACGGCGGAAAAGCGGCTGCAGGTTATGAAAAAAGGCCACAGCTGGCAATACTATGTTGTAACAGGAAAGGAGACCCGCAACAGGAAGTATATCCCGGTTACAGACCGAGGGTTGGCAAAGGCAATTGCACAGCGCGACTATGATCTGATGGTCATGAAATCGGTAAAAAAATGGATTCGGGCTTTGGAGCAGGCCGAAAAAATTCTGGGTACGATTCCTGATGAAGCGGTTGCCGCGCTTCATATGCCAGCATTTCTGAGTTCTGGACGCAGAGAACTGATTCAGCCCTATGCCCTTTCTGACGCTGAGTTTGCGGAGCAGTGGGGAGCGCAGCCGTATTGGGGAAAAGCGCGGAGCGATGCTGATAAGTGCTTTGTTACAAAGCGCGGGGAGCGGGTCAGGTCTAAGTCTGAAAAAATTATCGCTGACAGACTGGCCGACGCCGGTATTCCCTACCGATATGAGGCGCCGCTCAGGCTTAAACGCAATCTTCTTGTATACCCGGATTTTACCATACTGATTCCCGCGACCCGGCGTCAGGTGTATTTTGAACATCTTGGCATGGTAGACAAGGCGGACTATGCCGATTCTGCAGCCAGAAAAATGAACAGTTTTGCAGAGGCCGGTCTTATTATGGGAAAAGATGTGTTTTTCACGTTTGAAACAAATGCGCATCCTATTTCTGAAGCGGCGCTCAACGGCGTTGTTCAGGCAATACGCAGTACCCGATATTCTGGTTCCGTGGCCCATGGCAATGAGTAGCGCTGACGCTGGTACTAGTGCTAATACTGGAGGTCGTGCTCATGCTGCAAAAAAAGCATTCGAGGGGAAAAATACCTGTTTTTGCGGCAGAATCGCCTGATTCGCATGTATGTTCGACGTATGGTCTATAACCGGCGCCACAGGAAACCGCATTATACGGCTGCTTCTGGCAGATTTTTTGCTGCATCTGGCTGTTTCAGCTGCTTTTGTGGGCAAAACAAGGCTCAAAATGCCTGATTTTCTGGCCGTTCTGGCGGAAAATCAGCCCAGGGCCGCTGGTATCTGCTGCGGTCAGCAGTTTTTCGGGGCAACATACCTGTCAAACGCATCATTTTATGCAAAAAACAGGTATTTTGCGCCGTCAATGCTCGGTCAAAGCTGCCCACAATGCTCGGTCAAAGCTGCCTGCTCAGAACACTACGCCGTCTGCAATAGGAATGGTGGTATCTGACACATCTTCTTCTTCGAAGAGTTCAAGGCTCAGAACCTTTACGCCGTAGTCACCGTCTTTGTGAATAATCTGCAGTTCAGCACTGGCAAGGGCAGTATCCCACCGCACTTTGTTGAAGCCTTCCCACAGCTCAGTTTCAGAAAAGCTGCAGGAATCCGTAACGCCAATGTTTATACCGGCAACAGGAGCAGAAGCTGCGCTGGCAGCCGGTAATGCTATATCAAAAATTCTTTGACACACTTGCTCTAAAGTCAGTTCAGCCATATCTGCCCTTCCCATCAATTAGGATCTTTGAATACCGGTTTAATAATAATGGTTCCGGTAGCTTTCTTTGCAACTTCAGGAGTTGGTACTACGGCTGCAGGAGTCTGAGGTACGGCGGCGGTAACAGATTCCTGACTGCTTGGAGTTGATGTAGATGAACCAAGACTTGTAGCTGACTCAACAGCCATCTGCTGGGGAGTGTTCAGCGCAAAAGTTCCGCCGGAAACAGTTGCTACAGTACTTGTTTCACCCTGATGAACAATTACGCCGCCAACCTGATCCAGTGATGAAAAATAGTTGTTGAAATCAAATGCAGGAGCAGCAGGCGCTGGTGTGGATGCAACAGCTGATGGGGCAGCTGCTGCGGCCGGAGCAGTTGTTGCAGCAGAAGATTCTGCCGATGAAGCTGCCGGAGTCTGAGAAGTATCAGTCTGAGCTACTGCAGTTTCCGTTACCGTTGATGTTGATTCTGAACCGGAAGACCCAGCACTTTCTGCACCCGCAGCATCACCGGCTGCATCAGTATCAGCGGCCGCAACAGCAGTTTCAGTACTTCCAGTACTCTCGTCTGCTTCAGAACTTTCAGCACCCTCGGTACCGGAAGCCTCATCGTTGTCAGCTACGGCAACCGCAGTTTCAGTGTCTTCTGCACTTTCGTCAGTCTCTGTAGATTCTGAAGCATCTGCGCCTTCTGCAACCTCTGCAGCATCAGAAGAACTGTCAGAACCTGCAAGTCCAAGTTCCTGTCTCAGAATCTCCTTAGCCATTTCTGCCAGCTGAATGATTTCTTCTTTGGTCATTCGTGGTTCCGGCGGGGTAAGCAGCCATGAACCACTGCGGCCTTCAATGCGGTTAATGTACACATCACCATCGGTACCACGAACCGATGCGGTAACGGCAGGTGTCTTTACCTTAAATGCTACTTTCTTGTCTTCTTCTGAACGTACACTGGCACTGATGGAACCGGCATCAAGATACATGGTAGAAGCCTTATTACCTTCCTGTTCAAAAAGCTGTTCCAGGGTCAAACGGGTAAGAGCCTTAACCGTAAGGGTTGTTTCATCAAGAGCAATAACACATTCTGATTTAAACCCGGTCGATATAACAGAACCTGCATCAAGAATGTCGTCTTCTTCAAGCGGAATCCAATCATCACCGTCCTGAATTTCTACTTTTCCTGAAACAGAAAGCACAACGCCTTCAAGAGCAAAAAGACTTGCTGCACAAAACAGACACAAACCAAAAGCAATCAGTTTTCGTGAAAATTTCATTCAGAGAACCTCCCTATTAAAAAGCCAGAGTAGCGCCAAATGAACCATTCAGATAGGAACTGGCACCTTTATTCAGTGGAACGATTTCGCCAACAGAAAATGACAGAGAAAGATCACTAACAATCTGAGCAGTATTTGTTAATTTCCACTGGAACGAATGAAGACTGAAGTTTCCGTCATCCAGGTTTTCGGCACAAACCAGATCCCCGGTAAATGACATAAGAACAATAGAAACGGGCTTGGCCGAAATACCAATCTGGGCATCCAGCACGTTTGACCATGAAAGAGAACCGTCCTGACTTGGACCACCGGCAGAAACGGTACAGAAATTCTTGTCTGCATAGGTGATACTGGCAGAAAGTGAAGATGAAAGAACTTCCGGATACCAGACGATATTACCCTTTGCCATATATCCCAGTTTGGCTTCATCCCCCGCTGGAGAAGATGCAATATAAGAACCGGAGCCCATCAGACCGTAATACACCATGCGTACTATAGGACCATTTACCGAAGCCGTTCCATATACACGGTTTGCTTCTGCCTTAAACGGCTGATACAGTCCCAGAGCATCCAGAGTAAACGTCTGACCTTTTATCAGGTTCGGAAGTGCAATACGGGCAAGACCAACTGCAAATTTCGGTGTTGCAGTCAGGTCATAAACGGGATTGGAAGCCTCATAAGTTCCTTCAAGACCATTGAATGCAACATTGTTACTGTTTAGTAATCCGGTCCAGGCACCATAGCCATACAGATTTACAAAGCGGCTGGTAAACGTGACAAACGCACCATCAGCAGTCATGTTATAAATGGTGCCGGTAGCATCGGCAACACCAAAACGGCCGGCTTCAACCTTAACCGGACCAAAGTTCACATTTGCCTTAAGAAGAGTAGCATCAACAACAGTAACCCCACCGGCATACCGCAGATTACCTTCAGCTGCAAAGGATCCTATATTTCCCAGGGGCTGACGTGTCCACATGGTAAAAATTCCCATGGGGGATATATCATACGACGTAAGGTTATTGGTTGATATACCAGTGCTGACAGCCACCGTTCCGCCAAAATCGATGGCAAACACAGCAGATGAGCAGAAAAGCATGCACAGTATCACGAATATTTTTTTCATAATCTGCCTGCCTCTACTGCAGTAATACACTCGGTAATCATAATCAGAGCATTTGAACCGGTTATGGTTGCCGAAGGATCAGCATTTTTAGAAATAAAACCTTTTGCCTGCATTTCTCTAAAGGCATAATGATTTGATCTGGTAAGAGAGTATAAAATACCGCCTTTCAGGTTAAAGGTCCGCATGCACAATCCCGCAAACTCACTCATGGTAATAAGCTTATCGGGGCTGGAAGGTCTGTTACAAAGCCCTACGGCAATACAGAATTCCAAAGATTCTTCTTCTGTTGAAAAATTCGGGTCAACTGCAGTTGCCATAAAGTAAGTCGCCTGACTATAACGCACTGCAGGTGTTTCAATCATAGATGAAACTGCATCTGCGCTCTGTGCATTAACCTTTACAGCCAGCAATAGAAAAAGGCCGAAAACTGCTACGATATTTTTTTTATTACTCCGCATAAGGAAAAGTATACTGCACTAAGTCTATAATTTCATGCATTTTAAAGACTTAGTGCAAGTTTTTACCATAAAACTGATGTTTTTCGTTACACAGCAGCCAGAGCAGTATCGATATCGGCAATGATATCTTCTACGTTTTCAAGACCACAGCTGAAACGGATAAGCCCGCCATCAATACCGGCAGCAACCAGCTGTTCTTCTGTCAGCTGACGGTGGGTAGCACTGGCCGGATGCAGAACACAGGTGCGGATATCAGCAACATGAACTTCGTTGGAAGCCAGTTTCAGTGCATCCATAAAGCGTACTGCTGCAGGGCGGCCGCCTTTGATGGAAATACTGATAACGCCACAGGTACCCTTTGGCAGATATTTTTTTGCCAGTACTTCGTTTTTATCGCCGGGGAGACCGGGGTAGGTAACGCTTGCAATCTTGTCTGATTTCTGGAAATGCTCGGCAACGGCACGGGCGTTGGCACATACCTGCGGCATGCGGACAGCCAGGGTTTCAAGACCCAGGTTCAAAAGGAATGCACTGTGAGCGGCCGGATAACAGCCAAAGTCGCGCATCAGCTGCATGCGGGCTTTAATGATATAAGCCTGATTGCCAAAGGATTCTACATATTTAACACCGTGGTAGCTTTCATCAGGTTCAATGAAGTCAGCAAAAAGACCAGTAGCCTGGTGAGCTGCAGCCCAGTCAAACTTGCCGCCGTCTACGATAACACCACCGCCCTGGGTAGCATGACCTTCCATATATTTGGTAGTTGAATGCACAACGATATCGGCACCCCACTCAAAGGGACGGCAGAGAATCGGGGTAGCAAACGTGTTGTCGATGATGAGCGGTACGTGATGACTGTGGGCAACGCGGGCCAGTTTTTCGATGTCACATACGTGGAGTGCCGGGTTGGCGATGGTCTCACCAAAGAAACATTTGGTATTGGGCTTAAAGGCAGCCGAAAGTTCTTCTTCGCTGGCGTTCTGGTTTACCCAGATACATTCAATGCCCAGTTTTTTCAAGGTTACGCCGAACAGGTTAATGGTTCCGCCATAGATAGAAGTTGATGCGATAAAGCTGTCGCCGGCAGAACAGATGTTCAGGATGGCAAGAAGACTGGCAGCCTGACCGCTGGTAGTAAGCATGGCGCCGGCACCACCTTCAAGAGCGGTGATTTTCTTTTCTACAGCATCACAGGTGGGGTTTGCAAAACGGCTGTACATGTATTCCGTAGGCATATCAAAAAGAGCTGCAACATGGTCAGTAGAATCAAAACGATATGTGGTACTCTGAACAATAGGTACTACCCGTGGTTCACCGTTTTTTGGGGTATACCCGGCATGAAGACAATCTGTTTCAATATTCATTTTTTACTCCAATAAAAAAAAAAGGGACTGGTACAGCTACTATATCACAAAACCGTTCATGTAAGGGTCGCAGTTATGAAAGTTTAATGATACTTAAATATATGCAGCTGTACTTAAGTTCCTTTTTCACATAATGCCGAAAGCTGGGCTGATGGTCAATAAGTATGTGTTAATCCGACAATTCTTCAAATCGGCTATATTTTCTTTGAGCTTCAGAAGAGCCCAATTCAGCCGCTTTTCTATAGCATTCAACCACTCTAGGTAAATATTCTTCTTCTCCGATAGTCTGGGAGAATATATAAAAAATATCTCCCAGATTTATCAAAGCACTTGTATTATTTGGGTTCACGTCATTAATTTCCTGGAACAATTGCGCTGCTTTAGATAAATCAAGAGAAACGCCCCATCCGTGCATATAGCACAAAGCCAGTATGTTCTTTGCATATTCACTGTTCTTATCAGAACAAATCTGTGCCCAGTAGACTACCTCAGCTATATTCTCTCTTTTTATAGGATCATACAGCATCCCGATAAGCCTTTCTTGCCCCCAGGTAGAATCCGCCTCGGCCGATTTTCGATACCACTTTAAAGCCTGTTCCTCATTTTTATCAACACCAAGTCCCTTTTCCAACAGATAGCCCACATATGCCATACCGTCAGTGTGTCCAAGTTTTGCAGCCTTAGTGAAATACTCATAAGCCTTAGCATAATCCTGGGGAACTGTTTTTCCCGAATAATACATTTGGCCCATGTTATACCAGGCATACTTATTGTTCTTTGAAGCAGCTTTTTTAAACCAGAACAAAGCCTGTTCCACATCTACGGCTGTACCATATCCGTTCAGATAACACAGCCCCAACCGGTTCTCACTATCCGGCTGGCTATCATCCTTTACTGCCAACTGTAAATACGTAAATGCTTTTTCATAATCACGATTGATATAATTATTTCCGTTATAGTACCAGGATCCTAAGCGGGTAGCTGCATCTGCATCACCTTTTCCGGCAGCAAAAATAAAGCATTTCTCTGCCAGTTCATAATCAACTTCCATACCAACACCATTTTGAGCCATTTTTCCCAGATTCCATGCACCGTATTTATCACCTTTATCCATAGCCTGCTGATACCAGTATGCAGCCTGTTCATAATCTATTTCCGTACCTCTACCATACTGATAACACAGGCCGAGGTAATTACAGGCATCTTTATCCCCACTTTCTGCAACTTGTTTGAATCTGAAAAAAGCTATGTCATAATCTTGATGAACTTTCTTTCCAGTGTAGTATTCTACAGCCAGATTGTAAGCACCTGCCGTGTTACCCAGATCTGCCGCGGCTTCATAGCACAGAATGGCTTTAACGATATCTATCTCAACACCCAATCCAGAGTAGTAACAATTTCCAAGCTGATTCAGACTACCCGCATTATTCAGTTGTGCAGCAAGCGTATACCAGTACACGGCTTTCGGATAATCCTGAGCAGTCTTTGTACCGTAATAAAACAAATCGCCCAATGTATACATAATGGCATCGTCTTGTCTTTGTACCAATGATTTCTGCAGCCAGAAGATGCCTTTCTCTACATCCATCTCTATACCAGTACCATAAAGATAGCGGTACCCAATGTTACCCATACCATAAGCAGAACCGGCTTCGGCTGCAGCCAGATACCATCTGGCTGCTTCAGCACTGTCTCTTATTACACCGGATCCATCCCCATAACACCGGCCAAGGTTATTCATGGCGTCAGCATTGCCTTTTTCCTGGGCACTCCAAAACAGTGCTACGGCCTTTTTATAATCTACTGGTACACCTTCGCCGTGATAATACAACAATCCCAGGTTATTTATGGCGGCAACATTACCGGCATCAATGGCCTTTTCAAACCAGATTTTTGCTTCTGCAGGATTCTTTTTAACGCCATAGCCTTTACGCAAAGCCCAGCCAATGGCATTCATGCAGGAACCATCGCCATGATCAGCTCCTTTCATATACCATTCAATTCCTACTGGGTCATTCATCTCTACGCCATAACCGTTCTGATACATGTCACCGATAAACCAGCAGGCATGATAATCACCCCGTTCGTAGGCCAGATTAAAAAAATACAGCGCTGACTCATAATTAGTGTCAACATGAATGCCGTAGTAGTAGCACTGTCCAAGCATGGAACAGGCGTCCCGGGAACCAGACTTTGCAGCATCATGCCACCAGCTCATTGATTCCGTATGGTTCTCTTCAACACCAATGCCGTATTCATAACAATATCCCAGATAATACATTCCCTGGGTATTTCCCCTTCTGGCAGCCTGATAAAACTGAGAAAAACCTTTTTGTGCATCATAAAAACCGGTATCCCGGGTATATATGAGCCCGAGTTGAACCATGGCTTTAGGACTTCCAGCTTCTGCAGCTTTTGCAAACCAATAGATGGCGTTTTCATAATCAGGTTCACCAGAATTTCCTACCAGCCCGTTAACATACAGCCAGCCGAGTTCATGGAATCCTGCAAACCAGCCTTGATCTGCAGACTTTTGAGCCCAGTAAAAGGCTTTTTCAAAATCCTGTTCTACGCCATAACCATCTGAATATAATCCGCTCAAAGTGCTCTGAGGACCGGGCATACCTTCTTCTGCCAGTCCAATCAGAATTCCAGCTGCCTTTTCAGGATCAGGCTCTACGCCCCAACCATTCAGATAACAATCGGCCACATACCAAAGCCCATCTTTATCCCCTGCTTCTGCAGCCTTTGAGAACCAATAATACGAAAGAGAATAGTCAGGGTCTTTTTCCCGGTCATCAAGATAGATTTCACCCATGCGGACCATGGCTTTTACGTCGCCGTTTTCAGCATTTATAAGGGTAAATAAATCATTTCGTGATTCCTGCCACAATGAATCATCAACAGAAGCATTTCCGGCAGCATAAGCAGGATGAGAAAAAGGCTGAATAAGAAAAACAACAATGGCAGCAAAAATAATTTTTTTCATACATTCCTTTTTTTAATCTTTTTTTTCAAAAAAGGGCTGTCTAATAAGCTCGGAATAACACCATACGATGAACTGATCGGACATCCCCTTTCTGGCAGTTGCAATTTACAGTGTTATTGCGTTGATTGCGTCCAGTTCTTCCTGGGTAAAAGGTGCGGCATTTACAATTTTGCAGTTTTCTTCAATCTGCTCAGGTTTGCTGGCACCGATAAGGACACTGGTAACATCACCATCGCGGACAACCCAGCTTAAAGCCATCTGGGCTAAGGTCTGACAGCGGTCCTTTGCAATCTCGTTCAGTTTAAGAATCTGGTTAACACGGTCGCGGGTAATGTCCTTCTCTTTCAGGAAGATACCGCTTTTGCGTGCACGGCTGTCTTCCGGAATACCATTCAGATACCGGTCTGACAGCAAGCCCTGTGCAAGAGGACTAAAGGAAATAATGCCAATGCCGTTGTCGTGGGCATACTGTTTTAAGCCGTCAGTTTCAATATCGCGGGTAAAGATGTTGTATCTGCGCTGATTGATGATAAAAGGACAGTGCAGTTCTTTTAAGATACGGGCAGCTTCTTCAGTCTGGGCGCCGTTGTAGTTTGAAATACCGGCATACAAGGCCTTTCCGCTTTTGACTGCCTGGTCCAGGGCCATCATTGATTCTTCAATAGGAGTTTCCGGGTCAAAGCGGTGATGATAGAAAATATCTACATAATCAAGCCCCATGCGTTTAAGGCTCTGGTCAAGGCTGGCCATCAGATATTTCCGGCTGCCGCCATCACCATAGGGGCCGTCCCACATACCATAACCGGCTTTCGTAGAAATAATCAGCTGGTCGCGGTAGGGTTTGAAATCAGCATTCAGAATGCGTCCAAAGTTTTCTTCGGCAGAACCTGGTTCAGGACCATAATTATTAGCAAGATCAAAGTGAGTAATACCGTTGTCAAAAGCAGTCCGGCACATGGCCTGCATGTTCTTGAAATTGTCGTTGGTACCAAAGTTATGCCATAAACCCAAAGATACTTTTGGAAGTTTCAGGCCACTGGTGCCACAGCGATTGTAGGACATGCGCTGATAGCGCGATGCATCTGCAGTGTACATAGTTTTCTCCTTAATGATGGGAATCTTTTATAAATTCCCTTTTCAGTATAGGGCAAAATTGAAAAACCGTGCGTTTTTTGTAATACTGGCAGCATGAAATACACCGTAACAATTACCGTTCAGCCTGGCGAAGAAACAAATGAAACACTGATCAGAAAAAAGATTCTGAAAGAATTGCGTGAAAAGAAAAGCATAAAACTTGAAGACAAAGATATGACCACGCTGATTCAGGTAAAGCGATCTCTTGATGCCCGCAGGGGACAGGGACACGGTGTACGGATTCACCTGCGGTACGATATTTATACTCATGGCGATACTCCTGATGTACTGGACGCCGGAGCGCCTTTTGAGCCCAAGTGGCAAAAAGTTGATGAGCATGCCAGACGGGTTGTCATTATCGGTGATGGCCCCGCAGGTATTTTTGCCGCTCTGACCCTTCTGGAACAGGGCATTAAGCCGATTGTTGTAGAACGAGGGGCAGAAACCAGTGCAAGGAAGCGCATTATTGCTGATATTTCCCGGCGGGGAGCAGTAGATGCCAATACCAACTATTGCTTTGGTGAAGGCGGTGCAGGGACTTTTTCTGACGGAAAACTCTTCAGCCGCAGCAACAAGCGGGGAAACATTCCTCATGCTCTGCAGCTGTTTCATTATCACGGAGCAATCGACGATATTCTGACCAACGCCCATCCCCATATCGGTACCGATAAATTACCCGGCATCATCAATAACATGAACAAAACGATTCGTGAGTATGGCGGTGAAATTCTGTTTGAAACACGCTGTACCGGCTTTGTTATGGAAGGAACCCGTATCACCGGAGTAACGGTCAGCAGGGCAGAATCCCCGAACGCAGTTGAAGGGTCCATTCCGGCAGATGCGGTAATTCTAGCCACCGGCCACAGTGCCCCAGACATTTATGAAATGACAGCAGCAGTAAACCCAGCCGCTCTTGAAGCAAAAACCTTTGCCGCCGGAGTCCGTGTTGAACACCCCCGCTCCCTTATTGATGCCATGCAGTATCATGGCAAACCACAGAACAGTGCCCTGCCTCCCGCAGAATACCGGGTAACCGCCCAGGCTTCTGACCGTGGCGTATACAGTTTCTGTATGTGCCCCGGCGGCCTTGTAGTGCCCAGTGCCAGTGCACCTGACGGTATTGTAGTAAACGGCATGTCCCCTTCTGACCGAAGCGGCCGCTGGAGTAATGCAGCTATTGTTGTAGAAATACGGCCGGAAGATGTGCCTGCAGAATATGCAAAGTTTCCCGGCGATCCACTTGCGGGGCTCAGATTCCGCACTGCCATTGAACAAGCCTGCAGCAAAGGCAGAACTGTAACACAGAATGCACCGCAGAACCCCCAGGCAGCCCCTGCCCAGCGCATTACGGACTTTATGACCGGCCGTATGAGCAGTACCTTGCCGCCTACCAGTTATGCACCGGGAGTATACGCAGCCCGGCTGGATCAGATACTTCCTGCCCACATTGCAGACCGGCTCCATGAAGGTTTTGAAATAATCAACCACAAAATGAAAGGATATGTGTGTGAAGACGCTTTGATGATTGCCCCGGAAACACGAACCAGTACTCCGGTGCGTATTATCCGCGATAAAGAAACATGGCAAAGTCCGGTCATTCAGGGACTGTACCCGGCAGGAGAAGGTGCTGGATACGCAGGCGGTATTATCTCATCAGCCCTTGATGGAGAAAACGCCGCCCGTGCTGTTGCTGCAGCACTTCAAAAGTAGCGGGCCGTAAGAGCGTCCCCCATCTGTTCTGCCCGGTCAAGGGTCTTTAGAATAAGGGGTACAAACAGCGGCAACATGGCCTTTACTGCCTTAAAGAACCCTTTTTGCCGGGAAAGGCCGCCGCGAACCAGCTGAACCTTAATAATAAGCCGTGCTTCATCCCGCAGCAGCGGAAGGAACCGGAACAGTACCGTCACTACCAGAACAATAGAAGTAAGGGGACAGGCCTTCTTCAGGTCACTGATGATTTCTTCATCGGTAACGGTTGAAAGGTAGGCATACATGCTGAAAACGGCACAGAACAACCGGATACCGGTGCGCAATGCACCCACCAGCTTTCCTTCAGTTACCAGAATGAACGCCCACTTAAACAGAACAGTGGTGCCATCCTGAACCGGGAATACAAGAATCTGCAGCAAGGTAAAAAACAGCAGCCAAGGCAACAGCTTTATATATATAGAAGCACTTCGTTTTAACGGCGCTTTTGAAAGAACTGCATACAGCAGGGCAAAACCTGCAGAAACGCCAAGAACGGCAAAATTCTTAAAGAAAACAGAGGGCATAAAAGCCAGTAAGAAAAACAGAAACCGTAAGCCGGATGGCAGTTTCCGTAAAACGCTGGTATTGCCGTTGCTCAACGGTGGGGCAACAGCCAGTAGAGTCAGCATGCCGGTAGGGTCAATGCTGCCTACCCGGGTAAGATGATCCGGAATGTCATGCTCTTTCTCTGCACCATGAACCGTGTTGTTTTCTACCGTCAGCATTATTTCTGCACAGGCAGCCTCTTCATACCGGTGAGTTGAATAGATGACTGTATGGCCTGAGCGGCATAAGTTCTGCAGTGTTTCCATAATCTGGGCCCGCCCCTGAGGGTCAAGACCGGCACCCGGTTCATCAAAAAGAAATACCTTGCTGTTCAGGGCAATGATACCTGCCAGAGACAGCTTGCGTTTCTGGCCACCACTGAGAGAACGGCATGTTCTGTCCTTAAACTGCTCAAAAGGCAGGCCAGCCATATCCATGGCCTCCCGAACCCGCTTTTTCAGTTCTTTTCCCTTTATTCCATTATTGGCTGGCCCATAGGCTACATCATCAGCGCAGAACATTTCAAAAAGAGAGCTTTCAGAATCCTGTAACGCCAGGGACACTCGCCCGTCTGCCCAGATTTCACCACTTCCGGCAGGCAGTAATCCTGCAGCCAGCTCAAATAACGTGGATTTGCCGCTACCGCTTGGCCCCATTACAGAAACAAGGCTTCCTTCCGGAATACTGAATGACACATGATTCAGGGCAGCCCCGGTATCTTCCGATTTTGAATAACTGAAACTTACATCCTTAAAAATCAGAGCCGGTTTTGCACTGCTCTGATTTTCCCCGCCGTTTTCACGAACCAGCGGAGCAGGCATTGCATACCCGAAAATCTGGTTTACCAACACCGGCCGGGCCTGAAACTCTTCCCGGCTGCCATAAAACACGGCACTTCCCTTTTCCATGGCAAGCACCCGGTCGTACCGCATGGCTTCATCAACATCATGGGTAATACTGATAACGCTTTTTCCCTGTGCCTTATACAAATCAATAAAATCAAGAATTTCCCTGCGGCATACCGGATCTACCATAGCAACAGCTTCATCCAGAATCAGCAGTTCCGGAGTCAGTGCAAGAATACCAGCCAGTGCCAGTTTCTGTGTCTGGCCAAGAGAAAGAGACGATGTGGCAGCTTTCCGTTTATGACTCAGCTGAACAAGGTCCAGAAGCCGCGCAACCCGCTCTTCTGTTTCTACGTCACTTACATGAATATTCTGGGGGCCCAGGGCAGTATCCCCCTCGGTAATGCCACTGATTATCTGTGTCTTTGGATTCTGGAATACAATGGCAGAAGGAACTGTTCCCTGCAGATTCAGCGCAGAATCAGAACTGTTAAGGGTTATGCTGCCGGAATCAGGTAAAAGAAAGCCTGCAATTATTCGTGCCAGTGTACTTTTCCCGGAACCGTTGGCTCCAAGGATGGCAAGACTGTCACCCTTTTCAAGGGTAAAACTGACATCATTCAACGCAAGAATGTCTTCCTGGGGGTATGTATATGAAACATGGCTAACTATCAAAAAACTCATATTTTCCGCACAAATAATCTTGATTACATTAATAACATTTAAAAGTATAACTAATTTTAGAGTATGACGCTATAATGGGCATGATTTCCTATGTATATCATTCTGAGGAGAACTGTATGATTCCAACTGATATAGAAAAAGCAAAAGAGACCTTAAGCAATACTCTCGAAGCTACAAAGGCTGCAGCCCAGGACCATTTTGATACAGCAAAAAGTTTAGCCCAGGAAAAGGTTGAAGCCGCAAAAGTAATGGCAGAGAATGCCGCTGAAACTGCCAGTGCAGTTGCAAATTCTGTTATAGAAGACGTTACTGCTGAATTTGATGTCGTTTCTGATAAAGCAAAAGAAGCTGCAAACAAGGCATCTGCCGCTGCAAAACAGAAACTCAGATCATTAAAATCTAAGTTCAATGCCCGTATGGTTGCAGGATTCATCATATTTACCATTCTGGTAGTAGGAACCGTTTCCCTTGCAGTCCGGTATGCCCTTAATCCATTCTTCCAGTCACTGACCATGGATAAAGCAGTTTCCCTGCAGGCAGACCTTCAGCAGAAAAAAGTACTGATTTCCAATCAGTCACGGCTTTTT
The DNA here is from genome assembly GCA_045616125.1 of Treponemataceae bacterium. Taxonomy (GTDB): domain Bacteria; phylum Spirochaetota; class Spirochaetia; order Treponematales; family Treponemataceae; genus Treponema_I. The sequence continues at coordinate 15,490 of JAZLGC010000014.1, read as the reverse complement.
TCATCATCAAGTGAATTTGAAAACCTTATTGTCCGTGCCAATAAATACGATATCTCTACATATCTTGCCATTTTCCGTTCATCGGTAGATGCCACCGGATGTTACTACACCGATGACTACGGTAAAGTAATCTATACTGATTCTCCAGCCAGTGTTTCTTCCAACTTCGGAAATCTTTCTATATTCAAGACTGCCCAGAAAATCGGTAAGTCAACCGGCGTTACGGCCTATAACAACAAAGTTTATCTGGTTTCAGTCATCAGAACGAATTTTGCTTCTACTACCGGATTTGTTGTCATTGAAAATGAACTTTCAAGCAATGTCAGCGTAAATTACTACAAAGACCTGCTGGGGTGTGAAGTTGATGTCTTGATTGACAGCTATGTTGCCGGAAGTTCCATTATTGATGAAAACCGCAAGAACCTTGTGGGATTCAATGTTACGGAACCGGTTCTGAAAACCAGTATGGAAACAAGCGAAATTGCAGCAGGATCGTCAAAAATGTTCGGTTTTGATGCCAATATTGTTGCCGTTCCTATCGGAAGAACCGATGACGACCGTCAGATTACCGTGCTGTTAGGTCAGGATACCTACTATGCAACTGCAACCCGTAAGAATGTTGCGACACAGGCTGCCTACGTTATTATTTTCGGTATCATCCTCTTTGTAATCGTTGCCAACTTCTCAATCGGCCGTCTGGTTATGAAGCCGTTGAGCAAAGCATACAAAGCCATTCACCAGCTGGCTGATGATTCAGATGAATCAGATCTTACTTACCGTATCAACGTACCCGGTAATGATGAAATCGGGGCTCTCTGCCGCGACATCGATACCTTCCTGGACCGTCAGCAAAGCCTCATCCTTCAGCTGAAAAATGCCCAGAGCGACCTGCAGAATATCGGTAATACGCTGGGAACCACCGCCGTTGAGTCTGCCAGTGCCATCTCACAGATTATGGCAAACATCAGCAGCGTACGCGCTCAAACTGACCATCAGATGGAATGTCTTACCAATACCAATCAGGAAGTTCAGGGCAATGAACAGCGCATTAATTCTCTGGACAAGATGATTGAAAACCAGAGTGCTGGCATTGTTGAATCAAGCGCTGCCATTGAACAGATGATCGGCAACATTACCTCCGTTAACAATTCCGTTCAGAAAATGGGTGATCATTTTAAGGAACTGGTTGTTGTTACTTCTGCCGGACAGGAAAAACAGACTGAAGTTGATGCTAAAGTTACCCAGATGTCTGAACAGAGCCGTCTGCTTATTGAAGCAAACAGCGTTATTGCCCGTATTGCAAGCCAGACCAACCTGCTGGCCATGAATGCCGCCATTGAAGCAGCCCATGCAGGCGAAGCCGGTGCCGGTTTCTCGGTTGTTGCTGATGAAATCCGTAATCTTGCAGAAAACTCAAGCAAGCAGTCTCGTAACATCAGTCAGGAACTGAAGCAGATTAACAAGACCATTTCTGAAGTTGTTGAATCTTCTACCCAGTCCCGCGAGGCATTCAGAACCATTACTGATAAGCTTTCCGATACCGACAACCTGATGCGTGAAATTGAGTTTGCCATGAATGAACAGGATGGTGCATCAAAACAGGTTCTTGAGGCATTGAAAGATGTTAATGCCAGCACGGCTGAAGTACAGACAACCGGCAAAAATATGAAATCCGGTTCTGACCGTGTTATGACTGAAATGGAAAAACTTACTCAAGTTGCAGAAACCGTTATGGGCAGCATGAACGAAATGAGTGCCGGCGCTACTCAGATTAATGCGGCAGCTCAGGAAGTTTCAAATATGGCCGTTAAGACTCAGGATAACATCGAGGTAATGGATCATCTTTTGACCCGGTTTATTGTCTGACTGATACACAACCAATCCCCGTTATGCTATAGTGGCGGGGTATTTTTTTCAGAGGTTTGCATATATGAGCAGTTCACCTAAAAAACGTGGTTCCATAAGGACCGTAATCGTTATTATTTTTGTCATTGCTTTTACTCTTCTTGCGACTATACTTCAGACATCAGTTATCTTTACCATGAATTCCAATCTGGGTGATTACGCTGAAACAGATGTTCAGGGTAAATACACAACATTCAAAAGTTATCTGGATGAACGCGGAATGGCCCTTTACAACAGTGCACTGCTCCTCTCAGAATCATACAAACAGCTGGGAAACCCCAACAATATGACCTACATGAGGTCGTTCCTTGCATACTCCAATGCTACGGAAATATATCTGTGTGATAATTTCGGCCGTATTTCCATGACAACTCAGGGTGGAAACTATACAAAAAGCATGTTCCAGGGGAATGCAATATTCAAACAGACTGATGCCACCGGTGCAACCTTCGGATTGTCTGTTGTAAACGGTCATCTGTGTATTCTCGCCGTATCCAAAGTTTTCATGCCCGGAAAACTGAGCGGATATTTCATCCTGCTTGATGACCTTACGGCTTCAAATACCGTACACTACTTCAAAACCCTTCTGAATTCTGAATTCGGTGTCATTGTTGACAATACCTTTGCAGCATCTACCTTCTCCCGTTCAGGAAAAGAAGTAGATGATCCAAAAGCTCTTGCAACCGTATATGAATATGGCCTGACTTATTTCAAGGAAGAAAATGTTGACGGCATTGCCTGTAACTGTCTGTATGAACCTGTTGAACTGACTGATGACCGCCAGCTTGCAGCTTTTTATATCGGTGTTCCAAAGCAGGCTCTTGATGATACCAAGTTTGCAGTAATTGCCAACCTGGTTATTGCTATTGCCATCAGTGCCATTCTGTTCATCATCATTATGATGGTTGTTTTCAACCGCCTGATCATCAGACCGCTGAAAAAAGCCGCCGGTGCCGTACATGACCTGGCTGTTGATACTGATGCAGATTTAACATTCCGCACTGGAATCCGTTCCAATAACGAACTTGGCGCCCTGTGCGAAGATCTGGATGTCTTCCTGGAACGCCAGCAGAACATGATTATCGACCTGAAATCTGCACAGGTTTCTCTGACAGATATTGGCAATAAACTGGGATTCACCAGTGAAGAAACCGCCAGTGCCATTACACAGATTGCAGCAAACATTAACGGTGTAAAAAAACAGGCTGCCAACCAGTCTGAACTGAGTAACCAGTCTGCAGAAAAGATTCAGACTGTTGCATCAAAAGTGAACGGTCTTGACCAGCTGATTCAGAATCAGAGTGCCGGTATTGTTGAATCAAGCGCTGCCATTGAAGAAATGATTGGTAATATTTCGTCTGTTTCCAACAGCGTAAGTAAGATGAGCGGTCAGTTTAAGGAACTGATTGAAGTAACCACCGTTGGTCAGCAGAAACAGGCAGAAGTTGATGCAAAAGTTACCCAGATGGCTCAGCAGAGCCGTGCCCTGATGGAAGCCAACAGTGTTATTTCACGTATTGCAAGCCAGACAAACCTGCTGGCAATGAACGCTGCCATTGAAGCAGCCCATGCTGGTGAAGCCGGTGCCGGTTTCTCGGTAGTTGCCGATGAAATCCGCAGTCTTGCAGAAAACTCAAGCAAACAGTCGCATAACATCAGTCAGGAACTGAAAGGAATCAGTAAGACCATTACCGAAGTTGTAGAACAGTCTTCTGAAAGCCGCAGTGCCTTTGTTACCATTACTGATAAACTGTCAGATACTGATTCACTGATGCAGGAAATCGGGTTTGCCATGAACGAACAGAACGGTGCTTCACAGCAGGTTCTTGAAGCCCTGAAAGACATTAACGCATCTACGGCTAATGTTCAGGGAACGGCAAAAGAAGTCCGCACCATTACTGATGAAGTTCAGTCGCAGGTTTCTACCATGAACAATATGGCTCAGATGGTTATGAGCAGTGTTGAAGAAATGGGTAACGGAACGACACAGATCAGTCAGTCTGCAAGTCAGGTTTCTGAACTTGCAAACCAGACTCTGGATGATATTCAGGGTATGGACAGCCTGATTGGACGATTCAAAGTTTAACGGCGGTGCGCATCCACCATCTGGCGGATGCGGTCAAGGGCAATTTTGATTTTATTGATATCCGTTGCATAACAGCAGCGGATAAAACCTTCGCCGCCCTCTCCAAATACATTTCCGGGAACAACTGCTACCTGGTATTTCTGAATCAGTTCCGTAGCAAATTCTTCACTGGTAAGACCGGTCTGCCTGATATCCGGGAACATGTAGAATGCTCCTTCCGGTTCTGTACAGGGCAATCCCATTTCTGTAAATGCCTTATACATCAGATTCCGGCGCTGCTGGTACGAAACACGCATGCGTTCTACTTCTGAAGCACCGGTCTTAAGACCTTCCAGTGCACCATACTGACTCATAATCGGCGCACAGATACTTGAATATCCATGCAGTTTTACCACCTGTGCCAGAAGCTCAGCCGGTGCACATACATATCCAATACGCCAACCGGTCATGGCAAAGGCTTTACTGAAGCCGTTGAGTACAACGGTATAGGGCTTCATGCCGGGGAAACTGCCGATGGAAACATGCTTGTGATTGTCATAGACCAGTTCGCAGTATACTTCATCGGTAAGACACCAGATCTGATGTTTCTTAACCACCTCTGCAATCTTTTCCAGTTCTTCTGCCGGAATCATGCGGCCCGTAGGATTACTGGGCGTACACAGCATAAGAGCTTTCGTTTTGGGCGTAATAACCGATTCAATCTGTTCTGCGGTTGGGTAAAAACCGTTTACACTGGTATCCAGATGAATCAGTTTTGCATCACATAATGTTGCCAGAGGCTGGTAACTTACATAACACGGTTCGCAGACAATAATTTCATCGCCCGGGTTCAGGATTGAGCGGAGAATGCCGTCAATGGCTTCTGAAACACCAATGGTAACAAGGATTTCGTCCTTAGGGTTATAGTGCAGATTGTATTGTGCCAAATAGTCTGCAATACCCTGACGCAGCTCAATAAGCCCCCAGTTACTGGTATAGCTGGTGTGCCCCTGAGTCAGGTGGTAATAGGCCTCTTCCCGGATACACCAGGGAGTAGCAAAGTCAGGCTCTCCGACACCAAGAGAAATGATGTCCGTCCGCCCGATAATCATGTCAAAGAATTTACGAATTCCTGAAGGCTGGGTTTCCATCATCTTGATCGAAAACCGGTCTTCACGGGTATTTATTTCAGAAGCCATTATGCAGAAACTCCTTCACGACTGTCTTTCTTTTCAGCCACGTACAGAATATCGTTTTCTTTATAGGTCTGAAGAATAAAGGTGGTACGGGTACCACGAACACCTTCCAGGGTAGAAAGCTTACGGGCAACAAAGAAACCGATGTCACGTACACTATCCCCTTCTACAACAACTTTCAGGTCATAGTCGCCACTCATCAGATATACTGATTTTACCTGTGGAAAACGGTAAATACGTTCAGCAATGGCATCAAAACCATGTTCCCGCTGGGGAACAACCTGAATTTCAATTTCTGCACGTTCGCGGACAACAGTGCCCGACAGTTTTTCCGGATTCACAATCGCCGCGTATTTCAGGATGATGCCGTCTTTTTCAAGCTGGTTCATAATCTCTGATACTTCAGCTTCTGTTTTTTTGGTCATGGCAGCCATATCAGCCACTGATAACCGTGCATTTTCCTGTAACAAGGCAAGAATTTCTTCCATTTGTGAATCCTCCAATGGTTAAATAATACTGTAAGACTACAGTTTTTATGAACTTTGCTCAATGTCAGCAGAAAAAATTACTTTAAACGACACGTAATTCTACTATGGCAGTTCTCTCTTGAGTTTCACTACACCTACCGTTACACTTACTTTGAACCTTTAGCAGACTGCTGGTTCATAGTTCAAAATGGAGGCCACAAATGAAAGGTCGATTTGATTTTACCGTTGAACAGTTAGGCGAATGTAAAATTCCTTCGCCGATTAAACTTTCAAAAGTTCACGGTGATTTTATAGCAAATTACGTACAGGACAACGAGTTCGTACGGTACAATATTGATGTGTATGATGATGTTCTGGAAACAGAAGCCGATGCCTACGAAAACAACCTGATCCAGAAAGCAGGACCCCGGGAATACATCTACTTTAATCCAGCCCACGTAAATGCCGGTATTCTGACCTGTGGCGGTTTGTGCCCCGGTCTGAACGATGTAATCCGCGCCATTGTACGCTGTCTCTGGAACCGTTATGGTGTCCGCCGCATCCGTGGTATCCGTTTTGGATACAAAGGTCTGCTTCCTGACTATGATTACGGCACTATCGACCTGAACCCTGACAATGTTGACGATATCCATAAAACCGGTGGAACATTCCTTGGAACCAGCCGTGGTGGTGGTGACCGTGTTTCTGACATTGTAGATGCCATTGAACGGCTGAACATGAACATGGTCTTTATAGCCGGCGGTGACGGTACCCAGCGTGGTGCCTTGGACATTGCTGAAGAAATTGAACGCCGCGGTCTTAAGATTGCTGTTGTCGGTATTCCAAAAACCATTGATAACGACCTGATTTTCATCCAGAAAACATTCGGCTTTGATACAGCCGTAGAAAAAGCTACTCAGGCCGTCGCTGCTGCCCACATGGAAGCTCACTCGCAGATTAACGGTGTAGGACTTGTAAAACTGATGGGTCGTGAGTCAGGCTTTATTGCAACGGCAACTGCACTTGCCAGCCATGAAGCCAACTACTGTCTTATCCCGGAAATTCCCTTTGACCTTGATGGCCCCGATGGTTTCCTTGCAAGCCTTGCAGACCGTATTCAAAAACGTCATCACGCAGTAATCATTGTTGCAGAAGGTGCCGGCCAGGAACTGCTGCAGACTTCCGGCGATAAAGATGCATCCGGTAACGTAAAGCTTGGTGATATCGGTCTGTACATGAAAGAGCGGATTGAATCGTATTTCAAAGAAAACCATATTCACATCAATCTGAAATACATTGACCCCAGTTACCAGATTCGCAGTGCACCGGCAACTCCAACTGATTCTGTATATTGCGAACGTTTGGGTAATAACGCCGTTCACGCTGCCATGGCTGGAAAAACAAAAATCGTTATCGGCCTTGTGCACAATAAATATGTGCATCTGCCCATCAAACTGGTAACCATGCGTCGTAACAAGGTAAATCCTGAAGGCTCAATGTGGCGTGATACCATTGATGCAACCGGACAGCCGGTATTCATGGTTAACGACAAGGAAGCAGCCCTTGCAAAGCTGCGGTTACAGCGCCAGCAGACCAATGAAAAACTGAAATAAAAGACAGCTGTTATCTGCATCAAAATAACCGAATATATATACTGAGGAGTTTATATGGCTTTATTTGATCGCGCACCGGGAGTGCCGAAACCACCATTATCAATCTTTCTTTTCTGTGCTCTTACCTGCGTGGGGCCCATATTTGGCTTTGTAGCCCAGTTGTTGTACGTCGGTTATTTTGATCATGTAACCACCTTGATGTTTTTTGCGTCAACACCTTTTATCATTTATGTACTGACAGGTTTTTTAGCTCCTTTTGCCCTTTACTACTTCTTCATGAAACCAATCAGAATGTATGACGGTACTGAAGAATCATGTCTTAAGGCAAATAAGTCATACAAGCTGTTTACCGATGTTTGTATTTTCTACCCTATAGCAGCTAACATCCTGTTTCCCCTTGCCCTCTGCAAAACATTCAACATCGGATTTGGCCCCGGTCAGTACGGTATTTCAATCCTGTTCAGCAATCTTTCATCCCTGTTCCTGTTTTCACTGTTTACCTATGTAAACTTCGATCAGGTATTAAGCCGCTGGATGAAGTTCCTGCCCATTATTCCTAAATACCGGAACATGGGTATGGTAAAAAATGCTGCCATTGTTACATTATTTGCCGACACCGGGCTCATCATGATTATGCTGGCACCATTGTTCAAAGCTTTTAACAGGGAATCAAATATTCTTGATATCATCGCTACAAAAAGCGTCCCCATGGGAATTGTAGCCATGATTCTGGGTATTATCGACATGGTAATTCAGATGTCCGGTAACCAGCGTCAGGTTACTTACCTGTCAAATTATGCCAAAACCCTTATTAACGGTGATTACACCGTTGATGAACTGGATGTTCTTACCCGAGACTCCCTTGGAGAGCTGGCAAAACAGTTCAATGACTATGCGCATATTTCCCGTAACCTTATCGGACAGATCAAGCACTCAGGAAATGTAACCAAACAGGTTGCAGATCAGCTTGATGTGGTAACAAACCACATGTCTACGGGATTGAACAACATTCATTCCCAGACTGAAAACATCCGTACAAGCATGACTTCTCAGGCTGCTGCGGTTGAAGAAACCCAGTCTACCATCAAACTTATTTCACAGAACATTACCACTCTAGACAATAATATTGCATCTCAGGCAACCAGTGTTACTCAGGCAACAGCTGCCATTGAAGAAATGGTTGCTAATATTGGCAGTGTTACTGAAATTCTTCGCAAAAACGATTTGATGGTAACCCAGCTTGACGCTGAATCAACTACCGGTCAACAGAAAGTAGAAGAAGCAGTAAACACCAGCCAGCTGATTTTTGAAGAATCTGAAGGTATGCAGGAAGCTTCTGAAATTATCCAGCACATTGCAGAACAGACCAACATGCTGGCTATGAACGCCGCCATTGAAGCAGCCCATGCAGGAGACGCCGGTAAAGGTTTTGCCGTTGTTGCTGATGAAATCCGTAAGCTGGCAGAAGAATCAAACGAACAGAGCCTTTCTATCAGTCAGCGTCTGCAGGAACTTGGTTCTTCAATTGGAAACGTACTTGATAATACCCGCATTGTTCAGGAACAGTTTGGCCGCATTTATGAACTGACCCAGACAATCAAGAATCAGGAACATACTATCTCACAGGCTATGGAAGAACAGTCACAGGGTAGTAATGAAGTTCTTATTGCCATGCAGAATATCAATGACAACACTATTACCGTTCGCGAAAACAGTGCTCAGATGCTTGAAGGTAACAAGGAAATGATTGTTGCCATGGAATGTCTTGCTGATACAACGCAGGGTATTACCCAGGCTGTTGTCAACATGTCCAATGCAACCGAAGCCATTACTGATGAAATTCAAAGTGTTACCGATGCTGTTGCTAAAAACAGTGAAGTGTCCGGTGCCATTGTTGAACAGACCAAAGGTCTTAAAGTATAGGGTTTTCTGGTATAACGCAAAAAGGGCTGCTCTTCATTGGGCAGCCCTTTTTTCATGTTTGAATACTTGCTGTTCATGCGGTATACTGAAAAGGTATGTTTACCCGTGATGCAACAACACCACCAGAAAAACTCATTCAGGATGGAAAGCCGCAGTTCGGTACGTATCAGGAACCACCGCTGTTCTTCGATATTCAGGACGTCTGGCAACCTTTTTCTGCCTTTCCCCCGGTACCATTTCTGACCAACCTTCGCATTCGCGGTAACCTCAGCTTTTGCTTTTCAACTCCTACGCATATAGGCCGTATAGACCTGCTGGACGTAAAATTCTTCTGCTTTTCTGAATTTGTCCTGTGGGAAAAATCTACCGGCAAAAAAACTGCATACCGCAACATTTTCGGTGGACGTCGTCTTCTTCCAAAAAACACCCGTAAAGCTGTCTGTTCCACATACAAAAAAAGACGTTATTACCGCATTGGCTGGAACTATGACAGAAACCGCATCAGTGTGCACCTGAATGTAAAAGGTGACTCTGTCCGGCCAGACCTTACCGGCACATTCATCATGAATACTCTTCCGGAAGGTGTTTCTCAGAAACCTCAGCTTTTTACCCTGTCGCCCTTTCCTACCCAAAGAAGATGCAGTGCGGCCTTTGTCTGCGGTGCACCACTTACCGGTGACCTGCAGGCTCCTGCAGCAACTGATACCGCTGCCAATCAGGGCAACATCTTTGACACCAAGGGGCTTGGCGTTCTAACCATGCGGCGTGCCTACTATAATCTGCGCAGCAAAGCTACTTTTCTTACAGGTCTTGATACAAACGGTGGCCGACAGATTATGTTTCACCTTGCCCAAACAAATACTGATGCAGTTGATGCAAATACCTACAACGAAAACGTTTTGTTTGCCGATAATACAGTAACGCCGTTACCTTCAGTAACAGTTACGCGGCCCTATGGAATCAACGGTAAATGGATTATTCAGGATACAGAAAACATGGTTGATTTGTTTTTTACTCCAATTTCTGATAACCACCGGATTGATTCCCTTTTTATCTTAACAACGGATTATCACACCATGTATGGTACCTTTGAAGGCGATTTAAAAACTGCTGACGGTGAAATTCTCCACCTGAAATCTTTTGCCGGTATCGCCCAGTATCAGTACCTTCGCATGTAGGAGCACAACAGTATGTCTGACAACATGAATATTTCACCCAAGCGGCCAGCTGCCATTTACGAGCCTGGTGAACTTGAACACACCAGACAGAACATAGGCCTTTTAGACCCGGAAGAAGCCCAGCGCATGATGAAAAAACTGGGTGGTGAAATAGGCATTGAAAAATCCATGCCCTTTGATGAAAAATCACTTCCCAACAAAAACCGTACTGTTATCCGCCGCACTTCTCCTTCATCTTCAGGGTCTGGTACTTCGGCTTCCGGTTCGGCAGTTTCCAGCACAGGAACTGCGTCATCACGTACCGCATCATCATCCCTTTCCACCTCATCAACCATCACCGCAGCTCCTAAACAGGATAAAGGCCCTCAACTACCTGCCATATCGCCAAAAATCCGTGCTGATATGGATGAAATCATGATTTCCTATCAGATTAAGGACCGTCTTGGATTTCTTGCAAATCTGATCAACAACGTCTTTAACCGTGGAGAACGGGTTTCTGCAGACTTTGTAAACGGAACCCTTACGCTTTATGTGCAGCGCTTTACTAAACTGGCGGTTTCCGTTCGTCGCCTTCTGCAGGACGCTCCTGAAAACTTCCGACAACAGGTTTCTCTAAAAACAACCACATATCACAAGGCAATTGATGCTCTGTCACAATTTCATCACCAGGAGCTTGAATCCCTGTACCAGGAGCTGATGAAATCACCACAGAATGTAACAATTCAGCAGTTGATTCCCTTTGTCCGCACCTTTTACGCAGATTTGTATACCGTCTGGTTCCTGACACCAAAAACCGTCAGTGAATACCTGAAACGGCTGTATGAAGATGCCCGGGTAAACAATACTTCAAAAACAGAAGCAATTCAGGCAACAAGCCGTGAATCCATAACCTGCTGGCGCTATGTTTCTGAACAGATGGCCAAAGGGCTTTATCCATTACTTATGCGCATGTGCTGCCTTGACCTTACACCATATCCAGACATTCTTCGTACAGAAAGTGCTCATATTCTGCAGTTCATCGGCAAAACCAAGTATGACCTGCTGTTTCCGGATAAAGAACCACCTAAGCCAACGCCTGAAGAAGTTGCAAAAAAAGAAGAGGAAGAAGCAGAAGCCGTACCTGCCATTCCACCAATGGTACAGCGGGGACTGCAGGTTCTTGATACCATGTTCCCCAAAGCAGGATGGCTGAACATCGAATCAATGCCTGATATGTATCCCTATTTCCAGGGCGTATTTCAGTTTCAGGATGGTCTGAACTATATTCATCCAAAAAACCCCATGCAGATTGCCATCATTCTGATGCGAATTATTGAAGACTTCTTTATCGGGTGCCGCTATATTCCTTTCCGGCAGGATTTAGCCCTGGATTTTTTTGCTAAAAACCAGACCACCCAGTCACTATTTGAAGAATTTGCTGAATACCGTGAAGTGCTTTTTGACCGGAACTATGCCAACATGATGCGCGACTTTGTGAACAACATTTATGCCAACTCTGAATATCTGTATTCACAGTTCGGTAAAAAAGAAAGTTCCAATCTGTACTGGTATGCTCATAACCACTTTTTTCCCTATCTGCGTTTTGATCTTACCTTCATTGATAAACCAAAGCCGGATACCACACTGCCTCTTTTAAAGGACCAGCTGCCATCTATCAGCAGATTCTTCAGTACCATTATTGCACGTGCCGACAAAGCCTACGCAGCAGATCCGGCTGAAGCCCGTGCGTCAGAAGCCATTGGTGCTCAGAAATTGTGGAGTCCTTATCATTTTCCCGTTCCCAACGCCATAAGCCGCCGTCTTGATGTACTTCTCGGCGGGCGCAAAAGCAGAATGGCAAATAATCTGAATATGCTCAAATACTGCGCTTCAATTATTGCTGTTCTTGACTGGTGGGTTAATGACAAGAACAGTCCGGCCTATGCACAGGATGCTACTGTTCTGTACCGCATGGATGCTGCCGGGAAACCGTCATTCAATGTTGATGTCGTAAAAAATGTCAACGAGCTGTTTGCCGACTCCATGAAGCAGAAACTGGCCATGCAGAAGCCCGCCACCCCTAAGGCCCCCTGAGCCTGTCGAAGGGTCCCTGAGCCAGCTGCCCCTAAGGATCCCTGAGCCTGTCGAAGGGTCCGTTCCAGTTACGGGCGGGCTTGCTGCCCGTCGCTGTGTGTGGTATCCTATGCAGCAAGAAACGAAAGGAGACGTTGATGTTACAAGGACGCCATATTCTGGAACCAGGAAGCCTTGAGCTTACTGAAATTGATGAAATCTGCACTCTTGCAGAACAAATGATTGTTGATCCTAAAGCGTATCAAGATATTTGCCACGGCAAAGTTCTTGCTACGCTTTTTTTTGAGCCTAGTACCAGAACCAGGCTTTCTTTTGAAGCTGCCATGTTGCATTTAGGCGGCTCAACACTGGGATTTGCAGACCCTTCTGCATCATCTACTACCAAGGGAGAAACCCTGGCAGATACCATCCGTACCGTATCAAGCTACGTAGACGTAATTGCCATGCGCAACCCAAAAGAAGGAGCCGCAAAACTGGCTTCCATGTACTCATCCGTTCCGGTCATCAATGCCGGAGACGGTGGCCATCACCATCCAACCCAGACCCTGACAGATCTGGTTACCATCCGGGCACTGAAAGGCGGCTTTACCGGTCACACCATCGGTTTCTGCGGCGACTTAAAGTTCGGCCGTACAGTTCACAGTCTGATTACCGCCATGAGCCGCTATCCCAACAACCGGTTCGTGCTCATCAGCCCCAACGAACTTGCGCTGCCTGATTATTTTACTACCCAGGTACTCAAACGTGCCGGCCTTGAATTTGTGCATTCTGAAAAACTGGAAGACGTTATCGGAGACCTGGACATTTTGTACATGACCCGTGTACAGAAAGAACGCTTCTTTAATGAAGCTGACTACCTGCGCTTAAAGGACAGCTATATTCTGGACAAAGCCAAAATGAAGATGGCAAAACCAAATATGATTGTCATGCACCCGCTGCCACGTGTAAATGAAATTGCCACCGACGTTGATGACGATCCACGGGCCAGTTACTTCAAGCAGGTTAAGTACGGCATGTACGCCCGCATGGCCCTTATTTCCAAAGTAACAGGAGTACTGTAATGCTGAATGTAGATACCATTAAAAACGGTCTGGTAATTGATCATATCCGCGCAGGAACCGGTCCACGAATCTTCAACTGGCTGGGTCTTGATAAAGCAAGCTACTGCGTTGCCCTGATTATGAACGTACCTTCAAAGACTATGGGCCGCAAGGACATCATCAAAATTGACAACATCATCAACATCGATTACAGCCTGCTGGGATTCATCGATCCCAACATTACGGTAAACGTTGTAATGGATGAACACATTGCAAAGAAAATTGCCGTAAGCCTTCCTGACCGGGTAGAAAACGTTATTCAGTGCAAAAACCCACGCTGCATTACCAGCACCGAAAAATACATTCCCCAGGCATTCCGTCTGGTTGACCGGAAGCGAGCTGAATACAGCTGCGAATACTGCGATGAACTGTACCGCGCCGGCGTAGGAGAAGTGCTTTGACCCTGATTTATAACGCCCGCGTAGTTGATGGCGACCACGATTTTCATGGGGCTGTCCTGATTGGAAACGATGGATTGATTACATCGATTCAGCGTACCGAACTCGCCAGCGTGCCCGAAGTTGAATGTGGCACAGAAAGCCTTGAGCTTGTAGATGCGAAAAACGCTATCCTGATGCCGTCGTTTACCGATATGCATGTTCACTTCCGGTATCCCGGACAAAGTGCCAAAGAAGACCTTATTTCGGGCTCTAAGGCTGCTGTTCATGGCGGATACGGTTGCGTTGTTCTTATGCCCAATACGTCACCGGTTGTTTCTGATGTGGCAATGGCTTTGGACATTGAAAATAAGGTTGCGGATACAGGGCTGCTCCGTGCATTCCAGACTGTAAGCATTACCCGGGGATTCAGCGGAAACGATATCAGTCATCTTGATGACCTTGATGCCGACGTTGCAAAGCGGATTCCCGTTATCAGTGAAGACGGTAAAGATGTGGCATCTGCTGAAGTGATGAAAGCCGCCATGGAAAAATGCGCTGCTGCCGGCGTTATGGTATCATGCCACTGCGAAGAACCTTCTCTGGTACCGGAAGCAAAACGGCTCCGGGATGCAAAGGATTTTGCCGCGGCTGAACGTGTTCTTGCCAGAGCCGAAGATGAGTGTACCCTGCGGAACCTGCAGCTGGCGGCAGAGGTTGGATGTGATATCCACATTGCACACTGCAGTACAGCTCAGTCCCTGCAGTATGTGCGGAATGCTAAAGCAGCTGCAAAAGAAGCAACTGGTGGCAACCGTGTTACCTGCGAAGTTACTCCCCATCATTTTGGTCTTTCCTATGAAATGCCCGGCATGGACTGCCAGCTGGTAAATCCACCACTGCGTAGCGAAACTGACCGCCAAGCCTGTATTGCCGCCATTCTTGATGGCACTGCAGATGTCATTTCTACTGACCATGCCCCCCACACAGATGCAGACAAAGCTGCCGGCACCTGTGGTTTTACCGGCATAGAAACAGCCTTTGCCACCAGTTACACCACGCTGGTTGCAGGCGGTTATATTACCATGAGTAAACTTTCAGAACTGATGGCCGGACGCCCGGCTCAGCTTTTAGGGCTGAACTGCGGTGTTCTGGAAGCCGGACGTGAAGCAAACCTGGTACTTGTTGATGAAAATGAATGGGTAGTTGATACCGCCCTGTTTGCATCAAAAGGCAAATTCAGCCCGCTGCAGGGTAAAACCCTGAAAGGTCGTGTCCTTAGAACCTGGTTCCAGGGTAAGACAGTATATCAGGCATAAATAATACGATGGCCTGTGAAGCCGCTTTCCACGCGGTTTCCAGACCATCGGGATCTGCCTTTTCCGGGCAAAAACAGTAATTTCATATATATTTCTATTTTTTTATTATTGACGTACCCCCCCCCCCGGACTTTTAAACTTCTTTCAATTTTTAATTTTATGGAGTTTAAGATGTTCACCATTAAAAAACTTTTTCCCATTTTTTGTGTAGTTTGTCTGCTGTTTACCCTGACAGCATGTCCAACCCCCCCCCTTCCCACCCCCCCCCCCCCCC